>NZ_BCNS01000124.1 GCF_001528745.1 Marinobacterium profundum | reverse complement strand
CATGCACTTGCGCTAGTTTTTCTGGCGTGACGGACAAATAGGAAGGGAACCTATTTGTCCACCGGGTTAATAGTGGCCGCCGCGAGATAATTTTTTGCAAGCGCATAATGGCTTGTGTTGCGTCTTGCTGGCGCGTTACGTTTTTTGTTCGCGCCAATGAAAGTAACCAAGGATCTTTAACTTGAAGAATACGCACCTATGAAGCCTTCTTGCTGCGCTCTGCATTCCAGAGTGCGGGCGGCCGGCCTTCAAGGTAAGGAGTGCACATCCATGTAATCGGCGTCGATATAGTCCCTGTATCGACCTTTCAGGCCTGATCGCACAATGACGCCAGTGCTCGCCAGCTCCATAAGATGGATCGCTTTCGCGAGGCGGTCGATACCCGATCAGCCCGCACTGCTGTTCGACACCACAGAGTAGCAGGGGGCAAAAATCGTTCATGAGCGCGCCGCCTTGGACGTCAGTGCGCAGGGTGAAACCGGCAATGGTAGGAAAACGCAGCTGATTTTGGGTAGAATCCCGCATGGGCGCTCGTCTAAGCTTCGTACGAAGCGTTATTGGCGAACTCCTTTTACATAAAAAGGTTAAACGAGGCTCGCCTCCATTTATGAAAAATCCGGGCTAGAGATCGAGAAATGCTCATAGATAAAAAATTGGCAGATTTGTTTTTATATCACTACAAAGCGGTAATGGTTTTCTTGAATGGTGGTGCTGAACCGGATGGATTCAAGGGATATGGATTTTTAAGGCCGCTAATATTTAAGGATAACGAAGACCTTGAAGAAGGCATCACAGACATAGTGGGTATCGACTTTTTTAATTCAATAAAATCAGGCATTTTTGGCAAATTTGTTTATTTGAAAAAGTACCAGAAAGGCTACATCCTTAAAAGCATCGACACTGGAAAATACTACCAGGTTGCCGCGCTGACAACGCCCCTAGAAGAACTTATTGGTGATTACAGCGTTATCGAAACTGCAATCATTCCCTATACAAATAAACTTGTGTGTGACGGTCTTATTCTTAGTTGTGGTGTGAGCATTGGTAAAAATATGGCAAAGGAAATAAGGGACGGCTACTGGGAAGCCAAGCGGTCTGGAGAATTAATCAAAAATTTACAGATCAATCAAGAACGCGTCTGAGGCGCCGGGCGCGATACTGATCGAGGCGTTGCTTTTTATGGCCATCGAAGGGGGGCAACCCAGCAATGAGCCCCCGATTGATGGGTTTCGCTTCGCTGCACCACATCCACTTGGTGAAAGTGGTCGGGCAGAGGCGGTAAGTCGGGCAAGGGGGCGTTGCGACGCGCCCAACATTCGTACAGATGAGAAGGCTCCGCTTTGCTCATACTGCGATAGGATATGAAATCGTAATAATTAAATCAGTACCACGCGCCGGTAACTGAAACTTTAGATTTCTTTAGGAGAGCTATTTAAATCACTGCGATGGGCAGGATACTTCCGCATGCTTGATAATCGCCGCCTGACAAGGTGTGATCGACGTCTGCTTGGAATGAAACAATCTGATTGCCCATCTGGCGTATATAAAAAAACCCGGCATTGCTGCCGGGGCTTTTTTGTCTTTCAGCTTAAAGCTCAGAACTTACAGCTGATAGCTCGAGGCTGACAGCTTTTTATTTCAATCAATTCTCATCCGGCTCATATCCCAGATTCGGCGAGAGCCAGCGTTCGGCTACTGTCTGCTCCATGCCGGTTCTGTGGGCGTAGTCCGACACCTGGTCTTCACCGATCTTGGCGACGCCGAAGTACTGCGCCTGGGGATGGCTGAAGTACCAGCCGCTGACCGCCGCCGTGGGCAGCATGGCGTAGGACTCGGTGATGATGATGCCGGTGTTCTTTTCTACGTCCAGCAGCTCCCACATCAGAGCCTTTTCCGTGTGGTCGGGGCAGGCGGGGTAGCCCGGTGCCGGGCGTATGCCCTGGTATTTCTCACGGATCAGGGCTTCGTTATCCAGCGCCTCGTCCGGTGCATAGCCCCAGTATTCCTGGCGCACACGCTTGTGCAGGCGCTCGGCGAAGGCTTCGGCCAGGCGGTCGGCCAGGGCCTTGACCATGATGCTGTTGTAGTCATCGTGATCGGCTTCGTAGTGCGCCACCAGTTCATCGACCCCAAAACCGGTGCTCACGGCGAAGGCACCGTAGTAGTCCTTCTTGCCGCTGGATTTGGGCGCCACAAAGTCGGTCAGACACATGTGCGCCTTGCCGGCGACCTTTTCGGTCTGCTGGCGCAGGTGATGCAGTGTTGTCAGCACTTGGGTGCGGCTGTCATCGGTGTAGAGTTCGATATCGTCGTCACCCACGCTGTTGGCCGGGAAGAGGCCGAACACGGCCCGGGCCTGCAGGCGTTTTTCGTCCACCAGGCGCTTGAGCATGGCCTGGGCATCGCCGTACAGGCGTGTGGCTTCTTCGCCCACCACCTCATCGTTGAGAATGCGCGGAAAGCGCCCGGCCAGTTCCCAGGCCTGGAAGAAGGGCGTCCAGTCGATGTAATCGACCAGTTCCGTCAGGTCGTAGTCCTCGAACACCTGGATCCCCAGCTGTTTGGGTACCGGCGGTGTGTAGGCGTCCCAGTCGATGGCAAACTTGTTGGCCCTTGCTGCGGGCAGGGAGACGCGGCGCTTGTCGTTCTGGCGGGCGGCGTGGCGCTCGCGAATGGCCTCGTACTCTTCCTGCACTTCCTTCACGTAGTCGGCCTTGCGGCTGTCAGACAGCAGGGCAGAGGCCACGCCCACGGCGCGGGAGGCGTTGGTCACATGCACCACCTGATCGCGCTTGTAGCCTTTCTCGATCTTCACCGCCGTATGGGCCTTGGAGGTGGTGGCGCCGCCGATCAGCAACGGAATGGAAAAGCCTTGGCGTTCCATTTCCTTGGCCACGTGTACCATTTCATCCAGCGACGGGGTGATCAGGCCAGACAGACCGATAAGGTCGGCGTTTTCGTCCCGCGCGGTCTGCAGGATCTTCTCGGAAGAGACCATGACGCCAAGATCGATAATCTCGAAGTTGTTGCACTGCAGCACCACGCCGACGATGTTCTTGCCGATGTCGTGCACGTCGCCCTTCACTGTTGCCATCACCACCTTGCCGGCGGAGCTGCTGACGTTATCCGCCTTGCTGGCCTCGATAAAGGGCATCAGGTAGGCCACGGCCTTTTTCATCACGCGGGCGGATTTCACCACCTGGGGCAGGAACATCTTGCCGGCACCGAACAGATCGCCGACGATGCCCATGCCATCCATCAGCGGACCTTCGATGACTTCGATGGGCCTTTCATGATTCAGGCGGGCTTCTTCAACGTCCTCATCAATAAACTCGGTGATGCCTTTTACCAGCGAATGGCTGAGGCGGCGATTCACATCCCAGGAGCGCCATTCGGCCGCTTCAGGCGCTTCGGCGGCGGCACCGTCACCGCGGTATTTCTCGGCGATTTCCAGCATGCGCTCAGTGCCGTCCTCGCGGCGATTGAGGACGACATCCTCCACCCGCTCGCGCAGCTCTTCTGGCAGGTCATCATAGATCGCCAGCTGACCGGCGTTGACGATACCCATGTCCATGCCTTGCTGGATGGCGTGGTACAGGAAGACGCAGTGAATGGCTTCGCGCACCGGGTTGTTGCCACGGAACGAGAAAGACACGTTGGACACGCCGCCGGAAATCTTGGCGTGGGGCAGGTTCTGCTTGATCCAGCCGGTGGCCTCGATAAAGTCCACGGCGTAGTTGTTGTGTTCGTCGATGCCGGTGGCGATGGCGAAGATGTTGGGGTCGAAAATGATGTCTTCGGGGTCGAAGCCGACCTTGTCTACCAGAATGCGGTAGGAGCGCTCGCAGATTTCCGTCTTGCGCGCGAAGGTGTCGGCCTGGCCGTCTTCGTCGAAGGCCATAACGATAACAGCGGCGCCGTAGCGGCGGACCAGGCGGGCCTGGGCGATAAAGTTTTCCTCGCCTTCCTTCATAGAGATGGAGTTGACCACGCCCTTGCCCTGCAGACACTTGAGGCCGGCTTCCAGCACTTCCCACTTGGAGGAGTCGATCATGATCGGCACGCGGGAAATATCCGGCTCAGAGGCGATCAGCTTGAGGAAACGCTCCATGGCGGCCACGGCGTCCAGCATGCCCTCATCCATGTTGATATCGATGATCTGGGCGCCGTTCTCCACCTGCTGGCGGGCTACATCCAGCGCGGTTTCGTAATCGCCTTCCTTGATCAGGCGCTTGAATACCGCAGAACCGGTAACGTTGGTGCGTTCGCCGACGTTGACGAAGAGCGATTCGGCGCCGATGTTCATGGGCTCCAGGCCCGCCAGGCGACATTCGGGCTTGATGTCCGGAATCACGCGCGGGTCTTCGTGTTCGACCGCTTCGCGGATGGCGCGAATGTGTTCAGGCGTGGTGCCGCAGCAGCCACCCACCAGGTTCAGGAAGCCTGACTGAGCCCACTCGCCGATTTCCTCGGCCATTTCTTCCGGGGTTTCGTCGTATTCGCCAAAGGCGTTGGGCAGGCCCGCGTTGGGGTGTACCGAGACAAAGGTGTCGGCGATACGGGAGAGTTCCTCCACATACTGACGCAGTTCCTTGGGCCCCAGAGCGCAGTTCAGGCCCACGGAAATAGGCCGTGCGTGGCGGATGGAGTTCCAAAAGGCTTCGGTGGTCTGGCCGGAGAGGGTACGGCCCGAGGCATCGGTAATGGTGCCGGAGATCATCACCGGCAGGCGCACGCCGTTGTCATCGAAGTATTTTTCTACCGCGAAGATCGCAGCCTTGGCATTCAGGGTATCGAAAATGGTTTCGATCAGAATGATATCGGCGCCACCCTGTACCAGGGCATCGGTAGACTCAACATAGGCATCTACCAACTCATCGAAGCTGACGTTGCGAAAGCCAGGATCGTTGACATCCGGCGAGATGGAACAGGTGCGGTTGGTTGGGCCCAGCACACCTGCGACATAGCGCGGGCGATGCGGTGTCTTCAGCTGGATTTCGTCGCAGACCTTGCGGGCCAGTGCTGCGCCTGCGCGGTTGATCTCATAGCTGATCGACTCCATGTCGTAATCGGCCATGGCGATGGTAGTGGAGTTGAAGGTATTGGTTTCCAGTATATCGGCGCCGGCCTCCAGGTAGCCGCGATAGATATCGGCGATAAGGTCTGGCTGCGTCAGGGTCAGCAGGTCGTTGTTACCCTTGACGTCCGTATGCCAGTCGGCAAAGCGACTGCCGCGATAATCCTGCTCTTCAAGTTTGTACTGCTGGATCATGGTGCCCATGCCGCCATCAATGATCATGATGCGTTTTCTGAGCGTGTCCTGCAGTGTCTTGAAAGTGTTCACGTCTGTCACCTGTTCGGCCCCAATACTCTGTCGATCCATTACGAAGATCGCTATTGTAAATCAAAAGCTTGCCTCTTTTCCTGAGGGCTGTTCATGAACAGTTGAAAAAAACTGATTTAGGGGGCCTTTGAAGGCTGGATTTGTTTCGTATTTCTTTCCGGGCGATGAGTCGAGTATTATGTGCACCGCACAAAAGGCCGGCTGGCTGTTCATCAGCCCGTCTGACCCGCTCCGGCGGGTAGCTCGGATCAACAGCGTGCTGCGGGTAGGCGAGGCAGCAGACTTGCTTTGGCAAAGGTAGCGATAATCCATGAATACAAATTCGAAGGCAGCCGCGGTCAGCATGGAAAACCTGTTGCGGATTTTCACAGTTCCCGAAGCGCCCGGTTCGACCCTGAGCCGGCTGGAGAATGATATTTCCGCCAACCTTGCCGGTTTTCTGCAGGACAATATCGTTGCCGAAGAGACGGATCTGGTCAAAATCGAGCAGGATTTCAGTGACACCCTGATCCCGGAGCAGCCGGTTTATGTCTCCGAACAGGCGCAGTTCCTGCTCGACAAGGTGGTGGCGCAGTCGGTGCATACCTCATCGCCCAGTTTTGTCGGTCACATGACCTCGGCCTTGCCGTATTTCATGATCCCGCTGTCCAAGATCATGATCGCCCTGAACCAGAACCTGGTGAAAACTGAAACCTCCAAGGCCTTTACGCCGCTGGAACGCCAGGTACTGGGTATGCTGCACCGACTGGTGTACGACCAGCCGGACGATTTCTACGGCCGCTGGCTGCACGACAGTCATCGTCATCTGGGTGCCATTTGTTCCGGTGGCACCGTTGCCAACATCACCGCGCTCTGGGCGGCGCGCAATCGCGCCTTTGGCCCGGACGGTGAGTTCCCCGGCATCACCCGCAGTGGTGTCTTTGCTGCCATGCGCCATTACGGTTGTGAAGGCACGGCGGTGCTGGTGTCCGAGCGCGGCCATTATTCACTGTCAAAGGCCGCGGATGTGCTGGGGATAGGCCGTGACCAGATAGTGGCGGTTGAAACCGACGGCCAGAACCGGATTCGCCCGGATGCGCTGCGGGCCAAGCTCAAGCAACTGCAGCAGCAGAATATCCGCCCCTTTGCGCTGGTCGGCGTGGCCGGTACCACCGAAACCGGCAATATAGATCCGCTGGACCAACTCGCCGATATCGCTGAAGAACATGGCATTCACTTCCATGTAGACGGCGCCTGGGGCGCACCCACGCTGTTTTCCGAGCGCTACCGTGGGCGCCTCAAGGGCATTGAGCGGGCAGACTCCGTGACCATCGATGCCCACAAGCAACTTTATGTTCCCATGGGCGTTGGTCTGGTGTTGTTCCGTGACCCTTCGGCGCTGAACAGTATCGAACATCATGCCCAGTACATTATTCGCAAGGGCTCCAAGGACCTTGGCAGCGCCACCCTGGAAGGCTCGCGTCCGGGCATGGCGATGCTGGTGCACTCAGCGCTGAAGATTATCGGCCGGCGCGGCTATGCGATGCTGATCGACAATGGCATCGAATTGGCGCAGCGCTTTGCTGATCGCATCGAGTCGCTGGATGACTTTGAGCTGGTATCAGCCCCTGAGCTCAATATTCTGACCTATCGCTGGGTGCCGGCCCAGGTACAGGCGGCGCTGCGTGATGCCGATGCCGCGCGCAGTATCGAGATTAACGATGTGCTCAGTCGCATTACCCGCACCATTCAGAAGACCCAGCGTGAACTGGGCAAGGCCTTCGTCTCCCGTACCCGGTTAACGCCGGACTGTTACGCTCGCCATGCCATTACGGTGTTTCGGGTGGTGCTGGCCAATCCGTTGACCACCGATGCAGTGCTGCGTTATGTGCTCGACGAGCAGCGCGAAATTGTCGGCACCCTGGCTGATAATGACGATATGGTCGAGCTTGCGCGCCTGACCTCTGTTTCCGCTGACTGACACCCCGCCTTTTCAGCTTCCCTGAACTACGCTGCTGTAGCGCAGCGTGCGGGCCTGCGCCTGCACGCTGTCGTGTTTTCTTGCCCCGTGTATGTCCCGGCAGCGCAAACTGTCGACACTTCGCCATCTCCCTGCGGCTTGTTTGAGTAATTTGGTGGCCGGAAAGGTAGGAGGTGCGCGGGTATAGCCTTTTGTCTAGGTTGATAAAGGCGTGTTATTGATTAAGCTGTGAACCGGGCTTAGGGGTTATTGTCGACACTTTGATGATTTTCTCTAGCAGGGCAGGTGACAACAATAAAGGGGTTCAGCATGACTTATCAGGCGGAGTACGCAAGATCCATCGACAATCCGCAGGCGTTCTGGAGCGACAAGGCCGCAGCGCTCAAGTGGTTCAAGGCGCCGCAACAGATACTGTCCAGAGATGAAAATGGAGTGGATCGCTGGTTTGCCGATGGCGAGCTGAATACCTGTTATCTCGCTCTGGATATTCATGTTGAGCAGGGGCGGGGTGATCAGACGGCGCTGATCTTCGACTCGCCCGTGACCGGCACTCAAAAGCGCTACAGCTATACAGAGCTGCGTGATCAGGTGGCACGTTTTGCCGGCGTGCTCAGTGCCCAGGGCGTGGTCAAGGGGGATCGGGTGCTGATCTACATGCCGATGATCGCAGAAGCCGTGGTTGCCATGCTGGCGGTAGCGCGTCTTGGCGCCGTGCATTCGGTGGTGTTCGGCGGCTTTGCTGCACCTGAGCTCGCCGTGCGCATCGATGATGCTTGCCCGCGGGTAGTTGTGTCTGCATCCTGTGGCATCGAGATCGCCAAAGTCATTCCCTACAAACCGCTGCTGGATGATGCCCTGGCGCGCGCCGCGCATAAGCCAAACGCCTGTGTGGTGTTGCAGCGGCCCGAAGTTGCCGCCGAGCTGCTGGCGGGGCGCGACCTCGACTGGCACGCTGCCATGGCGCAGGCGACGCCGGCGGACTGCGTGCCGGTCAAGGCGACGGATCCGCTCTATATCCTTTATACCTCCGGCACCACCGGCAAGCCCAAGGGCGTGGTACGGGACAATGGCGGTCATGCGGTGGCACTGAAGTATTCGATGAAAGCCATCTACAACATGAACCCCGGCGATGTCTTCTGGGCCGCCTCGGATGTCGGTTGGGTGGTGGGGCATTCCTATATTGTGTACGGCCCCTTGCTGGCCGGGTGCACCACCCTGGTGTACGAAGGCAAGCCGGTACGCACCCCGGATGCCGGTGCTTTTTGGCGTGTTTGCGCCGAACATGGCGTCAAGGCGCTCTTTGCCGCCCCCACGGCGTTTCGGGCCATCAAGAAAGAAGACCCCGAAGGGCAGCTGTTACAGCAGCATGACCTGTCGAAGCTGGAAACCATCTTTATGGCCGGTGAGCGGCTGGATCCGTCAACCTATGAGTGGACGCGGGACATTACCGGCCTGCCGGTGGTGGATCACTGGTGGCAGACAGAATCGGGTTGGGCGATCTGCGCCAACCCTGTCGGTATCGAAATGCTGCCAGCCAAACCTGGCTCCTCCACGGTGCCGGTGCCGGGCTATAACGTGCAGATTCTGGGCCCCGAGGGTGATGAGCTGCCGGCCGGCGAGCAGGGCATTCTTGCCCTCAAGTTGCCCTTGCCGCCGGGCTGCCTGCCCACTATCTGGGGCGACTTCGAGCGTTTCAAATCGGGCTATTTGGCGGATTATCCGGGCTATTACTCGTCCGGTGATGGCGGCTACAAGGATACAGACGGTTATGTGTTCATCATGGGGCGTACCGACGACGTGATAAACGTTGCAGGCCACCGTCTGTCCACCGGCGAGATGGAGGAGATCGTTGCCGCCCATCCTGCGGTGGCGGAGTGCGCCGTGATAGGCGTGCATGATGACCTCAAGGGGCAGCAGCCGGTGGGGCTGGTACTGCTGAAAGACGGCGTGGAGCTGGATGAAGCCCAGCTTGAAGCGGAGCTGGTGGCCAGTGTGCGTCAGGTGATCGGCGCCGTGGCCTGTTTCAAGCGGGCGGTGGTGGTGCAGCGCCTTCCCAAAACCCGCTCCGGCAAGATTCTGCGCAAGCTGCTGCGCCAGATCGCAGATGGCCAGGATTACAGCGTGCCATCCACCATTGATGATCCCGCCAGCGTGGCCGAGATTGAAGCCATTCTGAATCGCCGTCAGCCGCACGCGCAAGGCTAAATCTGGTGCTCTTTTAATGCGTGCTTTAAGGCAATAGCCGGGCCCTGTGTCCGGCTTTTTATTCTGTTTTGCATAGTTGCCCATAGGCACAGGTAAACTGCGAAAGCGCAGCCCATATTGGCAATACGCAATTGCAAAATGCTATGGCCTTGCCATGGCGCCTCTGCCCGTTAGACCTAAACACTTGTTTCAATTGCTTAAATATATTCCTGCGGAATTGGAATGCTTATTGCTGCCTACCTAGCCAGGGTAAGCGTCGCAGTGCCTGTGTTGCCGGGTAGTTACCGGTAGGACCAGTCGGGCTTCGGGCGTTGCCAATTAGTGGGTTAATTCGGATGGCAGGGACAGATCTGATCCGAACCGACATTGGATGTGTGTGCGCCAGGCAGGGCGAGCATGGCATGGGGATTTCAGCATGAAAGCACGAACAAAAATAACAACATTCATTGGGGCGCCAGCGACGGGGCTGCTTATGGCAATTGCCGTAAGCGCAGTGCAGGCTGCGCCTGCAAACTCATCCGGGGCATGGCAGGGCGCCTCGCCCGGTGAGCTTTCTGCGGGTGAGTTGCCGGTGGCCAGAAATGGCCAGGGCCTGCCACCAGGGCGGCTGCGCCAGCGCATAGAGTCGCTGCCGCAGGTCGCTCAGGAGCGTGCACTTTTGTGGCTGCAGCGTTTCGAAATTCCGGAACAGGATTATGCTTACCTGCAGATAGATAACGAGGGCGGGGTCTATTACAGCGACACCGAGTTGCCAGCCCCGCCTGATATTGACACCGATAGTGCCGAAACGGCCCTTGTCGACAGCGCACTGCTACTCTCTGTCGCGGGCCAGGACAGCTTTTCGCTACACAGTCGGCCGGGGGCTGAGCGCGTGGTATTTCTTGATTTTGATGGCCATGACATTACCGGGACGGCCTGGAATTCAGGGGCATCGACTTACTATGCAAAACCCTACAGTACCGACGCTGATGGCAGTACTTTCAGTGATGCGGAGCGCGCCGCCATTGCTGAAATTTGGCACCGTGTGGCCGAGGATATGGCACCTTTTGATATAGACGTGACCACCGAGGATCCGGGTCAGTTTGGGCCTTTGGTGGGGCATGTGCTGATTACCCCCAACACCGACGAAACGGGCGCAGCGATGCCCGCAAATGGCGGCGGCGGCGTGGCTTATGTAGGTGTCTGGGGCTATTCCAACTATACGAATTATCAGCCGGCGCTGGTGTATTACGAGAATTTGGCATCCTTCAGCCCTTATATTGCTGAGGCCGCGAGCCACGAGTTCGGTCATAACCTGAGCCTGGCTCACGATGGCAGCAGTACCGAAAGTTACTACAGAGGCCATGGCAGCGGCGCTGTGTCCTGGGCCCCCATCATGGGTGTGGGCTACTACCAGAATGTTACCCAGTGGAGTGCCGGCGAGTACCTGGATGCCAACAATACCCAGGATGACCTGCAGGCCATCGGTGATCGTTTGGGCTACCGCGATGATGACCATGGCGACAGTCGCGGAACCGCCAGTGCCCTGGCGCTGGATGCCAATGGCACTGTGTTTGTAACGACCCCCGAAATGGATCCGCACAACAGCGACAGCGCCAACAAGGGCGTTATTGAAACCCGCACCGATAGTGATGTGTTCTGGTTCGACAGTGGCGCCGGGGCCTTGTCTCTCAATATTACGCCGGCCTGGGATGCGTTTTATCGCAGCTCGCGTCGTGGTGCCAACCTGGATATAGAGGCAACCCTTTACGATGCATTGGGCAATCCGCTGGTCAGCAGTGATCCCCTGGATGAAACCCTGGCGCGTATCGATACCACTGTGGCCCAGGGGCGTTATTACCTGGCCATAACGGGTGTCGGCAATACTCAGGTTCCCTACAGTGACTATGGAAGTCTGGGGATGTACTTCATTACCGGTACTGTGCCCGGTGGCGATGTTGATATCACCGCA
This sequence comes from Marinobacterium profundum, assembly GCF_001528745.1. Lineage (GTDB taxonomy): Bacteria > Pseudomonadota > Gammaproteobacteria > Pseudomonadales > Balneatricaceae > Marinobacterium_A > Marinobacterium_A profundum. The sequence goes on along the minus strand of NZ_BCNS01000124.1, from coordinate 115,416 downwards.
CCTACACCCGATCCCATGACCTGGGTCTCGGTGCCGGCTGCCATCAACAGCACTCAGATCGACATGGCCACGAGTGTGGCCACTGATGACTCAGGCGTGGTGGAGTATCAGTTTCAATGCACTGCCAGTACCGGGGCAGGTTGTGCCACCAGTGCCTGGCAGGGCAGCAACCAGTTCAGCGCTACGGGGCTGAGTGCGGCTACGCTTTACAGCTTTCAGGCCCGGGCTCGGGATGGTAGCGGCAACATGACGGCCTGGTCACCCATGGCCAGCGCCACTACAGCCCCTGCGCCCAATCAGGCACCGGTGGCGCAGGATGATACTGCCAGCACACTGGAAGCCGAAGGCGTAACGATCAATGTACTCAGCAATGACAGCGACGCCGATGGCGACAGCCTGAGCGTGGCATCCTTTACCCAGGCCAGCAATGGCTCGGTAATTGCCGAAGGCGCCAGCCTGCGCTACGTACCCAATGCCGGCTTCAGTGGTACGGATGGCTTTTCCTATGTAGCTACCGATGGCAAGGACCTTTCGGGATCGGCATGGGTAAGTGTCAGCGTTACGGCAGTGTCGGCAAACACTGCCCCAGTGGCGCTGGATGACAGTGCTGAAGTGGCCAAAGACAGCGCCGTTAGCATTGCGGTACTGGCGAACGACTCGGATATCGACGGCGATACCATCAGCATTTTGAGCTGGACTCAGGGCGGCAAGGGCAGCGTGGAGCTGAGCGCCGATGGTACTCAACTGGTTTACAGTCGTGGCAGCAGGCGCGGTGGCGATACCTTCACCTATACCATCACCGATGGGGCCCTCACGGCTCAGGCAACGGTGTCAGTGTCCTTGGCAGGCAAGGGTGGCGACGGTAGCGTAAAATGTCATCCTAAAAAGGGTTGCTGAGATCTATGTGCAATCAATATATTTAGAGTCTGATATTAGAAGCAGAAAGCGGTTAGAGAAAAGGCAGCCTTTGGGCTGCCTTTTTTATCTGGTGGGGCTGGAAGTAAATATGACTACAGAGATCCTGATTTCCTGTTCAGGAGTGCTGACTATTATCTGATAAAATCAGCCTATAGAAAAATCTGTATTTTTAAAATGAATAGCTTTAAAAATTATCGTGGCCCAAAGTGGGAAACACTTAAGGTTAATGACCACTTAGCAGGAAACGACTAAAATCACAGGCCTGTTTAGCGTAATTGGCTACGTCTTTGTAAAGTTGTGAGTCTCGATCGGAACGATAGATCGCTGCATAACTGATCTGAGGCAGCTTTGGGTTAATGTCCAGTGTCCGAAGCTGTCCTTGTTCTATTAATGACGTCATTGCTTCTAGGGGCAGGTAGGAAATGCCAAAGCCGGATAATGTTAGACCTATCTGTGCAACCAGATTGTTGCTGATCAGAGTTTGGCTAATATTCACTTTGTTTTGAAAAAACCATTGATCGTAGATCAGCCCTGTACCCGAGCGGGAGCCCTGCATCAGCACATTAAATTGTGCAATATCCTGTAATTCTATTGGCCCCTGAATATCTGTGTAATCAGGGGTACACATCCAGACATTTTCCACGGACCCTAGTGGTTGTACCCTAAAACGTACGTCTTCATGCACGTCAGGGACGATAATAAAATCTAGTGAATCATCGCTCATCTTATCGAAGAGTGCTGAGCTCAGCTCAACCTGCGGCTCAAGAATTAGCCGAGGATAGTTCCGTTCGATCAGTTTCACCAATTTTGGTAACCAGGTCAGCGCCGTTAGTTCAGTGACACCAATTCGAAAGCGTTTATGCAGAACTGCCGGATTAGCCATACGTTCAAGCATCTGGTCTCGCATCTCAATCAGATCCTTCGCCATAATTAACAGTTCTTTGCCTTTTTCCGTAAGCCTGGCACTGCGGCGAGAACGATCAAACACGGACATGCCAAAAGCGGCTTCCAGCTCGTTGACACGCTTGGAAATTGCGGATTGGGTCGTATGCAGCTTTTCAGCTGCTGCTGCAAAGTTGCCCAGCTCCGATATCCAGTACAAAGCTTCAATCTGTTTGAATGTAATCATGGCCTGGTCGCTTTTGGTTATTCCGAAAATTTCATTATTCAACTCGGGCAGTGTCAAGTCAGATAATCCTCTGTGACAGGTATAAGCGCTGTATCGTCACAGAATTTCCATATGATACTTTCCAAAAATCAATAATCCAACTTAAAAGCGCATCACATTTTTTGATGTTACGTGGGTGGCTTGTAGTTGACCCCACTGGGGGGCAGAGGATGGGCGTTACAAGTGCCGGTGAAAGGCATGCATTATAGATGAAAAAAAGTTATTTAGTCTTATTCCAACTATTCGCTTTTTATTATGTTTCTACTTTTTTAGACTGAACATCAATGCAGTACAGCACCAGGAAAAACCCGGTCGAGCACGGGTTCAATGACATCTACCCCAGCAATCAGCAGGATTTATCCATGAACAACGCCCACGCGGAATCCAATCAAGAGCCAATCACTTCGCCACTGGACTTGGACCTGCTGGAACAGATCCGGTCACAATTTCATCATACCGAGCATTGCCCCTATGCCGGTAAGCGGATTTATTTTGAAAGTGCGGGTGGATCCCTGACCCTGAAGTCTGTCATTGAACGTACTGCGGAATTAGGCGCAGTCCCGGATAATGAGCATCGAAATAATGCAGCCTCCAAAGCGATGAGCTCTGTCGTTGAGGAAGGTCTGGAAAATCTGAAGCTGCTTTTTGGCGCAAAGAGTGGCGTTGTCTTCGGTGGGGAAACAGGTACCGAATGCCTTTTCCGCCTGGTACGAAGTGCGGTACTTGCATCACCGGAAGGGGGCTCAATTTTGTCCAGTTCGGTTGAGCATCCATCGACCTACAGTGCTACTCAAATCTGGGCAGAGAATACTTCCAGAGAATGGATTGAAGTCCCCTTCGACACTCGAAGCGGCGTTGTCAGTGCGGCGGACTACGCATCCTGCGTTCGCCCCGATACAAGGGTTGCCACGGTTATTCACACGAATCCCGTGACCGGCGTGGTCATGGATATCAAGGCAATCATTGACGCGATTCGAGCCATTGCACCTGAGTGTTATGTGATTGTTGATGGTATACAGCATGCCCCCCACGGCTACCTGGATGTTGAAGCTTACGGCGCAGATGCTTACGTTTTGTCGCTATACAAGGTGTACTCAAAATTCAATAACGGTTACGCCTGGCTGTCCGATCGAATGAGTGTTATCCCCCATGACCGTTTGATAGGTAAACCTAATAATGTCTGGGAGCTGGGTAGTCGTGACCCGTCCGCATTGGCTGCTATTACCGAGGTCGTCAAATATCTGGCTTGGTTGGGCAAGCAGTTTACCCAGGAAGCAGGAACCAGAGACCAACTTCATGCTGCGGGCAAGGTGATGCTGCAGCACGAGCGTGCTTTGATTTCAATGCTATTAAACGGCAACGCCGAACACTGTGGCCTGCTTGGTATGCAGGGTGTAACTGTGGTTGGCACTACTGACATTAATCAGCGCGAAGGTGTTGTTTCATTTTGCGTAGAAAACATGGAAACAGCCAATTTGGTTGAATTGCTGGGTGATCGAGGAATACGGATTCATACGCGTTCCAGTGATATCTATTCCGGTAATATCCTTAGGCCGCTCGGAATCGAATCTGTGGCGCGTGTATCGTTCGCGCATTATAACACCGAAGAGGAGGTGAGAACTTTTCTGGAAAACCTTCTGGAAATATTAAAATAATATAGAAAATAAAACTTCAGTCGAAAATAAGGATTCACTCAATGTCAGTAAAAAACAAACTATCAAATATTATTATTTCTACGGCAATCGGTCTGGCTACCTCTCTTAGTATTACGGCAGCGAACGCGGATCAAAAATATGTAACTATCGGTACTGGCGGTCAGACCGGTGTTTACTATGTCGTTGGTCAGTCTATGTGTCGCCTGGTGAACCGTGGTTCTGAAGATCACGGTATTAAGTGTACAGCACCCTCCACGGGAGGGTCAGTTGCGAATATCAATGCAATCCGTCAAGGCAGTCTTGATCTGGGAGTTGCTCAATCAGATTGGCAGTTCTATGCACTTAACGGCAGTGAGCATGAGTCTTTCATCGAACAAGGTAAATTTGAAGACCTGCGCGCTTTGTTTTCCCTTCATAGTGAGCCGTTCACGGTTGTTGCTCGTGCAGATTCAGGTGTTGAAACCTTTGATGACCTAGTTGGTAAACGCGTTAACCTTAACAACCCAGGTTCAGGTACCCGTGGCACCATGGAAGTAATCATGGCAGAGAAAGGCTGGACCGTTGATTCGTTCAAGCTGGCGGCAGAGCTGAAATCATCTGAACAATCGCAGGCGCTCTGTGATAATAAACTCGATGTTATATTGTCGAATGTAGGCCATCCTTCCGGCATTATTAAGGAAGCTACGACATCTTGTGATACAAAAATTATTCCAGTAACCGGCCCTGTGATCGATAAACTAATTGCTGAAAATGACTTCTATGCTCCAGCAGTTATAAAGGGTGGGCTTTACAATGGTAATGATAACGATATAGATACCTTTGGTAACGCGGCAACAATGGTTTCTTCATCGCAGGTTGATGCCGATACAGTTTACATGATAGTTAAAGCGGTTTTCGATAATTTTGAAAACTTTAAACGTCTACACCCTGCATTTGCAAATTTGGACCCAAAGCAGATGATATCTAACGGTCTGTCGGCACCGCTGCATGATGGAGCGGTTCGTTATTATAAAGAAAAAGGCTGGATGTAATTTATCTAGAACCCGAGAAGAGATGCCCTGGCATCTCTTCTCTCTTTTTATTCTGATTCTTTTTTGGGGGGTTGAATATGACGAGCTTGCCTAACAGCCAAAGCAAAATTGACGATCAAAAACTTCAGGAGATGGTCGCCGCTAACGACACAGGCGCGCGCATTCCTGAGGGGTGGCAGGGTAAACTCTTGCTTGGAACGGCTCTTTTATGGTCGCTGTTTCAGCTATGGATAGCATCTCCTCTCCCATTCTATGACTGGCCGATGATTGGCAGTTTTGGAGTTTTTAACGACACAGAAGTCCGTGCCATACATTTGGGCTTTGCTGTTTTTCTGGCATTTACCGCTTATCCTGCTTTTTCCCACTCGCCGCGTCGTCGTGTACCAATCAGCGACATGGTGCTCAGCGCTATAGCTGCATTTTGTGCATCATATATATTCCTGTTTTATGATCAACTCGTTGGTCGACCCGGTCTTCCCAATATGCAGGATCTGTTGGTTTCTGTTGTAGGTATCCTGCTGTTGCTTGAAGCGGCACGCAGAACCCTGGGTCCGCCGTTGATGATTGTGGCCATTATATTCCTGACCTATTCACTGGCCGGTCCTTATATGCCGGATATCATTGCCCACAAAGGCGTTACACTTAAACAGCTTATTAATCATCAATGGATAACGACTGAAGGCGTTTTTGGTATTGCACTAGGGGTTTCTTCTAGCTTTGTATTTCTGTTTGTTCTGTTCGGTGCTCTGTTGGATAAGGCTGGAGCAGGCAACTACTTTATACAGGTAGCCTTCTCTTTATTAGGCCACATGCGTGGCGGACCAGCTAAAGCGGCGGTCGTTGCCTCTGGTCTTACGGGTCTTATCTCAGGCTCATCCATTGCCAATGTGGTCACCACCGGTACCTTCACTATTCCTATGATGAAACGTGTTGGCTTTTCGGCTGAAAAAGCAGGTGCTGTTGAAGTTGCGTCCTCCGTTAACGGACAGATTATGCCTCCTGTCATGGGTGCCGCGGCATTTTTGATGGTTGAGTATGTGGGTATCTCTTATGTGGATGTTATTACACATGCATTTTTGCCCGCACTGATCTCATATATTGCGCTGGTCTATATCGTGCATTTGGAAGCACTCAAGCTGGATATGCAGGGTCTGCCACGTCGTGGAGCCATCAAACCATGGCATTTGCGTGTGACCGGCTTGCTGACCGGGTTTATGGTAACGGCTGTTATTGCTGCTGTCGTTTACTATGGAATTGGCTGGATAAAACCTGCCTTTGGTGACTATGCTGGATGGGTTATTTGTGCATTATTAACAACCACTTACCTTAGCCTGTTACGCTACGCATCTCTCGTGCCCAACCTCAAATTAGATAGTTCTCACGCGCCAATGATTGAGCTTCCCGAAGTGGGGCCAACGGTGAAATCGGGTTTGCATTTTCTACTACCCGTTGTTGTGCTGGTCTGGTGTCTGATGGTTGAACGTTTGTCTCCTGGCCTCTCTGCTTTTTGGGCGACTGTTTTGATGATCGTTATACTGCTGACACAGCGCCCATTAATGGCATATTTTCGCCAGGAAGGGGGACTGTTTGCTCAACTGAAAAAAGGTGCCAATGAACTGGTTGATGGCTTGATCGTGGGTGCCCGCAACATGATTGGTATTGGTATCGCTACGGCAACGGCAGGTATCATTGTAGGTGCAGTATCACAAACCGGCGTTGGATCAGTACTGGCTGATTTGGTTGAGATGCTTTCGATGGGTAACTTGTTACTCATGCTGATACTGACGGCAATATTGAGCCTTATTCTTGGTATGGGGTTACCCACTACCGCCAACTATATTGTTGTCTCTTCGTTATTAGCCCCAGTGGTTGTAACCCTTGGGCAAGAGTCCGGCTTAATAGTCCCGCTGATTGCAGTTCACCTGTTTGTATTTTACTTCGGTATTATGGCTGATGTTACGCCTCCTGTCGGTTTGGCTTCGTTTGCCGCTGCAGCTGTATCTGGCGGAGATCCTATTCGTACTGGTTTTGTAGCCTTTGGCTACAGCTTGCGTACGGCGGTACTACCGTTCTTTTTCATTTTCAATACCGATTTATTATTGATCGATGTTACTTGGCTGGAAGGCATAGCAATTTTCATAATTGCTACCATCGCCATACTCATATTTACAGCATCCACTCAAGGGTTCCTTCTTGTGCGTAGTCGCTGGTATGAATCGGCGACATTGATGTTAATCGCATTTTCTCTTTTCCGTCCGGGTTTCTGGATGGATCAAATGGTACCGCCTTATCAGCAAATCGCGCCCACCCAGCTTGTTCAAGCGGCAGACTCAATGCCCGCAGGAACTGCATTACGCTTCTGGGTTGAGGGTGAAGATGATGTGGGTAACGAACGCCTATTTATGGCCAACCTGCAACTAGGCGAGGGGACAGATGGCGCATCAAGGGTAGATTCAGCTGGGTTAGCCTTGTTAACCAGTAAAGGTAAAACTGTTGTTGATTACGTAGGCTTTGATAGCCCCGCCCAAAAGGCAGGACTGGAATTTGATCAGATCATTACTGCGGTAGACGTGCCACAAGTACAACCAGCGAAACAGTGGATCTATATACCGGCGCTGGTCTTATTTGCATTGATTATCTTGCTGCAACGTCGCCGTAAAACACTATCGGCAGGATTGATCGCTGATCCGGTAACTCGGTCGATTAATGCATAAAGCAAGGGTGCTTTATCATTGGGCCTTTCGTTGCAGCGAAAAGCCCAATGCCAGCGCCACCCGGTTGGCTATTAACCCTGTGGACAAATAGGTTCCCTCCCTGTTTGCCCGTCACGCCAGAAAAACTAGCGCAAGTGCATGGACTTGCTGGTTTTTCTGGCGTTCGCATTGGCCTGCGGCCAATGATGAAGCATCCCTGCTTCATGTATTAACCCGCCGGGTTAATAATGTCCTAGCGATTTTCACGGTCGGCAACGGCGCGCAGAATCCAGTCCAGCGCCCGGGTCGGGAGCAGCCGGCGCAGGGTGCCAAAGATATGCGTCGGTGTGGTGACGTAATAGCGCGGGCGCGCCTGTTTGGCTTCCAGTGCGTGCAGCACCTTGATCAGCACCGCTTCCGGGCGCAGCGTGAAGGGATCCTTCTTGCCGCTGTCACCCCGGGCCGCCAGGCGCTCTTCAACTGCCGCATAAGTAGCGCTGTGAGGGCTGTTGATGCGATCGATGTTTAGCTTGAACTTGGCGTAAGCGTTTTCGCGAAAGTGGCTGATAACAGGCCCGGTTTCTATCAGTGATACCTGAATGCCAGTGCCATGCAGTTCCTGGCGCAGGGTATCACTAAGGCCTTCGAGAGCAAATTTGGAGGCATTGTAGGCACCCCGGTATTTCAGCGTAATCAGACCCAGTACTGAACTGTGTTGAATAATGCGGCCGTGCCCCTGGCGGCGCATGGCCGGAAGTACCCGGCAGGCCAGTTCGTGGGCGCCGAAGAGGTTGGTTTCGAACTGTTCGCGCAGTACCTGGCGGCTCAGGTCTTCCACGGCGCCTGGCTGGCCGAAGCCTGCATTGTTAAACAGGGCGTCGAGACCGCCGCCGGTCTGATCAAGCACCCAGTTGACAGCACTGTCGATGGAGTCTGAATCATTTACATCCAGCTGGCAGGTCTCGAATCCTTGCTCGCGAAGGTGTTCCACGTCTTCTGGTTTGCGCGCGGTGGCGAAGACGCGATAACCGCGCTGACGCAATCCCAGTGCCACATGGTGGCCGATCCCGCTGGAGCAGCCGGTGATCAATATGCTTTTTTCCATGTCGACAGCGTCCTCTGTGCGGCTATTTTTCAGGCCAGCATGCTAACAGATTTAGCGCCTCAATTTAGCGGTTAAACGTAATAGCAACGGCTTAAAGGTAAAACGCCGACAGCAGCATGATGGCCAGCAGCGACAGGGGCGTTGACAGCATAATGATCGCCGCCACCTGATCCTTGGGGCCCTGATACTGGGTGGCCATCATGTAGCTCAGTACGGCCACTGGCATGCAGGCTTGAATCAGCAGGGTTTTTTGCAGTATGTCCGGCAGCGGGAGCAGCTGTATGGCAGCAAAGGCGGAGATGAAGCCGATCAGTACGCGCCCGGCACTCATGCAGCCGACCAGCTTCAGGTCACTCAGAGTACGGATGCTGATAGAACCCAGAGAGCGCCCCAGCAGCAGCAACATGATAGGTACCGTAATGCCGGCCAGCATGTCCAGGGTATTGAGCAGCGGTGCTGGTACCCGGGTATCGGTAAGCAGCAGCACCATACCGACCAGCAGTGCCATGATGGAACCGTTGGTCAGGAGTGCGCGCGGGTTCAGCGTGCCCGACATAAGCCAGGCACCGAAGGTGAAGTTGCTCAAGCCCACGGTGGTGGAAATCAGCACGGCATAAGGCAAGGCTTCCGGGCCGAGCAGCGCAAAGACCACTGGGATACCGAGATTGCCGGTATTGGGATTCACCAGCACTGGCAGTAGAAACTGCATGGGTTGGCCGCACATGCGCAGCGTCAATGCGGCCAGTAGCGCAGCGATCACCAGCATGATGCCGGCCGCCAGAATAATCTGCGACAACGCGGCTATGCCGGCATCCATCTTCAGCAGTGAGTTAAGCAGCAGACTCGGCAGGCCTATAACCATAACCAGCTGGCCAAGATCCGGGCTGTCCAGCAACCGGGTGCGTTTACTCAGGATCCAGCCAAGGCTGGTGCAGACCAGTACAGGCGTGAGGCTGGAAAAAAACTCGATCAGCATGGGCCTTGCCTCCAAAAAAATTACGTGCAGAAGCGGGGCTGGGCCTTGCTGCGGCTTTGTATGATAGCGCTATCAGTCTTTATGGCAAGCAGGAAGAGCTCGTCCGCCGAGGTAACAGCGCTACTGCAGGTCTGGGGGCTAATGGCCCACTATTGCGGATAGAGTTCAGCCAGGGCTGGCGGGGTTTGTGTTCGAGGGCTGCTGCCATTAAGTGCCTTTAATCCCGCTAGCAGCCGCTCAGCATTGACCGCAGTCGTGGCTTTTGATGCTGTATCAGGCGCGGTATCAGGTGCGTTGCTTGATGCGTTTTCGGGTGCAAAAAGGGCGCGGTCAAGCGCCGCCAGTTCGGTTTGCAGGCTGGTATCGCCCAGCGCGGCGATGCGCGCAAGACTCGGTGGCAGCTTACCTGTGAGCTGACAGGCATCTGCCCAGTCGAGGATTGCCTGGCGGATTTGTGACGGACTGCCGTGCCGACAGGCATGCTGCATTTGCCGTTCGGCGAGCTGTCGGTTGGCTGTGTCATTTGTGCTAACGGCGGGCAATGCTGGCATAACGGGGCGCCGGCGCGCGCGCCACCATGCCAGGGCCAGCAGGCCACTAAGACCGGCCCAGGCCAGATTGCTCCAGAGGAGCAGGGGATACGCATCTGAGCTGTCCGCCATTGAGGCCTTGAGCGGTGCCTGCAGGGCGCTTGTATCCTTTGTGGCAGGTGTGTTGGCATTGGTCGCTGCGCTCTGCGCCGTTACGTGGGCCTGAGCCGCGGGTGAGGGGCTGCCCTGGCGCGGCGGTAATACGGTGAGGGTAATGGGCTCACTGCGCGCTTCGCTGAACGTGCCGCTACGGCTGTTCCACCAGCGTATCCGGGTGCCCGGCAGAGTCAGGGTGCCGGCTTGGGTGGGAACCAGGCCGACGCGCTGTGTCCGGCTGATCTGCAGGCCATCGGCGCCGACCTGCTGCTGATCATCGACGGGCTCCGGGTACAGCCGCACGCCATCAAGTGCAGGCGGCGTCAGGCCCGGCAGTCGTGCAGGATCAGCACCTTCGGCTTCCAGGCTCAGATTTAGGGTGACAGGCTCACCAGCGTAGACAGAGGTAGCGCCGGTTTCTAGCCATTGTTTCAGCTTGATGCTGTCGGCTGCCAGCCAGTCAGCGCCAGCACTGTCCGGTGGCGCTGCGACCTCGATCTGCTGCGCTTGGGTACGCAGTCGCACCGTCTGGCCGCGGTTACGGTCGAACACGGAGCGCGAGGCGCCCTCGATGGCGGTGAGCATCTGGGCCGGCAGATCCAGGGTACCGGGTTGCTGGGCAAACAGGGCATAGTTCTTTTCGTACACCAGATAGGGGCGGCCGTTGAGGCTGCGTTGGTACTGACGATCCTCCAGCTCTATCAGCCGGGCGCCCTCGACGGTGAGCGGGGTGATCTGGAGTTCAGACAAGCCGACTGCGCTATTGAGTCTTAGCCGTATACGCAGTTGCTGACCTGGATAGAGAGTTTCGGGTTGCAGGTCGCGCTCCAGAAAATAGTCAGCATCCTGGGTATTGGCACTGAGCTGGGGCTCGGTCACCCGCACCAGCAGCGCCTCGCTACGTGCGCCCTGTAATTGGAAGGCGGGAATCTGAATCTGGCCCAGCTGTTTGGGTGCCAGGCTGTATTGCCACTGGGTAAAGGCGCTGGTCTTGCCGTTGATGGAGCGCAGTTGGCGACTCTGGCTGCGACCCAACACCTCGAAGAAGGGCTCCAGGGAACTGATATCCGGCTCGGCGCGGGTGTCGCGGGAATCAAAGCGCAGGCTCAGGGTGAGGGTTTCATCCAGCGCCAACTGGGTGCGATCGACGCTGGCACTGAGGCTTTCGGCGTGCAGCAAGGCGCTGCTCAGCGCCAGCACCAGGCCTAAGCACAGGCTAATGAATGTGGTCACCGTGCGTGACGGCGGGATGATGCTTACCATCGGGTTTCCTCAGGTGGTGTCCAGCGGCCCTGGCGATAGGCCTCCAGCTTTTGCTGATATTCATATTCAAACTTGCGCCTTAACAATCCGCCGGGATCATCCGGCAGCTGGCGCAGCCAGCGCTCAAGTTCCTGCGAGCGTTGGGGTGATGGCTCTGTGCCCGTCGCTACCTCGTTCTGGTCATCGCCCGGCGCTTGCTTGGCGTTTTTGTTGGTTTCGCTGCCGGTTGCCTTGTCGGCGTTTGCCTCCGGCTGATCGGTGCTGTTCTGGTCGTGCTTGGACGAGCCCTTGTCTGTCGGGTTATCTGCTTCTGATTCCGGCGTTGATTCAGAGCCGCCATCCTGCGGCTGGCTATCTGCCTGCGGGTCGCTGTCACCTTGCTGCGACTCGTTGCCCGGCTGCTGGGCGCCACTCTGGTTATCTTGTTGTTCCTGGCCTTGCTGCGGATTCTGGCTCTGATCCTGATTGTCGTCCTGGTTCTGGTCGGACTGGGAGCTTTGTTGTTGCCCCTGCTCTTGCTTTTGAAGCAGTTGCTCCACCAAATCGCGATTGGCCTGGGCATCGGCCAGCTGCGGATTACGTTGCAGCGCCTGCTTATAGGCGTCGAGCGCTTCCTTGAGCTGACCGCCCTGGGCCAGGGCATTGCCGAGGTTATAGTGATTGGCGGCGCTGTCCTGCTGCGCTATAGCATCACGGAAACTGTCGCTGGCACCACTGAAATCGCCGCTGCGATAACGAGCGCTGCCTAGCCAGGCAGGGTCGCGGAAGTGGCCTGCGGCCTGATCGAACTGCTGCGCCTGGAATTGTGCGGCACCTTGCTGATCCGCCGTGCTCCAGAGACCACGCCATAGATCGCGTGAAATTTCGGCAATACCTGCGTCCGTTGCTTGCGCAGCGCCGGTGGTATTGGCCGTGGAATTCCCTGTTGAGGGAGACGTTTCAGCGGCAACGGCAGGCAGAGGCGCCAGGCTGGGGGTGATCAGGCAGACCAGCAGCAGGCTCAGCAGCCAACCGCGACGAAAGGCGAGGGCGGCCACCGGCAGCAGGAGTAGCACCAGCCAGGGGCCGGCCTCACGCCATTGATCGAAGGACTGCCCCAGGGGTAGCTGCCCCTGCTGTGCACTGACGATGCGGGGCTGGGCAAACTGGGCCGAGAAGTCGTCGAGCTCGCTGGCGCTGCTGCTTAGTGCACGGTAGATGCCGCCACTGTCGCGGGCCAGTCGAATCAATGGCTGGGCGTCGAGTTTGGCCAGAATCATGCGCCCTGCGCTATCGCGGGCGAAGCTGCCATCATCACTAGGAATCGGCGCCCCCTCCGGGGTACCAACACCCAGTATCGACAGGCGCAGGCCGCTGGCCTGCAGCTGGGCTGCTACCGCATCGGCGGCCGCAGGAGTAACTCCGTCTGTAATCAGCAATAGCTGACCATCGCCGTGGCCGCTTTCGTTGAGCAACGCAAGCGCCCGTTCCACTGCGGCTTCGACCTGGCTGCCGCGTATCGGCATGATGTCCGGTGACAGCGTGGGGGCCAGTGCCAGCAGTGTCTGGCGGTCCTGGCTCAGGGGGCTGACCAGATGGGCATCGCCGGCGTAGACCACCAGTGCGGTGAGTCCTTCCTGGCGGGCGCGCAGAAGATCGATCATTCGCAGGCGTGCCTGCATCAGACGCGAGGGCTTTAGATCCTGGGCCAGCATTGAGGGCGAGAGGTCGAGAATCACCACCAGTGAGGCCTGGGGCTGGTACACCGGCTGCGGCAGCTGTTCCCAACTAGGACCCGCCAGCGCAACTGTGGCTGTTAACCAGGCGGCGCCCAGAGCCAGCAATGGAGCACGGCGCTGCTGGCCGGGCTGCTGTTCCAGCAGCGGTTGCAACAGGCTGGCGGGGATCAGCCGTTGCCAGCCGCTGCCCAGGGCTTGCTGTTGCCACAACCGATAGCCGAGCAGAGCGACGGGAACAAGTAACAGCAACCATAGTGGGCGCAGAAAGTGGAAGGCCTCGATCATGATTGTGCCTCCCGCACACTGGCTGCTTTCGACTGCCAAAGGCGTTGCAGTGCCCACAGCAGCGAGAGCCCCAGCGCCAGCCCCAGGGGCCAGTGAAACAGCGCCTGCTGGGGGCGTACCAGTTGTTCTTCCTGCTGGCTCGGTTCCAGCCGGTCGAGCTCGGCGTATACCTGGGTCAGCTGTTCTGGGTCCCTGGCGCGGAAGTATTGCCCGCCTGTAGTCTCGGCCACCTGGGTCAGCAGCCTTTCATCAAGATCGGCGGAGGGATTGACCCGTCGGGTACCAAAGAAACTCTGTACCAGCATTTCATCAGCGCCTATGCCCAGGGTGTGAATGCGGATGCCTTCTTTGGCCGCCACCTGGGCGGCTTCCAGCGGTTGCACCTGGCCCGCGGTGTTGGCGCCGTCAGTGAGCAGAATCAGTACCCGGCTTTGTTGTGCACGGTCGGTCAGGCGTTTGACTGCCAGGCCAATGGCATCGCCGATGGCGGTTTTTTCGCCGGCAAAGCCGATGCGCGATTCATTGAGTAGCTGCACCAGGGCCTGGCTGTCGAAGGTCAGGGGCACCTGTATATAGGCGCGGGTGCCGAACAGAATCAGCCCCAGGCGATCACCCTGACGCCGTTCCACGAACTGGCCCAGTACCTGCTTGACCACCGTCAGGCGATCGAGCAACTGGCCGTCCTGGGGCATGTCCTGGGTGCCCATGCTGCCGGAGATATCCACCGCCAGCAGTAGGTCGCGCCCGCTGGGGGCGACCGGCAGAGGATCGCCGAGCCACTGTGGGCGTGCGGCGGACAGCAGCAACGCCAGCCAGATCAGGCTCAACAGCGCCAGTCGCAGGCGCAGGGAGCCTGGGATACGAGCGGAATTTACGCCATCGCTGCGCTGCAACTGGTCGAAAAAGGGTACCTGCAGGGCCGCCTGCTGACGCCGCGCAGGGTGGGCAAAACGGTAGATCAGCCAGGGCAGCGGGGCCAGTAACAGCAGCCAGGGCCAGTCGAGGCTCAGCATGACCACCTCCGTTTGTGTTTTCGGATCCAGTCGCGTGCCAGCTGCTCTACGGCTGCCGTGTCGAAGTCGATCACGGCCTGGTAGGGTCCGCGCACCAGGGCGTCGCCGGCACTGCCGTTAAAGGCATCAAGACCGCTGCTGTCGATCAGACACTGGCGCCAGGCATTATCGGTCAATCCGGCCAGTGGCTGATACGGGTAGGCGCTAAGGGCAGTACGGCGCAACAGCTGGGCGACCTGGGTTAGATAGCGCTGACGGTTGTTGTCCTGCTGTAGCTGCAGCTGATAGGCGCTGAGCAGCTTGAGCGCGGCGCGTCTGTAAGCGTTGTGTTGCCAGCGCCGCCATAGCCACAGGCCGGCCCAGACCAGCCCGCCCAGCAGCAGGGCTGCGAGCAGCCACCAGCCCGGCGCCGGTGGCCAGAAGCCGACCTCGGCCGGCAGCTGCAAATCGCGCAACTGTTCCAGCGACGGCGGGCCTGCGGGTATGGGTGCAGCAGCGGGGCTGACCTGGGGCGTAGTGTTCATGCGCGCCCCCGTGCGCCGCTGCGCTGGCCGTAGAGTTGTTGCAGCAGGGTCAGCGGTGAGGTTTCGGTGCTGAGATGATGCAGCGGGATTGCCAGCCGGGTGCAGAGCGCGCGCAGGCGCTGATCCCGTTGGGCCAATTGTTCGCCCGCTTGGTTCAGATCGCGCACCGCAGCGCGCTGCTGGCCGTTGCCAATCCAGAGGTCATCGTTGTCAGGCAGCCCATACTCCAGCGGGTCGCTAATCAGAAACAGGGTCAGGTCGCTGTGGCGGGCTAGCTGGTAGAAGCGCTGTTCACTGGCGTCGTCCAGATCGTGGAAGTCACTGGCGATATAGACGGCGGTGCCGGGGTGGCTGGTGTGCAGCAGTTTGTCGAGCAGCTGGCTCAGGGGCGCAGGTGTTTCTGCGGGACAGGGCGTGGTCAGGCGATGGCTGAAGGCATCCAGTTGTTGCAGCAGCTCCAGCACGCTGTGGCGGCTGCGGCGCGGCCGTACATCGCGGTGTTCCTGATCGCCAAATACCAGTCCGCCGACGCGGTCGCGCCCGGCCAGAGCGATCCAGCCAAGGGTGCCGATAAGGGCGCTGGCCAGCACCGCCTTGTAGCAATGGCGGCTGCCGAAGAACATCGGCGAGCGCAGGTCGGCGGCCAGCAGCACCGGCCGTTCGCGCTCTTCGCGGTAGACCCGGGTGTGGGGTGCCTGACGCCTGGCGGTGACACGCCAGTCGATGCTGCGGATATCATCACCGGCCTGGTAGGCGCGCACCTGATCAAAATCGATGCCGCGCCCGCGCTGGTGAGTGCGCCATTCGCCAGCCAGGGTGCTGCTGCTGTGGCGTCGGGCACTGAGGCTCAGACGGGCGGCGAAGCGGTGCAGCGCCACCAGTTGATCGAGCCGGGTGTAGGCGCCCTCGAGTGAAAACTGATCGGTAGTTTTATCGATTGGATAACTCATGCTGCAGCTCCGCTCAGGCCACCGGTACTCGCTCCAGCAAACGGGAGATGACCGCGTCGCTGCTCTGGCCGTTGGCTTCGGCCTCGAAACTGAGCAGCAGGCGGTGGCGCAAGACGTCGTGGGCGATTGCCTGGACATTGTCGGGGCTGACGTAATCCTGCCCCTGCAGCCAGGCATGGGCGCGGGCACAGCGTTCCAGCGCTATGGTGGCGCGCGGGCTGGCGCCATAGTCGATCCAGCGCGCCAGGTCAGGCGCATGCTGTTGC
This sequence comes from Marinobacterium profundum, assembly GCF_001528745.1. GTDB lineage: Bacteria > Pseudomonadota > Gammaproteobacteria > Pseudomonadales > Balneatricaceae > Marinobacterium_A > Marinobacterium_A profundum. Next base: position 99,165 of record NZ_BCNS01000124.1, on the reverse strand, counting down.
GGGTCACGGCTGGCCATCACCAGCTCGACCATGTAGTGCTCCACGGCTTCAGACAGGTGCAGACTCTGAACCTCGGCGCGGGCGGCGAACAGACTTGCCTGAGTAAGGCGGGCGGGAGGCTCTGCCACCTCGGCGCTGATTTCCTGGCGCGCCAGCCGCAGTATCGCAAGCTCTGCTTCACGATCCGGGTAGCCCACGTTTACCTGCATCAGAAAGCGGTCGAGCTGAGCTTCGGGAAGCGGGTAGGTGCCTTCCTGTTCGATGGGATTCTGGGTTGCCATCACCAGGAACAGTTCGGGTAGCGGATAGCTTTGCTGACCAATGCTGATTTGGCGTTCCGCCATGGCCTCAAGTAGCGCCGACTGTACCTTGGCCGGGGCGCGGTTGATTTCATCCGCCAGCACAAGGTTATGGAACAGCGGCCCTGGCTGGAATTCGAAGCTATGGGTCTCGGGTCTATAGATATCACTGCCGGTGATATCGGCGGGCAGCAGGTCGGGGGTGAACTGCACCCGGTGAAAGTCCGCTTGCAGCGCCAGGGACAGTGTCTTGATGGCCTTGGTCTTGGCCAGCCCAGGCGCGCCTTCTACTAACAGGTGGCCATCGGCCAGCAGGGCGATCAGTAGCCGCTCAATCAGACTGTGCTGGCCAATGATCTGGGATTGCAGCCATTGTTGCAGGCTCTGAAACTGAAGAAGTGGTGTCATGGTGTTGGCGATTCCCTGCACAGCGCAATGGTAAGGCTCTATCTGGTGTTAAATCAGCAAATTTCAAGGGCTTGGGACTCTACTGCGGGATTCTGGTTCCGTTGCTGAGGGGAAAAAATCAAGGGCAGACGGGCCATCGGCCTGGGGTGAACGCATAAACAAACCCAGGGCGCTATGACGATGAGGGGTAAGAATCAACTCGGTTGGTCAGGGGCCGTTAACTTAGCAGTTTTAATCAGCAGCCTTAATCAAGAGTCCCATTCGTAGAAGGATTCGCAAATTGTTGCGCGCAGGCCTCGCGGACGCATTCACGCAGCCAGCGATGGGCCGGATCCGCATGCATGCGCGGGTGCCAGAGCAGTGACACCGTGACTTCTGGTGGCGGGAATGGCAGCGCAAAGCTATGCAGGGCCGCTCGCCAGGAGTGCGTGGTTATTTCGGGTACTGTCGCAATAAGGTTCGAGCTGCGGGCCAGCGCGAGCGCCGCCGAATAGCCGCCCACCATGATCACTATCCTGCGTTCCAGCCCCAGCAATTCAAGGGCTGCATCCACAGGCCCCCGGTCGATGCCCCGCCGTGATACTGCAATATGGTCGCAGGCGGCATAACGGGCGGCGGTAAGCTTGCCTGTGCTTAGTGGGTGGCCTGGTTGTACGACGCCGATAAAGCGATCCCGATAGAGGCCCAGGGTACGGATCTCCGGTCCCAGGGTTTTGCCCACAACGCCCGTTTCCAGATCCACGACCCCGTCGCGCAGCGACGCACTGTTCCTGTCGGGTTTGGGCACAAAGCGCAGTCGCACCCCGGGCGCTTGCGAGCTGACGCGGGCGATAAGGTTCGGGCCAAAAGTCTCCACAAAACCTTCGCCGGTTCTCAGGGTAAATGTCCGCACCAGCTGTTTGAGATCGAGCGCCGCCTGGGGGCGCAGAACGGCCTCTGCCTCGTCAATCAGCTGGCTTACCTGAGCACGCAGTTCAAGTGCTCGGGGTGTAGGCACGAGCCCGCGCCCGGCCCTGACCAGCAGCGGGTCTCCCGTTGCCTGGCGCAACCGCGCCAGCGCCCGACTCATGGCCGACGGGCTGAGCCCTAAGCGTTGTGCGGCGCGGACTACACTGCCTTCACAAAGCAGTGCATTAAGAGTGACAAGCAAATTGAAATCGGGGGTCTGCATTCGCAAACCATAGCACGGGTCCTCTGGTCTGACATGGCGTTGGATGCACTTATTAAGTGTAAGGGGTGCGTGTACCGCACTGAAAGGCGAGGGGATATATTCAGGGTGAGTTGAATGTAGCAGCGAGAAGACGGATACCAGCATGAAACGAAACATCACAGATGCAGTCCCGGACCTGACTCAAACCCCCGAGCTGACAGAGCGGGGCCGCTGGGCGCTCGCCAGCCTTGCACTTTCGATGCTGCTGGCCTCCCTGGGCGTAAGCATCGCCAATATTGCCTTGCCCACCCTGGTCGAGGTGTTCAGCGCCTCCTTCCAGCAGGTGCAATGGGTCATCATCGGCTATCTGCTTGCCATCACCGTTATGATCGTGAGTGTTGGGCGCCTGGGCGATATTCTGGGTCATCGTCGGGTTCTGCTCGCGGGTATTAGCCTGTTCACGCTGGCATCAATTATGTGCGGCACAGCGTCTACGCTGGGGTTACTCATCCTTGCCCGCGCGTTGCAGGGTCTGGGCGCGGCTATCCTGATGGCGCTGACCCTGGCCCTTGTGCGAGAGATCACGCCCAAGGACAGAACCGGTAGTGCCATGGGGCTGCTCGGCACCATGTCGGCCATTGGCACCGCGCTTGGGCCTTCGCTGGGAGGCCTACTGCTTGCAGGCCCCGGCTGGCGTGCCATCTTTCTGATCCTGGTGCCGCTGGGCATGCTGAATATTCTGCTGGCGTACCGCTACCTGCCAGCTTCGGGACGCAAAGGCGGAGCTGAGCGTAAAGGCTTCGACACTGTGGGAACGCTGCTGCTTGGCCTCACGCTTGCGACCTATGCACTGGCCGTGACAGCTGGGGGCGGTGATTTCAATTCGCTTAACCTGGCCCTGTTGCTGGCCGCGACCCTGGTAGCGAGCCTCTTCGTGCTGGCGCAGACGAGGGTGGCATCTCCCCTGATTCCAATGGCAGCGCTGCGCAACGTGGTATTGAGCACAAGCCTGGCCCTGAACGTGCTGGTCGCGAATGTGATGATGGCGACGCTGGTGGTCGGGCCTTTTTATCTGTCGCGGGCGCTCGGGCTCAGTGACCTGATTGTTGGCATCGTTATGTCGATGGGCCCCATCATCTCCGCACTAAGCGGTGTCCCTGCCGGCCATCTGGTCGACCGCTTGGGTGCACCATTCATGGCCATCGCAGGACTGGTCGCCATGGCGGCAGGTGCCTTTGGACTGTCTGCACTGCCCGCGATCTTCGGTGTTGCTGGTTATCTGGCTGCGATGGCTATCCTGACCCCCGGTTATCAGCTGTTTCAGGCGGCAAACAATACTGCCGTCATGCTGGAGGTAAGCGCAGACCAGCGCGGTGTAATCTCCGGTCTACTGAGCCTGTCGCGCAATATCGGACTTATCACCGGTGCCGCCGTCATGGGAGCGCTATTTGCGTTCGCGTCTATGACGACCGACATTACAACCGCTAGTGCGCAGGCCATTGCGGGTGGCATGCAGGTCACCTTCGCTGTTGCCGGCCTGTTGATGGTTGTTGCCCTTGGTATCGGGGCCATCAGTCGGGTGCTGGTTAAACGTGCTTCGGTACGCCGTCATGATTAATCACGTCACCTGGCTTTGACCGTTTATACAAAAAAGCATAAGGAAATGCTGGGATTAGACACAAAGGCCCCGAGGCTATGATACAAATGTGGGGCGCCCTATTTGTATTTATTAACCCGGCGGGTTGATACATGAAGCAGGGATGCTTCATCATTGGCCGCAGGCCAATGTGAACGCCATCTCTTCGCCCCCAAGAAGGCCAGTAAGTCCATCCACTTGCGCCCATTCTTTTAAGCTAAAGAGGTCGGGCGTGACGGAAAATACGGAGGGAACCTATTTGTTCACCGGGTTAATAGTGCAGGTGTCAGTAATCGACGGACACAGGCGGGTTTCATCCAATAAGGTGCTTGAATGATGCTTAAGGTTATTGGTGCAGGTTTTGGGCGTACCGGCACGGACTCGATGCGCGAGGCGCTCGACATCCTTGGGGTTGGGCCTTGTCACCATATGTATGAGGTGAATGCGCAAGAGCAGCAAAAATTGATGTGGCGCGCACTTGTACAGGGTGCGATACCAGACTGGAACCGGTTGTTCGCAGGATATGGCAGCTGCGTCGACTGGCCGTCGGCGTACTACTGGAGGGAGCTGGCTGAATTTTATCCGCAGGCCAAAGTCGTGCTGACCTGCCGGACAGCCGAGACTTGGTGGCAGAGCTTTGAGAAGACTATCCTGGGTGGCATCCAGATGAGTTCGGACCCGGAGTCACTTGGGCTTGCGCTGGTACGTGACAAGGTTTTTGGCGGTCGACCGGATGATCGTGCCCATGCGATTGCGACCTACGAGGAAAACATCAAGGCGGTGAAGGCGACCATAGCGTCGGAGCGGCTGCTCGTCCACAATCTGGGGGACGGTTGGGAGCCGCTCTGTGCGTTCCTGCGCTTGCCTGTGCCTGAGCAGCCGTATCCGAACCGAAACAACACCCAGGATTTCCAGGATGCGATTCTGAAAAGTGCTGCGCCAGGAAAGTCCCAGTGATTATGGCGTCCTTTCAGGTGGGAGGCGGAGTCTGTAGCGGATCTCAACAACATTTATTGGTCGGTACGCGGTCACCTGAAAGTTATTCGCTTTTCGCACTAAACGAACCAAAACCGACTAAATTTAATTGTTAGATCAGGAATGAAAATATTTACAAGGATGAAGGGACATGAATGAAACATATCATCTAATATATGCCAGTGAGGCCGTAAGAGATTTTAGTCAGGAGGAAATGTTTGAGTTGTTATCAAAAGCCAGAGAATTCAATCATAAATTGAATGTAAGCGGGATGCTTCTTTATGATAGGGGTTCTTTTTTTCAAATTCTTGAAGGAGAAAAGACTCAGATTCAAGAGTTGTTTTCTAAAATATCAAAAGATAAAAGACATCGCAATATAGTAAGAATAATTTTTGAAGCCATACCTGAAAAAGACTTCGCTGACTGGAGCATGGGATATGCACCCTTATCAAAGAGTGAGCTTAACCAAATCGAAGGAATGAACGACTTCTTCGAAGGTCAATCCTGCTTGCACAATATTGATGCTGGACGGTCATTAAAATTACTCAAGGCGTTCACTAAAGGAAGGTGGAGATTGAGTTAGAAAGGGTTCATTATCATTCAGTTAATTATTTTTAGGGATATGCTTAATGTTTGAGGAAATGGAGTTCACACATGCCTTTCAGCCTATTGTAAGTATAGAGAAAGGCGAAATAATTTCTTACGAAGTTTTGTTAAGAGGGATTAATAACGAACCGCCATTTTCTGTATTCAATAAAGTAAAAAAGAAAGACCTGATCAATTTTGATCAATACAATCGTGAGAAAGCATTAACTTTTGCCGCGCGATTAGGGCTAAACTGTTCTATAAATTTAAATTTTACACCAGGCTCGGTTCTGTTTGATGGCGGATCGAATGTCTTGAAGACTATATTTAAAGCAAAAGAGCTTGGCTTTTCTTCCAAACAATTGGTTATTGAGATCACCGAAAACGAATTCATTACTAGTTTAGATGTACTGTCAGATGTGTTGAATAAAATTCGTAAAGAAAAAGTAGTTATTGCTATCGATGATTTCGGGGCAGGCTATGCTGGGTTAAATATGCTCGCGGATATACAGCCAGATATTATAAAAATTGATATGTCATTACTTCGAAATATAAATGAAAATGGTCCGCGGCAGTCAATCGTCAGGGCTTTGGATAATGTATGTCTGGATTTGGGTATTGATATCTTGGCTGAAGGTGTTGAAACAGAAGCTGAATTTAATTGGTTGAAAAATATTGGAATAGATATTTATCAAGGCTATTATTTTGCAAAGCCCGCATTTGAGTGTTTGCTAACGAAGGATGAGTTGATATTTAAACCGGCATTAATGGTCTGACAAAAAAAGTGCGGGTGGACTCTAATGTTTACGGACTCCAGCGTTCACTTTTGTTAATAAATGCTGTTGTTAGGCAAGGCAAGGCAAGGAGCACCTGTGATGTTAGTGACCGCATTGAATTCTCTGATCATTGGCGTATTGGTTAGCGCCATCTACGGAATCTTTCTATCGCACAGGGAAGACAGCATTCGAGGGTTCCTGAAAAATCTTGGCAACAAACAGAGTGAATATAGAGCAAGCACGTTAGTTGAGGCTCCTATCGATGCCGTATGGGGCGAACTCAACAGGTTCGAATGCTGGCATTTTTGGATGTTTGGCTTCACGTTTTATGAGCCGGTCACGGGGCCGCTGAAGGTGGGTTCGAAGATTCGCACAGCAAAAGGCGCAGAGAAAGAAGTCAAGATGCTGAGCCAACCCACCCATCTGCAAATTTGCGAGCATGAATTTATTTTGCTCTCAACTGGGCGTGACGAGCCACAAGAGCAAACGCACTTCACGTACATCTACGCGGTTTCCCACAGCAACCTGCTGGCCAAGATGCTTCATATGCTGAGCGATGGTCTGCTGCGGGTATTCACAGACTCTGGTGCAGGCAATCTTGCGGCTGCCAGAGCCGAAGCGTTTAAACATCGTTTTCGCGATGTATAAATATTGCTGAAATATCACTTCTTGGCGGGCGCTTTGGTCGGGTGGCGATAAGTCTGCAAATTGCATCATGTGGTGGTACGCAGCTATGGCGGTATGGCCGCAGAAGGGATGCAATTGCCTGGTAGAGAAGTTGATGCGCATAGGTAACAGCTCAGCGCAATGACATGGGAGACTTCATGGACCTTTGGTCTGCAGTGCCGGTGGACGCTACAAGGCGGTTAGATGGCCGGGGTTGCGCCTCGCTGGCGCGTTATTTTTTGCGCGCGCGGGCGGCCTGCAAGGTAAGAAGTGCACATCCATGTGCTAATCGGCGTCGATACAGTCCCTGCATCGACCTTTCATGCCTGATCGCACACTGACGCCAGTACTCGCCGGCATACGGCCATGGATGGCCGGTAGCCAGAAAATGCAGGAGCAATTTTCTGCTCAGAAGGGGGAATGAAAGCCGTTCTGCTATCCCGGTGGTGCGAATTGCACTGTGGGCCGGTACGCAGTCATGACGAATCACGAATCACGAATGGCCATGATTTGCGTAGATGTTACTCAAACTGGCGCCAAATGCTGGTGGGTTGCACCAGCTTTCGGTGCTTTTGATTCTTTCATCTAGCCCCTCGCCCCTCGCACCTCGCACCTCGCACCTCGCACCTCGCACCTCGAACGCTGCGCCTTTTCCCTTCCAACCAGAGTCTGTTGTGGGCATGATGACTGACACTCATGGAGTTCGATCACAAGAGGTAGCGTCTTTTGCTGGAACTAAAAACAGTCAGTCTTTTCTTCGCTACAGCATTGGCTGAAATTGTTGGTTGTTACTTGCCCTATCTCTGGTTGCGTGAAGGTAAATCAATCTGGCTATTGGTTCCCGCGGCCCTATGCCTGGCGGCTTTTGCCTGGTTGCTTTCGCTGCATCCGCAAGCTGCCGGTCGTGTGTATGCCGCCTATGGTGGTGTCTATATTTTCATGGCCATTTTATGGTTGTGGGTGGTCGATGGCATTCGGCCAACAACCTGGGATTTTGTTGGTTCAGGTGTGGCACTTGTGGGGATGGCCATCATCATGTTTGCCCCGCGCAGCGCATAACATGACCACAAACTTGCGTTCAAAGACAGCCCAAGGCCTTGCCGCCGGCGCTTAACGTGATTACCCAAGAGCATATCTATGACTGACTCCCTGGCTATTGCGCTACACAGCGACCTTCACCTGGAACTGCAGGGCTGGCCCAAGGGCATGATGGCGAGCCATATACCGGGTACCAGAGAGTATCCGGATGTGATTGTTCTGGCGGGTGACATTGCCAATCTCATGGAGGTTGGTGATTACCTGCAGGAGCTGTCCGAGGGGTTTCCAGCCGCGCATATCCTCTATGTTCCTGGCAACCACGAAGGCTATGGGATTGCCGATGTCCAGGCTGCGGAGTTGGCATTGAAGTTAAGGTTCGTCAACCACCCCCGCATCCATGTGCTGCAGATGGGCTCGGTCGTGATCGGAGGCGTTCGATTCCTGGGCTGCACCCTGTGGAGCAGCTTTCTGGGCAATGGTCAGGCGCGCCAGGCCATTGCCCGTTTGCGGGCGCAAAAAACGATTGAAGACTTTCGTGTAATCGGTTACCAAAAGCGGGTGTTTACGGCTGATGATTGCCAGGTTCTGAGTGAACAGCATCAGGCCTGGCTGGCGCAGGAGCTGGCGACCCCATTCAATGGGAAGACCGTGACTGTGACCCATTTCGCGCCCAGCATGTCGCTGGCCAACCGTCGTTTTGACCCCAGTGACCTGACACCCTATTTCAACCAGGACCTGGATCAGCTGATTCACCAATATGCCCCTGATCTGTGGTGTTACGGCCATACCCACGACAATTTCGATATCGAGATAGGTGCAACGCGCGTGATCAGCAATCAGCGGGGTTACGGGAACGAGTGTGCCCACAGCTATAACGCGAATCTGCTGGTCTTTGTCTGACTGAAATGCAAGCCATAAGCTATAAGACGTAAGCCGTAAGCCGTACGAGAGCGTGCTGGTGGTGGGATGAGATACTGGTTTGCGTAGGGTGCCAATGAGCCTGCGAATTGCACCATTTGGTGGTATGCCACCTCTCGGTACAGTTCACCCTCATAGGTAACAGTTCAATTCAATAACATGGGTAACAGTTTTTGGAGACTTATCGGGTCTAAGCCTCGGAAACGCTGTGGTTACGGACGCTGCGCGGCTATCTGATAGTTTGAGTTTCGCCTGTTGGCGACATACTTTCTTTGCTCGTGCAAAGAAAGTATGCAAAGAAAGCACGCCCCCGAAGAAGCCTTTCCGCTGCGCTCTGAACTCATTCGACGGGCTCCGCCGACGGTACATCCATGTACCGCGTCGCAGGCGCAACAGTCCCTGTTGCACCCCTGCGGGCCTGATCGTCGAATGACCTCAGTGCTCGCCGGCTTCACAAGGGGTTCAAGAGCCGTTCTGTAAGCTTGGCAGCGGGCAACGGGCAACGGCTTGGCAGGGTGCCAATAATCCTGCGAATTGCACCGAGCGGCGGTGCACCGCCATGTCGGATGTTGAGTCGTTGAGTTTGTATTTCGCCTCTCGGCGCCCACTTTCCTTGTTATGCGACAAGGACTTGCTACAAGGTGACGTGTGCAAAGAAAGGCGCCCCCAATGAAGCCTTCTTGCTGCGCTCTGACGCCTTTGTGCGGGCGCCGGCCTTCAAGGTGGGGAGTCGGCACATCCTGTGCCTAATCTGCGGCTCGACAGTCCCTGTCTTCGCCTCTGCGGGCCTGGTCGCACACTGACGCCAGTGCTCGCCGGCATACGGCCATGGATGGCCGGTAGCCAGAAAATGCAGGAGCAATTTTCTGCTCATAAGGGGGAATATAAGCCGTTCTGATGTATTTGTGTGCTGATCCGGTTTGGAAGGGGATCGAAGCCGCTCTGTTATTCCGGTGGTGCTGAATAGCACCGTGGGCCGGTACTCTCTCATGGTGAATCACCAATCATCTTTCTCCTTGAGCCTTGCGGCTGATTTCGGCATGATACTGGAAGCACCGACGGAGCAATGGTGCCTGATTTTGATCGTCAATAACGCAATCGTCAGCTGAGCAACGGAAGCCAGGCTGGGTGAATTCTCTCCATGTTTCCTATACTTCTGTTCTCCTGACTCGGCCTGTGGCCATATCGCAGGTGGTATTCCGTTACAGGAAGGGCGGTAGCGTGGTTTTTTATACGCTTTGGGTTCTCTGACTGGATAAACAGCCTTGCAGGCCAGTATCTTGACATGTGGCCAAAAATATAAAAATACTTCTTTAAAATCAAAAAATTACGTCGAGGCATAAAATGTGGGTATGCGACCTAGCAGCCTGTAGGGCTTGGCGGGTCGTAGCGAGAGAAAGTCTGTTTTAAGGCAGTTTTTGAGCTCTTTTGAGACAAATAGTGGTTCTATTTAACAGAAAAGAGCGCGAATCATGCTGGCTGGCTTTGCGCCCATTTTTGACGAAAATTTATCAGGAAATACTGGCCTCAGGCAAATAGGTCTCCGAGGCTACGATACAAATGTTATGTGCTTTAATTCCCGAGGATAAAATGACCAAGGAAACTGAAGATAAACCACATAATGAAGTACGAATCGAGCGTCTGTATGACTACACGAAGTTTCATGTCGGACTGTACGCAAGCCTGGTGTTCGGCGTAATCGCTTTAATTGGTATTGGTCAAGGCGAGGTACTAGATGATCAATTCGTCGTAGGGCTAGCAGCGGTATCGGTTTTGAGCTGGGTAATATCCGGAATTGCAGGAGGGGTTATCCTTGGAACTCTCGTCGAACTAGACTGCAGCTTAGAATATTTTCAAAAGAACCTTTGGGGCCCATTTGGCAGGTTTCGCATGCTCGGAAAATATTGGGAGAATCTAGAGCATCTATCTTTTTGGGTGGGTGTATTGGCTGCAGTCAGTTCATTTTCTAAAGCACTAAGTGTGCTTCTTTGCTAGTTCCGATTTGTGGAAATGTTTATCGGCGCACATAACAAATTCTTGCAGCGGACCCAGCAAAGCTGGGCCGTTGAAGAAAGGCGTTAGTGCGTCAAGCGAAGCTTGATGCATCTTGCAGGGTGGAAGTCCCTGTCGGGTAAGGTTTAACCAGCCACCCGTATCGAGTGTTGCGCCTGAGGCGGAGCAGTTTCATGTCGAGGCTGCGAACAAGACAGGTGAAGCGTACACAGAGAATCATGTAGGCCACAGGGGATTCCGTGTTCCTGACGTGCTGGCATCGCTCCAGTAATAATGGTCTGGTTGACGAGGCTTGTAACGCAGTCGAAGTCCATGCAAAACAACCGTATCAGGTGAGGTGTGGCGAACCAGCAGGGTTCTTAAGCCGTGGCATGCATGAAGAGATGGATCAGGAACTTGAGAGATCCACGATTGCCCCCAGGGACCAGGGCAAACGAATGAACGTTTTTTGCACAGCGCAGCGCGGATCTTACTTCTCTATTGCAACCGACTAGCCCGGCTGGTATTCAGAGAATTTCCATCATAGGTCAGGCGCGAATACCCTATCAAAGCGTTCTCTGCTCAGCCATCTCCAAGAGATTGAAGACCCTCGACAAAGCGCAAAACAGTCGCCACAGGGCAGGGGTATAGGCATCGATGGTCTTGGGGCGTTTGCCCTGCAGGCTGAGGGCGGTGACATGGCGTTGATACAGGACATCGGTGCGTTGTTGATCGATACTGTTGATGGTATGACTCCTGAGGTGGCAGGCACCCGACAGTGGGTGCCCTTCAGAAGTATTTATGAGTTCGCTGGGGATGGGGCGGTATCGCCAGCTGCCGCGCAGCGGCTTAGTTCAACAAGGCAAGCAACCCGACGCAGTAGGCGTGGGTTATTTTGGCGTTAGGTGGCAACAATGAGCAAGAAGCTTTTTTGGGTAGGCGGCGCCGTAGGAGCTTTAACTAATGCACTGTCTCTGGTTAAACTTGCAAACCATTTTCTGAACATTGGGTTCGAAGGAATCCCGAAGTTCATTATAGATAGCTACACAAGTTTTGTAGCCGATCTTAAATATTGGTTGATTGAATTCCCGTTCAATATCCACTTGTCGGATCTTACTGTTCATCTATTTATCGTATGGGCGCTTTTCGTTGGATCGAATTACCGGTTTCTCACGTACAAAGGCATTGGGGCTAATGAAGGCATAGGGGGTAGGCTATATACAGGCTTGGGTGACGTTGGTCGTGGAGAAAATTCAGCGAGACCGAGCGGTTTGATTATGTTTCTAAACTTGTTGCTGAGTTTCACTGGCCCTCTCTTTTTCGTCTTTGTGCTAACAATGTGGGTTTGTAATCGGCCAGGCCCGAGTGGCAGTGGTGGCTTGAGAGACTTTCTCATGATTGGTAATCGAAGCTACTCGAGGCGGCTTAGTCGTATTTACATGTTTATATTACTACTAAGCCCCGCGCTGGCTGCAGTGTTATTAGTTTGGGGCGCAGCGGGTAGCCTCGCCTGAAAAACGCATTACCCAAGCCACCTAACAAGTCAAGACAATAAGGACGCTTCGTGCTGACGCGCGCTTGCGCCCATTACCTAAGCGTTAAAACTCGGAGCACTTGAGATATGGAAGATAATTTAACCGGAGAGTGCCTATGTGGCACAGTAAAGTTCTCTGTAGAAAATAGATTCAAGGCTTTCTATCAATGTCATTGTAAACAGTGCCAGCAATTAACGGGCTCTGCGTTTGCATCTAATTTATTTACCGATCCTGACAACATCGAGTGGCTTAGTGGGCGAGACAGTGTCGCCAACTATGAACACCCTTCACGAGAGTTTTCAAAGTCCTTTTGTAAAGTATGTGGATCGGCAGTACCCTTCATAAACAAAACTAAAACGTCACTCATTGTGCCTGCTGGTTCACTAAATAAGCTGCCTGATATACAGCCGCAAGCCAATATTTTCACCGCTGAAGAAGCCTGTTGGCTCAAACAAGGCTTGCAAGCTGATAATTTCAATGGCTTCCCAGAGTAGTTTTTAACAAGGAAAGCAAGCGGACGGTTTCACCGCCGTTTCTTTTGGCGTTAGTGCGTCAAGCGAAACTTGATGTATCTTGCAGGGTGAAAGTCCCTGTCGGGTAAGGTTTAACCGGCCACCCGTATCGCGTGTTGCGCCTGTGGCGGAGCAGTTTTTTTTGAGACTGCGAGCAAGACCGGTCAAACGTATACAGAGAATTATGTAGGCTACAGGGGATTCGTGTCCCTCAAGTGCTGGTTGCTCGTTGGGTCTCTCGTGTTGCGGGTCGCCAGGCATCCTACTACTCTCAGTAAATGGAGATCTGTTTGGTTGGCTGCTAGTGGCCATGTACTGCCAGGGCTCAGGGTGTGAGGGTTTCAATATGTTGGATAGCATTTTAGCGAATCTTAATTCCTTGCTGAAAGAGTATCCTTTGGCCGGAATATTTGTTGCTTTGATTATTACGGCTGTCTATGAGTCATTAAAATGGGTTTTTAAATGGGCTCTTTACCGATTAAATACACTCACTGGTAAGTGGGTTCTGGTTATCTTTGACAGTAATACCCAGAATGTATCCAAGGTAGATCTTTATCGTTTCCGCCAGATTGGAAATACAATTAAAGGGGATATACGTCGACTGTATGCAGGGCCTGCAGCGTCTGAAGTTGGTCGAAAATACACAATGACGGGGTTTAGCGACGCTTCAAAAATGTTTTTTAGTTTCTGGCCGAAAAGAAATGATACCGCCAGTTGGGGTACATGCAATCTGGTAAAGGTCGATGATAGGTATTTTGTTGGGTATTATAATCGGCCGGTGAAAGAAGACGGAACCTTGCAGAATGAAAATACGCTGGAAGTACGGCTTTGCCGTTCATACTCCATGATTGAGGACTTGACGAAAGGATTGCCGTCCAAGGACATAGACGACGCCAAGCGCTGGATACGCTAGGTGTCGAGAGTCGAAGTTGCAGGAAGTGATTGAGCCATATGTTTTATCAATGCTCAGGCGGGCCCTTGCTGCGCAATTATGGGCGCCGCACGAACAAGCTCCATAGACAGATTCAGACCGTTACCCGGGCTTGCCGAGACAGAGTGATTGTGGATGCTCAGGTTGCCTGCGGCACTGAATTGAAGCTGTGGATCGGCAATGTCGTATTGCAGCAGGTGGCTGCCAAATGCGCCTTCCTGCGCCAGCAGAAGATCGCCGGCGTACTCACTCAGGGTCAGGCCCGCTCGGGTAAGGATACTTGTTTCGCCTACCTGGGCGCCGACGATAAGTTTCAGGTTAAGTTGCCGCGCTTTATCAATTAGAGCGATGCTGCGACTCAGGCCGCCGAGCTTCGAGGCACGCAGGTTTAACCAGAAATGATCACTGGCCGCGTGCAGTGAATCCAGTTGCTCTATGCGCACCAGGCTTTCGTCGAGAATGATCAGCGTCTCCAGGGAATCAGCCAGGGTGATCAGGCTGGCGATGTCATTAGCTTGCAGCGGCTCCTCGATGGCGACAAAACCGAAGGCCAGGCTGTGCAGGTATGCGCTGGCCGTTTTGGCGTCCTGCCACAGGTTGTTAGCATCGGCGCGACAGTATCTGATTCCCGTCGCTTCCAGCATGTGGCATTTGGACTGATCCCGCGCCAGGTTGCCGGACAGTTTTATTTTGTAATCCCTGAAATTCAGCGCCTGGTAGCGGCGCAGCGTTGCTTCGAAGCTGGCCGGTGACTGGTCGCCCACCACCGCTGTGTACTGGTGTGGCCGTTGTAACTCGGGCAACCCCAGCAGTGCTTCCAGGGATTTTTTTTGTAGCCGTCCAATCAGGTCGAGCACTGCAAGTTCCAGCGCACACCAGGCAGCCGGTGATGCATCTATGACCTGCTTGTGTTCCAGCGCCCACTGCAAGAGGGCAGGCACATCGTTAACCGTTCCAATAATGTCTCTGGCATGGGCCTCGAAAAATCGGCGCACCGATTCGATGGATTCACCGGTAACGTAATTGCGTGGGCAACATTCGCCAACGCCCACCAGGCCTGCCGGGGACTTGGCGATAACCAGTACCGATTCGGTTTCAGCCCGTGATGCACTGGCGTGGCGAAAGGCGGTGGTGAAGGGAATCCGCAAATCCCGCAGTTCTAGTGTGCTAATCAGTGTCATCTAAAGGCCTCAGGAATGGCTGCAGGGGAAAGGGTTTTGGCAACTCGCCCAGCAGCAGCCTGGGTTTGAACTGTGTCTCGCGCTGCCCGCAGGCCAGCGCAGCACGCTTGTACGCCTCGCCTGCTGCATCTGCAAGGTGAATGACTCTGGGCGGCAGAAGCCTGTGGCTGCCCCGTTTGGCGGCATACTCGATATTGAGCGCGCTTAATTGTCGGTCGATCTCCTGCGCCAGGTCGATGGTGGTTTCGTCTTCTGAGCCTGTTATGCCGTCTGTGCCTTCTATGCCCTCAACGTAAATATCGTATCGGGCGGCCTCCAGGTTGGCGACAAAGAGGTAAAAGGCAGGTTCTAAGCTGCGGCTGTGTCCTGCTCTGTGCATGGCTTCGATCACCTGATCCTCCGCAAGCTTTTCCCCCGTGATGTTGGTCACCCCGGCGCCTTTGCGCATAAATTTTAGTAGCGGCGTGGCACCGTAGTAGCCGGTTACGCGCAGCACATCATTCATGAAGTAGCGATAGAGTCCGTTGGCGGTGGTCACAATGATGTAGTAATCGATGCCCTCGCTGAGTTGATCGATGAGCAGAGTGTCTTTTTGTCCTGAATCCCATTTGCCCACCTCGGCAAACTCAAAAAATACTGACTTCAGCACCGGTAGTCCTGGGTCACCGGTGTTCGGTACCAGTGTGGTACCGCGGCATTCGGATGCGGCATACCCCAGATCAGTTACCCGCACATCAGCCGGCATTAAGGGCATCAGTTTGCCCAGGGTGATGCCGCAACTGCCGCCTGTCCAGGTGGCGAGCAGGGCAACTTTCGGCCAGAGCCTGGCGAACGACAGTTGATCGTCCGCGACCAGTTCGAGGAATTCAGCCGCCCGCTGTGGATTCGCAGGAACACTGAGCACATCATCGGGCAAAGGCGCGTTTTTATTTGCAAGTATCTCGCGTGCATCCCCGGTGACCAGAGCTCTGGCGATGCACTGGGCATTGTCTTTCAGCACCCGTAACAGCTGGAGCAATGAGCTTGGATTGGCGGCGGTGATACAGGTGATGTTGCGATCTGCCAATGCCAGCAGTGCTATGGTCCGGCTGCGAAGGTCGTAGTCATCAATTTCAAAGATACTGGGTTTGAGCACTGAATATGCCCGCAATCGCGCGGGCAGGCGATCGAACAGAATACCCGTCATGGCGCCAAAGGGCTGGCCATTGGTCAGGGTGCCTTCCCGGGCTGCACCGGTGAATGACAACAGTGAGCCGGTGAACGCAGCCGGCACCATGGTCCAGGCAGTGGCAAGGTATTGGCATTGCAGCATTCGCAATGCCAACAGACCTGAGCGGGTTAACGGAATCTGCTTGGCTGATCCGGTGGTTGCACTGGTTCTGGCATAGCATTGGGGCTGGGCCTGGGTCAGTTCAGCGCGGCCCTCACGCAGGTGACGGTCTATATAGGGCCTTACTGCTTCATAGTTAATGATGGGCACGCGGTTACGAAAATCATCGATACTTTTGATGTCGGCGAATTGGTGCTCCCGGCCGTAACGACAATTCTGGTTCTGCTGCAGGATTTTTCGCAGTGTACGTTCCTGCGCGCGGCGCGGATGCCATTTGCGTGCGGCCCAGTCACGGCTGTTGTGCCAGTTCACCAGGCGTAACACCAGGGACATCAGCAGGCGCGGCAAGGAGCCACAAGTGGCAGATTTTGAAGTGAACGGCAGTCGCAGCAGGGTGCTGAAATCCTGTGCCGGGTGAGGGTTTGTCAGGCCAAGCCGGACCACACGCCGGTTATCCGGCAGGTAGCGGGTACCAAACACCATATCCCACAGGATCAGGTTGTTGCCAAAGTTATGCCCGGAAATCTCGGGGTTAGCCGAATGATGCCAGCGATGCAGCTCGGGACCACTGAAGATGTAATTCAGCGGGCCCAGACGTACGTCTACATTGCAGTGTTGCAGGAAGCCGTGGAGGGCGTAGAACACAAAATAGACTGAGATGACCTCGGTGCCAGCCCCAAGCAGAATAAGGGGGGATGTGTTGAGGAGTATTTGCAGTATTTTCTCCAGCGGATGGAAACGGCCCACGTTAAGAAAGTAGAGCCTGCGCGGGGAGTGATGAACCTGATGCAATTTCCATAACCAGGGCACGCGATGGGCTGCCCGGTGCAGCAGGTAGGCGTTGAAATCAGCGATCAACAGGAACAGCACCAACTGGGCCAGCAGCGGAGCCTCGGAAGGCCACAGGTGGGCGAATTCAGGTGCCATCGCCTGGATTGGGGTCACCAGCGTTAGCAGTACGGCAAAACCTGCCAATGGTGGCAGTACGACCTGCACCAGCGCCATGAACTGGCAGTCGGTTTTCAGTTCTTTTGCTGATGGCCACCAGATGCGGCGTGCCGGTACCAGCCACTCCATGGCGGCGATAAGCGCCGCGCCGCAGACAATGGGCACGAAGGTGGCAATATTTACCCCATAGCCAATGTTCAGCAACACCAGATGAGTCGCGATCCCAAGGCAGAGTGTGAGCGGAAACAGTAACAAAGCCACAAGTCGCCGACTTGTTTTGATCATGTTTTCGAACTCCTTGACGTTGAGCGCAGGTGAGTCATTCCCAGATAGAGCAGCCAGGTGGCCAGCAGCAGGTGAAAGAAGGTGGGAAGGGGTTTCCCGAACCAGGGGTGTAACGGAAGCCATATAAGCCCAACCATGGCGCGGATCAGCATCGCCACAAAATAGATGCCGCCTGTGGCCAGCAGAAAACGACCCAGCCTGGGCCGCTGCAGGCTAAGCCCGCACCGCAGCTGCCAGCTCACGCGCCCCATCACAATTAAAATCAACAGCTGACAGCTCAGTAAAAGCGGATAGCCGAGTACACCCGACTGCCAGCTGTCCCACCCTGGCAGTAGTGCATGGTCAATCACCAGGGACAGAGGCTGTGCAAGCACGCGCAGCGCAAACAGGCCCGTCAGTATTATCAGGGGCTGGGCGGCTCTGGCGTTCAGGAAGGTCTTGTGGGGGAGTGGCTGCATGCGGCCATTCTTGGCGAAGAGTAGTATTTACCGCAACAGGTATGGAAATAGTGGACGAATTCGCGCCAGCAAGTATCAATAAATGCTACTTGCCGCTGCTAGAAGTGCAGGGCTGAATGAAGCTTTCCATGGTGTTGTTCGTACAGGTACGAGTACAGAACTGGGAAGTGTGCTTTGGTGACTGTTGGCCGTGAGGTGTTGAGTGACTCCATGCGTTCAGGTGTATATCAATTTACGGATCCTGGCGGGTCACCGAAGACCCCGCATAGGAGGCTCGCCCCAGAGGGCGAAACCAGGATTATCCGACACCGGTAACACTTCCTGAGTCGGGCAATCTTGGAATGACGCGGTACAACCCCGTTCTTGGGTTACAACCCTTAGGGTTTTCACCCAACCTACAAATCCCCCGCAATATCGCTATCGGCTCAGTCTCCGATATATTCCCGCCTTCCCATCGCTGATAGTGTCCTCAGCGCATGCACCAAACCCTAATACGGTTACAAGCTTTCCACCGGCACGCCATCCGGATTACGTATCTCGGCGACAAAATCGTAGGCATCACCTGGAAACCAGGAACGGGTGAATTCCACCGGGGTATCGTCGGCCAGCAGGCCCAGACGCTCGATATAGAGTACGGCGCTGTTGACGGGGATGCCGAGGTGGGCGGCGCGGGTTTCGTCGATGGAGATGGCGCGCAGCCGCTGCAGTGCCTTGACCGGGCGCAGGCCCAGTTCCGACATCACCTGATAGAGCGAATCCTTGATGGCGAAGGGGTTGTCGAGAAAGCGGCGTGGAATGGCGGCCATTTCAAGCCCCATGGGTTGATCGTCTACGGTGCGCAGGCGATGAAAGCGCACCACCTCGTCATCAGGGCCCAGCTTTAGCGCCCGCTGTTCCTCGTCACTGGCCAGGCCCAGGGAGCGGTCGAGCCATTTGGAACCTGGGTTGCGACCACGCTCGCGCATGACTTCGGAAAAGCTTTTGAGAAAATTCAGCGGCTGCTCCACGCGATCGCTGACAAAGGTACCCACGCCCTGGCGCTGCACCAGCAGGCCCTCGGTGACCAGGTCATCAATGGCGCGTCGCACAGTCACGCGGGAGACGTTCATGCTGCTGGCGATTTCCCGCTCCGGCGGTATGGCCTCGCCATATTGCAGCTGGCCATTGTGAATGGCATCGCGGATGCGTTGCTGCAGTTGCAGATACAAAGGTTTGGCGACCCGCGAGCTTTCCACGGGGGCGTCGAAGATGCTGTGAATGAGGCTGTCTGTCTTGTCCATGGCTGATCCTGTACCGCAACAAAGCCCGCGCCTATCTGCAGATAGGCACGGGCGGATTCCTTAAAGTGCTTCCTGACCCACGGCCTTGAGCTCTGCCAGCTGTGCGGTTGAATGCACATTGCCGGGCTTGAGTCTGCGCAGCGCACGGTCGTTGCTGTCAAACACGTGGGCGTTATGGGGGGCGAAGGATACCTCTATATGCTCGCAAGTGGTAACGGTGCTCTCGCCGCTGCCGCGTACAACCATCTCGGTGTCATCGCTCAGGGTCATGTAGATAAAGCTGGCCTCGCCCAGGCGCTCCACCAGACTAACCTCACCACTGAGCGGGGTGCCGGCGTCGCTGCGCTCTTCGATGTGTTCGGGCCGCACGCCCAGGGTGACAGCGTCGCCGATCTTGAGATCGCCGGCCTCAACACAGGCACGGCTGCGACAGCCATTGCTGAGCTGAATCTCGATATGCTCGGGGCTTATTGCCGCAACCTTGCCCTCGATAAAGTTCATCTTGGGCGAGCCGATAAAGCCGCCTACAAAGCGGGTGGCGGGATGCTGGTAAAGTTCCAGCGGAGTGCCGCACTGTTCGACCCGGCCCTGGTTCATGACGACTATCTTGTCGCCCAGCGTCATGGCTTCCACCTGATCGTGGGTTACATAGATGATGGTGGCGCCGAGTTCTTTGTGCAGCTTGCCGATCTCGACCCGGGTTTTTACCCGCAGCGCAGCATCCAGGTTTGACAGTGGCTCATCGAACAAGAATACATTGGGGTCGCGCACTATGGCGCGGCCAATGGCGACACGCTGGCGCTGACCACCGGAGAGCTCGCGGGGCAGGCGCTCCAGCAGGTGATCGATATGCAGTATCTTGGCGGCGTCGCGCACCTTGGCGTCGATAAAGTCTTTGCCCTTGCCTGCAATCTTGAGGCCATAGGACATGTTCTTGAACACCGTCATATGGGGGTAGAGCGCGTAGGACTGAAACACCATGGCGATACCACGCTGCGACGGTGGCAGGCTGTTAACCTGCTGTTCGCCGATACAGAGCTCGCCGCTGCTGATATCTTCCAGGCCCGCAATCAGGCGCAGCAGGGTAGATTTGCCGCAGCCGGAGGCGCCGACCAGTACCACGAACTCGCCGTGCTTGATGTCCAGGTCGATACCGTGCAGAACCGGTGTATCGCCGTAGCTTTTCTTGATGTTGCTTAGTTTAACGTCAGCCATGATTAACCTCGTTTATTCTTGTGTGTCTGTATTGCCCGTATCACTTCACAGCCCCGGAGGTGAGGCCGCGAATCAGCTGACGGGAGAAAATCACGTAGAGCACCAGCACCGGTACTATGGCGAGCGTCAGGGATGACAACACCGCGTTCCAGTCGGTCACGTACTGGCCGATAAACTGCTGCACGCCAAGGGTAATGGTCTGGGTGCTTTCGCCGGGCGCCAGGATCAGCGGGAACCAGAGATCGTTCCAGATCGGGATCATGGTGAACACGGCCACCGTGGCCATGGCCGGGCGGATCAGCGGCAGGATAATGGTGAAGAAGATCTTGTACTCGCTGACGTTGTCGCAGCGCGCTGCTTCCTTCAGCTCCTTGGGCACCTGGCGGATAAACTCCGACAGGATGAACACCGCCAGCGGCAGCCCCTGGGCGATATACACCAGTACCAGGGCGGTGAGGGTGTTGACCAGGTCCAGGCTCGCCATAAGGTTAAGGATGCTCACGGTGCCCAGGCGGATGGGAATCATGATGCCCATGGCGATCAGGACCGCCAGAAAGAGGTTGCCGCGAAACTTGTACTCCGTCAGTGCCCAGGCCGCCATGGCGCCGAACAGCAGTACGAAGAACAGCGAGACCAGGGTCACGATCATGCTGTTGCCAAAATAGAGGCCGAAGTCGGCGCGCCCAAGCACCTGCTCGAAGCCTTCCAGGCTGAACGACTCCAGCGTAGGCAGGGCCAGCGGGTCCTTGAAGATGGCCTTGCGGCTCTTGAAGGCGTTGATGATGATCACCAGAATCGGGAAGAGCGCGATCACGGTGTAGGTCAGCAGAACCGCATGGGTCATGAGGGTCTTGCCGGTGTTATGTTTGAGGCCGGGCAGGCTAATCATTGTTGTTACCCCTCAGAGCTGAAAGCGTTTCATGCGACGCTGTACAACGAACAGATACAGCATCACACCCACCAGAATGATCAGGAACATCAGTGTTGCTACCGCAGCCCCCATGGTGATGCTGCCCGATTGCAGCTGGAAGCCGAAGAAGGTGCGGTAAAACAGCGTGCCCATGATGTCGCTGGAGAAGTTGGGGCCCGCCAGGGCGCCCTTCACGGCGTAGACCAGCTCAAAGGCATTGAAGTTGGCCACGAAGGTCAGGATCGATACCATGCCGATGGTGGGCAGTATCAGTGGCAGCTTGATGTTCCAGAAGGTCTGCCAGGCGTTGGAGCCGTCTACCACGCTGGCATCGATCAGGTCATCCGGAATGCTCAGCATGGCGGCGTAGATAAGCATCATCGGAATGCCGACGAACTGCCACACCGAAATCAGCGCCAGCGTTATGAGCGAGCTGGATTCCTTGCCCAGCCAGGCATCGAAATACTGCCCCAGGCCAATGCTGTACAGAAAGCCTTCGCTGATGCCCCAGATTGGGCTCAACAGCAGCTGCCAGACGAAGCCGATAATTACTACCGACAGCATGGTGGGCATGAAGATCAGGGTGCGATAGGTATTGCTCAGGCGCAGTCGTGGCGAGCTGAGCAGGGCGGCCAGAAAGAGCCCGATGGGGTTCTGTACCAGCATGTGAATGATAAAGAACTTGGTGTTGTTCCAGAGCGCGTTCCAGAACGGCTCGGACCAGGCGGCATCCAGCAGCAGGGTCTGGTAGTTGCTGATACCGGCGAAGAAACGCTGGCCGGTTGCGTCTTCCTGGAAAAGGCCGAGCCAGAGGGTGTCGAGCAGCGGATACACGCTGAAGGTCACGTAGATCAGCAGGCCCGGGGCCAGAAAGAACAGAATGTGCCACGGAAAGCGGCGCTGGATGGAGCTGGGGTGAGACATGGTTCAGTACCCGCCTTGAGGATTTGCTTTTTGTAGATAGCCGGTCGCCAGGGTGCATCCTTGCTGTGTGGGGCTCGCCGTTGCTGGCAAGCCCCGAGGAATCTTTACTGGTGCGGCTTGTACCACTGGGCCAAACCTGCCTCGACCTGCTTGGCCGCATCCTCTGCGCTCAGGGTGCCGTTAAGCACCTGGGTGCTGACGTTCCAGAGCTCGTTCTCCATGCTGGGCGTGCCGCGGGACAGAATCTGGTAGGAATTGCGAATAGTCTGCTCGCAACTCTCGCGCCAGCTGAGGAACTGCTGTGCCACAGGGTCCTTGATATCGATCTGGTGATTGGACAGCGAGAAGAAGCCCGGTAGCTGGTTGGAATAGAGCTCGGCAAAGTCTTTGCTCGCCATCCAGCTCAGGAAGGTACGGGCCGCTTCCTTGTTGGGGCTGGCGGCATTAATGCCCATGGCGATGTCGGTGTGATCGCTGATGTAGCAGTTCTCCTGGCCATCCGGCACCGGTGGGGCGAAGGCGGCGAACTCGAAGTCGGCCTGGTCATTAAAGGTCGGAATATCCCAGGAGCCCGCAGGATAAATAACGCCACGGCCCAGGGTAAACAGATTCTGGGAATCGGCATATTTCTGCGCCTCGTAGCCGCGACCCATATAGGGGCCCCACTTGGCCATTTGCTCCCATACCTGCACGTACTGCGGGTCGGTCAATTTCTCGCTGCCATCGATAAGGCCGCGGCGTCCGGCTTCACCTTTCCAGTAGTTGGGGCCAATATTCTGAAAGCCCATGGTGGCCGATTCCCACTGATCCGAGGTGCCCATAACGAGCGGTATGTAACGGCTCTCGCTCTTGATGGTGTCGAGCACCTCGAAGAACTCACTTTCGGTTTTGGGCACTTCCAGGTTCAGCTCCTCAAACAGCTCCTTGTTATAGATAAAGCCGTGAATAACCGAAGCCATGGGCAGGCAGAAGGTTTCCTTGCCGTCGTCGGTCACCCAGGCGCTGCGGGCAAATTCGGAGAAATTTTCCATACCGGCAAGGCCGCTGAGGCCCTCGAGGTTGCCCTTGGTATAGAGGCTGAGTGATACATCAAAGGGGCGGCAGGTGATCAGGTCACCGGCGGTGCCGCCCTGCAGCTTGG
Source organism: Marinobacterium profundum (assembly GCF_001528745.1). GTDB lineage: Bacteria > Pseudomonadota > Gammaproteobacteria > Pseudomonadales > Balneatricaceae > Marinobacterium_A > Marinobacterium_A profundum. The sequence continues at coordinate 76,072 of NZ_BCNS01000124.1, read as the reverse complement.
CCTGCAGCGCCGAGTTGTAGTCACTCGGGGGCGTGGGGGAGAACACCAGTTTTATTTCCGGGTGCTGCTGATTAAAGGCAGGGATGATGATGTCGTTCCAGATATTGCTGTCATCGTTGCGCCAGCTTTCTATTACCAGCTTTTCAGCTGACCAGACACCGACTGAGCTGGTGGCCAGCAGGAGACCAAGGGACAGGCCGCCAAGCCCTGTTGCGATAGCTTTGATGGGTGTGCTCATTGTTATTGTTCTCCGGGTTTAGTGTTGCAAGAGCCTTGTATTGGAGTGGTCGCTACCTCTACAGAGGTGGTGGCCGCTCAGGTGATACCAATGTAGACCATTAGCAATGCCAATGGCAATACCACTTAATAAATATAATGCGTTTAATGGTTATTTGTTGTCCGACTTCAGGCTTTTCTAAGAGCTAATGGTCTTTATTGTTGCGTCAAGGAAAAATAATGGTATTGTTGTGGTATTGCTTTCGTTATCGAGCTGGTGGACTTAAGTGCAGGCTGCAGGTCACGCGAGGGGCGAAGCGCAGGCTGATCCGCAATCAGGCAGGGTGCAACGCAGTTAAACGAAGCAGCTCTAACAACAATGCCAATAAGAGCCCCCCGGGGCTGGAGGAATGCTATGCAGGTAATCATTGCTGATTCAGCGCAGGAGGTGGCGCGTCTGGGTGCCGATCAGCTAAGTAGCTTGATGCACACCAGGCCCAGTGCGGTACTGGGGCTCGCCACCGGAAATACACCCATTGCACTTTATGAAGAACTTGTGCGGCGCTACCGCAGTGGCAGCCTGAGCTTTGCCGGCGCCCGTTCGTTCAATCTGGACGAATATGTCGGCCTGGCGCCGGAGCACCCCCAGAGCTATCGCTATTTTATGAATCAGTACCTGTTCAGTCAGATCGATATTGCGCTGGAAAATACCTGGGTGCCGGATGGCATGGCGGACCCGCAGACCGCTGGTGAGGCTTACGAAGCACAGATAGCAGCTGCGGGCGGCATTGATCTGCAGGTGCTGGGTATAGGCCGCAATGGTCATATTGGCTTTAACGAGCCGAGCTCAAGCCTGGGCTCAGGCACCCGGATAAAGACTCTGGCGCCTCAGACCCTGGTAGATAACAGTCGCTTCTTTGCTGCCGATGAGTTTCAGCCCAGTCTGGCAATCACCATGGGCATAGGTACAATTCTGCGCTCACGCAAGACCCTGCTGCTGGCAACGGGAGACGCCAAGGCCGAAGCGGTGCATGCAATGGTAGAAGGGCCCGTCACGGCCAGCTGTCCTGCGTCTGCGCTGCAGTTGCATCCTTGCGCAGTGGTGATTGTGGATCGAGCCGCCGGCGCGCGGCTGGAACACTGCGAGTATTACCAGCGTGTACGTGAAGAAACCGACCAGCTTAGAGCCCGCTAGCGGACATGGCTTATGGGTGTGGCGTAACAGCGGTTTAATAACGGATCAGAGGGCATGGCAAAGAGCATGAACGATAACGCGGTTTACCTGCTCGGCGCGGACGGCGGCGGCACTTCCTGCCGGGTGCGCCTGAGCACCATAGAGGGACAGATACTGGGCGAAGGGCGCTCGGGCAGTGCCAATGTGCGCCTGGGCGTGGACAAGGCTTACGCCGAGATCCTCAAGGCAACCGACGTTGCCCTCCATCAAGCCGGGCTCGACAGGTCGGTGTTGCCGCGCACCTATGCAGGCTTTGGTCTGGCGGGTGCCGTGGATGAAGCGCGCCGGGCCTCGGTACGCGACTTCCCCCATCCCTTTGCCGGTGTGGCCATCGAAACCGATGCCCATACCGCCTGCCTGGGTGCGCACGGCGGTGAAGCCGGCGGCATACTGATTCTGGGCACCGGTTCCTGCGGGGTTTATCAGAATGCCGGCCAATTCGACGTTATCGGCGGCTGGGGTTTTATGATCTCGGATCAGGGTAGCGGTGCCTGGCTGGGGCTGAACCTGGTGCGCGAGTCGATGCTGGCCCTGGACGCTGTTATCGAACAAACACCGCTGAGCAAGGCCGTGCTGGCGGGCTTCGGCAACAGCCACAGCCAGGTGCTGGACTGGTCCGAACAGGCGCGGCCGCGGGACTACGGTGCCTTTGCGCCGCTGGTGCTGCAGTTTGCCGCTGATCTGGATCCGCTGGCGCTGCGTCTGTTGCAGCAGTGCGGCGAAGACGCCGGCGCACTGCTGGGACGATTGCAGCGTCTCGGTGCCCAGCGGGTTTGCCTGATGGGGGGCTTGAGTGAGCCATTGCGGCCCTGGCTGCCGACAGTGCTGCTGCCGTTACTCTGTGCGCCTGTTGGTGATGCAATGGATGGTGCCCTGTTGCTGGCCCGTGGCCTGTTAAATGTGAGGAAATCCTGATGCAGTATGCGTTAATCAATGGCCGCATCTTTGATGGCGAACAGATGCTTGACGGCCGTGCTCTGTGGGTGCGAGACGGGCGTATTGAAGCGCTCACAAGCCCCGAACAGCTGCCCTCGGGTATCAGCACTCTGGATCTTGGCGGTCAGTTACTGGCGCCGGGTTTTATTGATACCCAGGTGAATGGCGGCGGTGGTGTGCTCTTTAACGACAGTCCGGATGTCGATGGCATTCGGGCAATAGGCCGTGCCCATAGGCGCTTTGGCACCACCGGCTTTCTGCCAACTCTGATCAGTGACAAGCGCGAAGTCATGACGGCTGCACTGAGTGCCACCCGGGAGGCGCTTGTCAGCGTGCCGGGTGTACTGGGTATTCATCTGGAAGGGCCCTTCCTCAACTTGCAACGCAAGGGTATTCATCCCGCCAGCATGATTCGCTCGCCAGAAGATGATGCTCTGGCGCTGCTGAGCAGCCTGAATTCAGAAGGGGTCACGCTGGTGACGCTGGCGCCGGAGCAGGTAAGCCCCGGGTTTATCCGCCATCTTGTTGAGGCAGGTATTGTGGTTGCTGCAGGACATACGCAGTCGAGCTATGCCCAGATGACCGAAGCACTGCGCCAGGGGGTGAGCGGTTTTACCCATCTGTTTAATGCCATGACGCCACTCACCAGCCGTGAGCCCGGCGTTGTAGGGGCAGCGCTGGAAGATACCAATAGTTGGTGTGGCCTGATTGTAGATAATCACCATGTACATGCCGCAACGCTGCGGATCGCCCTGCGCGCGAAAGCTGCCGGTAAAATGATGCTGGTAACCGATGCGGTTCAGTCAGTGGGGGTAGGCGGCCGTGAATTCGAACTCCTCGGTCAGTCGATTGTGCGGGAAAACGGCCGTGTCAGCTCGCCTGAAGGCACCCTGGCAGGATCGGATCTGGATATGGCTACTGCGGTACGCAACAGCGTGAACCTGCTTGGACAGTCGCTGGAGGAGAGTCTTCGCATGGCGTCACTTTATCCAGCTGAGTTTTTGCGCCTGGGGGATCGGTATGGCCGTATTCGTAAAGGCTACCAGGCGAGCCTGGTGCTATTGAACGAGCAGCTGGAAGTAGGGCCGACGTGGATAGATGGGAAGGCCGATATAGACTAATAGCCGCCTATGTTGGGCTTTTAATCATCTTAGCGATGGGGCTTAGGTAACTGATAAAAATCAGCGATGGATAATACCATATAGGTTTATACCGTTATCTACTGAGAGAATCTAACCTGTAAAAAGCTCGGTTAAACAACAGATAGGGAGCGCCTGCTAGTGAATTCCAACCGCAGAGTGCAACACTGCGTTCCTGAGGCAATGGGCAGATCTCAAGATCTTGGATCTGCCCGCTGCAGTACAGTCGATAAAAGCCGACTAATGGCGCTGCTTCATTTGCTGGAAATAGGCCTTTAATTCGTTCTCCGTAGGTTGGTGCCGAAACACCAGTTCACCGTCGATCAAAATATTGGGTGAGTGGCGAATATTATGACGACTGATCAGTTCCGGATGGTCTTCCAGGTAATTAACCTGATAACCAACCCCCAGATCCCGGAATTCTCTCTCTATATTGGCCACTGAAAAATCCGTTTTTGTTACGAGCAGCTGAACTCTCATGATGCTGTTTCCCGGCTTTAAGCCTTAAGGTGTTTCCCTGCAAAGTGATACCGACCACGGGCAAACGATGCCCGCATAGCTATAGAGCCCTGCAACGCGTAAAGGTGCACTAAGCTTTACTTAATTGGCCGCACCTGCGGCCTGGCTCCTATTTTTCAGACATGGATGTGCACCAAATAGCGTTCAGGGGGTGTTTATGTCTAGTTACCACTTAACCCAGTTAGATGGCGGTATCGTTGAGCTGGATGCATCTACCATCGACAGTTTCGCCGCATCCCTGCGCGGCGAATTAATCACTACTGATGCCGCACACTACGACTGGGCCCGTACGCTCTGGAATGCCATGATCGACAAACGTCCAGGGCTGATAGTTCGCTGTGCCGTACCGGCCGATGTGCGGGCGGCAATTGATTTTGCCAGACACAATAATTTGCTGATCTCGGTCCGCGGAGGTGGTCACAATATTGCCGGCAACGCTGTCTGCGAAGGCGGCCTTATGATCGATCTTGCGCCTATGCGCTGGGTTCGTGTCGATCCGACAGCCGCAACGGCCTGGGTTGGTGCCGGTGCGCTTCTGGGTGATGTTGACCAAGAGACCCTGGCCCACGGGCTCGTCGTGCCGCTGGGCATTAATTCGACCACCGGTATCGCGGGCCTGACACTTGGCGGGGGATTTGGCTGGTTGTCACGGCGCTTCGGGCTGGCCATTGATCACCTGCTATCAGCGGATGTTGTCGGTACCGATGGTCGGCTACTGCGGGCCAGTGAGCAGGATAATCCCGACCTTTTCTGGGCGCTGCGCGGTGGTGGCGGAAATTTTGGTATCGTCACGGCCTTCGAGTTTTCATTGCAGCCCGTTTTACCCGAAGTGGTGGCAGGTCTGATTGTATACCCGCTGAGTCAGGCCCGTGACGTACTGCAGCAGTATGGGGACTTCGCGGCAGAAGCTCCCGATAACCTCAGCGTTTGGGGTGTGATGCGAAAGGCACCGCCGCTGCCGTTTCTACCCGAAACGGTACATGGAACCGAGGTCCTGATACTTGCGCTTTGCTACAGTGGTAATCTGGACGATGCTGAAGCTTTCATTGATCCACTGCGCAGGCTGGGTACGCCATTGGGAGAGCATGTGGGCCGCCAACCATTCGTGGATTGGCAGTCTGCCTTTGATCCCCTGTTAACGCCAGGAGCGCGAAATTACTGGAAGTCCCATAACCTCGCATCACTGCCAGACGCGCTTATCGATACCCTGATTGAGTTTTGTCAGAAACTGCCATCAGATCAGACCGAGATCTTTATCGCACAGATGGGGGGAGCGACCAACAGGCTGGCGGTGGATGCGACGGCTTATCCGCACCGCGAGAATCAATTTATCATTAACGTTCACGGTCGCTGGAACTCAGTCAAAGATGATGAGCGCTGTATTAATTGGTGTCGGCAGTTGTTTGATGCTCTGGTGCCCCATGCCATGGGCGGCGTGTATGTCAACTTCATGACTGCCGACGAGCAGTACCGGGTAGGCGCAGCCTATGGTGCAAATCACCAGCGTCTGGCCAATCTCAAACAGAAGTATGATCCCGACAACCTTTTGCGCATGAACCAGAACATACCGCCCGTGGGCTAAAACGTCGCAGGCTGTCCAAAAAGGCTGCCGTAACAAGAGCCGGCTGATTTGGCTACACTTAGGTGCACATGTGGCTGTAACTGCATAACAATGGAAACCAATGCTCGCCTTTTAACGGCTATGCTGCGGATAAACAGGGCCCCCTGCAGGATTAAATGACAGGGCGAAAACGCTTTGAGGGAGATTTTTTATGTATCTGAAACACATCCGCATGCTTGTGCTGCTGCTCATGACTGCCCTGGTTGCGCCTATGAGCCTGGCAGATTCGCCTGGAGCCAGAACGATTGCGAACATTCTCTACAACTTCAATCATTTTCCTGCGGAGGCTGCACAGAAATCATTACTTAGAATTGCGGAGGATCCCGGCAGCAGTGAAGGGGAGAAGGTTCTCGCCCAGGCACTGGCCAGGACAGAACACAAGGTTAAAAGCGAAGATGCCGCCGCGCTGGAAAAGCTGCTCGAAAACGACAGCACCAGCGAGCAGATACGTACTCTGACGCGCATACTGCTGCAACTCAATCACAAGCCTTCTGATGAAGATATGGCAACAATCAAGGTGATGCTCTGAGCCATTAACTGTTCGCATTGGGCCTTAGTTCCAGCAAAATACTCGACGCAAGGCCCAGTGATGAAGCGTTCACGCTTCATCTGCCAAGCCACAGAGTTGATTTCGGCCGCCCCTGGGCGGCCGTTCTTTCGAAACACCCGAGACTGTACCTGCACCTGATTCGCCTGTAATATTTTCAATCAGTTACAAGCATATGGTCACCTTCTTTATGTCAAAGTCTGACGCCGTTGCGATTGATTACGTTGATAGCTTGCTGATCCATGCCGAGCAAAAAGGCTATGACGTTAACTCGTTACTGCGTTCCATCGGGCTGTCCCGTGCCGATTTGGAGGGACGGGAGGATTTCCCGGCCGAACAGTTTGGGCAGCTATACCAGCGCATGATGTGGCTGGTGCAGGACGAATCCTTTGGCATGCTCAGTGGCGGGCGCATGCCCAACGGCACCTTTCGCATGATGTGTTTCAGTGTTATCACCTGTGCCACGCTTGGCGAGGCGATACGCCGCTGCAGCCAGTTTTACGAGATCTGCAAGGGGCCTACGGTCAAGCCCCATATTGATATCGAGGGCAGCAATGCCGTGTTTCGCTACGTGGCGCTCAACTCCATGCCTGCCGATACCGTCAAGCGGCTGGTATCCAATGAAACCCCTGGGCTGATACGCTCGTCGCTGTCGATCTGGCATCACTTCATGAGCTGGATGCTGGGGTATCGTCTGCCGCTGGCAAAAGTCGGTTTTACCTTCGCACCACAACCTAATCTGAATGATTACCAGAACCTGTTTCAGTGTCCGCTTGAGTTTAACGGCCCGGAAAACTGCCTGGTGTTTCCGGCAGAGCAGCTTGAGATGCCGATGATGCAAAATGCTGAAACCCTGCGCAGCTTCCTGCGCACGGCACCTTATCAGCTGATGGTGATGGTGAACGGTGATCGCTCGGTCAGCGCCCAGGTACGTGGCCTTATAGGGCGGGATTTTAGCCGAACACCCCCCACCATCATTGCGGCGGCGAGCGCGTTGCACATGTCATCCAGAACTCTGCGGCGCCAACTTGAGCGCGAGGGCACGACCTATCAGGCGCTGAAGGACCAAAGTCGCTTCGCCGCTGCCCAGGAATACCTGAACTACCCCGATATCAGCGTGCAGGAAGTCGCGGCCATGCTCGGCTTTACGGAGCCCAGTGCCTTTGTGCGCGCCTTTCGAAAATGGAGCGGCGTGACGCCGGCAGTTTATCGCCACAGCCACCGCGCAGGGGCAGGCGAGCCCAGCTCTGTTACATCTTGATACCGCGTTTTCGCGCATCTGTTGAAGGCGCTTTCGTGACGCTTAAGGTCAGTCTGCATGGCTCATCCGCACCGCACTACCTAGGAGGCTGTCCGAGAATGGGCGAGCATAAGTTATAATGGCATCCGCCCCTCAAGGAAGACCTCGAGTATCGCTATGCAGTCGCCTCCGTTTAAGGACAGTCCGGTTGAAGTGAACCAGCATCTTCTGTTCCCCAGCAACATCTTTGATTTGTTGGCTGAGGATCATGACTGCTTTCTCTATGAGGACATTTTCAAGCTGCTCGACACGAGTACAATCGAGCCGCAGTACAGTCACCTCGGACAAAGAGCCTTTCATCCTCGCGTCCTCGTCGCCATCCTGATCTATGCGTACAGCCATGGCGTGTTTAGCTCACGTGATATTCAGCGGCACTGTCGGCAGGATCTGGCCTTCATGTATATCGCGCAGATGCAGTGCCCCGACTTTCGCGTGCTCAGCGATTTTCGCAAGAAGCACGCGGTGTTTTTCCACGACTGCTTTCGCCAAAGCGTCCAGCTGGCTCTGGCGTTGAAGCTGGCCTCATTCGGGCATATCAGCCTCGACGGCTCAAAATTCAAGGCCAATACCTCCAGGCACAAGGCGATGAGCTATCAGCACCTGAGGGAGCAAGATGCGGTATTGACGACCCAGATAGCGGATCTCGTTCGCCAGGCTGAGCGCTGCGACGACGCGGAAAATCGGGCCTATCAGCAACAAACCGGCTACGAGATAGCGGATGACCTGAAGCACAAACAGCAACGTCAGCAGAAGATCCGGGCGGCAAAAAAGGCCCTGGAACAGCGCGAAGAAGCCCTTAATCCGGGCCAGGCGATCGACGGCAAGAAGCAAATCAGCTTTGCCGACACCGATGCCCGCATCATGGGCAAAAAGGGGCACTTTCAATACAGCTACAATGGCCAGGTCAGCGTTGACAGTGACAACCAAATCATTCTGGGACAGCACCTGAGCCAGAACGCCAATGACATCCAGGAAGTCGCCCCGGCCCTGGAGGCCCTCAGTGCCGCCACCGGCGGTCAACTGCCAGACAAGATGAGTGTCGACAATGGCTATATGTCGGGGTCGAACCTGGAGGCGCTGGAGAATGCGCAGATCGACGCCTATATCGCCACCGACAGAGGCGAAAAGCCATGCCCTACACCGCTGGATACCTCGGCGCGGAAACTCGTCAAGGCCGATTTTGACTATCATCCGGAAACCGATCACTTCAGCTGTCCCGGTGGCGCCGTGCTGGTTCTGAAGCAGCATAGCCGCGATGGCCGAAAGTTCTATCAAGCCGCGGCCGCCGACTGTACGGCCTGTGCCTTCCAGGGGCGCTGCTGCCAATCCCGCCAAGGTAAAGGGCGCACGATCAGCACCGATGACAAAGAGCCTTTGCGACAGCAGATGAATGAAAAAATGGCTTCGAGCGAGGGCAAAGAGATCTATAAAAAGCGCAAAACCATCGTGGAACCGGTATTCGGTCAGATCAAGAACCTTGGCTTTAAGGGCTTTAGCGTCCGAGGCCTTGTGAAGGCGGCGGGAGAATTTGCCCTGATGTGCGCGACCCATAACCTCAAAAAAATGGTCAAAGCGATGGCGACAGGATTGGTGCGCCCGAAACGTGGAAACTTAGTCCCCAATCCGGTCTGAAGGGCTGGATTGGGGCTGAAAACAAGTAACTGAGGCATAAAAAAGCGGATAGCGATGTTCTTGGATGCCTTTTAGTTGACCGCAGCTCGCCTTCGGATAGCCAAGTGGTCATTTATTGGTCGCAGTGGTGGCTGGTAGGGCATTCTCGGACAGCCTCCTAGGAGGCTGTCCGACAATACTCAACCTACTGCGAGCCACCTGAGTTTGCTCATGGGCTACTGATAAGAAGAAACACAATGACACGGACATACCCAGTCTGGGCGACGCAGGTCTTGGGTGACGTTATAATGCCGCCGGCCTGGGCTTAAGAAGCTGATAGCCAGGTGCTGATGTTCAATGCTGAAAGCGGGTAGGCGAGTACTGATGTTCAATGCTGACACTGTGGTGATACTGGATTTCGAGACCACGGGGCTTTCGCCCGACGGTGGCGACCGGGCCATAGAAATTGGTGCCGTGCGACTGGAAAATGGCCAGGTTACGGGGCGTTTTCAGGAGCTGATGAATCCTGGCCAGCGCGTCAGTGGTTTTATTGAAAGCTATACCGGTATCAGTAACGAAATGCTGGCTAGCGCCGCCGGTAACGCTGAGGTTATGGCGCGTTTCGCCGATTTTATCGGCGATTTTAATCTGGTCGCACACAACGCCTCCTTCGACAAACGCTTTCTGGATGCTGAATTTGGCCGTATCGGCCGGCGTTATCCAGGGCAGTTTGCCTGCTCCATGTTGCTGGCCCGCAGGCTGTTTCAGGCAGCACCGGACTACAAACTGGGTACCCTGGTGCGTTATGCCAATATTCCGGTCGAAGGCGTTTTTCACCGCGCCCTCTACGATTCCGAGATGACCGCAAAGCTCTGGCTGGCGATGCTGTCCGAGCTGTCGGGCCGCTGTCGGCTGGGTGAAATTCCGTTTGAGCTGCTGTACAAGATCAGCAAAATGCCGAAAAAAACCGTTCCAGGATTCATTGCTGCGCTTTAGCCTGTATTTACCGTCGTTTTTCTCCCTGCTGACTATCGCTTTTCCACTCTGTGGCTATACTTTTGCTGCACTTGCGTAATAGATGTGGACATACTCAGTATGTCCGCGCCTGTCGGGCAAGTTTCCGGCGACTGCTGTTCCGGTCAGGAAGACGCCGTTCCCTTGATAACAGGAGTGTCAAACAGTGAAAATCCTTGTAAAGAAAAGTCAGGCGAAAGAGCCTTATACCTTCTCCTTCCTGGGTGCGGACGGGTCTTCTGTCGTGCGCAGTGAAAACTATGCCGTTAAGAAAAGCTGTATGAACGGCATCGAGTCGGTCCGCAAAAATAGCCAGGCCGAAGGCCGCTATGATCTGGCAGAGTCCAAGAACGGAAAATTCTTTTTTAACCTGAAAGCCACCAATGGTCAGGTGGTGGCGACCAGCAGTCTGTTCGCATCGGTGGCGCTGCGCAGTGAAGCCATGGCGTTTCTGAAGGCCCATGCCCCCGCCATGCCTGTCGAAGAGGTCGATGCCGACTGAATCGGCAGATACGAATAGATGTTATGGCGAGTCCGGCAGCAGCCGGGCGGCGAAATCAGGGCAAGGGGATAGAACAATGAGTGAATTGATTCAACAACTCGTCAGCGCGGCGGGTGTCACTGAAGGTCAGGCCGAAGGTGGCAGTGGCCTGTTGCTTAAGTTATTGCAGGACAAGCTGTCGGCTGGCGATTTCTCCCAACTGTCGGCAATTATTCCCAATGCCTCAGGTCTGCTGGAGGCCGCGCCCGATTCTGGCGGTGGTGGTTTGATGGGCGTCCTCGGCGGCCTGGTATCGAGTTTTGGTGGCGGCAAGCTTGGCGATCTTGCGGGGCTGGCGGCGGGCTTCTCCAAGCTGGGGCTGAATGCCGACATGATCAGCCAGTTCTCCAGCGTGTTGCTCAATTACATCCAGAGCCAGGGTGGCGAGGGCGTAGCGGCGCTGGTGAAAAAAGCCCTCGGACAGTAGCTCACAGGCGTAGCCCAGAACTCAGGACACAAACGGCTCAGCCTGATAGCGGACTGAGTCGTTTTCGTTTCAGCGCCCGCCAAACAATCGATCCAGGCTCAGTGGCCCTGGGCCTGCAAAGGCCAGATACAGAAAGGTGAAGCTGTAAAACGCTGCCAGTTCGCCGCCGTTGAGCATAGGCCAAAAACCCTGCGGAGCATGGGCCATAAAGTAGGCTACCGCCATCATGCCGCTGAGCAGGAATGCGACCGGGCGACTGAACAGGCCCACTAGCAAGAGTGCGCCCCCAAAGAGCTCCAGGGCGCCGGCCAGGCCCATCAGGGACATAAGTTCAATAGGGTTATTGGGCGGCGCCGGGAAAGCCAGCAGTTTCTGCCCGCCGTGCTGCATGAACAGAAAGGCAGACACAATGCGCAGCAGACTGAGCAGCCAGGGTGATACACGAGTGTTGATTGACTCTATACCAGACATGGGATTCTCCTTCAGGGATATCCTGTTGCTTGCCTTTGGTTTTAACGGGTGCAGGCTCAAGCTGTTACAGCGCTAAGTATAGATAACAGTCTCGAAGAGCAAGAACCGAACGAACAGCTGCAACCGCTCGCTGATTTCAGATCTGGTCGGCGCCTTGCGTTGGGTTATGTCTTTAGGTGGCGTGGCCTTGTGATAGCGCCAGATCCAGCACCGGCAGCACGCTGTCGGTCAGCAGGTAGTCACCGCGGCGCAGCTGCTCAATAGGAATCCAGCGGGCATCGGCGGCATCGTCCGCAGCGCGGGGGGCGCCTGCGCGCCAGTGACAGTAAATCACCACCAGCAGATAGTGATAGTCCAGATTAACGCCACTGCGGCCCATAACATCGAGTACCGTGAGGATGCTGTCTGCGCTTGCCTGTACACCGGTTTCCTCCTCAAGTTCGCGCAACGCCGCCTGCTGCACGCTTTCGCCAGCCTGAATCTTGCCACCGGGGAAACTCCAGCAGCCCGCATTGGGGGCCTGGCCACGCTGTACCAGCAGGGCACAGCCGTTCTGCAGTAACACGGCGCTGGCGGCAGGAATGGGCCCTGGATGCAGTTCAGAAATGCCCTGGGGTGGAGTGGCATCAGTCGTCATAAGAAATCTTAGGCTCTGGCGCTGTGGGGACAGCAGTATAGCAGCCGGACTCTGCCGGTCGTGTATCGATGCGGGCCTGCATTACTGCGATTAATACCCCCGGAGCTATGACAACCGAATGGGGTTTCGCAGCTCCTCGGTCAGAAAGTCCACCAGCAATTCCACCCGGCGCAGACGATAGCGATGCTGCGGATATACCAGTGACAGAATCGCAGGTTTCAATGCCCAGTCGGGCAGTAGCTGCACCAGAGTACCGCGTTTAATATCGGCCTGCAGATAGATGCGCGGCAGGATGGTAAAGGCCGTACCTTGCAGCGCCGCCAGCTTCATAACATGACCATTGCGACAGCGCAGGCGGCTGCTTGCATGCCACTCCGTACTGTCGGGGCTCTGGGTCTGAGTATCTGCGGCGCTAACACGGTTAAAGCGATAGCGAGTTAGTGAACCCAGAGCTGCAGGTAACTGCGACAGTTCGTCGGGGTGCTGCACCATGCCATGGCGAGCAATAAAGTCAGGGCTGGCACAAACGATGGACTCAAGTTGTTGCAACGGGCGGGCAATAAGGCTGGAGTCCGGCAGTTCACCCATGCGCACCACCAGATCGAATTGATCGCTGATCAAATCAACCCGCTGGCTGCTGAAATCCAGATCGACCCTAATCTGCGGATAGAGCGCCATAAAGCGCAGCAATATAGGGCTAAGCCATTGTTCACCGAGAATGCCGCCCACGGAGTTGATGCGGATGGTACCGCTCATTTGCTGTTGTTGTGTCTGAGCGTCATCCACCGCCAGGCGCAGCAGATCCAGTCCCTGGCGGCATTGCTGATAAAAGGCGTCACCGACTTCGGTCAGGCTGATGCGCCTGGTCGTGCGCTGCAAAAGCGTAACGCCCAGCTCCTTCTCAAGCCGACTGACGGCCTGGGACAGGCGTGATTTGGATGTATCCAGGGCCTGGGCGGCAGCGGTGAAACTACCCGCCTGTGCCACGGCTACAAATTCAGTAATGCCGGCCTGCATCGGAGTGGCTCCTGATTAACTCTGATGTAATGGGCTTTATTGTATCTCTATTTAAAACAGTGAGTTCATTTGGAGGCTATTTATTAACAATATGCTAGGTCCTACAGTAGGCGTCTATTGCAGAAACCTTAAAAGGGGCACCGGGGCACATGAATACACGTATATTGGGCAAGACAGGACTGGCGGTAAGCGAAATAGGCCTGGGATGCTGGCAGCTGGGTGGGGACTTTGGGCCTGTACCCGAAGCACAGGCGACGCAGATTCTGGATGCCGCCTGGGAGCAGGGCGTTAGCCTGTGGGATACCGCTGATGTCTATGGCGCCGGAGAGAGTGAGCAGCGCATCGGCGACTGGCGGGCCAGAACGGGCCATCCGGTCAGGGTAATTACCAAGCTTGGGCGCGATGCGGCCCTTTATCCGTCGGGCTACACCAAGGCCGGTGTTCGCGCCAGCCTGCAGGCTTCAGCACGGCGCCTGGGCGTGGAGACTCTGACACTGGCGCAGTTGCATTGTGTGCCCTTTGAAGTGCTGCGCGATGGCGAAATATTTGGCTGGCTGGATGACCTGTGCAGCGAAGGCCTGATTCAGCATTACGGCGCCAGTGTAGAAACCCTGGAAGAGGGGCTGCACTGCCTGGCCCAACCCAATCTTGCCAGCCTGCAGATTATCTTTAACCTGTTTCGCCAGGATGCCATCACCGAATTGCTGCCAGCGGCTCAAAAAGCCGATGTGGGTGTGATCGTGCGCCTGCCTCTGGCCAGCGGCTTGCTGTCCGGGAAATTCGGGCTCGATCACCGTTTTGCCGAACAGGATCACCGTAATTTCAATCGCGATGGCCAGGCATTCAATGTGGGCGAAACCTTCTCCGGATTGCCTTTTGAAACCGCCGTGGCGCTGGTCGCCAAATTGCAGACCTATGTGCCGCAAAACATAACGCTGGCACAGTTGGCGCTGCGCTGGATACTGGATCAGCCAGCGGTATCAACGGTGATCGCAGGTGTCAGCAAGCCAGAGCAGGTAGCGGCGAATGTGGCAACCAGTACTTTGGCTGCACTGCCGCGAGAGCTGCATGAGGAACTGTTTGCATTTTACCAGAGCGAAGTCAGAGCACAGGTACGCGGCAGTATCTGATAAAAGTCTCAGCGCGTTTGGTCCCTGTTCTGCTGGTGTCAGCTCTTAGGCAGGACTGGCTTGAGTCTGTAGCCAGTCGGCGAAATGCTGCACAATAGCTGACAGTTTTCGTGCCCGGGGCAGTATCAGGTAGTAGCCGTAGTCCGAGCTGACCGGTTCTTCCAGCAGCGATAGCAGCAGGCCGCTGTCGAGCATCGAGTCCACCAGCGGGCGCCAGCCAATAGCGACACCCTGGCCCGCGATAGCGGCCTGCAGCAACAGGGTGTAGTTGTTGAACACCAGATCAGGCTCGCGTGGCGTTTCACGAATATCAAGCGCCACAAACAGTCGCGACCAGTTAAACCAGCGTGCATTATGATCCGCTTCCAGCTGCAACAGGGGCATCTGGGTTAAAGCCTGCTTGCTGCCATCAACCCAGCGCTCCCGCAGTGCCGGGCTGCAAACGGGCACCACCCGCTCATCGAATAATTTCACGCTGCGCCCGGGTGCTTCACTGCCATCGCCAAAGTTGATGGCGATATCAATATCGGCCTGATCCGGCGTGATCTGATGCTGCGCGGTGATAACCCTGACTTCGGTGTCGGGATGGAGGGCTCTAAAGTCTGCCAGGCGCGGTACCAGCCAGAAGGCCGCCAGGGCAAAGTCCGTGGCGACATTGATGATTTCCTTCGCCTGTTTCTGCTGCACCGCGGCAATGCCTAGGCGCAGACGCGTGAGGCTTTCACTCACGGCATCAAACAGCAGCTCGCCGCCAGCGGTCAGACGCACGCCCCGGTGCAGGCGCTGGAACAGCGGCACGCCCAGATCCTCTTCGAGCCGGCTGATATGCTGACTGATGGCTGACTGGGTGCTGTTGAGCTCCCGTGCCGCCGCAGTAAAGTTGTGCAGCCTGGCGGCGGCTTCGAAGGCCTGCAGACTGGCAGTGGGTGGCAGAAAATCCGGCTTTGACATTAGCACTACTAATCTCTGGCATTAGTTTTTACCCAGTTTACAGCAATGCTGCGGGCGCGCAGTATCTTCCCTGACACTTATATCGCGGCCTCTCTGTGCGGGGCCTGAGTATTAAACAAGGGTTAGAGGAGTACCTAGCTGCCATGAGTAAAACCAAACCCAATATTCTGTTCATTATGGCCGATCAGCTGGCCGCATCGGCGTTGCCGGTATACGGTCATCCATTGGTGAAGACACCCAACCTCAGTGCCCTGGCCGAGCAGGGCGTGGTGTTCGATTCAGCCTATTGCAACAGCCCGCTCTGTGCGCCCTCGCGTTTCGTACTGATGTCCGGTCGCCTGCCATCCAAGATTGGTGCCTACGACAATGCAGCGGAACTGCCGGCCGACGTGCCGACTTTTGCCCACTATCTGCGCCATCTGGGCTACCGCACTGCGCTGTCGGGCAAGATGCATTTCTGCGGCCCGGATCAGCTGCACGGTTTTGAAGAGCGTCTGACCAGCGATATCTATCCGGCGGACTTTGGCTGGGCGGTGAACTGGGATCAATTTGAAACCCGTCCGACCTGGTATCACAACATGTCGTCGGTAACCCAGGCTGGCCCCTGCGTGCGTACCAATCAGCTGGATTATGACGACGAAGTCGTTTTCAATGCCCGCCGCTACCTCTATGACCATGCCCGCAACAGCGATGATCGTCCGTTCTGTCTGACGGTCTCCATGACCCACCCCCACGACCCCTATGCGATTCCGCAGGAGTACTGGGACCGCTACGACAATGACGATATAGATCTTCCGACCGTCAACATAGCGCCCGAGGATCAGGATCCGCATTCGGCACGCCTGCGTTTCGTTTACGAAATGGACAAGACCGACATCACCGAGCAGCAGATCCGCAACGCACGCCGCGCCTATTACGGTGCCATCAGTTATGTAGACGATCAGATCGGCACCTTGCTAAAAACACTGAAGGAAACCGGACTGGATGAAAACACCATTATCGTGTTCTCCGGTGATCATGGTGACATGCTGGGCGAGCGCGGCCTCTGGTACAAGATGAGCTGGTTCGAAAACTCGGCTCGGGTGCCGATGATTGTGCATGCGCCGGCCCATTTTAATGCGGCACGCATCAGTGCCAGCGTCTCGACCCTCGATCTGCTGCCCACCTTTGTCGATATGGCCAGCAACGGCGAGTTCAGCGCCTACGCCACCCCGATCGAAGGCCGCAGCCTGGTACCCCATCTGCAGGGCGGCAAGGGGCATGATGAAGTAATCGGTGAGTATATGGCCGAGGGCACCATAGCGCCTGTGCTGATGATTAGGCGAGACAACTACAAGTTCATCTATTGCCCGACAGATCCCGCCCAGCTGTATGACCTCAAGGCTGATCCGCAGGAACTGAACAATCTGGCGCAGAACCCAGCCCAGGCGGACCTGGTAGCCGCGCTGATGCAGGAAGTCAGTGAGCGCTGGGATATGGATGCGCTGCATCAGGATGTGCTCTGGAGCCAGCGCCGCCGTCGCCTGGTGGCCGATGCCCTGAGCAAGGGCAAGGTCACCTCCTGGGATCACCAGCCCTTCGTCGATGCCAGTGTCCAGTACATGCGCAACACAATAGATCTGGACGACCTGGAGCGCCGCTCGCGTTTCCCCCATCTCGATTGAAGAGTTGGAGTGAGGGGCTGAACTGAAGAACAGGATTGAAGAGCTGACGGAAGCCAGGCCGATACACGGCGGTCTGGTTTCCAGGCTTTATTTTGGTCATATACAGACTCAGGACAATAACAATGAATGCAAAACGTAAAATGACGTTCAAGCGTGGCGTTTTAGTCAGCGCCATGGCGCTGGGGCTGGCCGCAGCGGCACAGAATGCAGCAGCCGCCGAGGCGCCTCAGTGCGAGCAGGTGCGCCTGACCGACCCCGGCTGGACCGATATCAGCGTCACCAATGCACTGGCTGGCACTGTACTCACAGGGCTGGGGTACAAACATTCAGTGGACCTGCTGGCGGTCCCCATCGGCTTTGAAAGCCTGAAAAAGGGCGAGATCGATGTGTTTCTGGGCAACTGGATGCCGGCACAGCAGGGTTTTATCGACAAGTACGGACCTGAACTTGACCTGGTGCGCAGTAATCTGGAGGGCGCGAAATTCACCCTCGCAGTGCCAACCTATGTGTATGACAGCGGTATCACCACTTTTGCGGATCTTGGCAGCCGCGGCCAAGACTTTCGCCAGCGCATTTATGGCATAGACCCGGGTGCGCCGGCCAATAGTCTGCTGCAGGGCATGATCGACAAGGGCGACTTTGGCCTTGAGGGCTGGAAGCTGATCGAGTCCGGCGAGCAGGCCATGCTGAGCCAGGTAAGCCGGGCGGTGCGCAAGAATGAATCCATTGTTTTTCTGGGCTGGGCGCCGCACCCAATGAATCTGCGCGTCGACATGCGTTACCTGGCAGGGGGCGATGAATACTTTGGTCCCAACTATGGCGGTGCCAGTATCCATACGGTTACACGCAAGGGCTACAGTGCTGAATGCCCCAACGTCGGCACACTGCTGAGCAATTTGGAATTCAACCTGGACATGGAAAGCGCCATCATGGGCGCCATTCTGGAAGACGGCAAGAAGGCGGATCTGGCTGCGAGCGAGTGGCTCAAGGCAAATCCTGAGGTGCTGGCAGGCTGGCTGGAAAACGTTAGCACCCGTGACGGGCAGCCGGGACTGGCGGCGGTACAAAACCATCTAAGCCTTTGAGGCCGGATAAAATAGATTATAAAAACATATATTTACAGCAGGAAAGATAACTGAAACGCAAAGCAAACACACAGGCATAAAAAAGCAGGCAACCGAGGGAATCCGTCCGGTGCCTGCCAAGACCGTTATCGATAAATCATATCTGCAACCAATATGAGCCTGTGAGCCAACAGACGATAACGGGGGCCACTCCAAGGAGTGTGGTGCAGGAGGCTCGGCCAGGCCGGGCCTCCTGTGTTACTTCACCGGTTGTCTTGCAACAACCTGCTAGGCGATAGCCTGTCCCACCTTGACGACTTTCATGGTGTTGGTGCCGCCCTGGGCGTTCATGTAATCACCCTTGGTGACCACCACCAGGTCTCCGTCCACAACCGCGCCGCATTCGATCAGTTCATTGATTGCGCGCTGATTGATCTCGCTCGGCTCCATCTCTTCGCTGTAGAACGGAATGGTCTGCACGCCGCGGTAAAGCGATACACGGTGCTGGGTGTCTTCCTGGCGTGAAAGCGCATAGATCGGCAGCGGCGAGCGAATGCGTGACATCAGCAGGGGGGTGAGGCCTGTTTCGGTCATGCAGATGATCGCCTTGACGCCACGCAGGTGGTTGGCCGCGTAGATGGCCGACAGTGCGATGGTTTCGTCTATGGCTTCAAAGTTTTCGTGGATACGGTGCTTGGAGCGGTGCGTGATGGGGTGGCGTTCGGCCCCCATGCACACGCGCGCCATGGCTTCGACGGTTTCCACCGGGTAGTCGCCGGCGGCGGTTTCGGCCGACAGCATGACCGCATCGGTGTAGTCCATGACCGCGTTGGCCACGTCGGACACTTCGGCGCGGGTCGGCATCGGGCTGTTGATCATCGACTCCATCATCTGGGTCGCGGTGATCACCACCTTGTTGAGGGAGCGGGCGCGGGCAATGATGTGCTTCTGTACGGCAACCAGCTCCGCATCGCCGATTTCCACCGCCAGATCGCCTCGGGCAACCATGACGGCTTCGGATGCGCGAATGATGCCATCCAGTATGGTGTCGTCGGCAACGGTTTCAGCACGCTCGATCTTGGCGATCAGGCCGGCCTTGGAGCCTGCGGCACGCAGCAGGGCACGGGCTTCGTCCATGTCCGAGGCATCCCGCGGGAAGGACACGGCAACATAGTCGACGCCGATGGCGGCGGCGGTCTTGATGTCTTCGCGGTCCTTGTCCGTCAGGGCCTTGGCGGACAGGCCGCCGCCCAGGCGGTTGATGCCCTTGTTGTTCGACAGCACGCCGCCCACCAGCACTTCGGAATCGATGCGGGTATCGGATACGCCGGTAACCTTGAGCTCCACGCGGCCATCATCCAGCAGCAGCACATCGCCGATGCGGGCGTCGCGAATCAGGGCCTCAAAGTCGATGCCGACCTGGGTCTCGTCGCCGGCATCCTTGTCCAGGGTGGAATCCAGTGCAAAGGCCTGGCCCTTGGTCAGGCTGACCTTGTGATCCCTGAAACGCGAAATGCGAATCTTCGGCCCCTGCAGGTCACCCAGAATGGCGACGAAGCGCCCCTGTTTGCGGCTGATTTCCCGTACCAGGCTGGCGCGGGCCTGGTGATCCGCCGCTTCCCCGTGGGAGAAGTTCAGGCGCACCACATCGGTACCTGCGGCAATCAGCTTTTCAAGCATTTCCGGGCTGCTGGTGGCAGGGCCAAGCGTAGCGACGATCTTAGTTCGGCGTAACATTGTTATTACTGCTCCTTAGGCCGGGGCGTTAACCAGGGCAAGAGTGTTGTCTAGCATGCGGTTGGAGAAGCCCCACTCGTTGTCATACCAGGCCATGACCTTGACGAGGCGGCCGGAGACTTTGGTCTGGGTGGCGTCGAAGGTAGACGACAGGGCGCAATGGTTAAAGTCGACGGATACCAGCGGCAGGGTGTTGAAGCCCAGTACCGGAGATTTTTCCGCCGCAGCCTGCAGCAGGGCGTTGACCTCATCGACCGTGGTGCTGCGTTCGGCGATAAACGCCAGATCCACCAGGGACACGTTAATGGTCGGTACACGCACCGCCATGCCGTCGAATTTACCCGCCAGTTCCGGCAGCACCAGGCCTACCGCCGCCGCGGCGCCGGTCTTGGTCGGGATCATGGACTGGGTGGCAGAGCGGGCACGGTACAGGTCGGTGTGGTACACATCCGACAGGTTCTGATCGTTGGTGTAGGCGTGGATCGTGGTCATCAGGCCGCTTTCGATGCCGATTTCCCGCTGCAGCACCTGGGCTACGGGGGCCAGGCAGTTGGTGGTGCAGGAGGCGTTGGAAATAATCTCGTCACTCTGACGCAGGGTGCTATCGTTAACACCGTAGACCACGGTGGCGTCCACGCCGGTGCCGGGAGCGGAAATAATGACCTTGCGTGCGCCGGCGCTCAGGTGAGCGGACGCTTTTTCACGGCTGGTGAACAGGCCGGTGCACTCGTACACCACATCGATGTTGAGCGACGCCCAGGGCAGCTCGGCCGGATTGCGCAGGGAGCTGATGCTGATGCGGTCGTTGTTGACGGTCATGGACTCGTTATCGTGGCTAACACTGCCGTTGAAGCGGCCATGCACGCTGTCGTACTGGAACAGGTGAGCATTGATCGCTGCATCGCCGAGGTCGTTGATGGCAACAACCTGGATGCGATCACGGTAATTGTTTTCGTAAAGTGCCCGCAGAACATTGCGACCAATGCGACCAAAACCATTAATAGCGACCCGTATAGTCATGTTCCAACCCTCTGCTGCATCGATATGCTGTTTTAATTTTGTAAAACTTACGCTTTTGGTGGAAAAAAATCAAACATAAAAATAAAAAATTGGTAAACTTACCAAAATAAACGTGACCATAGCTTATATATGGGTACAAACTGTAGGTCAGGTGTCTCAGTTTGTCTTATATACGTAAAATTCAGAGCACACGAAAACCCACATTCAGGAGTTGCCATGCATTCCACCGTCGAGCAAGTCACCGCACGGATCATCGCCCGCAGCAAGGATAGCCGTGATGCCTACATCAGTCGCATGAAGGCGGCCGAGGAGAAGGGCGTGCATCGCAGTGCCCTGTCCTGTGGCAACCAGGCCCATGGGTTTGCAGCCTGTGGCGCGAGCGACAAGCAGGCGCTGAAAATGACCAACGCGGTCAATGTTGGCATCGTTACCGCCTACAACGACATGCTGTCGGCGCACCAGCCCTATGAAGACTACCCCGAAAAAATCCGTACCGCGGTGCGTGAGCTCGGCTCCGTGGCCCAGGTTGCCGGCGGTGTTCCGGCCATGTGTGACGGCGTCACCCAGGGCCAGCCCGGTATGGAGCTGAGCCTGTTCAGCCGTGATGTCATTGCCATGTCCACCGCCGTATCCCTGTCCCACAACATGTTTGATGCTGCACTCTATCTTGGCATCTGCGACAAGATCGTGCCGGGACTGCTGATGGGTGCCCTGAGTTTTGGACATCTGCCGACCCTGTTGGTGCCGGCGGGCCCGATGCCCAGCGGCCTGCCCAACAAGGAAAAAGCCCGCATCCGCCAGCTCTATGCCGAAGGCAAGGTCGGCCGTGATGCGCTACTCGATTGCGAGTCGAGTTCGTACCACAGCGCCGGCACCTGCACCTTTTACGGTACGGCCAACACCAACCAGCTGGTGGTCGAGCTGATGGGCCTGCACCTGCCCGGTTCATCCTTTGTAAATCCGGGTACGAACCTGCGCGAAGCCCTGACCCGCGAGTCGGCCCGCCGGGCGGTGCGCCTTACCGAACAGAACGGCCGCTTTACCCCGCTGTACGAAGTCGTGAACGAGAAAGCCATCGTCAACGGCCTGGTGGCGCTGCTGGCAACCGGCGGTTCGACCAACCACACCATGCACATGATTGCCGTGGCCCGCGCGGCCGGCATCATTATCAACTGGGATGACTTCTCCGATCTGTCCGATGTGGTGCCGCTGCTGGCACGTATCTACCCCAATGGCGAAGCCGACATCAACCACTTCCAGGCCGCCGGCGGTACTGCGTTCCTGGTGCGCGAGCTGCTGGCCGCAGGTTTCATGCATGAAGATGTCGTCACGGTGATGGGTGAGGGTATGTCCCACTACACCCAGGAGCCTTTCCTGGAGGACGGCAAGCTGGTGTGGCGCCAGGGCGCGACCGAGTCGCTGGATCCCGCCGTGCTGCGCGGCACCGCAGAACCCTTCAGTTCCAACGGTGGCCTCAAGCTGCTCAAGGGCAACCTGGGCCGGGGTGTTATCAAGATTTCCGCGGTCGCCGCCGAGCACCAGGTGGTTGAAGCACCGGCGCTGGTGTTTGACGACCAGGACCAGGTGGCCGATGCCTTCAAACGGGGCGAGCTGGACAAGGACTTTGTTGCGGTGGTGCGTTACCAGGGGCCCAAGGCGATCGGCATGCCCGAACTGCACAAGCTGACACCTTACCTGGGTACGCTGCAGGATCGCGGTTTCAAGGTGGCGCTGGTCACCGACGGGCGCATGTCCGGTGCTTCCGGCAAGGTGCCGGCGGCCATTCACGTCTGGCCGGAAGCGGCGAACGGCGGCCCGCTGGCCCGGGTTCGCAGCGGTGACCTGGTGCGCCTGGATGCACGCAGTGGCAGTCTCGAGTTGCTGCTGGATGCCGCCGAATTCGCCGCCCGTGAAGCGGCGCCCGCCAGCGAGATGCTCGGTCATCACCAGGGCATGGGGCGTGAACTCTTCGCACCGTTGCGCAAACAGGTCAGCGGTGCAGAAGAAGGTGCCAGCATCTTTTTCCAAGAGGAGAGCCATGCATGAGTGAGTATGCGCTGGTTGGCGATATCGGCGGCACCAATGCGCGTCTTGCACTGGTGAAGCCTGGCAGCGTCGAGCTGGAGCATATTCGCACGCTGGCCTGTGCCGATTACGACAATCTGGATACTGCCTGCAACGCCTACCTCGCCGAGGTGGGCCTGGAGGGTGTCCGGCGGGCCTGTCTCGCCTTCGCCTGCCCGGTGCAGGATGAGCAGATCCGCATGACCAACAACCACTGGGCCTTCAGTCGTTCGGCGATGCAGCACACCCTGGGGCTGGATCAGTTCCGGCTGCTGAATGACTTTACCGCCATGGCGCTGGGCATGCTGCATGTTCAGCCCCATGAGCTGGTTGCCATCGGCGGCGGCGAAAGCCTGGCCGGCAGCACCCGGCTGGTGATTGGTCCCGGCACCGGGCTGGGTGTTTCGGCGCTGGTACCGGCCGGGGATGAGTGGGTGCCGTTGTCTACCGAAGGTGGTCATGTCAGCTTTGCGCCGACGGACGAGCTTGAAGTGGCGATCTGGCGCAGTTTGGGCGATCAGTTCGGTCGGGTGTCGGTCGAGCGCATTCTGTGCGGCCAGGGGATGGTAAACCTCTACCGCGCCATCGCCCAGTACCGCTCGCTGCCAGCGCCCCTGACATGCCCTGCGGATGTGACCGCCGCGGGGCTGGCGGGAGATGAGCTGGCCACCGAGACGCTGGCGCGCTTCTGTCGCATTCTCGGCGAGCAGGCCGGCGATGCGGTGCTGACCGTCGGTGGGCGGGGCGGGGTGTACCTGTGCGGTGGTATCCTGCCGCGCATGCAGGACTTCCTGCTGTCCAGTGCTTTTCGTGCCGGCTTTGAGGCCAAGGGGCGCTTCCAGGACTACATGACCAAGGTGCCGGTATGGCTCTGCACCGCCGAGTACCCGGGCTTGCTGGGTGCCGCGGCGGGACTCGATAACTCGTTGGTAAAAGGATAAAACGGCATGAACAAGGAACTCAGGGCGCTGCTGCAGGACATGCCCCATGGTATTCAGGATGTCAGCCTGAACGGTTTTTCGCTGCTGCTGATACGCCAGAGTTGGGGTGAGCTGGCGCTGTCGCGCCAGGGCGCTCAGGTGCTGCATTTTCGCCCCAGTGGCAAGCAACCGGTGCTGTGGTTGAGTGACTGCGTACAGCCGGCACCGGCGCCTATTCGAGGCGGCATCCCGCTGTGCTGGCCCTGGTTTGCGGCGCACCCGGACGATGCGTCGCGGCCCTTCCATGGTCTTGCACGTACCGCGCTCTGGGATATCGAGGTGAATGCCTGCACTTCAGAGGGCGCGAGCCTGTCGCTGCAGCCAGCGGCGGCTTTGGACACGGCCCTGGTGCCCCATGTGACCGTTGAGGTGAGTGGAGGCGCTCTGCAGGTAAGTATCGAAACCCGAAACCCGACCGACAGACCTATACTGCTGAGCCAGGCGCTGCACAGTTACCTGGCGGTGTCGGATGTGAATCAGATAGTGCTGGATGGCCTGCAGGGGTGTGAATACCGCGACAAGCTGCAGCAGGGCGCCCTCTGTCACCAGGCGGGGCCGCTTTTGATCCGCCAGGCCACGGATCGCATCTATCGTCATGATGCGGTCACAGAGGTACAGGATACTGGCGCGCGGCGTTGCCTCAACATTGGCAAGACCGGCAGTGGCTCAACCGTGGTGTGGAACCCCGGCGATGCCGCCGAGCCCATCGTGGATGTGGGGCTGGCGCAGCAGACGGCGTTTGTCTGCGTTGAGGCGGCGAACACCTTTGTCGATCCGGTTCAGCTGTTGCCGGGCCAGCAGCACCGTCTGGGGACCCTTATATCGATCCAGGAGTAGAACATGGCAGAGTTGAACAGGGCGGTGGATACGCCGCTGGTGCTGGGCATGATGCGTCTGCACGAGCAGAAGTCGCTGCACGAAGCCCCCGCGCTGGCCGGCTGGATTGAGCGGCGCCTCGAGCAGGGGCTGCACTGGTTCGACCATGCCGATATCTACGGTGACGGTCGCTGCGAAGCCCTGTTCGGCGCTGCCCTGGCGCAGTCCCCGGCGCTGAAATCCCGGGTTTGCCTGATCAGCAAGGCGGATATCATCCGGGTGCCGCGGGACAACTCATCCTGGAATGTCACCCATTACGACAGTTCCCCGGACTACCTCGAAGCCTCGGTCAATGGCAGCCTGCAGCGTCTGGGCGTTGAGCGGCTCGACATGTTTTTGCTGCACCGGCCGGATCCGCTGATGGACGTTGAGCCCACCGCCAGGGCGCTGGAGCGCCTTTTGCAAAGCGGCAAGGTGGCGCAGATCGGTGTTTCCAATTTCAATCCTTCGCAATGGCGTCTGCTGCAGCAGGCTCTGGGCAGTCGCCTGAGCTGCAACCAGCTCGAACTGTCCATGCGCATGAGTGCACCTCTGTTTGACGGCACCAGCGAAGCCATGCAGCACGATGGTTTACAAATGCTGGCCTGGTCACCACTGGCTGGGGGTCGACTCGAGGAGGAAGGGCTTGGGGTGCTGCTGCATGAGTTGGCGGAGAAGGTGGGTTGCGGCCCAGCCGGACTGGCCATGGCCTGGTTGCGTCGCATTCCGGGCGCACCAGTACCGGTTCTCGGCAGCCTTAATGAGGCGCGAATTAGCGATGCGCTGGCGGGTTGTCGTTACGAAATGCAGCGCTCGGACTGGTTCGCATTACTGGAAATGGCGCGAGGGCAGCGCGTACCCTGAGCCCAGGGACGGGGTCTGCGGGATACCTTAGAGCCTTACTCAAAGACTTGGTTCCGGTATTTAAAGATGCCAAATGACCTTCGCTAGTTTACGCAAACATCTGTTTACAAACGATTATTAATAGCTTGCAGGCCTTCATTTTCAGTCGCGCTCAAGCCCGGCGGGCATAGCGTCGCCCGGCGTTACAACCTAACTACCTATTACCTCTATTTGGAAACAGTCTTGGTTGCCGATTCACTGAACCAGATATCGCCATACCAGGCCTTGGCTGTCTGGCCCGTATTGTCGGTATCAGTCATGATTGCTACGGCCGCCACCTTTCCAGGCTCCTCACCAAACTGTCGACGGTAGTCAGCACGCACATCCCGAACTTCGTTGCGCCACTGGCCCGGCGATGTCGCGGCGGATTGCACCGCAATCATGCGCGCATTGCCGGTATAGGCATTGGGCCATTCAGTGTCGACGGCCTGATGACTGGACCAGACATAATTCAGCGCCCGGGTTTTCCAGAAAAACATACCGCCAGAAAAGACCACATAGATGCGTGCAGGGTAGTCATCCCCGGCCTTGGTGCGTTCATCGGCCCCCTGCAGCAAGTTATTGACCTTCCAGGACCAGTGCAGCCAGGGCGTGACATTCAGATCCAGGTCTAGCTCGCGAAACAATCCCGAGGCCGCGCCCTGGCTCTGTGCGCCGAGCACAGTGCCGTGTTCAGCATCGGCCTCGAGATGATATTCGGTGATGCCGGAGAACTCTTCTGCCTCCCAGTGATCCAGTATGCCTTGGGAGAACTGCCCCACATCTATACGTTCGGCAGCAACGGTGCCTGCGGCTGATACCAGCAGGGCAGCGACCAGTAGCCGTGGCAGCAGGGGGGCCGATGGGGGATCTAGCAACAGGGTCATCATGGCTTAGGGACTCGTTCAAACAGTGAGGGTATCAGATCAGGGTCGTCGAAGTGTCGGCGGCCGACAAAGGCTACCGCATGCCGACCCCACTGACGCATGGCGCCGGGGGAGCGAATTCCCATGGGCCAGAGGATAAAGCGCTCCGGCCTTTCGCTACCGACCACCAGACCCTGGTTACCGAAGAAGCTATGGTGCCCCTCGGCGCTGGGCAGCGTAAGCAGGCTGGCATAGTCCGTCACGACAAGCGGCTGTCCAGGATTGGTATCCTCCAGCGCATAGACGCGCTGAATGAAATGCCGTTGATGCTCAAGGCGCAGCACCAAAGGGCCAGGTGGGGCGGTTTGCGGTACCAGTGGCGGTTCAAATCCAGCTTCCGGAAGATCGGTGCGCAGTTGCAGTGACAGCGTAGGGAAAAAACTGTGGTAGCAGCCGCAATTGTGAATACTGTCGTACAGCAGAGGCTGCAGATCGGGCCCGAGCGTAACGCGCCAGGTCAATCCATCGAAACGCCCGGCATAAATATCTTCGCCCGGGCGGGCCTGAAACCAGATGACATAGTTCAGCTGCAGCAGCACTTCGTCGCCAAAACGGGTGAAGGACAGCTGTTGATACTGGGTCGCTGTGCCGGTATCGAACGCAGGACCCTTATCCCAGACCGGAGTGCCGATAACATCGTTGGCATCCACTACGTCCAGCTCCCAGACCGGTGAATACCGGGCAAACAGCTGCGCCTGGCGCTCAGGGGCAAGCCGGGGAATACCCAGGGCATCGCGAGTCACTCCGGGCGAACTGTCGGTGTGCGCAGAAGTATCTTCCTGCAGGGGTGGTGCGCTCCAGCGCATCAGCTGTCCGACAACGGTTAATTGGTCCAAGGGCTGGTCAAAGGTGCTCCTGGCTTGATCGTGCCAGCGCCGGACGCCATACAGCACCAACGGCGCACTTAGTGGATAAAGCCCCGCAACGCGCCAGGCGATGCGGTAATCATCAGGTACCGAGGCCATCCCGCGCAGGTGTCGGAGTTGCCCTGGCTGGCGCAGCAGGTCTGCCACCAGACGGGTGCGACACTCATCAAGCTGGGCATTTAACGGCGCAGGCATAATCGCCCGCCCGTTGCCGGCAAGATTGGACAACTCCGGCCGCCGGGCCTGTGCATCCAGCTGTGCCAAGTGTTGTATCCAGGTTTTGATCTCAGCTGGGGAGTCGAGCTGCGGGCCAAAGGATGCCAGAAAACGATTTATGCGCAGATAGGGGAAGCCGCTAATCCGTGCCAGACCCTGATGCTGTACGCCGGCCTGATCTATACGGGCGTCTGTCTGTTCAAATAGCCACTGGCACTGCGCCAGTGGGCCGGCATCAAGCCCGGGTGGGGTCGGCGCTGTTATCGGCACTAGAGAGCAGCCACTGACGGCCAGCAGTAACAGCAACATTGCCAGCGCCGGCGAGCGCCGCTGTGGCGCAAGACGTGAGAGAGCTCCACCACAAAACCCAGAGCAACCGGAGTCTGCAGGACGGGTCACTGAGGTGGGTATCATGATCGTGGGAGTCAAGCGTTTCACGGTTAATCGCCTGATAGTCTACTGGGTAAATTTTAGCTCGTTTGCGCGTTTGGCGTCGGTGCGTCCGGGGCATTTCATGGCGGGTCAGCGACTGGCGTTGAGGTGTCGTATTCTGGGCACTGGTATGAAACGCTCAGAACAACTATGGTATGTGGGCGAAAACCGGAGGCCGCACGCCACGGATAGCTGATCTGAACCTGAGTACGCAAACAATAAATATCGCAGCCAGGCAGGACCAACATGAACAGACAGAGTTATATCAATCTGCCCGTGAAAAATCTGGAACGGGCCGTCGACTTCTTTACCCATCTGGGGTTTGGCTTCAACCCCCAGTTCAGCGATGCGTCGGCGACCTGCATGGTGGTCTCGTCACAAATGAGTGTAATGCTGCTCAGTGAGGCGCGCTTTCAGGCTTTTTCCCCAAAAAACATCTGTGACAGTTCCACCTTTTCCGAGGTGCTGATTTGCATCACCTGTGAAAGCCGTAACGAGGTAGACGATTTCGTCAAACGTGCACTACAGGCCGGGGGGCGAACCTATAACGAACCCCAGGATCACGGCTTCATGTACGGCCACGGCTTTCAGGATCTGGATGGACACGTCTGGGAACTGATCTATATGGCGCAGGAGCATATGCAGGAAGCCCCGGTGGAACTGCAGCAGCAGACCGGCTAGCGTCGTCCAGACGCCGATTTTGGCGCATAGCTTCAATCGCAAATCAGCTTCGAGCCGCATCAGCGGCTCGGAGTCACTTCCGTCCCGAGCCAAACCGATCAATACGCCGACCAGCAGAGGCGGGGCTAATCTTGCTGCATCAGGTCATCACCGTACACATTGCTGCAGCCACCATCAGCGCATTTTGAGATTGTCCCAGGCACTATCGGCTTCTGTCTTGTAGCTCTGCCAGTTACCGCTGAGCCAGCGCTGGCGCCCGCGTTCGGCATAAAACAGAAACAGCTGGTCACCGAAAAATTCCCATACAGTGCCATCGGTTGAGATCAGGCCTTCGCCCAGACTCAGGGCATTGGCGCAGTGACCGTTGTATTCAGGCCGGTAGCGGTCGGGATCGGCAGCAAAGCGGTCGGCCGACGCCTGGGAAGCAAAGCGCCAGGTGGCACCCTTCCATTGCACCTCAAAACGCTCTTCACCTGCGATCTGCTGGTGATTTTTCCGCGTGACCGCTTCATGGTAAGCCACGGTGTCGTGGCCGCCGATGGCGGTTGTGTCCCAGCGACTGGTACTGACCGCCTCACTTGCTGGTACGCTGACGGCGAAGAGTAAAAATACGGCTGCAATGAGTTGGCGCATGATTGAGCTACCTTTTGTTATGGAGTCTGTGGTGATCCACTGCCAGAGCCTGTTCAATATATCAGCTCAACCTTGCCCTATGTCGCACGGCGTCTTGTCCATATCAGGCGTAGTTCTTTCTGTAGTGAATTTTTTAATCAATGTAATATCTTAGAACTATTATTTAACTATATGATTTAATAGTATTCTAATCCTTTTATATGCGGAATTTTAGATGCTCGAGATGCCACCGGCCATGCCGCTGTTTGACGGGATTGCGCATGTGGAAGATGCCAACGCCCATGTAAATCAGTATCTGACCCGCGTGATGCTGGAGTCGGTGCCGGATGCCGGCTTCGTCTACGAGCTGGCGCTGGAGTGGTTGCTGGAGCAACGCCACAGCGAGAACAACTACAAAACCTACCGCAGCGAACTGACGACCTTCCTGCAGTGGTGTTTTGATGTGGCAAAGATCTCCCTGGCGGACGTGCGCCGCCAGCACATGAATCGTTACGTCGAGTACTGCATGCACCCGCCAGCGGAATTGATTGCCTACCGTAACGTGGCGCAGTTCGTGGTTTCGAAGCTCCTGGATGAGCGCGTACCCAACCCGCTGTGGCGACCCTTTTTGGGCAAGCGGGAGAAGGGTGAAACCCTGCCGTATCGTATTACCGAGAAGGCCCTCAAGACCAAGCTGGCAATTCTGTCGTCCTTCTTCGGTTACCTGATCCAGGAAGAATATACCGAGCGTAATCCGGCGCTGATGCTGATCAAGAATGGGCGCTACAAGGCCGGGCCGGCACACTCGATGAGCGATGCGGAGGAAATGAAGGCCTTCACCGAACTGCAATGGTCTTACGTGATGGAAACGGCAGAGCAGCTGGCCCTGGCGGATCCTGAGCAGCATCAACGCACGCGGTTTCTGATCAGCCTGATGTATGCATGCTATCTGCGCATCTCTGAAGTTGCCGCGCGTCCGGGGTTTGCCCCGGTAATGGGGCAGTTCCGGCGCGACAGCAAAACCTCGGTCTGGCTGTACTTTATCCCGCACAGCAAGGGCGGTAAGAAACGCACGGTGGCGGTCTCCAGAAAACTGCTGGATGCACTCAAGCAATACCGGCGCTACCTGGGCCTGGCCGACTTGCCGTCACCGGCCGACAATACGCCACTGTTTATTCGCCACCGCGCCGCGGGGCGAGGGCGCGATGTCGGGTTGCTCAATGCGAACCTCGGTATCCGACAGCTGCGTGATGAAATAAACCATGTGATTGCACTGGCCGCCGATCGGGCGCAGCGAGATGGTTTTGAGCAGGATGCCAGGGAAATGCGCGCCATGACGCCGCACAGCATTCGCCACACCGGGATCTCCCACGATATCAATCTCAATGGCAGGCCCCTGGCACATGTGCAGGCGGATGCAGGGCACGACAGCATCGAGACCACCTCGCAGTACCTGCATACCAGCCGGGCGGAGCGGCACGAGTCAGCGGCCAACAAGTCGCTCAACCGATTGCTGGAAGGCTAGTGTACTGCTTCACTCTTAGAGGCGCTTTTAGCGAGTCGCCAGGAGGTGGGCCGCACGGCGCATTTTCGAAGGCATAGTGGGCCTATGTCGAGGAAATGCAACACCGCGGACGGCCTTCTGGCGGCTCGCCCGAAGGGAGCGCGCCAATTCGCGCCCAACTGCGTTGCCGCTCTTGGCAAGAACCCCACTATTACCGGCGAACGGCGCCTTGCCGGACACAAATTGGCGGGCTCTATAAGCACCCATTAGGGCGAAGCAGTACACTAGGTCTTGCCAGCATCAATACTATTAAAGGTCGTAACCAGAAACTCGGCGAAAGCGCGTACCCGTCTTGGCTGGGCGCGGGCGGGCGGGAACAGGAGCTGCAGGGGCGTCGCCGGGGCCGCGTGGTCTTTCAGTAGCTCGACAAGACGGCCGGCTCTAATATCCGGCCCCACATCCAGTTCTGATTTCAGGATAATACCGTGCCCTTCAAGGCACCATTGGCGCACCAGGGCACCGTCATTGGCTACCCGGTCACCCTGGACAGTGACGCTCTGTTTCGACGTATTGGCACCGAAATGCCAGACATTATCCAGCTTCTGGCCAAAGCGCATCACAAGGCAGTTGTGGCTGCCAAGGTCGGCTGGAGTTTTCGGCATGCCTCGGCTTTCGATATAGCGGGGTGCTGCACACAGCAGTCGTCGTTTCGCACCAAGGCTTTTTATTCGCAGTGTGCTGTCAATCACCGTGCCGAAACGCACCGCAAGGTCGATGCCCTCACCGACGATATCGACAAAACCGTCCGACACCAGCAGCTCGACCCTGATCGCCGGATGCTCGACCAGAAAACGGTTGATGGCATCGGATATCACCGTTCTGCCGATATCGCTTGGGGCGCTGATGCGTATGGGGCCTGTCAGAGTCTGCGCGCCCAGCCGGATACGGGTATCCAGATCGGCAACGCTTCCCAGAACCTCCTTGGCGCCTTCGACGAGGGTACGGCCTTCCTCTGTCAGGCTGATGGCGCGGGTTGTACGGTTCAGCAGAACCACGCCGTAATGTTTTTCCAGCGCGGCCAGCCGCTCTGAAACCGTGGTTGCAGAGAGGCCTGCTTCGCGGCCTGCTGCCGACAGGTTGCCTTTTTCTACGATCGTTAGAAACAGAGCGATGTTATCGAGCAACATTGTACGGCTTTCCCGGATTGTCATTTCTTATTCTGCCAGTTTTTCCGGCAGGGTCGAAGTCCTACTATGGGCTCATCACTGAAGCAGAAGACAGCCCCATGAATCAACTTACCATTATCGCCAATATCCATGCCAAGCCAGAGAGTATCGAGCTGATCAAGGCGGAGTTGGAAAAACTGATCCCAATGACCCGCGCTGAAAAAGGCTGCAACAATTACGTTCTGTACCAGAACAACGCCGATGCTGGTCACTTTACCTTTTATGAAAACTGGGAGTCGCGTGGACTTTGGTTAGCCCATATGCAAGCGCCCCATCTGGCCGCTTTTCGGGACGCCACTCAGGGGGCTGTCGAAGCTTTCACGCTGGACGAGTTAAGTCAGATTTCGTAGCACTGCTACCCCTCTGAGTGCCGACAAAAGCCGCCACAAAAGTTCGCCGTATTATCCAGGTGAATACGTGGCAAGAAGGACAAATATCCATGACGCACAGGATTCGCATCGGCCACATCGGCCTGTCATTTCATCAGGCCAGCGCGCTTGAAGTTGCCCGCGTGCTCGAAGCCCATGGCCACAGTACAGCGTTTGCCAGTGCGCCGCACGAAGCTGCGTTCGACATGCTGGCACGGGGGGAGGTAGATATTCTTGCCTCGGCCTGGCTGCCCTCAAGCCATGAAGTCTACCTCGCTCCGCTGCTGGATCAGGTGGACAAAATCACGGTTCTGTATGAGCCCTATTGCATCTGGGGCGTGCCGGATTATGTACCCGCAACGGATGTAGCTGCGGTGGACGACCTGCTGCGCGAACCCGCCCTGCGCCGGATGGAACGGCTGATTCAGGGCATTAATCCAGGTGCGGGTATCAGCCGCTTCTCCGCTGCAATGATAGGTGCTTACGGGCTGGATAGCGCGGGTTACGAATTTCGCGCCAGCAGCGAGGCGGACTGCTTTGAACGCTACGAAGCGGCGGTAGCAGCGGGGCGCTGGGTCGTTATCCCGTTGTGGCACCCGCAGTTTCTGCATAACCGCTACCCTATTCGCGCCCTGCAGGAACCCAAAGGCCTGCTGGGGAGCAAGGATGAGGCAACACTGATTGTTCGCAAGGATGCTCGCCAGCGTATTGGCAGTGCAGCGCTGGAGGCATTGTCACAACTCTATATTGGCAATGCCCGACTGAGTGCCCTCGAAGATGCCTTGCGACAGCAGGCCTCGACCTAAACCCAATAACCGTGCAGGTCGATCCACCCTCCGGTTTAGCCGAGCCAGGAACCACCCAAAGGAAAACATCATGACGTTCTTTAAACCCAAATACTCAAGCGCGCTGCTGGTTCTGGCTATGGCCGCAGCTTCAGTCCCGGCAGCGACACAAGAATTGACCACCTATGCCGAGTTTTCCGACACACGGCCGGGCAATATCACAGTGACGCCCGACAACCGGGTCATCATCACCCAGCAGCCGCTCGATGCTCCTGCTCTGCGGGTGGTTGAAGTCAAACCCGACGGTACGAAGATACCATTCCCGACGCAGGACTGGGCTGACGGCCCGGCAAAAGGCGAGGTTGGTATTGCATCTACAATCGGCATTGCGACGGATAGCAAAGGTGTGGTCTGGGTTCTGGACATGGGATCCGAAAACAGCCCGGCGCAGATTCTGGGCTGGGATACCAGGGCCGATAAACTGCACAAACTCATTGAAATCCCGTCTGAGGCTCGCTTGCCCATTTCGTTCCTGCAGGACTTCGTCATTGATGAACAGCGCGGCAAGATCTATATCGCCGATATGACGTTCACCGCGCCAGCTTCTGCCATGAAGCCGGCTTTTATCGTGGTCGATATCGCCAGCGGCAAGGCACGTCGAGTATTGGAGTCGCAAAGCCAGCTGATGCCTGTCGCACAGGATTTGGTCATCAACGGTGCCCTGATGGGGTTTAAGGGTGAGGGCGATTCCCGGTCGCCCTGGCATCTGGCAATGAATGCGATCAGCATCGATCCGTCGTTCGATTCGGTCTATTTCGGCTCCGTCAACGGTGGTGATGTGTTCCGTATCCCTGCGGCGGCGCTGGCGGATGCCACCATGAACGACGCAGCACTGGCGGCAAAAATCGAGCGCTATGCCGACAAGAGACCGAATGACGGGTTTATCGTAGACGGGGAAGGTCGCGTGATTTCAGGCGATGTTGAAGCCAATGCCATCACCCGCTCTACACCGGACGCCATTGTAACCATCGCCCAGGATGACAAACGTCTGCGCTGGGCAGACGGCTTTGCCTTTGCTCCCGATGGTACCCTCTATATCACCACCAATCAGCTCAATACCCACCCGGCCCTGAATGGCGGCGTGGATGCCAGCGACAAGCAATACTTCATCCTGACGATGAAGCCCTGATCAAACGCGGCCAGGGCTCTGTGCCCTGGCATGACGCGATAACCCGTCAGGCCTGATCCAGGTCCGGCCCGATACCTCTAAAGGGAAGCAAAACCATGAAAGCAGTTGGCTACAAGACTCCAGGCGCTATTGACCGTGCAGACGCCCTGATTGATTTTGAAATGGAAACTCCGACCGCGACCGGGCATGATTTGCTGGTCAAGGTTCAGGCTATCTCCGTCAACCCGGTGGATTACAAGATTCGCCAGGGACGCCCACCAGAAGGTGACGCAGCTGTCGTCCTCGGATGGGATGCGGTGGGCGAGGTTGTTGCAATCGGCGACAAGGCCACCAGCTTCAAACCGGGCGACAAGGTCTGGTATGCCGGCGCTATCAACCGCCCGGGTACCAATTCTGAATACCACCTGGTGGACGAGCGTATTGTTGGCAGGGCACCCACATCAGTGCCGGCCGCCGAAGCCGCGGCACTGCCACTCACAACCCTGACCGCCCACGAGATGCTGTTTGATCGCCTGCGCGTGACCGAGCCCGTGCCGGGTGCAGCACCTGCCGTACTGATTATCGGCGGTGCCGGTGGTGTTGGCTCCATTACTATCCAGCTGCTGCGCGCCCTGACGGATCTGACCATCATCGCCACCGCCTCCCGCCCTGAAACTCAGGCCTGGGTGAAAGAACTGGGTGCTCATCACGTCGTGGATCATACTCAACCACTGCCGGCGCAGATTGAGGCTCTGGGCTTAGGCGCACCGGGCTTTGTGTTCTCGACCAATCATTCGGATCAATATACGACCCAGATCGCAGAACTGATCGCCCCCCAGGGCCGCTTTGGGCTGATCGACGATCCCGAGAGCTTTGATATCATGCCGTTCAAGGTCAAGGCGGCGTCTATTCACTGGGAGCTGATGTTCACCCGTTCGCTGTTCACCACGGCAGACATTGGCCGCCAGGGTGAAATTCTCAACGAGGTCGCAGCACTGCTGGATGCGGGCAAGATCAAGTCGACCGCGACTGAAACACTGGGTCTGATCAACGCAGAGAATATCAAGCGCGCCCACATCATGCTGGAAAGCGGCAAGGCCAAAGGCAAGATCGTACTCGAAGGTTTCTGAACCCAGGCCTCTGACGAAAGGGCAGCCGGGTCACCGGCTGCCCTCAGGATATAAAGGGGCACCCCATAACCGTTATTCAACGGTCTTTGCGTTTGCTCGATCAAGTGGAGGAGACAGGCATGCACATCGGCAAGCTTGACCATGTGAATATCCGCACCACAGAGCTCGATGCCATGACCCGGTGGTATGTCGAGGTGCTGGGCCTGCAGACAGGGCCGCGCCCTAATTTCCCGTTTCCGGGCGTCTGGCTTTATGCCAGTGGCACTGTAGTGGTACATCTGGTGGGTATCGGCGGAGCTCCGGCGACCGGATCCGAGGCCAGCCTGAAACTGGAGCACTTTGCTTTCAGCGCCACCGGAGCTGCTGCATTCGAAGCGAAGCTGCAAACACGGGGGCTTTACTATCGCCGTGTGGATTTGACACCCATCAAGCTGATCCAGCTCAATGTCTGGGACCCGGATGGAAACCACATCCATATCGATTTCCCGGCAGATGAATTACCCGCCAACACGCCCTCTACCGATGAAAGTACGCAGCCATGATTGATCGCACATTCGGCCAGGGCTTTGGCTCTGTCTACCGCGAAGGCCAGCTCACCCTGGGGCTGAATTTTCCGATTGAAGCCTATGTCAGCCCGGTGCCGAACATGCTGGATCAGATCACCCTGGCCAGGCGCGCAGAAGAGGGCGGATTCGCCGCGCTCTGGTCGCGGGATGTCCCTCTGCTTGATCCGTCTTTCGGCGATGCCGGCCAGATGTATGATCCCTGGGTTTGGCTGGGGTATGTCGCGGCACAGACGGCGCAGATCGCCCTGGGTACAGGCGCCATCATTCTGCCGCTGCGCCGCCCGGTTGATCTGGCAAAAGCGGCGGCTTCCGTTGATCAGCTGTCCGCCGGGCGCCTGATCATGGGAGTGGCGTCGGGCGACAGGCCGGTTGAATACTCGGCCTATCAGGCGCCCTTTGACTCTCGTGATGAGGCATTTCGCGAGACTCTCGAATTTATTCGCAGGACAACCCACAGGCCCGAACACTGGGACAACCAGGATGCCGTCCGTTCGCGTCAGGTACAGCTATTACCCAAGGCGCACGCTGGCGATATTCCGCTGTTCGTCACAGGTAACAGTCGCCAGTCACTGGACTGGATTGCAGCCAATGCCGACGGCTGGCTGATGTATCCCAGGCCGATCGAACAGCAACGGCAGGTGCTGTCGTCCTGGCAAAGCGCCGTGCAGGCAGCCGGACATGGCTGGAAGCCCTTTTCCCAGTCGCTCTATATAGACCTGACCGCGGACCCGAACACGCAGCCAAACCCTATTCACCTGGGTTATCGCCTGGGACGCAAGGCATTGCTGGCCCATCTGGCACAGCTGCGCGATATAGGGGTCAATCATGTCAGCCTCAACCTGCGCTTCTCCTCGCGACCGGTGGCTGAGGTGCTGGATGAACTCTGTGAATTCGTTGTACCAAAGCGGTAAAGTCACACAAAGGTACAACGGAGTAGCTTCCTGCCTGAGGAGTGAGCGGCGAAGGTCTGCGCATCGTCTTTATCGCTGAAAAAGCGAGGAACTCGGCAAATGAAAAAGATCTTCTGGGCCGTCTCTATGACGCTCGCCACTGTAACGATGGTCGCCTCGCTGTACCTGAACACCATTCTCGGCTTGTTTGGGCTGGCGACAACATCTATTGATGCGCTTCAAGAGCTTCGCAGTTCAAAGCAGGTAGTTGAGCAAATGAAACACAGGCACCAGCAGAAAAAGGTGTCGGCCTCAAAGCGATTGGTGAAACGATCGGCCAAACGTATTGGTAGCACTATACTCGCGGCCGCAACCGTCGGTACGGTTGCGGTAACCACAGTCATGGTCGGTCTCGAAGTCGATGATTATTGTGATGAGAAACAATCACTGCAAGAAGCGGAGTCCATTCTGTACGGCACCGACAATGCATTCGATATTGAGCAATGCTTCGACGAAGGAAGGGAGGAGCTGGCCCGCCTTCTGGTCGAAGCCAGGGATGCGTCTGTTGGCACACTGCTAAATACTTTCAGAACGAGGGCGGATGATCGCCCTGATCCGTGATTTCTTCATCAAACACTTCCATGCGCGTTCCCATTAAGAAAAACCAAGATCCAAGGGCGACGCTTGACCGATCCAGCCCTATGGCATCATCGCCCTAAACGACGCAGGTTCCAATAAACGACTCAATAACTGTATATAATTACAGTTATTGAGTTTATGACACTCAGAAGACAGCTCCCGCTACGAATTCGCGCCCACATCGACGCAAAAACCTGAGTCAGCCCAGATTGCCGAAACAAAGGATTACAGCAACTGCAAGCTATTAACCCGGCGGGCAAATACCTCTATGAAGCATAGCTGATCGCCGGATGCTCAAAGTATTTCGCAACTCGCTCTGGCATCTTTTGCAGCATCCGCATGTGACTCAGCACCTTACCCGCCAAATCCGCTTGATTTCTAGCGGGTGCCGCACTGCGGATCCCGGCTTTCAAGTCAGCATTCAAGTACTCATCCGGATTCAGGTCCGGCGAGTACGCAGGCAAATAGAAAACCTCTATTTCGTCTGCATGCCGAACCAGCCACGCCTTCACCAGCTTCGCATGATGAACTCGAAGATTGTCCAAAACGAGAAAGACCTTTCGCTCAGCGTCCTTAATCAGCCGTTTCATAAACCGAAGCAGCACTTTTGCGGTCATGTTCTCTCCATACATCATGAAGCGGACGGTGCCTCGGTTATTGACCGCTGAGATCATGTTCGTAGAAAACCGCTTGGCGTTGATTTCGACGACCGGGGTTTCCCCTTTCGGGGCGTATCCTCGACTGTGTTGGCAGTCGTTTCGGATACCTGTTTCATCGCCCCAATAGATCTCGGCATCTTCAACAGATGCGCGTTTTTTAATCCCCGGGTAGGTGTTATCCAACCAGTCTTTTACCGCCTTAGGATTACGCTCATAGGCCCGTTTTGCGGGCTTCTGGGGCGTGAATCCCCAGCGTTTCAGGTAGTCCCCGATGGTGCGAATTGCAATACGAACATTCCACATTTGCTTGACCACCGCCTGTATCGCTTTGCGATTCCAGAGCGCAAAAGGCAGTTTCATTTGGTCCGGATTTTTGTCGCAAATCAGCTTCTTCAAGGTGGACTCTTGAGCACCGGTTAGGCGCCGCTGCTCTTCGGGCCTCCGGCCTCTTTGCCCAAGCTTTATCGCCTGCTCACCCCCCAGTTTCCAGGCCCTAATCCAGCTACAGGCAACGGTATAGTGGACACCTATAACCTCCGCGATTTCTGCCCTTTTGTGACCTTGCTGAAACAACCGGATAGCCAAGTCGCGGTTGTGTTGCTGAAGCTCAGAAGAGACTTTCCGTGTGTCTATTTTTTTCATGCACGGATTATACTCAATTTATGCCTAATTGTCCGCCGGGTTAATAATGGCGGCTTTTACTCTGGAGTTGCCAGGGTCAGCGCCCTGCAGTTTGTGCAGATCAACGCCCAGCTTTTGCATTTCGAGCCGGTACGGCTGATCGAGATCCTTGATGCTGTGCAGATTTATCGCATCATCGAGCAGCGCACTGATGCGCTCCTGCGGACTTGCCTCGCTGGCCTCACTGCCTGGCGGCAGATGATCCTGATATAACGCTGTGCCACGGCGGCGAAAGGCCCTTGAGGGCCAACCCCAGCGTAGGCGCAACCTGTTGCATGATATCCGGTATTTATTTCATCCCTGATTACCCGCGGTA
Source organism: Marinobacterium profundum (assembly GCF_001528745.1). Taxonomy (GTDB): domain Bacteria; phylum Pseudomonadota; class Gammaproteobacteria; order Pseudomonadales; family Balneatricaceae; genus Marinobacterium_A; species Marinobacterium_A profundum. The sequence goes on along the minus strand of NZ_BCNS01000124.1, from coordinate 36,830 downwards.
ATGAGCCATGTTCAGGCAAAGCCATGGACAAGGCACTCGAAACGGGATACAGGACTGATCGACCAGGCCCAAACGAAACCGCCTTAGCGCCCCAAAACATCACCCAAGCGTGCACCAACAGCTCCTGATACTGCGCCTGTGGTAGTGCTATTCACAATGAAAAGTCTGCATGCAAGCGGACGCCGACAAGCGTCCTGCGCACAGTTACTCGTCTTCGTCGGCTTCGTTATCGCTGTCCATACCCAGCTCCTTGATCTTGCGGGTCAGGGTATTACGCCCCCAGCCCAGCAACAGCGCGGCATCGCGCCGGCGGCCGGCGGTATGCTTGAGCGCTGTCTCGATCATGATGCGCTCGAAGGCCGGCACCGCTTCTTCCAGAATGCCCTGGCGACCACATCCCAGCTGCTGATCGGTCCACAGACGCAGCGCCTGCTCCCAATTGGAGCTGACTGTAGCCCCCTGATCCTGTTGTTCCAGCAGTTCCGGCGGCAGGTCTTCAATCAGCACCTCGCGGCCCGAAGCCATCACTGTAAGCCAGCGACAGGTGTTCTCCAGCTGACGCACATTGCCCTGCCATGCCAGATGACTCATGAACTTTTCAGTTTCTGCCTTCAGCACCTTGGGCTCGACACTCAGTTCCTTGGCCGAGCTGGCAAGAAAGTGCTGTGCCAGACGGGGAATATCTTCGCGTCGCTCCGCCAGTTTGGGGATATGAATACGAATCACATTGAGGCGATGGAACAGGTCTTCACGAAAGCGCCCGTCGGCCACCAGCTTTTCAAGGTTCTGATGGGTGGCGGCGATAATGCGCACATCCACCTGCACCGGCGTATGGCCGCCCACGCGGTAGAATTCGCCTTCGGCCAGAACACGCAGCAGGCGGGTCTGGGTATCCGCCGGCATGTCACCGATTTCATCCAGAAACAGCGTGCCACCATCGGCCTGTTCGAAACGCCCACGTCGCGCAGCCGCAGCGCCGGTAAAAGCGCCCTTCTCGTGGCCGAAGAGTTCCGACTCAATCAGATCCTTGGGAATGGCCGCCATATTAAGCGGAATAAATGACTGGCTGGCTCTTGGACTGTGCTTGTGCAGCGCATGAGCCACCAGCTCCTTGCCGGTGCCGGAATCTCCATTGATCAGCACCGTAATATTGGATTGCGACAGCCTACCAATGGCGCGGAAGACTTCCTGCATCGCAGGCGCCTCACCGATAATCTCGGTGGCGCGCAGCACCACTGGCTCTATTACCGCACCCTGCTGCTGTTGCTCCCGGGCGTGGGCCACGGCCCTGCGCGCCAGTGCTACGGCATCATCCACATCAAAGGGCTTGGGCAGATATTCAAAGGCGCCGCCCTGGTAGGATGCAACTGCACTTTCGAGATCCGAGTGCGCAGTCATGATAATGATCGGCACTTCAGGGTGGGTATCCTGAATCTTGTTGAGCATGGCCAGACCATCGGTACCGGGCATACGGATGTCGCTGATGATCGCATCGGGACTTTCACGCGTCAGGCGGCGCAACAGATCGTCGGCGTTGTCGAACGACTGGGTCTCAAGTCCGGCCTGATCCAGCGCCTTTTCCAGCACCCAGCGGATCGACCGGTCATCGTCCACGATCCAGACGTTACCTGAGATTCTCATGCTGTAGCTCCAACGGTATAAAGAGTTTGAATTGGGTTTCACCCGGCTCAGTCACGCACTCAATCAATCCCTGATGCTGATTGATGATCGACTGGGCAATGGACAGCCCCAGACCCGTGCCATCGGCATGTCCGGTGACCATGGGGTAGAAGATGTTGTTGAATATTTCGGTCGGAATGCCCGGGCCGTTGTCGCTGATCATCACACAGCACACCAGGCGGTGGCGTTCCGTGCCCAGGGTGACCTGGCGCATAGCGCGGGTACGTAACTGCAGCGTCGGCTGCGGCGTGCCGGCACGCTGCAGCGCCTGCATGCCGTTGCGTACTATATTCAGCACCGCCTGAATCAGTTGCTCCGAGTCACCGGTAAATTCGGGGATGCTGGGATCGTAGTCCCGCTGAATGTTGATCCAGCCGCCACTCTCGGCATTCACCAGGCTGCACACCCGTTCAAGGATGGCGTGAATATTCACCGCCGATAGCTGGGGCAGCTTGCGCGGCCCCAGCAGCCGGTCCACCAGGTTGCGCAGCCGGTCTGCCTCTTCGATGATGACACGAGTATATTCGTGCAAATCGGCGTCGTTCAGCTCACGCTCCAGTAATTGTGCGGCCCCGCGAATGCCCCCCAGCGGATTTTTGATTTCGTGGGCCAGACCACGTACAAGATTTCGCGCCGCGGCGTGGCGGGCCAGCAGCTCTTCTTCGCGTTCGATGCGCATCAGGCGGTCACGCGCTTCCACTTCCACCAGCAGGGTGCGGCCACCGCCGGACTGCGGAATGGTGTTCACGCTGTAATCAACAATCAGCTCATGCCCGCTCATTGTGATCATGCGCGCTTCGCGCTTGGTATAGGGATGCCCAGACGCCATCGAGTTCTGCAATACACTGAGTTCGGCCGGACTCGCCGCCAGCCACTCTTCCGCCCTCATGCCCTTAAGCCTGCGCATGGTGGCCTCGAACAGCATCTCGGCCGCCGGATTCATGTAAACGATGCACAGCGCACCGTCGAGCATGATCACAGCCTTGCTGAGGTTATCGAGTATCTGCTTGTGTTGGGATGGCCTGAACATAGTGAACTCTGTTTCTGGACTGGTTAAGTAGTAGCAAGATCAACGCCAACTTGCTGGCAGCGCTAAAACGAGTTCTATGCCCTGAATGGCGCCACAACTGGGCAACTCAGCCTGCTTTAACAGTTTAGTCTTGCGCAAGACATCGCCCCATTATGGTGCGCTCTCTCCTTCCATAACAGCCAGCCGCACCACAACAGCCAAGCGCTCTGCCATGGCGCCCCACAATGGAACCAGGCCCGCACACTGAAGCGGCACCGGCGAAACTAAGGGGCTAAGGCAAGGGCTAGGGGCTAGGGGCTAGGGGCTAGGGCAAGAGACAGCTCGACGGTTAGCAGCAGGCACAAAAAAACCTCCCGAAGGAGGTTTTTTGCGTTCCGTCAGATCAGCGCCACCACAGCGGCACCGTTCTTACACCCTGCGGCTTATACGGAGTAGTAGAGGTCGAATTCTACCGGGTGCGTCGTCATGTTGACGCGCGCCAGTTCTTCACGCTTCAGGCGGATGTAAGCATCCAGCATGTCGTCGGAGAATACTCCGCCAGCGGTGAGGAACTCACGATCCGCTTCCAGTGCCAGCAGAGCTTCGTCGAGGCTCTCGGCAACGGTCGGGATCAATTTCGCTTCTTCCGGCGGCAGGTCGTACAAATCTTTGTCAGCCGGGTCGCCAGGGTGAATCTTGTTCTTGATACCGTCGATACCCGCCATCAGCAGCGCCGCGAAGCACAGGTAAGGGTTGGCAGCAGGATCAGGGAAGCGCGCTTCCACACGACGGCCTTTAGGGCTCGTAGTGTAAGGAATACGCAGCGATGCGGAACGGTTACGGGCAGAGTATGCCAGCATGACCGGCGCTTCGAAGCCAGGTACCAGACGCTTGTAAGAGTTGGTAGCCGGGTTGCAAATGGCATTCAGTGCCTTGGCATGCTTAACGATACCGCCAATGTAGAACAGCGCAGTTTCGCTCAGACCACCGTAGCCGTCGCCAGCGAAGATGTTCACACCATCCTTGTTCATGGACAGATGTACATGCATGCCGGAGCCGTTATCACCAACCAGCGGCTTGGGCATAAAGGTCGCAGTCTTGCCGTAGCTGTGGGCAACGTTGTGCACGCAGTACTTCAGGATCTGAACTTCGTCCGCCTTTTTCACCAGGCTGTTGCCACGCACGCCGATTTCGCACTGACCGGCAGTTGCAACTTCGTGATGGTGAACTTCGATGGTCAGGCCCATGGCTTCCATGGCATCGCACATGGCGGCGCGCAGGTCGTGCAGGGAGTCGATTGGGGGAACCGGGAAGTAGCCGCCTTTAACGCGCGGACGGTGGCCGGTGTTGCGGCCGCCTTCGAACTGCTTGTCGGACGACCAGGAAGCTTCTTCAGAACCGATGCTGTAACCGCAACCACCAATACCGGCGTGCCATTCAACAGAATCGAACACGAAGAATTCCGGCTCTGGGCCGAGCATGCAGCTATCGGCAATGCCGGTAGACTTCAGGTATTCTTCGGCGCGTGTTGCAACAGAACGCGGGTCACGGTCGTAACCCTGGCCAGTCATAGGCTCAACGATGTTGCAACGTACGATAACGGTAGCGTCTTCAGCAAAGGGATCCAGCACGGAAGCGCTGTCATCCGGCATCAGGATCATGTCGGATTCGTTGATTCCCTTCCAGCCTGCGATGGAAGAACCATCGAACATCTTGCCGTCTTCGAAGAATTCATCACCCATATCCGAAACCGGAATGGTGAGATGCTGCTCTTTACCTTTGAAATCGGTAAAGCGCATGTCAATCCAGCGCGCTTCGCTTTCTTTAATCAGATTCAGAGTATTCTCTGACATTAGCCTTTCTCCACTCTGTTGAAACTGTCAGATCCGTGGTTCTGCAGTCCTGCTAAAAACGGCTTACAACCTCTTGGCTGTAGCAAGAGCAATCTCCGTGCCAGCACTACAAAGACCCTAAGTGCTTCATTTCCGGTCAACTTAGCACCGGTGAAGCCTAAGCAATGCACCAAAATAGCGCACAAAAGCACGCCAACGCACCACTCTAGATCATTTGTAGTCTTCTTCTGCCCATGCGGGCATCTGCGAGCCCAATCATACTGCAACCCTTCCAAAGCTGTCTGCCTCAAAAAGGAGCCCTTGGCTAATTTTCATGCCCAACCCCTCACAAACAGAAACAGTTACCCAACTGGCCACAATTTGATCATATCCTGATCGCTTGTTAGGCTCCGCTCCCGTATAATGCCGCCTTTCCGATTTTCTTGAAGGTAAGAACTGGTGATCGAGAAGCTTAGAAACATTGCCATCATCGCGCACGTTGACCATGGTAAAACCACACTGGTCGACAAGTTGCTGCAGCAGTCCGGCACACTGGGCCGACGCGATGAAGGCGCTGAGCGCGTCATGGACTCCAACGATCAGGAGCGTGAGCGCGGTATTACCATTCTGGCGAAAAACACCGCCATTGAATGGAACGGTTACCGGATCAATATCGTCGACACTCCCGGACACGCCGACTTCGGTGGCGAAGTGGAACGCGTTCTGTCCATGGTTGACTCCGTGCTACTGCTGGTTGACGCCGTTGACGGCCCAATGCCGCAGACACGCTTCGTAACCCAGAAAGCTTTCGCCCAGGGCCTGCGCCCCATCGTGGTCATCAACAAGGTTGACCGCCCGGGCGCGCGTCCGGATTGGGTTGTAGACCAGGTCTTCGACCTGTTCGATAACCTGGGTGCCACTGACGAGCAGCTCGACTTCCCGATCGTTTACGCCTCTGCCCTTAACGGCATCGCCGGCCTTGAAGTCGATCAGATGTCCGAAGACATGACGCCGCTGTTCGAAGCCGTAGTCGAGCACGTCAGCCCGCCGAATGTCGACATGGATGGTCCGCTGCAGATGCAGATCTCCGCACTGGACTACAACAGCTATGTTGGCGTCATCGGTGTAGGTCGCGTCAAGCGCGGCAGGATCGCGGTCAATGCCCAGGTCAAGGTTATCGACCACGAAGGCAAGGTTCGTAGCGGCAAGGTTCTGAAGATCATGGGTTACATGGGCCTGGAACGTGTTGAAGTGCCGCAGGCCAAAGCCGGCGACATTATCTGCATCACCGGTATTGATGGACTCAACATCTCCGATACCCTGTGCGACCCGTCCCTGGTAGAAGCCCTGCCGCCGCTGAGCGTCGACGAACCCACCGTTTCCATGACCTTCCAGGTCAACGATTCGCCGTTCGCAGGCCAGGACGGCAAGTTCGTCACCAGCCGTAACATCAAGGACCGCCTCGAGCGCGAACTGATCCACAACGTGGCACTGCGTGTTGAACAGGGCGAATCCCCTGAGAAATTCAAGGTCTCCGGCCGTGGCGAACTGCATCTGTCGGTACTGATCGAAACCATGCGTCGCGAAGGCTTCGAGCTGGGTGTGTCCCGCCCCGAAGTTATCCAGAAGATCGTCGACGGCAAGGTCGAAGAGCCTTACGAACTGGTAATGCTGGACGTTGAAGAGCAGCACCAGGGTTCGGTTATCGAAGAGCTGGGCAAGCGCAAAGGCGACATGACCAACATGGAAGTGGATGGCAAGGGTCGCGTACGCCTGACATTCATGATTCCGTCCCGTGGTCTGATCGGTTTCCGCTCTATCTTCCTGACCATGACCTCCGGTACTGGCATCCTGACCTCGACCTTCGACCACTACGGTCCGATCAAGGAAGGCGAAGTCACCTCGCGCATGAACGGCGTACTGGTTACCATGGTTACTGGTAAGGCCCTGGGCTATGCCCTGTGGAACCTGCAGGAACGTGGCCGTCTGTGCATCGAGCCTAACACCGATGTTTACGAAGGCATGATCCTGGGCATCCACAGCCGTACCAACGATCTGGCCGTGAACCCGACCAAAGGCAAGCAGCTGACCAACGTTCGTGCCTCCGGCACCGACGAAAACATTCAGCTGACACCGGCGATCCGCTTCACCCTGGAGCAGGCGCTGGACTTCATCGAAGACGACGAGCTGGTGGAAGTGACTCCCAAAGGCCTGCGTATTCGCAAGAAGCTGTTGAAAGAAAACGAGCGCAAGCGCAACAAGAAGTAAACCTCGTCGCTGCAACCGCAGCGAACCGGGTTTAATCGTCTTGTAAAAAAGGGGAGTGCCGCCAGGCACTCCCCTTTTTTGTACCTGCCTGCCAGCCCGACTCGATAACGCTTTTGGCCGAGCCAAATGTACTGCGTAAAAATATCTGCTCAGTTTTTATGCGCTTTTTATTGTCGCTGACGCTGCACCCAAACAGCAGCATCATGCATCGCCTGCCCGCCCGTTGCTCCGCTATCTCCAGCAATTTTCCCGGCACATTTATAGCGTGCTCAGACTCCGGCAGACGCCCGATCGAGTACGACTATAAATACCTGCCTCTTGTATTTTGCACTTGCCACCCGAAACGTTTCGGATTATATTTTCAGCAAATCCGAAACGTTTCGGATCCAACCTGGGACAGTCAATATGGCCAAGGGCGTCAACCTCAAATCACTGGCAAAGGAACTCGGGATCTCGGTTACAACCGTATCCCGGGCACTGGCCGACTATGACGATGTCAGCGTCGCCACCAAGGAAAAGGTCAAGGCCAAGGCACAGCAGCTGGGCTACAGGCCAAATCATGCCGCTCGGCGTCTGGTTACCGGCCGCTCTTCCGCTGTTGGCTTTATCATGCACGGCGCCTACGGTGACTTCCGCGATCAGTTCAACAGTCGCCTGCTGGTCTCCCTCAGTCAGGCGCTGCACGATGCCGCCCCCAACCACGACCTGATTATCACGACGGTACCCCAGGACAAGAACGAGCTGGATACTTACAAGCGCTTTGTCGATAGCGCCCGGGTGGACTCTTTTATCATCGCCCGTACCCAGCCTCAGGACCCACGGGTCGATTATCTGCTGACCCAGGGCGTGCACTTCGTGACCCACGGCCGTACCGCAGACGCGGACAGACATTGCTGGGTGGATACCGACGCCGAGCGGGGCTTTTTCCAGGCCACCGAAACCCTGATTAAGCGCGGCCACAGACGTATTTCATTCCTGAACTTTCCACAGAATCTGAATACTGCCAGCCTGCGTCATACCGGCTATTCCAATGCCATGCAGGCTGCAGGACTTGAAAGCCGCGAACTCAATTGCGAATTCGGCCCCGGCAGCGCCTATGAACCGGTACGCACCATGCTGCAAGGCAACAATGCCCCCACCGCCTTTGTCTGCGCCAGTGACGTCTTTGCCTATGCGGTACTGCAGGCCTGTCTCGATCTGGGCCTCAGGCCCGGCCAGGATGTGGCCATTATCGGCGCCGACAATCTGCCGCCGGTTGACAGCAACCGCCCGCGCCTCTCCACCCTTGATGTCTCCTTCAGCGCGGTGAGTGATGCCCTTATCAATCTGTTGCTCGACCCAAAGGCCGCCAGCCAGCCGGTCAAGCAGCACCAGCTGTTCGACTATCAACTGCTCGAACGGGATACCACGGGCTCAGGCCCGATTAGCGCGGCGGTTTAACGCCCTTCGTTAAAACAACAACAAGCAGGACAATAAAAATGCACAAGAAAACGCTTACCCTGGCTCTGGCCGGTTTACTGAGCTGCTCCGTCGCCGCTGCCGACACCGTATTCTTCTCCACCCAGGCGCGCCCGCTGGAAGAGGCTCAGGCCATGCGCGACAAGGTACTGAAAGGTTTCGATGGCGAGGTTCAATTTCTGCCCCAGGAAGACGGTCCTTTCTTTGCCCGCATTGAAGCCGAGCAGAAGGCCGACAAGGGCTCCCTCGCGCTCCTGGGCGCATTGCACGGTGACTACCCGCCTATAGAAACAGCGCTGGATAACGTCAACGACCTGATTCCCACCTTGCAGGCAGCCGGTGTCAGCCCAGGCTACATCAAGCTCGGCAAGCTGGGCGGCGAAGACCAGATGTACGTGCCCTGGATGCAAGCCACATACATCATGGCAGCCAATAAAAAGGCGCTGGAGCATCTGCCAGAAGGCGCCGATGTGCAGGCGCTGACCTACGACCAGCTGCTGCAATGGGGTCAGAACATGCAGCAGGCCACCGGCGAAGCCAAGCTGGGCTTTCCCGCCGGCCCCAAAGGTCTGATTCACCGTTTTCTGCAGGGCTACCTGTATCCGTCCTTTACCAACTCGGTGGTGACGGAGTTCCGCAGCGACGCGGCCAAGCAGATGTGGGCCACATTCAGGGATATCTGGCAGGTTAGCAACCCGCGTTCCACAGCCTATAACTTCATGCAGGAACCCCTGCTGACAGGTGAAGTCTGGGTGGCCTTTGATCATACCGCTCGTCTCAAGGATGCCTTCGACAAGCAACCCGACGACTTTATCGCTTTCCCGGCTCCGGCTGGCCCTGCAGGGCGCGGATATATGCCTGTCGTTGCCGGTCTTGCCATTCCGGCCAAGGCCGTGGATCGCGCCGAATCAGCTCGTCTGATCAAGTATCTGATGGAGCCGCAAACCCAGATCGCAACCCTGCGTGCCACCAGCTTCTTCCCGACTGTGAAGGTGGACTTCCCGGATGACCTGCCAAAGAGCGTGCAGATTTCAGGCACGGCAGTGGCAGCCCAGGCCAATTCCCCCGATGCCATACTGTCGCTGCTGCCCATAGGTCTGGGTGACAAGAGCGGCCTGTTCAGCAAAATCTATCAGGACAGTTTCCAGCAGATAGTGCTGCGCAACGCCGACATCGACAGCATTCTGGATCGTCAGGCATCCCAGCTTGAGCGCCTGATGCAGGAAGCCGGCGCCCCCTGCTGGTCACCGGACCTGCCCAGCACCGGCGCTTGCCCGGTCAAGTAAACCCTACTGGCTACTAGCACGCGCTGCCGGCCCCTCCGGCAGCGCAACAGGCACAGCCACAACTGTAATTCCCTGTATCCAGCCTGCGGTATTCATTTATGAACAACAGCAAATGGTTGCCCTATTACCTGATTGCGCCCAGCGCGCTCTTTATGGCGCTGTTCTTTCTCTACCCGTTTCTGCAGATATTTGCAGAGGCCTTTCTCAACTCTAACGGCGAAGTTTCGCTTGGGAATTTTTCCCAGGTTATCAATGACTTCAACTTTATGCCGGCGCTCAAAAATACCCTACTGCTTACCGCCGTCGTAGTACCGGTGCAGCTGGTAATGGCCATCGGCATGGCCTTGATGGTCAGCAAGATGAACAAGGGACGGGACAACATCCTTTATATCTGGACTATCCCGCTGGGTATCTCCGACCTTGCCGCCGGCATCATCTGGCTCGCTATCCTGGAGCAGTTCGGCTTTTTGAACAGCTTTCTCCATGCCGTCAGCCTGATCGACGGGCCTGCTGCCTGGCTTAACTATCAGCACCCGATTGCGCTTTTCTTCGCCGTTGCGGTCGCTGAAATCTGGCGTGGCACTGCGATTCTGCTGGTGATTCTGGTCTCGGGTCTGGGCCTTATCCCCAAGGAATACGAAGAGGCCGGCAAGATCTTTGGCGCCAATTACTGGCAGCGCCTGTGGAAAATCACCCTGCCGCTGCTGCGCCCAAGCATTCAGTCCGCCCTGATACTGCGCACCCTGCTGGCGCTGGAAGTCTTCGCGGTGGTCATGATGCTCGGTGGTACCGACATGCCGGTACTGATGAGCGAGACGTTCAACTGGCAGTTCAGCTATCGCGATACCGGTGCAGCCTCTGCCTACGCCGTACTCATCATGGCCGTTTCGGTACTGATTACCGGCTTCTACGTCAAAGTGCTTAACGTTCCGAAGGAGGCCCGAGGATGAAATCGCCCGTCGCTAACAGCGCCTCTGCACAGGTGCAGGGCTTAGCCCGCTTCAACCCTTTCAGCCGTCGCCTGTCGCCTCAGAACAACGCCTGGCGCTGGCTGTTCTGGGCCGGCGTATCCATTCTGATCCTCTGGGTATTGGCCCCCATCGGGCTGCTGATTATCAATGCCATCAGCACACCGGCACAGGTCAATGGCTGGCCCAAGTCGATCGCGCCGGGCATCCACACCGATACCCTGATGTTCTTCTGGAACTACAATGGCGTGATTAGCGCACTGATCAACTCCATTCTCGCGGCCGTGTTTACCATGATCATCGCCATCTTGCTGGGGGCACCCGCAGGCTATGCGCTGGCACGCTTCGTGTTTCGCGGCATGACCACCTACAAGATGATCATAGTGATGTCCCGCGCCTTCCCTATGCCGCTGCTGGCATTGCCGCTGGCGGTGATCTTTATCCAGGTGGGCATTGACGACTCCCTGATTGGCCTGGCCTTTGTGCATGCGACCCTGGCGCTGCCGTTCTCGGTACTGATTACCTCAAGCCTGTTTATGGGCATTCCGGTGGAGCTGGAAGAGGCTGCCTGGACCATGGGCTGCGACCGCTGGCAGGCGTTTCGCAAGGTGGTTCTGCCACTGGCAGCGCCCGGCATTGCGGCCTCAGCCGTATTCGCCTTTGTCATTTCCTGGAACGAGGTCTTTGCCTCCGCCATCCTGACTGTGCAGAACCGCACTCTGACCGCCTTTCTGGTGCAGAGCCTTGCGGAATCTCCAGCCGAGATCAAGTTTGCCGGTGGCCTGGTGCTTGTCGTTCCCGCTTTGTTGTTCCTCTTTGCGATCAGAAAGTATCTGTTCAGCATGTGGGGCATCTCAAACCGCTGATTTTTGGTAGGAATTATCATGTCTGACATTCGCATAGAAAAAGTAAGAAAGCAGTTTGGCAACCTTGAGATTCTGAAGTCTGTGGATCTTGAGATTAAGGACAAGGAATTCGTGGTACTGCTGGGCCCCTCGGGCTGCGGCAAGTCCACCCTGCTGCGCATTATCGCCGGGCTCGAAACCGAGTCATCGGGCACCATCCGCATCGGCGACCGGGTCATCAACAGCCTGCCGCCCAAAAGCCGTCGCATCGCAATGGTGTTCCAGAACTATGCGGTATTCCCGCACATGACGGTGTTTGAAAACATCGCCTTCGGCCTGCGCATGCGTAAAGACAGCGAAGAACATATTCAGCGCAAGGTGAAAGAAACCGCCGAGCTGATGCATATCGAAAACCGCCTGACGCATTACTCCGGCCAGCTCTCTGGTGGACAGCGTCAGCGCGTATCCGTAGCCCGTGCCCTGGCCATGGAGCCCGAAGTACTGCTAATGGACGAACCCCTGTCCAACCTCGATGCCCTGCTGCGCCTGGAAATGCGCGCAGAGCTGAAAACCGTGCTCAGCGCATCCAACACCACCACCATCTACGTCACCCATGACCAGGTGGAGGCCATGAGCCTGGCGGATCGAATCGCCGTAATGAACGGTGGCCGGATCGAGCAGTACGACGTGCCAACCGAGATTTACCACAACCCAGCCACGGAATTTGTCGGCAGTTTTATCGGCAACCCGCCGATGAATTTCATTGCGCCCAAGGCTGGCTGGAATATCTCGAAAAATCAGGTCAACAAGCTGGGTGTACGACCAGAAGACTTTGATGTGCGTTTTGAACCCCAGGAGGGTTTTATAAAGACCAATGTACTGATCAAGGAGCTGCTGGGCTCCCATCAGCAACTGACCACCAAAGCCGATGGCGAAATGATCCGCATCAACATCCCCAGCGACCTGCAGGTTCCCAACGGCAGCGATCTCTTTATACGTCCGGCCGATGACAAGGTGCGCTTTTACGATCAGGCCGGACACATCATGTAAGCGTCCCCCGGTACGCACGGCCTTTTACCCCAAAAACCCCGAATTTAACCGAACAGCGGAATGTACTGCATTCCGTCTGCGACTTTCTGCAGGCAAAAATCATGAAAAAACCGGTTTTCGACATCGACCACGCAACACGCATTCTGCGCAACAACGACCTGGGCGGTTACACCATTCCGACTCAGGGACTGTACCCCTTCCAGTGGAACTGGGACGCCGCCATTACCGCGCTTGGCTGGATGGAAGCCGGCGACGAAGCCCGCGCCTGGCTGGAACTTGAAATGCTGCTCAAGGGCCAGTGGGACAACGGCATGGTGCCGCATATTATTTTCCACGCCGACGCCGACACCTACTTCCCGGGCCCCGAAGTCTGGGGAGTCGAGAATGCCGTCAAGACCAGCGCCATTTCACAGCCGCCGGTATTGGCAAGCGTGGTCAAAATTCTGTTTGAACAAGGAAAAGACCGTGCACTGGCCGAACAAAAACTGGCCCAGCTACTGCCAGGCGTGATGGCCTACCACCTTTGGTGGTACCGCGAACGCGACCCTGAAAATACCGGCCTGGTGTGCAGCTACCACCCCTGGGAGTCCGGCATGGACAATAGCCCGGCCTGGGACCACCCGCTTGAAAACGTGCCAGCGGCCGACTGGGAGTACACTCGCCGCGATACCGGCCATGTCGATGCCGCCGAGCGGCCGCACAAACACCAATACGACCGCTACATTTACCTGGTCGATTTCTTCAAGCGCAACCACTTCGACAGTGATCTTATCTACCAAACCTGCCCGTACCGGGTACAGGACATCGGTATCATCTCGATCCTTCACCGGGCAAATACCGACCTGCTCGTGCTGTGCCAGAACCGTATCGACAACGACAGCACCCGCAGCCTGCAGCAAAGCTCGGCTCGCACCGCAGCGGCTATCGGAGCCCTCTGGTCAGAAGATCTCAACTGCTTCGTCAGCCGCGACACGCTCACCGGTGCACAGTTGAAGACCATCAGCTGCGCCGGTGTGCTGCCGCTGTTCGGCGAACTGGCAAGCCCCGCTCAGGCCGCCGCGATCAATGAAAATCTCGGATCCTGGATCGAGGATGCCCCCTTCGGCCTGGCATCCACCCACCCGCACAGTGAAACCTTTGAACCCCAGCGTTACTGGCGCGGGCCGTCCTGGCTGCATATCAACTGGATGATCGCACTGGGACTGGACACCTACGGCCTGTCGGAACGAGCCGCGCAGATCAAGCAAGTGTCAAAAGCCTGCCTTGCGAACGGCGATTTCTGGGAATACTACAATTCCGTTAGCGGCGAAGGCTGCGGCGGCGGCGAATTCTCCTGGACCGCCGCCATCGCCCTGCACTGGCTCAAAGACTAAAGCCGATCAGCACCCGCGGGCCCTCGCGGCAACAGCGACAGCCCGCGGCTCTGTACGCATCGACAAATATCTTTCACCAAGATCAGAGGCGATCATGCTTACACCTAAGCACGCGGCCCACACACCCCCGACAACTCAGGGGTTTCGTTCCCGCGAATTTCTGCAGACCCATATCCGCGAGATCATGGGCTTTTATCACCCAAAGTGCATCGATACGGATCTGGGTGGCTTTTACCAGGCGTTTCGTGACGACGGCCGTATTTACGATACCCAGAGCCGCCACCTGGTCAGCAGCACCCGCATGATCTTCAACTACGCCATGACCGCCATCGAGTTCGGTGAACCTGCATATCTGGATGCCGTGCGTCATGGCCTCAAGTTCCTGCGGGAAAAACACCTGAACCCGGCCACCGGCGGTTATCGCTGGATGCTGGATGGTGACACAACCGCAGACGACACCAATCACTGCTATGGCCTGGCCTTTGTACTGCTCGCTTATTCCAGCGCCCTTAAGGCCGGCATCACTGAGGCCGCCCCCTGGATAGAGGAGACCTACGCCCTGATGGAGCAGCACTTCTGGGATGCCGACTACGGACTCTATCGCGACGAGATCAGCGCCGACTGGAGCACCGTTGCGCCCTATCGCGGCCAGAATGCCAACATGCACAGCTGCGAAGCCATGATCGCTGCCTACGAGGCCACCTCAGACAAGAAGTACCTCAAGCGCGCCATGACCCTGGCGCAGAATATCTGCCAGCGTCAGTCCGCGCTGGCCAATGGCCTGATGTGGGAGCACTACGATGCCAGCTGGCAGGTCGACTGGAACTACAACAAGTCCGACCCCAAAAACCTCTACCGTCCCTGGGGCTTTCAGCCAGGTCACCTCACCGAGTGGACCAAGCTGCTACTGATGATCGAACGTCATCAGCCGGCGGACTGGCTGCTGCCCTGTGCCCAACGCCTGTTCGATGTAGCGCTGAACACCGCCTGGGATCAAGAACGCGGCGGCATCTATTACGGTTTCGCCCCCGATGGCAGCATCTGCGATGACGACAAGTACTTCTGGGTGCAGGCCGAATCCATGGCGGCCGCCGCCCTTCTGGCCGAACGCACCGGGGACGCAAAATACTGGGCTTGGTACGAACGCCTGTGGGACTACAGCTGGGAGCATATGATCGATCACCGTCACGGCGCCTGGTATCGTCTGCTGGATGCCGACAATCAGCGCTATGACGACATCAAGAGCCCGCCCGGTGGCAAGTGTGACTACCACAGCATGGGTGCCTGCCATGAAGTACTGCGCTGCAACACGCTGGAGATTTGAGCAAATTCGCTTTATTTTCCCTGCCTAAGCTTCATTGAGGGCTACGCCCGTCACAGCTTCTCGCGTA
Source organism: Marinobacterium profundum (assembly GCF_001528745.1). Classification (GTDB taxonomy): domain Bacteria; phylum Pseudomonadota; class Gammaproteobacteria; order Pseudomonadales; family Balneatricaceae; genus Marinobacterium_A; species Marinobacterium_A profundum. The sequence continues at coordinate 21,670 of NZ_BCNS01000124.1, read as the reverse complement.
TCTTAAGAGGCTGTCTGGCGGGTGTTTCAGCTTCGAAAAGGATGTAATCAATGCAGCAAAAGCTTCTGTACCGTATCAGCCCTATCCTGTTTGCGATTACCGCCTACGCTGCCAGTCTCAATCTATTCTTTGTATTACTGCCCATCCGCATGAGCGATCAGGGTGTCGCCACCTCGGACATAGGTGTGGCGATGAGTATGTATGCCGCCGGCGCCGTACTGGCGGGACTCTTCGCCTCCAGGGCTGTGCACCGGGTCGGGCATATCCGGGCTTTTGCCAGCATGGCCGCGACCCTGGCCATCATTGCCGTGGCCCACAGCTATCTCACCAACATCTGGCTCACCGGCCTGCTGCGCCTGCTGGCCGGTTTCAGCTTCGTGACCGGTTTTATTACCCTGGAAAGCTGGCTTAACGTGCTGAGCGACAGTACCAACCGCGGCAAAATTTTCAGTATCTACCAGATCTGTATCGCCCTGGGTTTTGGCAGCGCACCCTTCCTGCTGAACCTCTCGGTCGACAGCGATCCACGCCTGTTCGGCATCATCAGCATCTTCCTGTGCATCTCGCTGATTATCATGTCCATGAGCCGCATCCCGGTGCCCGAAGCGACCGAACGCGCCCGCGCCATGTCGCTGAAAAAGCTCTGGGCCTACTCCCCCTCCGGCACCCTGTCGAGCTTCTGCGCCGGCCTGATCAGCGCCGCCAGTGTGTCGCTCATCTCACTCTATGCCTATGAGCGCGGCTTTACCGGCGTCTGGCTATCCCTGATTCTGGGCTCCTATCAGCTCGGCGGCCTGCTGACCCAGTATCCCGCCGGCTGGCTCGCCGACCGCTACGACAAGCGCTCAGTCGCGGCGGGCTTGATGACCCTGGGTATTACCAGCAACCTGCTGATTGTATTTGATTACTTCGTTGGCCTGCCCACCGGACTGCTGGTAATGGTGTTCCTGGTATCCGGCGGTTCGGGCGTGGCCCTGTTCCCGCTGGCGGTGACTCAGGTGTTCGATCATATCGATCTTAAAGACGCCATGCCCGCCACCAGCACGCTGCAGATCATTTTGGGTGTAGGGGGTGTTATTGGCCCGATCACCGCGGGTTTTCTGATGAGCGCTTTCGAAAGCATCTGGCTGTACTACTACCTCATCGTTGTCCACGCCGCCGTGATCATCTTCCTGCTGGTACGAAAGTTCTTTATCCGCACCGAACGCCTGAGCGCCAGTGCGCCCTACCGCGTTACCACTCAACCTACGTCCCTGGGTTCATCCAAGCTGGATCCACGCGTTGACTACAGCATCGCCCAGATCGAAGAGCCGGCCCTCAAACTGCTGCTGGTGGCGCTGCGCCAGCAGCCCAGGGATCCGGCTGAACTGATCCGTGTCACCCTGGAAAGCGCTGACCTGCAGCCCAGCGATGTCGCCACCAAGATGGTGCTGACCCTGCCCAAACAGTCTGGCCACCTGATGCAACTGCTGGTCGAGCTCTACCCCGAACAGCGGCTGGAGATTACCCAATCACTGCACGAGCTGTTCGCACTGCACAAGGAGCGTATCAACAGTCTGATCGAGGAGGGTCTGGTCGCCGGCGCCAGCGCGGCAGAAGCCCAGGCGGTGCGCAGTATCATCGAAGGCCTGCGGGAACAGCCAAAAGAAGAGCCGTCGGCCGCTTGATACAGCTCGGCGCGGCCTGATTGAAACAGGAATATTAACCCGGCGGGTTAATACATGAAGCAGGGATGCTTCATCATTGGCCGCAGGCCAATGCGAACGCCAGAAAAACCAGCAAGTCCATGCACTTGCGCTAGTTTTTCTGGCGTGACGGACAAATAGGGAGGGAACCTATTTGTCCACCGGGTTAATAGTACTAAATGTGGCTCTCGCCATAACAACTCACGGCACCAGAACTCTGATACGCCGATGTAGCTGAGTTTGAAAAAGCGAGGGGCTTTACAGACTCGATATCGCAAAAAAAAACCCGGGGCCAAAAGCCTGGCCCCGGGTGGGTTCTCACCAAAGATTGTCGTTTAGAATTTGACCCAGCCAGACTGGTTATCCGCCGACTCTACACAGCATTCCAGCAAGCGCACGCCGTCGATACCGGCATCGATATCCGGATACCAGAGATCGGGCTGCGCTTCACCGCGACCAGCCGCATCCATGGCCGTACCGAAACGGTGGTAAAGGTTTGCCCAGGACTCAAAGAAGCCCTCGGCATGACCGCCACCAATACGATTGCAGCTCACCGCATTCGAGTCGTTGTGCAAATAACCCATGCCACGCTCCAGTATGCGCACAGGCTCGCCCTGCACTTCGTACCGCAGCTGGTTGGGCTGCTCGTCCCACCACTCAAGACTCGCCTTCTCGCCCACAATACGAATTTTCTGCTGGTGCATTGAGCCCGCATTAACCGCACTGGCCCACAGGGTACCTACAGCACCGCCTTCAAACTGCATCATGACATGAGCATTGTCTTCCAATGGTGCCCGCGTCTCGATAAAGCTTTGGCGATGACAGCACAGCTTATCTACCGCCAGGCCTGTAATCAGCTGGGCCGTATAGAAAATATGCGTACCCAGATCACCCAGCACATAGGTCGGGCCTGAGACTTCCGGATTCATGCGCCAGCGGGCGCCAGGGCTATGCTGTTCCACCGCCTCATTGTGAAAGCCGTGGGCAAACTGCATGTTAACCACCCGTACGGCACCTATATCACCGCGGCGTACCATTTCACGCGCCTGGTGCAGCATCTGGAAGCCGGAATAGCCATACATGACACCAAAGACAAGGTTACGCGCCTGCGCACACTGCTTCAGGTCTTCAGCTTCAGTCACGCTGAAGGTCACCGGCTTTTCACAGATAACGTGCAAGCCCGCCTCCAGCGCCGCACGGCTGATGGCATAGTGGCTGCAATTGGGGGTCGCGATTGAAACGGCCTGAATGCCGTCTTCACGCAGAGCCTCGGCGGCAAACATCTGGGTGTAATCCGCGTAGCAACGCTGCGGATCAACGCCCAGGCTGGTACCGAAATCCTGGCAGCGCTGAGGGTCAAGGTCAAAGGCGCCCGCCGTCAGCTTGAACAGGTTATCGCGCTGAGCCGCAGCACGGTGCGCATAGCCAATTTCACTGCCGCGTCCGCCGCCGACCATTGCCCAGCGAATGGGCTGGGAAAAACGTTTTTCTTCGTTAAACATGACTCAGAGCCCTCTCTTATATGCCTTGCCGCTGATATTTGCGACCCAAACCAAAATCACTTACAGCCTTAGCAGTGCGCTCATTGCGTGTCACTTCAGGCAAACCGACATCCCACCAGCAATCACAGGAGGACCACTTGGTGGAGTCAATGTCGAGCACGATCACGTAAGTCCGATCCGATTCTTTCGCCCGAGCATAGGCCGCATCGAAGTCCGCCATGCTGGCGACTTTTTCACTGCGGGCACCCTGTGCCTGCGCATGCATGACAAAGTCGACCCTGGCAACGTCCGGCACGGTGCGACGGCAATCTTTCAGCAGATTATTGAAGGACTCATTGCCGGTATTGTTCTGCAGCTTGTTGATAACCGCATAGCCCCCGTTGTCGCACACCACAACGATCAGCTTGTGGCCACTCAGCACCGAGCTGTAGATATCCGAGTTCATCATCATGTAGGAGCCATCCCCTACCAGCACAACGACGTCGCTGTCCGGGTTTGCCATCTTGGCACCCCAGCCACCCGCGATTTCGTAACCCATGCAGGAGAAGCCAAATTCGATATCGAACTTGCCCAGCTGCCTGGACTGCCAGTTCATATTGAGCTCTGCCGGCAATCCACCTGCGGCTGCAAGCACGGTATCGCCGGGCTCCTGCAGGCGGTTTACCGCCGCTATAACCTGGGCATAGGAGGCATCTGTTCCGGGTATGACTTCAGCCCGCTGCGCGCACAGCGCCTTCCACTTTTCCGCCTCGTCAAACGCACTTTGCGCCCAGGCATCATCCGCACGGAAGTCACCCAGCAGGTTATTCAGTCGAGTCATCCCGCTCCTGGCATCCGCAATCAGCGGCAGTGCAAAGTGCTTGGTGGCGTCAAACCGGGCAACGTTGAGCGATATGATTTTGAGATCCGGGTCACGGAAGACAGACCAGGAGCCGGTGGTAAAGTCCTGCAAGCGCGTACCGATTGCCAGTACCACGTCGGCATGGCCAGCCAGATAGTTGGCTGAGTTGGAACCCGTTACACCTATGGGGCCACCATTAAGACGATGGCTTTGCAGCAGCGTTGCGCGCCCTGCAATGGTTTCCACTACGGGAATATTGTGTGCTTCAGCCAGTTGCAAGAGCGCGTCACAGGCATCGGAATAATGTACTCCACCACCACTGATAATCAGTGGTCGGCGTGCCGACTGCAGAATTTTAACCGCAGCTTCAAGTTCGACCTGCTCAGCTTCAGGCCGGCGAATACGGTGTATGCGCTCAGCGAAAAACGCCTCTGGATAATCATAGGCCAGCCCCTGAATATCCTGCGGCAGGCCAATGAAAACCGGGCCACAGGTGGCAGGATCCAGCATGGTTTCGATCGCCTGGGGCAATGTCTGCAGCAGCTGCGCCGGGTGCACCACACGGTCCCAATAACGGGTCACGGCCTTGAAGGCGTCATTAACGGTCAGCGCCGGGTTATGAAAATGCTCCGTCTGCTGCAGCACCGGATCCGGCAAGCGGCTGACATGGGCATCACCTGCAAACATAAGCAGCGGCAAGCGGTTGGTATGGGCAATGCCGGCCGCCGTGAGCATATTGGTCGCCCCCGGGCCTATGGAGGCAGAGGCAATACCGATGCGCTGGCGCTTGTTTGCCTTGGCATAGGCAATCGCTGCCGTTGCCATGGACTGCTCGTTCTGGCCGCGCCAGGTGGGGATCGTATCCTCAATGTTTTTCAGCTGCTGCCCAAGGCAGGTCACATTGCCGTGACCAAAGATGGCAAATGAACAGCCGAACAGCGGAACCCGCTCTCCCTGCACTTCAATTTTCTGCGCCGACAGGTAGCGCGCAAGCGCTTCGGCCAAGGTCAAACGTACGGTTTCCATAGAGGCTCACCTATTATTATTACGATATGCACCTGTGGCTAGGTACTGCAGACGGCAGTCGTCAGCACCAGCCCCTCTTGGATCGAACTATCAATGAGCCTTACTGTTTTTGCAAACGTTTTCGTTGTTTTTTGATCAAAAACCCTGAATACACCAAAAAAGTGGTTTTAATAGCCACCAAACACTATTTAATGGTTGCAATGATGATAACGTTTTCATATAAAGGTTGCAGACTTAACGACCAACCCGCTCACAGGAATAATAATCATGCAGCTTCGCCTGTCTAACGCCCCCTGCTCCTGGGGTATCGAGTTCGCTGACAATCCGAGCAATCCGAAGTGGAGCCTGGTGCTCGACGAGATTGCCCAGGCCGGCTATAAAGCGACTGAGCTTGGACCACTGAATTACTTCCCTACCGATGTGCAGCAGCTCAAGGCGGAACTGGCTCAGCGTGACCTGCAGCTCATCGCAGGCACCATATTCAAGCACCTGCACGATCCGTCACGTCGACAGGAAATCCTTGATTACACCCATGCCACCTGCAAGGTCCTGCAGCCCCAGAACGCCAAGTACATGGTTGTTATCGACCACGTCTCTTCACCGCGTACTGACCAGGCCGGCCAGATTCTGACCGCAGACCGCCTGCCGCCAGAACAGTGGAAGGGCATGATGCAAACCATCAATGAACTCTCGCGCATTTGCCAGGACGAGTACGGCATCATTCCCGTACTGCATCCGCACGCAGGCACCTACATCGAATACCGCGACGAAATCGATCGCGCCATGAATGACCTGGACGAGAGCATCGTCAAGCTGTGCATCGATTCAGGCCACTGCACATACGCCGGCATCAATCCTTCAGAACTGATCCGCACCTACGCCGATCGCGTCAAGTACCTGCATTTCAAGGACATCAACGGCAAGGTTCTGGAGCAGGTTGTCGCCCAGGGGACTGATTTCTACAAGGCCATTGGTCAGGGCGTTTTTTGCCCACTCGGCCAGGGTTCTGTCGATTTCCAGCAACTGCGCCAGACACTGATCGACCTCGCCTTTGATGGCTGGGTGACCGTAGAACAGGACGTGGATCCCGCTGCGCTGAACAACAGTTCACTGGAAAATGCACGCCAAAGCCTGTCCTTTATCCAGGATGCAGTCCTGCGCGGCTAAGCACCAGGCACATAACACCAGACCTGGCGAACGGCAACGGACAGCCTGTTCGCCCCTCAAAGCGTAAAACCAGGAAATTAAAGTAAGGCCTGGGCGATCAGCGCCCAACAAGATCAATAAATATAAACAAAACCGTCCATCAGGACGGAACCCCGGAGAAAGTCATGATCAACGCAAAAAAAATAATGAAGCACACCCTTCTGGCGACCCTGATCGGCACCTCTTCAATGGCCATGGCGGCCGAACAACTCAAAATCGGCGTTGCCATTTCGGTATTTGACGATAACTTTCTCACCGCACTGCGTACCGGCATGCAAAGCTACGCTGACGACGTCAACGTAGAGCTTCAGGTTGAAGATGCCAAAGCCGAAGTGGGCAACCAGCTCAATCAGATTCAGAACTTTATCGCTTCGGGCGTAGACGCCATCATCGTCAACCCGGTGGACACCGACGCCACCATTTCCATGAGCGATGACGCCGCCGCAGCGGGCATTCCCCTGGTGTATGTAAACCGCCAGCCAATCAACGTTGATTCACTGCCCGACAATCAGGCTTTCGTTGCCTCCAACGAAGTCGACTCCGGTACCCTGCAAACCAAGGAAGTCTGCCGCCTGCTGGGTGGCAAGGGCAAAGTCGTGGTCATGATGGGCGAGCTGTCCAACCAGGCGGCCATTCAGCGCACCAAGGACATTCACGATGTTATCGCCACACCGGAATGCTCAGGCCTGGAAGTGGTTGCCGAACAGACCGCCAAATGGTCCCGCACCGAAGGTAGCGACCTGATGACCAACTGGATCTCGGCGGGTATCGAATTTGACGCTGTTATCGCCAACAACGATGAAATGGCCATAGGCGCCGTACAGGCACTCAAGGCCACAGGCCGCGCCATGGATTCAGTCGTGATTGCCGGCATTGATGCCACTCCCGACGCACTGGCCGCCATCAGGGCAGGCGAAATCGACGTGACTGTATTCCAGGATGCTGCCGGACAGGGCAAAGGCGCTGTCGATGCTGCCATCCAACTGGTCGCCGGCAAAAAGATTGAGCAGAAGGTATGGGTTCCTTTTGAGCTGGTGACCCCCGCCAACTTTGAAAAGTACATGCGCTAACAGACTCCACTACCCTTAGGGACTGTTGACGCTGGCGGCCAGATTCTGTCGCCAGCGTCAACAGTCCCTCACGCTCAATAAAACAGGAGGGGTTGCGTTATGGTTAACGCATCACAGGTGGAAGCGGTGCCGTCAAAGGGCGCAATTCCTCAGGCCAAACCGTATGAATACGTGCTTGAAATCGTCAATGCACGCAAGGAATTCCCAGGTGTAGTCGCGCTGGATAACGTCTCGCTGCGCGTACGCCCGGGCACTGTACACGCTCTGATGGGCGAGAACGGTGCCGGCAAATCGACGCTAATGAAGATCATTGCCGGTATCTACCACCCCGACGCCGGCGAGATCCGGCTGCGCGGTGAAGCCGTACACCTGGCCACGCCCCTGGCGGCACAGGAAGCCGGTATCGCCATGATTCATCAGGAGCTGTTGCTGATGAATTCCATGACGGTGGCGGAGAATATCTGGATTCGTCGCGAACCGCGTAACGCCTTCGGGCTGGTGAACCACGCCCAGATGCGCCAGATGACCACCGAGCTGTTTGACCGGCTCAACATTACTCTGGATCCGGACGCCGAGGTGAGCGAACTCTCGGTGGCCAACCGCCAGATGGTAGAGATTGCCAAGGCGGTATCCTTCAACTCAGATGTACTGATTATGGACGAGCCCACCTCCGCCATTACCGAGAAGGAAGTGGCGCACCTGTTCGAGATCATCCGGGGTCTGCGCGAACAGGGCATCGGTATCGTTTATATCACCCACAAGATGAATGAGCTGTTTGAGATTGCCGACGAATTCTCGGTGTTCCGCGATGGCCATTACATCGCCACCCACCCCTCTGCGGATGTGACCCGCGACGACATCATTCAGATGATGGTCGGCCGCGAAATCACCCAGATGTTCCCCAAGGAAGAGGTGAAGCTGGGCGATGTGGTGCTGTCGGTGAAGAACCTGACCCTTGATGGCGTCTTCCAGGATGTCTCCTTCGATGTGCGCGCCGGCGAAATCCTCGGCTTTGCAGGTCTGGTGGGCTCGGGCCGTTCTAACGTGGCGGAAACCCTGTTTGGGGTGACACCGGCCAGCTCCGGCAGCATCGAGATCAATGGCAAGACAGTGTCGATCAAGACCTCCCATGATGCCATCAAACTGGGCATGGCCTTCCTGACCGAGGATCGCAAGGAGACCGGCTGCTTCCTGCCGCTGGATATCCAGGAAAACGCCCAGATGGCCGTTATCCACGATGACTTTGTGAAATATGGTTTCGTGCAGGAGGCCAAACTTGAAAAGGTCTGCCTGGAAATCAGCCAGAAGTTGCGTGTAAAAACGCCGAACATGCACGAGTGCATCGAAAACCTGTCCGGCGGTAACCAGCAGAAAGTGCTGATCGGTCGCTGGCTGCTGACCAACCCCAAAATTCTGATTCTCGATGAACCCACCCGCGGCATCGATGTCGGCGCCAAGGCTGAGATTCACAGCCTGATCACCCAGTTGGCCCATAACGGTGTGGCGGTGATCATGATTTCATCCGAAATGCCCGAAGTACTGGGCATGAGTGACCGCGTTGTGGTCATGCACGAGGGCCACTGTACCGGCATTCTGGATCGTGCAGATGCCAATCAGGTCGCCGTCATGGATCTGGCTTCACAATAATAATGGGAATATGAGAGGTCAATTATGACAACCCACACTGCAACAACGCCTAATGCCACGCTGGAGGCACCCTCCAAAAGGCGCCTGCCCCAGGAAGTCAGTATTCTGCTGGTTCTGTTCGGCATCGCCGCCTTCTTCGAAGTCCTCGGCTGGTTCCTCGTCGGCCAGAGTTTTCTGGGCAACATCAGTCGCCTGCAGATCATCATTCTGCAGGTCTCCGTCATCGGCATCATTGCCGTCGGCGTGACCCAGGTCATCATTACTGGCGGTATCGATCTGTCGTCCGGCTCCGTCGTCGCCATGAGCGCCATGGTGGCGGCCACCTTCGCCCAGGATGCCAATTGGCCGAAAATCATTCACCCGGCACTGGTGGATCTGCCCTGGTTCATCCCGCTGATGGTTGGCCTGGCCGTGGGTGCAGCCGCCGGCTTTGTTAACGGCTGGCTGATCACCAAAACCAAAATCCCGCCCTTTATTGCCACCCTGGGCATGATGGTCTCGGCCCGCGGTATCGCGCGCTGGTACACCGATGGCAGCCCGGTTTCCGGCTTCACCGAAAGCTTCGCCATGCTGGGTAACGGCATGGGTCGCTGGGCCCCGGTGGTTATCTTCCTGGTCGTCGCCGCCGTGTTCCATATCGTTATGCGCTACACCCGCTTTGGCAAGTTCACCTACGCCATAGGTGCCAACCCCCAGGCGGCGCGCGTATCCGGTATCAACATCGAATCCCACCTGATCAAGGTCTACATGATTGCAGGCCTGCTGGCAGGCCTGGCCGCCATGGTCGCCATCGCCCGCATCAAGACCGCCCAGGCGGGCATGGGCATGATGTACGAGCTGGATGCGATTGCCGCGGCTGTTATCGGCGGTGTATCCCTGACTGGTGGACGCGGTCGCATCACCGGCACCGTGATCGGCGCCCTGATCCTTGGCGTAATGCTGTCGGGCTTCACCTTCCTGCGGGTCGATGCCTACTATCAGGACATCATCAAGGGCGCGATTATTATTGTCGCCGTGGTCGTAGACATGCATCGCCAGAACAAGCGCAGCAAGAAAACCTGACGCATCCAGGAGATTGCCGGTAAAAGCGCACTGCTGGCGCCGGCATAAAATCTGCGCAGAGATACAATATCAACAACGTCTCTGTGCGATTGCTGTATACCAATCCAGCGCCCGCGCCAGTATAGTAAATCAGCAAATTCAGAATGCGGCTTTACTGCGAGAATCAGCACTGGCGCAGCTGCACAGCCCAAACTCTTCAGGAATTTTTTTTGAGCAGCCCAATCAAGCCCTCACAAAAACTCAGCCCATACCCGGATAACATCACCATTACCGAGGTCGCGGCTGAAGCACAGGTCTCTATATCCGCGGTATCCAGGGCTTTTAACCCCACTGGCAGCTGCGCGCCCAAAACCAGGGCCAAGGTCTTCGCCGCGGCGGAAAAGCTGGGCTACAAACCGAATCGCCTGGCCCGCGGGCTCAAATCGAATTCCAGTCTCATCGGCATTTTGATGACGGACTTCGAAAACCCCGCCTACCTGTCTATCCTCAGCGATTTGACCTCCGCCATTCAGGCACACAACTGCCACAGCCTGCTGATCAACGTCGGGCCGCAAAAAAGTGTCACCGAAGCGGTGGAGCTGATCATGGAATATCACGTCGATGGGCTTATCGTGACCTCCTCCTCCCTGCCGGATGAACTGATCAGCGCCTGTCAGCGCAGAAACACACCCGTGGTCATTTTCGGTCATCACTCCCGCAATGCACCGGCAACCATAGTGTCCTGCGACAACGTGGCGGGCGGGCGCATGGCGGCGGACATACTGCTCGATGCGGGCTATACAAGGCCGGCGTTTGTCGGCGCCACCACCAGCGTCTCGACCACTACCGACCGGCAGCGGGGATTCATTACCCGGCTGATTGAGCGCGGCTGTACCGAGTGGACGACCACCGAAGGCAACCGGCACAGCTATGACTCTGGCTACGAGGCGACCTGCAAACTGTTCGCCTCCACCGACAAACCCGACTCAATTTTTTATCTCGATGACATCATGGCCTGTGGCGGCATGGATGCCATCCGTTACGAATTCGGGCTCAAAGTACCTGAAGATGTCGGCGTCATTGGCGTCGATGATATTCGCCTTGCCGCCAGCCGGGCTTACGATTTGACCACTATTCGCCAGCCATTCACTGACATGGTCAACACCGCTGTCACCGCATTGTTCGAACAGATCAAGGATACCTCCATTGAGCCGAAAAACTTCACTCTGCCCTGCACCCTGGTAACACGGGGCTCGACCCGGGCTATTCCCACCCAAGCCGAATAGCGCAAGGCGCGCCTGCCTCCAGCGCTGCGTCACTCTTCAGCCGGGCTTGCTCGCCGGCCACCTGCACCAGAGTCCATCAGCCACTGCTCATCCCTGCGCGCAGAGACCGCTCCTCACCCGCTCACCCAGATCCAGTGCCGAATTGCTGCACCCACCCCAGAAAGAGAAAACGTTTTCAACCAAATCGAGTAAATCTCGTACAAAGACCCTTATGGGGCATATTTTCTGTTGCATTTATGAAAAGGTTTTCATTTAATAGCAACAGGCACATTGAGGTATCGCGACTCGATCCGGCAGGCGTTTGGTCTGACCCGCACGACAAGCAGCGCTACCCAGCCCACCCAACAAGATCGATTCATAACAATGATCGACTTATAACAACAAAGGATGGAGATTCCCGAATGCTTAATATTGCCTTATTCGGTGCAGGGCGCATCGGCAGAATGCACGCCGCCAACATTGCCGCCCATCCGCACGCCAGCCTGGCCTATGTATTTGATGTCAACACCCCAGTCGCCCAGGACGTTGCCTCCCAGTATGGCGCAACCGCTATTGAAGCCGTTGAACAGGCCCTGGCTGACCCCAAGGTCCAGGCCATTCTGATAGCCACGCCCACTGACACCCACGTTGATCTCATCATTCGCGCAGCCAAGGCCGGCAAAGCCATTCTGTGCGAAAAGCCGATTGATCTGGATATCACCAAGGTCGACCGCTGCCTGGATGAAATAAAAGATTGCGACGTGCCGATTCAAATGGGCTTTAACCGTCGTTTCGACCCCAGCCACAAGGCTGTTGAACGCGCGGTTCAAAGCGGTGAGATGGGCCAGCTTGAAAGCCTGGTCATCACCAGCAGGGACCCTGGCCTGCCGCCAGCGGAATACCTTAAACATTCGGGCGGTCTGTTCCGAGACATGATGATCCATGACTTCGACATGGCGCGTTACATCATGAACGATACGCCTGTGTCGATCAGCGTCATGGCCGGCGTCCTGGTCGATAAGGAACTGAGCACATTCGGCGATGTGGATACAGCCATGGCCATCATCCAGTTTGCCTCAGGCGCACTGTGCCACATCAACTGCTCGCGCCGCGCGGTCTATGGCTATGACCAGCGTATCGAGGCCTTTGGCTCGGCCGGCATGATTCTATCCAATAACCAGACTCCGACCTCGGTCACACGCCATACCGCAACCGCAACCGATGCCCGTGAGCCGCTGCAGGACTTTTTTATCACCCGCTACCACGACTCCTACAGACTGCAGCTCGATGCCTTTATCGCCGCCGTGATTGAAGGCAAACCGGTGTCACCGTCGTTCCAGGATGGCAAGCTTGCCCTGCTTATGGCCAATGCGGCCCAGCAGTCCCTGGAAACAGGACAAATCGTCAAACTGTAACGCCAGCCACAGCAGTGCGAACCCGAACAGACAGGGTCGCGCAACTGAGGCAAAGCCCAGGCGTGCTGACCCCTATTCATTTGAACGCTGCGGCCTCAAACGCCACAGGAGAAACCTAGATGACCAGCAACCCAGTCATGAAGAAACTCGGACGCCGCCTGCGCCTGGGTGTTATTGGCGGCGGCCCAGGCTCCTTTATCGGCAGCGTACATCGCGGCGCAGCCGTACTTGAAGAAATGTATGAAGTGGTCGCCGGTGTGCTGTCATCCGACCCTGAGCGTTCCCTGTCGGCAGCCAAAGAGCTGGGTATTTCTCGCGCCTACAGCAGCGCTGAGGAAATGTTCGCGGCAGAAGCGGATCGCGCCGACGGTATGGACCTCGTCGCCATCATGACGCCGAACAACAGCCACTACAGACTCTCCTGCCTGGCGCTTGAAGCCGGTTTTCACGTTATGTGTGAAAAACCCCTGACCAACGATCTGGACGAAGCCCAGGATCTGGTCAATCGGGTTCAAGCCTCGGATCGCCAGTTCTGCGTTGCCTACGGCTATACGGGTTACCCCATGGTACGGCAGGCTCGCGCCATGGTTGAGGCCGGTGAACTGGGCGAGATTCGCATGGTTCAGTGTGAATATGTTCAGGGCCACCTCGCCGAGCTGACCGAGTCCGAACAGCGGGGACAGAACTGGCACATGGACCCGACCATCGCCGGCCCCTCTCTCATCCTGGGTGATATTGCGACCCACTCCTACCACCTGGCGTCCTATGTCAGCGGCATGGAGCCCGCGCAGATCAATGCGGATGTGACCACGGTTGTGCCAGGGCGCGAAGCCCATGATTACGCCGGCATTCAGCTGCGCTACGCCAACAACGCCCGCGGCATGCTGTGGATAACACAGGCGGCAGCCGGTGCCACCCACGGCCTTTACCTGCGCATATTCGGCAGCAAGGGTGGGCTCGAATGGCATCAGGAACAGCCCAATGAGCTTATCTATCGCCGCCTGGATGCGCCTGTGGCCACCTTTACCAAGGGTGGACCGGGTCTGAGCGAGGCGGCGAATCGTGTCACGCGCATAGCCATCGGCCATCCGGAAGGCTATCGCGAAGCCTTTGCCAATCTGTACTCCGATCTCGCCGAAGCCATAGTCGCCACCGAGACCGGCTGCGCACCTGAGCCTCTGTCGCTCTGGTACCCCAATGTGCAGGACGGCGCCAGCGGCGTGCGCTTTGTACAGGCGGCCCTGCGCTCCAGCGAAAATGGCGGTAGCTGGGAGCCCTGCGGCCCGGACCTGCAAACCGGTACAACTGTGACAGATCACCGATAAACAAGGTAAAGCCATGACTAATACACATAAAAAAAAGCCGGAAGATCTGCGCAGCAACCGCTGGTTTGCTCCTGACGACCTGCGCTCCTTTGGCCACCGTTCCCGCGCCAAGCAAATGGGGTACTGGAGCGAGGAATTTGTCGGGCGTCCGATTATCGGTATCGTCAATACCTGGAACGACCTCAATACCTGCCACTCGCATTTCCCCGAGCGCATCAAGGACATCAAGCGCGGCATCACCGCGGCCGGCGGCTTTCCCGTTGAGCTTCCCGCGCTGTCGCTCGGCGAGCAGCTGATGAAACCCAGCGCCATGATGTACCGAAACCTGCTTGCCATGGAGGTCGAGGAAACCCTGCGCAGCTATCCCATAGACGGCGCCGTGGTCATGGGCGGCTGTGACAAGACAACGCCCGGCGTGCTGATGGGCGCCTCTTCGATGAACCTGCCGACAATCTATGTCCCGGCCGGGCCCATGCTGCGTGGCAACTGGCGTGGCAAAACCCTGGGCAGCGGTACCGATGTCTGGAAATATTGGGATGAGCGCCGCATCGGCAATGTCAGCGATGAAACCTGGTCCGGCATTGAAGACGGTATTGCCCGCTCCCCCGGTACCTGCATGACCATGGGAACCGCCGCCACCCTGATGTCCATCGCCGAGGCTCTGGGCATGTGTCTGCCAGGAGCCTCCTGTATTCCGGCCGTCGACTCGAACCACAACCGCATGTGCTACGCCAGCGGCGCCCGGGCCGTGGAGATGGTATGGGAAGACCTTAAGCCCACCGACATCCTGACCGCCGAGGCATTTGATAACGCCATTGCCGTCGATATGGCCATTGGTGGCTCAACCAACGCCATCATCCACCTGATTGCACTGGCCAAGCGTGTCGGCGTTCCGCTGGATCTGGAGCACTTCGATCGCATCGCCGCCGGTGTTCCGCTGCTGGCATGCATCCAGCCTTCCGGCGAGTATCTGATGGAAGATTTCTACTATGCTGGCGGTCTGCCTGCCCTGATGGCACAGCTGAAATCACGCTTGCACCTGAACGTCATGACCGTGAATGGCAGCACCCTGAATGACAATATCAAGGATGCCGAAGTCTGGCGCCCGGAAGTTATTCGCTCGCTGGATAACCCTGTGCAGGAAGCCGGTGGCACTGCGGTGCTGCGCGGCACCCTGGCCCCCGGCGGCGCCATCATCAAGCCGACTGCGGCTGATCCACGGCTGTTAAAGCACAGCGGCCCGGCGCTGGTGTTTGAAAGCATCGCCGAGCTTAAGGCCCATATTGATGACGACGATCTCGATGTAACCGCCGATACCGTGCTGGTGATGAAAAACGGCGGCCCCGTCGGCGGCCCCGGCATGCCCGAATGGGGCATGCTGCCGATACCGAAAAAACTGCTAGAACAGGGTGTGCGCGACATGGTGCGTATCTCTGATTCACGCATGAGCGGCACCAGCTATGGCGCCTGCATTTTGCATGTATCACCCGAAGCCGCAGTGGGTGGACCCCTGGCGCTGGTACAGACCGGCGACATTATTGAAGTCGATGTGAGCGAGCGCCGCCTCGATCTGATGGTGGATCCTGCGGAGCTGGAGCGCCGGCGCAGTGCCTGGAAAGCGCCGACCCCACGCCATACCCATGGCTACGCCTCGCTTTACCGTGCCCATGTCACTCAGGCGGATCAGGGCTGTGATTTCGACTTTATGAAGGGTGCCCCCGGCTCGACGCCGGAGCCGGATATCTACTGAGGAATCAGCCATGAGCGCTATCACCTGCGTACTGGATGCCAAGGCACAGCTGGGGGAATCTCCGGTCTGGTGTGCCCAGTCACAAACCCTGTATTGGGCGGACTTGCTGGCGCCCGCCATTCACAGTTTTACGCCGGCCAGTGGCGCTTGCCGTCACTGGCCGATGCCGGAAACCCTGGGGTCCTTCGGCCTCTGTGAACAGGGTGGCGCAGTGGTGGCGCTGCGCTCCGGGCTCTATCACTTTGACTTTGAAGGTCAGACACTGCGCCTGATCAATGTGCCTGCGGGAGAGCCCAATGCCCAGACCCGCTTCAACGATGGCAAGGTATCGCCGGACGGGCGCTTCTTTGTTGGCACCATGGATGAGCAGCAAAAAAGCCGCCCCATTGGCGCGCTCTATCGGCTGGATCCCGATGGCAGCAGCCGCAAGGTGCTGGATGAACTGATCGTTTCCAATGGACTGGCATGGAGCCCAGACGGCCGAACCCTCTATCACGCTGACACCCGCACGCACACAATTTGGGCCTGGGACTATAACCTGCTGGATGGCTGCCTCAGCCACAAGCGGGAACTGGTGCGAACCGACAGCGCCGTACATGGCATGCCCGATGGCGGCGCGACCGATATGGAGGGCTATTACTGGAGCGCCGGGGTCTTTGCCGGGGTACTGAATCGCTGGTCCCCTGATGGCAGGCTCGACCGGCAGGTGGCCGTTCCTTGCCCGACCCCGACCATGCCCTGCTTCGGCGGGCCGGACATGAAAACCCTCTATCTCACCTCGTTAAGCACCGGTCTGCAGCCACAGACGCTGCAAGACTATCCACAGGCGGGGGGCGTCTTCGCCCTGGAGGTCGATGTGCCAGGCGTTCCCATCGCAAAATTCGGTGGCGGCTAGTGTGCTGTTGCATTCTTGGTGGTGCTTTAGAACGCGATCATTTTTTCGCCAGACAAGGCGTGAGGCGGAGTCATAGTGGGGTTATGGCGACAACGCACAACACAGGATGGCGGAAAAAGGGGCCGTTATAAGCTTCATATAGGGTGCAACAGTACACTAATCCACCAAAAGGAGAGGTTTCATGCGTGCAAACCAACTCAGAACCATCTGGCAGTCCGGTGGCTGCGTCATCAACAGCTGGCTGTCATTGCCCAGCAGTTTTGCCGCTGAAACCATGGCGCATCAGGGCTGGGACAGTCTGACCATCGATATGCAGCACGGCGTTATCGACTACCAGAGCGCCCTGCAGATGCTCACGGCCATATCGACCACCCAGACGGTACCCATTGTGCGTGTGCCCTGGCTGGATCCGGGCTTCCTGATGAAAACCCTCGATGCCGGTGCCTATGCCGTTATCTGCCCGATGATCAACAACCGGGCCGATGCCGAACTACTGGTTAGTGCGACTAGTTATCCGCCCCAGGGCACGCGCAGTTACGGACCTATCCGGGCCTTTCTCTATGGCGGTGCCGACTACCCTGCACAGGCCAACGACACCATAGTGCGCTTCGCGATGATCGAAACCCGGGAGGCGCTGGAAAACCTGGACGATATTCTGTCTGTCGAGGGCCTGGATGCGGTTTATATAGGCCCGGCAGACCTGTCCAGCGCCCTGGGCTACAAACCACAATTTGATCCGACAGAGCCCGCCGTGGTAGATGCCATCGATCATATCCTGGCACGCGCCAAGGCCCATGGTTTGATCGCCGGTATCCACAACGGTACGCCCGAATACGCGCAACAGATGATCGACAAGGGATTCCAGTTTGTCACCATCGGATCCGATGTGCGCATGCTGGCGTCGGGCTCCAAGCAGATCCTCAAACACTTTAATCCGGCGGGCAACGACGCCCCTGCCGTTTATTAACCGCCGCAGCACGCGCAGCCAATCGTTTCTGACGTGCAGCCCGATAGACAAGATCGATCCGGAGACCCGATATGAGCACTGAATACAGCCGCTATCCCAGCCTGAAAGACCGGACTGTCTTTATCACCGGCGGTGCCACAGGCATAGGCGCGTCCATGGTGGAGCATTTTGTCGCCCAGGGATCCAAAGTCTGCTTTGTCGATATCGATCAGGCGGCCGCGAAGGAACTCTGTACTAGGCTTGCCGGCACGGGCAGCTGGGATCCGCTGTTTATCGCCTGCGATCTTACTGACATAGCCGCACTGCAACAGGCAATCGCGACGGCCAGTGAAACCCTGGGCCCTATTCGCGTGCTGGTCAACAATGCCGCACGGGATACCCGCTACGCCTTCAAGGACATAGACGTTGCCGCCTGGGATGCCATGCAGGCGGTGAATTTGCGCCATGTATTCTTTGCCTGCCAGGCGGTTCACGACGACATGGCCGCCAGCGGCGGCGGCTCAATTATCAACTTCAGTTCACCAAGCTTTATGCGTCGCTCGGCCAACATATCCCCCTACGCCACCGCCAAGGCCGGCACTATAGGCCTGACCCGAACCCTTTCCCGCGACTTGGGGCATTCGAACATAAGGGTCAATACCGTGCTGCCAGGCTGGGTCATCACACCACGCCAGAAGGATCTCTGGTGGGATGCCAAACTCGAGCAGGAAGTACTGGCCAACCAAAGCCTGCATCAAAAACTCGAGGCTGATGATGTATCTCGCATGGTGCTTTTTCTCGCCGCCGACGACAGCAAAATGATCACCGCCCAGACCTATATTGTTGACGGTGGCCTCGTCTGAATACACAAATCCGGCACTGAACATACAAAGGGATTCTTTACAGCCTGCGGACCGGTCTTATACTTGAGCGACAGCATTGTCCCACTCACCATGAAAGGCTAGGTCATGCGCACCCTGTATCCCGACTTTCCACCCTACGCAGAACACCGTTTGCAGGTCGACGATATCCACAACCTCTATGTGGAAGAAAGCGGCAGCCCCCAGGGCATACCGGTGCTGTTCGTGCATGGTGGCCCGGGGGGCGGCAGCGGTGCGGCTCATCGGCGTTTCTTTGATCCCACCAAATATCGCATCATTCTGTTCGATCAGCGCGGTTGTGGCCGTTCCAAGCCCCACGCCTCCCTGGTGGACAACACCACCTCACACCTGGTGGCCGACATCGAGCGCATTCGCACACTGCTGGGCATAGATCGCTGGCTGCTGTTTGGCGGTTCCTGGGGTTCTACCCTGAGTCTGGTGTATGCCCAAACCCATCCGGAGCGGGTCTGCGGCCTGATACTGCGCGGCATTTTTCTGTGCCGCGATCAGGATCTGCAGTGGTTTTACCAGCGCGGTGCCAATGCCTTGTTCCCGGACTACTGGGCACAGTTCGAGCAGCCGATTCCGCCGGCAGAACGCGGCGATATGCTAAGCGCCTACCACCGTCGTCTGACCGCCGACAACGAAATTGGCCGCATGTCCGCCGCCAAGGCCTGGTCACTCTGGGAGGGTCGTTGCTCGACGCTGGACCCCAACAGCCAGGTTGTAGATCACTTTGCTGATTCACACGTCGCCCTGGCCATGGCCCGCATCGAGGCACATTACTTCGTCAACCAGGCGTTCCTCGAACCCAACCAGATTCTGCGGGATGCCCATATCATCCGCGACATTCCTACCGTCATTGTGCAGGGACGCTACGATGTCGTCTGCCCGCCGGAGCAGGCCCATGCCTTGCACCAGGCCCTGCCCCAGGCCGAATTGCACCTGGTGCGCGACGCCGGTCACTCGGCGTTCGAGCCTGGCATCATCAGCAACCTGGTGGAAGCCACGGACGACTTCGCTCTTAGCCCGGCCTGAAGTGCGAGGTGCGAGGTGCGAGGTGCGAGGTGCGAGGTGCGAGTATGAAGCCAGCCGGTCAGTTGTAACCGTGTTAGCATCAGCTTTTTTCGCATTGTTACGGAAAGTCAGCGATGAAAGCTTTGATACAGCGGGTCAGTCAGGCCCAGGTGATGGTGGGCGAGGAATGCACTGGGCGAATTGGCGCGGGCATGCTGGTACTGCTGGGTGTCGAGCGCAACGATGATCAGGCTGCGGCCGACAAGTTGCTGAGCAAGGTATTGGGGTATCGCATTTTCAGCGATGCGGAGGGCAAGATGAACCTCAATCTGCCTCAATCCGGGGGTGGCCTGCTGGTCGTATCCCAGTTCACTCTGGTGGCAGACACCCGCAAGGGGCTGCGCCCCGGTTTTTCATCAGGAGCCAGCCCTGAGCGTGGCGAGCAGCTATATGACTACTTCCTGCAGCAGGCCAGCGAGCGGCATCCCGACGTGGCCTGTGGGCGCTTTGGAGCTGATATGCAGGTATCACTGACCAACAATGGCCCCGTGACCTTTTTGCTGGAAAGTTAAGCCTGAGGCTTTAATCCGCCGTCGGCACCGAAGTGAGTGCCGCCAGGCCCGCTTCCTTGATATACAGCTTGCAGCCGGTCTTGCTGGCCGGGCTATGCTTGGCACCGGCCGGCAGGCGTAGCCAGTCGTGACGTTGATAGTCGCCCTGCTCGTCGTTAAAGCTGCCTTCGATCACCAGTATTTCAACGCCGCCTGGATAGACACGCGGTGCCAGCGAAATGCTCGGGCTCCAGCGCTCCAGTCGCATGGTTTCGGCATAATCTTTCTCCTGGTACAGCATCTTGAACTCCACGCCGGATTCCCTCGGCTGCCAGTCCCGCGCCTTGGTGGTGACCGAAAAATGGTGTCTGGGTCCTGCGTACTGACGCAACTTCACGAACAGCAGACAGCCCTCCTTCGATGAGGGCGCATGCTCATAGCCCTCAGGGCTGAGCAGATAGCTGCCCGCCGGCCAGTCGCCTTCCTGGTCGGTAAAGATGCCCTCCAGCACCAGGATTTCCTCCCCAGCGGGATGGGGATGCAGCGGAAATTTTGCACCCTCTGGATAACGTACCAGGGATGTCACCTCGCCACCCTCGGCCGTGCCCACCAGGTGCAGCCGCTTGCGCAGTACTTCGCCCCCCGGGCTTGGCTGCCAGGGTTCGTCGTCTGTGTGGATATGGACTCGCCGAGCCATATCACCATTGACTGCTATCATGTTCGCACCCTCATGTTATGAGCTCGTTGCCAAGGAGCCGCTTATGCATACAGTTACTCAGCGCAAGACCCCGGCACTGCTGTGGCTGCTGGTATTTGGCGCCGTGCTGCTCTGGTCGGCCATTGGGCCCAAGGATCGTCTGACCTGGTGGCTGGAGGTCATGCCGGCCCTGGTCGCCCTGGCCCTGCTCGCCGCCACACGGGATCGCTTCCCCCTCACGCCGCTGTGCTACGGCCTGATCCTGCTACATTGCATCATCCTGATGGTAGGGGGGCATTATACATACGCTGAGGTGCCGCTATTCGATCAGATTGCGCAATGGAGCGGCAGTTCACGCAACAACTACGACAAGGTCGGGCATTTCGCCCAGGGGTTTGTGCCGGCCATAGCTGCCCGGGAGGTATTGCTGCGCCTGAATGTCGTCAATGGCAACTACTGGCGCGCCTTTCTGGTTGTCTGTTTTTGCCTCGCATTCAGCGCCTTTTACGAGCTGATTGAATGGTGGGTCGCGCTGCTGAGCGCAGAGGCCGCCGAGTCTTTCCTGGGCACACAGGGGTACATCTGGGATACCCAGTCCGACATGCTCATGGCGCTGATCGGGGCCATTTGTGCCCTGGGGTTACTCAGCGGCCTGCATGACCGACAGTTGGCAAAGCTAGCCCCTCTCACCTAAGGCGGATGTTTTAGCGGGCCCTCTGCAACTCGACTCCCGATCGAGCTGTAGGGCAGGAAACACCGGCACCGCAAGTGATAGACCCTGCGAAACCGCACAAGGTGTCATGGACGGCCGGGTTAGTGTATTTGCGCCAAGAAGTAGAATTATAAAAGAAAACAGGATTTCGCTTGTTGTTTATGCAGCAATATCCCTGCTAGGAGGCTGCCCGAGAAT
>NZ_BCNS01000123.1 GCF_001528745.1 Marinobacterium profundum | reverse complement strand
CTTAAAACACCGCAAAAACCCGCTCAAATCAGTCGGCTCTCGCTACGGCCAGCATTCTCGGACAGCCTCCTAGATACTTGACAGCAATCGCGACTACATCACTGGATTGAAGTATTCGTCGATGCCCAAACCCTTCCACTGACAATAACTCCCCCCTTGGTAAAGCCTGTGCGATCCGAACGCCCTCGCAATGGTTAACTTCCTTGTCGCATTGGTCGTGCACCACCAGCACACGCCCCTCTACAGCCTGGGCGAGACAGAGGTGATTCAGCTCCTCAAAGTTAACCTGAAAGCGATGTTCGATCCGCTTCTGTGCAAGCGATATGACCTTCGAGGTCATATTCAAAAAATGGCCGGCTTGTGCCAAATACCGACCGGGCTCCTCAGGCGGCGCTATATAAACTGCGTGGGTAACCGACGGCAGCCGACTTAGCGCTGCAGAAACCGCCACTGTACCCAGCGAGTGCGCAATCACGCCAGCCACCTGACCGTGGTCCGCAAACACGCGCTCAGTGGCCGCTATCATCTCCGGCAACCCGGTCAGCGTTGGCTCGTTGAGTCCATGTCCTGGGGCGTCGAAGGTCACGACACTAAACCCTTGCTGGACGAGAGGCGCGATGAAACGCCCCAGCTGCGTCCCTCGGCTGGACCATCCGTGCACCAGCACCACGACAGGGCCTTCTCCCCAGCTGTAAACAGGAAATGGCTTACCCGACGTTGTGGAGCACCAGCGAATGCTGGCTGTCTCGGCCAGACGTTTTTCCCACTCAGGTAGCGCGTAACACCCTGGTGTCAGGAATCGTGCTTCCAGCATTTTGGCGGCCAATGAGGGAAAGACCAGCGCAAACAGCCGCAATAATACGCGCTGCGCCGCAACTTTTTTGTCACTTGCTCTCATGATGATTCTCCAGCTCGAATAGCCCGTTATCCTAAAACGGGCGATAAATCGTCGATGGATGACTATCCGCTTAATCGACTGCATTGCCGAGATTGCCACCACGACAGTGACCTGGCTCAACGCTTATGGCTGATACTTGAGAGTGCACAGAATACCCTCCGACCGCCAATGCGCTACTCATGCTACCTCCTCCCAAACACCGGTTTCAGCGACAGCCTGAGCGAACTGTCTAAAATCTCGCGGTTCACGGCCCAGCGCCCGCTGAACGCCATCTGCGAGTTGAGCGTTGCGACCGTCCAGAACCGTTCCCATCAGGTACTCCAACAGCCAGCGCATCTCTGCAGGCGCATTATTCTCTTCTAATCCTTGGCTGAAAGACTGGAGACTAATGGGCACATAGCGCACCTCTCGCCCTGTCGCGAGCGCAAGCTCCTGCGCGACCTGGCTGAAAGTGAGCAAGCGCGGTCCTGTAACCTCATACACTTCGCCGCTATGGCCTGGTTGGACCAGCGCAGCCACCACCACATCGGCGATGTCTTCAATGTCGATAAATGGCTCGGCGACCTTGCCTGCAGGAAGCGCAATAACGCCTTGCTGCACCATAGGCGAGAACTCGCCTTCCGAGAAGTTTTGGCTAAACCAACTGGCACGTACCACTGTCCATTCAGCGCCCGATTCCATCACGATTTTTTCACAGCGCTGCGCTTCATCCTCGCCCCGTCCTGATAACAGGACCAGACGCTGAACACCCTCCCGCACGGCCAGATCGACAAAGGCGGAGATAGCCTCAAAGCTGCCTGGTACCGCAAGATCGGGTGCAAAGGTGATGTAAATCGACTTTGCCCCTGCAACCACATCAGCCCATGTGCCCGGCTTGCGCCAGTCAAACGGCACCGGGCCTGAACGCGAAGCACTACGCACATCCACTCCCTTCGCCTCAAGTTTCTCTAACACCCGAGACCCGGTCTTGCCGGTCCCGCCGATCACTACAATTGGCCCTGCTACTTGATTATCCAGTGACTTCATAACGACCTCCGCATTAACTTTACACAGTGTCAATTGACACTGCGTAAACATTAGATCTAAACTTGACACTATGTCAAGAGAACCTAATTCAACACGTGATCGCATTCTGGAAACAACCGTTCGCCTGCTCGAGCAGAAAGGGGGGCGCGGGGTCAGAATGAGCGATATTGCCACTCATTCCCGAGTCTCCCGGCAAGCGCTCTATCTGCACTTTGCCTCAAGAGCCGAGCTACTTATCGCCGCCACACGATATCTGGACGAACAGCTGGACCTGGGCAAGCGTCTGCATGGATCCCGAAACGCCGCCAGCGGAGTCTCGCGGCTTGAACTCTTCATCCAGTTCTGGGGCCATTACATTCCCGATATATATGCAATAGTTAAGGCGCTCATGCTGGCCGAAGCCAGTGATGAGGCCGCCGCCGCCGCTTGGAAGGACCGATGCAACGCTGTACGGGAGGGATGTCAGGCAGCCATAGAAGCACTTGTTGCAGATGGAATGCTGGCTGATGGGTGGCAACCCCAGCAGGCAACCGATGCGCTCTGGACGCAACTACATATCACTAACTGGGAAAACCTCACACTGCACTGCGGCTGGTCAACAGAACAATATGTCGAACGAATGACAGCCATGGCCAGAAGTTGTTTTGTACGCCAAACGTGAAGCACAGTTTTGTGTGGCGCCCCGCAGCTTCGAAATCAGGTTCAATGTTGCGGCTTTTACACCGGGACAATTCACTCTGTGTAACAGTGCAAAGGGCAACTATGACCGGATTGCCGAAATATACTTAAGCATTTGTTTTTTAAAACAAATAAGTAAAATATTCCAGGGGATGCGCAATATCCATGGCTAACGCGGCTTCGATAAGGGCAAAGCCGACTCTGCTCTAGCTGCAGGCTCTGCGGCCGCCTGCTGCAGCCGGTTCCGATAGGCCCGCAACTCCCGTCGTACCAGCGGTGCCAGCAGGTAAATACCCAGTACGTTAGGCACACAGATCAGAAACACCATGGCATCGGAGAAGCTCAATACGGCTTCGAGCTGAATCATGCTGCCCAAGGCTGCAAATATACAGAACACCAGCTTGAAGCCCAGATCCGCCCGCGGGTTTTCACCCACGATGTAGGTCCAGCCCTTGAGCCCATAGTAGGACCAGGAAATCATGGTCGAGAACGCAAACAGCATGGCGGCAAAGGCCAGTAGTGGTGGCGACCAGCTCAGCTGACGTTCAAAGGCCGCCGAGGTCATGGCCACGCCGCCCTCTATGTCTGTCAGGCCAGGCTGGTAATAGAGCGTGGTGATGATGACAAGCGCCGTGAGACTGCAGATCACAATGGTGTCGATAAAGGGCTCAAGCAGGGCGACGTAACCCTCGGTCGCAGGCTCACGGGTACGCACCGCTGAATGGGCGATAGCCGCCGACCCCAGGCCCGCCTCGTTGGAAAACACCGCGCGCTGAAAACCAACAATCATGGCGCCCAGAGCGCCACCGGCGGCGCCTGTCGAGGTGAAAGCCCCGTCCCAGATGGCCTGCAGCGCAAAAGGCAGGGCTTCACGATTGAGGATGATAAGCAGCAGCGCCAGGCCCACGTAAAGCACGGCCATAAAGGGCACCACCTTCTCTGTGACCTTAACAATGCTGCGAATGCCACCGATGATCACATAACCCACCACCGCAGCCATAATCACACCGAAGAGCCAACCCTTGTCACTGAACCAGCTCTGCTCCTGGCCACCGGTGGCCGCCACAAACTGCGCGAAAGCCTGGTTGGACTGGAACATGTTACCGATCCCCATGGCACCGATAACGATACCCCAGGCATAGAGCAGCCCCATCAGCCGTCCCATGCGCGGCAAGCCCCGACGGGCCAGGCCATCGCGCAGGTAATACATGGGGCCACCGGAAATGGAGCCGTCCTTATTGTGCTGACGGAACATCACCGCCAGGGTGCATTCGACAAACTTGGTGGACATGCCGAGAAAGCCCGCCACCAGCATCCAGAACACGGCGCCGGGGCCGCCAATGGCAATCGCCACCGCCACACCGCCGATATTGCCTATCCCCACTGTGCCAGAGAGCGCCGTAGCCAGCGCCTGAAAGTGCGACACCTCCCCCGTCTCACCGGGGGTCGAAAAATCACCACGCACCAGACGCAGCGCATGGGGCAAGCCACGCAGGTTGATAAAGCCCAGATAGAGGGTGCAGAACAAGGTTCCAGCCACCAGCCAGAGCACCACCAGCGGCAGTTGCACGCCCATCAGCTCAACGCTGTAAAACACCAGGCTGGAAAACATCTCACTCAGCGGCGCAAGCAGTGCATTGATCTGGGCATCCAGTCCTTGGGCGCGGCATACAGGCGCCAGTAGCATGAGCAGCAGCCCGAGCGGCTGAACAATATGAAAACGTCTGATATGACGGGCACGAACGCCCGCCTGTCGACAGACAACAGCTATAAAGGCCATTGGGCTGGCTCCCGAAAGTTGTTCTTGTTAGGAGTAAAGGCCCCAACCGGGTAGCACCGCAAAAGCGATCATCCGGCCAGCAAAGGGCCAACACTATAACGATCAATGTTCAGGGGATCGAAGAACCAGTTGCAGCCCGATGCTGGGACCAGTGGCCGGCATTGCTAGCTGCAAGTAGCTAGGAGGCTGTCCGACAATACTCAAATCAGTCGGCTCTCGCTACGGCAAGCATTCTCGGACAGCCTCCTAGGGGCTAGGGGCTAGTCGAAAGCGATAAGCTGTAAGCTGTAAGTATTAGGTATTTACTCATAAGTCCGTCCCTTGTGCCTTAGCCATCCTCGAGGCGTCCTCGGGGATCATATGGTTCATCGAGATAGCTCCAGTGCACCCACCCTGCCGGTCAAGTCTCTGCCTGCCAGCAGGACTCACTCATAGGTGCGATCATTGTGCCGCAGCCATCCGCCTTCATGGCTTCCCCTTGGATCATGGTGCGTCCAGTGGACCACACCACCGCGGTCATTCCACTCATATTCGCCGTAAAACTCGACCTCATCGCCTTGGCGCAGGCTGTCGATGCGGGGCGCAAGATCGATATTGTGGGCGATCAGCAGGGTGCCGCCACCGGGCAGATCCAGGATAAAACGCTGATGCCGACTGCCCTTGAGGTCATCTGCCAGCAATCGCGACACCCGGCCACTGCCGCGCACCTGCGTATCGCTTTGCCGCCTGGCGATCACCTGCATCAGAGCCGCATTCGAGACACCGGAAGATTCAGCCACAGGGCCGGTTGGGGCGATGCGCTCAAATGCGCTGAACCCACCCACCACCAGAACCACCAGCAACAGCCATTTTTTCATGCGTTCAGCCCCAAAAGGTTTCCGGCGCTCAATGCCAGAGAGTGCCAGGTTGCGGTTAAAGAGCGACACCCAAGTAGCCAATTGCGCCCTGCGGGGCTTTGCGGCTGGCCAACAGGTCCGCCAGGAATTAGCTTAAGACTTTAACCCAGTGAAGCCTGCCATGAACCGAGCCTTTGTAAAAGAAGACAGTGATCAGCCGGAGCATCTGCCCGACCGGCCCTTGAGTCCGCACCCCAATTACATGACCCTCGAGGGCCATCGCCGGATGCAGGCACAACTGCAGCAGTGCGAACAGGAAATCACGGCTCTCAAGGCCGGTGATGACTGGGCCGCCAGCACCCGGTTGCCGGCACTGGAGCGGGATCTGCGCTACTACCGCGCCCGCCTGAAAACGGCCCAGGTGCTGGAACCTGCCAGCACCACAGCAACAAGCGTACGCTTTGGCTGCAGCGTGCACTTTGTCGACGAACAGAATAACGAACACCGGTTTCGCATTGTTGGCGAAGACCAAGCCGATATAGCCCAGGGCCTGCTCAGCTGGACCTCGCCACTGGCCAAGACACTGCTGGGTCGCAGCCTTGGCGATTGCGTGCGCTGGCAGCGCCCGGCCGGTGATCTTGAGATCGAGATCACCGCCATCGACAGCGGTTGTCTCGATTGAAAGACCCGCAGCAGCTCAGCCCCGCGCTGCGGTCATTTCCTGCCAGAACCCCTGCGCCAGCTCGCTCAACGGCATGTCCCGCAGCCGGATCAGGTAAATCGGCACCCGGCTGCGGGAGCTGAAATTTTCCACCTCCAGTGCCACCAGCTCCCCGTTTGCAAGCTGGGTCTGCACCATCTGCGCCGGCATGCGTGCCCAGCCCATGCCCGCCACCAGCAGGGCTTTTTTCATTTGGTAATCTCCCACATACCAGCGCTGCCCGCCCGGAATCACATGGACGTGGTCAAACTGTGATACCGATCCACTGTCGCTGAGCAGAATATGCGGGCAGCCGCGCAGCTCGGCCTGGCCGATAATGCGCTCGCCCGCACCGCTCAGATAGGACGGTGCTGCGACCGTCAGCATGTCGATGTCGCCCACACGTACAAAGTCGAAGCGTTCATCCAGACCCGTATGGGGGCCCATGGCCAGATCGGCCTTTTCCTGCAGCAGGGATTCCACTATGCCCGACAGGTGCTGGGTATTGATGCTCAGGTGCATCTGCGGATAACGCCCACAGAACTCCTTTACGGTTTCCAGCCACAGCGGATAGGCACACATGGCACTGAGGGACAGTGCCAGCGAAGGCGCCGCGTCCTGGGCCAGGTGGTGCCCCAGGGTTTCCAGGCGCTGCACCTGCCCCAGCAATTTTCGGGCTTCACGGTAGAACGACTTACCCGCCGGCGTCAGCGCGGGCCTGTAGCTGTCACGGTTGAACAGCTGCAGCTCGAACTCATCTTCCAGCGCCCGCACCGCAGCACTTACCGTGGACTGGGTCTTGAACACCTGGCCTGCAGCGGCGCGAAAACTGCCCCGCTCCACCACGGCAATAAACGCCCTTAGCTGCTCGTTGGTCATGCTGACGACGCCCCAGTTAATGAATGATAAAAACGATCATAATGAGCTAAACATATCGTTATCTTACGTTCATAAACCGGTCTACTCTAGCGGCTTGTTAAAGCGATCTTCAAGCCAAGGAGCACCCTGCGTTGGATCTGACACTCTTGTGCGTACTGGCCGCGGGCCTGATCACCGGTTTCTCCAAGTTTTCCGTTGGCGGCATGGGGCTGCTCATCCTGCCAGTGCTGATGATTGCCGTGACCGGCCCACAAGCTCTGGCCATACTGGTGCCCATGTATGTTGCCACCGACCTGATGGCCATCGCCATGTACAGACGTGATATCAGCTGGGCGGTGCTGATTGCGCTGCTGCCGCCGGCGCTGATCGGCGTCTTGCTGGGTACCTGGCTGCTCGGCAGCCTGGATACCAGTGCCTTCACACCCATGCTCGGCGGGCTGATTCTGGCCATGATTGCACTGGGGCTCTGGCTGGATCACAGGCCCACCGGCATCATGCGCCACCCGCTGGCGGCCAATATCACCGGCCTTGCCGCGGGCTTTATCAGCATGGTTGCCAATGCCGCCGGACCTCTGTTCAGTCTCTATCTGCTGGAACAGCGGTTGTCCAAGGACGCCTACGTCAGCACCCGTGCCTGGGGTTTCATGATCATCAACGGTGCCAAACTGCCGATGCTCTGGACCCTGGGTCTGATCACCCAGGACAGCCTCAGGCTCAGCCTCTACGGCCTGCCGGCCCTGGTTCTTGGCGCCAGCATCGGTTACTGGCTGCTACGCCGGCTGAAACTGTCACAGTTCAAATGGCTCATCCGCATCATGGCGAGCCTGGCCGCCATCAAGCTGTTTGCCTTTAGCTGAACTGCGGCATTTCCGGGGAGTGGGCCATTGGCTATGCTTAAGGGCAAGTGCAGCGCTTGAGCGTTGCCGCCGTTAAGTCGCCAGCCCGGATACAACCATGCTGCTCACCGTCGCCCATTTCGATTTCCCCTATCAGGCCCAGATTGCCCGCTCTCAACTCGAAGCCGAAGGCATAGACGCCTGGGTCGCCGATGAATTCACCATCAGCATGCAGTGGCTCTACAGCAACGCTCTGGGTGGTATTCGACTGCAGGTCAAGCCCCAACAGCTATGGCGGGCACAGGAGATTCTGGCCCAGGACCGCAGCCAGGATGTGGAAGACCAGGAAGGCAGCGACCCTTTGGTCTGCCCCTGCTGTGGCAGCAGTAACACCCACTACCAGCCGGTGGGGCGTCGCCTGGCCTTTCTGGTATTTCTGGGGCTCGATTTTCCGCTATTTCCGGTGCGTAACGCCGTGCATTGCACCGACTGCGGCAGTACCAGCCGATTTGATGACTGATCAAGTCTGCACCCACCCCATGAAGCAGGCTGTACTATTATCAAAAGACGATTCACGGCCTGTTGTTGCACCCTGCCCATGGCGACTATCAGCTTCACTTCCCACCTGCAGCGCTATCTCGACTGCCCCTCGCTGAACGTCAGTGCAGGCACCCTGCGCGAAGCCCTCAGCCAGGCTTTTGCCGGCAATGCCCGCCTGGCGGGCTATATCCTCGATGACCAGCAACGACTGCGCAAAAACGTCGCCATCTTCATTGATGGGCAGCAGATTCAGGATCGCCGTCACCTGAGCGACAGGCTCAAACCCCAATCCGAAATTTATATACTGCAGGCGCTCTCCGGTGGCTGACAAAACCCTGCGCGCCTGACGACAAACACCCAACTGCGGGGACAGCAAAATGCAACTCAGAGTCGGTACACGCAAGGGGCTATTTATTTTCGACCGCGTCGCGGCCGACCAGTGGCAACCACAGGCCCCGGCCCTGCTGGGCGACCCCGTCACCATGCTGTTAACCGACCCGCGCAGCGGCGATCAGTTTGCCGCGCTGAACCTGGGACACTTTGGCGTCAAACTCTACCGGGCAGACGCTGGCAGCGATAACTGGGTTGAAATCTGCACTCCGGCCTTTCCCAAAACAGATGCAGAAGATGGGCCCGCCGTCGAACAAATCTGGGAGCTGAGTCCGGGCGGCGTCGATCAGCCCGACACCCTCTGGGCCGGTACCATTCCTGGCGGCCTGTTCAAATCCACCGACAGGGGCGACTCCTGGCAGCTGATCGAATCGCTCTGGGCGCGGCCGGAACGCGAGTTCTGGTTTGGCGGCGGCTATGATGCGCCGGGTATTCACTCCATCTGCGTGCACCCCCACAACAGCCGCCATCTGACCCTGGCCGTCTCCTGTGGCGGCGTCTGGGAGAGTCTGGATGACGGCACCAACTGGCAGCTGATTGGTCAGGGTCTGCGCGCCGCCTTCCTGCCGCCAGACCAGGCCTATAACCCCACCAGCCAGGATCCGCACCGCATGGTGCGCTGTGCCGCAGCACCCGATCATCTGTGGATTCAGCACCACAATGGTATTTTTCGGTCCACCGATGGCGGCCACAACTGGTCCGAGATTACCGAGGCCGGCCCCTCCGTCTTTGGTTTCGCCGTGGCGGTGCACCCCAAAGACCCCGACTGCGCCTGGTTTGTCCCGGCCGTGAAGGATGAATGCCGCGTGCCTGTAGATGCCAAACTGGTCGTCACCCGCACCCGGGATGGCGGCCAAAGCTTCACCACACTCGACAGCGGCCTGCCCGAGGCTCCGGCCTACGACCTGACCTATCGCCATGCGCTGGCGGTAGATGCCGGCGGCAAGCTGCTGGCGTTCGGTTCAACCACCGGCGGCCTGTGGATAAGTGAAGATCAGGGCGATCACTGGCTCTGCCTGTCCAGCCACCTGCCACCCATCAATGTGGTGCAGTTCCACTCCTGAAGCTCCCTGCCCTCACCCCTCCACGCCTGTGCTGCAGGCGCACTGGCATTAATCATTCGGGTATCTGGCCCTAACAGTTGGCGGTTGGATCCATAAGAATGGACTCAAACCCCGTGACGCTGCATCTTGCTGCGACCCGGTGCGGGCTTCTCGCAACCGGCAAACAGGCAGTACTCATCGTTCATAAACCCAATAAAATTCGAGTTACTCGCCCATGAAACAGCTGGTCGCAAATCCCATCGACAGACTCGGTGAGCTCAAGCAACGCTACTTCCCCGGGCTCTGTGTCGCCGTGACTATAGGGATTGCCGCGACCTTCCTGTCCCAGCGCTACGGCGCGCCGGCCATGCTGATGGGCCTGCTGCTGGGACTGGCGTTCAACTTTCTCAGTGACGAGCCCCGTGTTGTGCCGGGCATTGAGCTGGCCGCCAAGACGCTGCTGCGCCTGGGTGTGGCGCTGCTGGGACTGCGCATCACCTTTTCCGATGTACTCACGCTCGGCTGGCCACCGCTGCTGATGGTCTGCTCAGCCGTACTGCTGACCATCGGTTTCGGTATTCTGATGGCACGCATGCTGGGCTTCAGCAACCGTTTTGGCACCCTCACCGGCGGCTCGGTCGCCATCTGTGGCGCCTCGGCGGCCATGGCTATCAGCAGCGTGCTGCCGCAAACCGAACAGACCAAAAAAGACACCCTCTTTACCGTCATCAGCGTAACCACCCTGAGCACCGTCGCCATGGTGCTCTACCCCATGATCAGCCATGAGTTGGGGCTGACACCGGCCGAAGCCGGGCTCTTCCTCGGCGGCACCATCCATGATGTGGCCCAGGTGGTTGGTGCCGGTTACAGCGTCTCGTCTGAAGTAGGTGATCTGAGTACTTTCGTTAAGCTGCTGCGCGTCGCCATGCTGGTGCCCATAGTGCTGGTGATCGGTGTTGTGATTCGCCGCTCCATGGCGAGTCGTGGTGAAGTGGGCGGTGGCAGCGTCGGCGTGCCGGGCTTCCTGATCGGCTTCGTGGTGCTCTTCACCCTCAACAGCCTGGGCTGGATGCCGCAAGTGATCGTAGAGCCCATGGCCGACAGTGCCTCCTGGCTGCTGCTCACCGCCATCGCCGCTCTGGGCGTGCGCACCTCGCTGAAGGAAATCCTCACCGTGGGAATCAAGCCGGTGTTGCTGGTCGTCAGCGAAACCATCTTTATCGTACTGCTGGTGCTGGGCTTTATAACCCTGACTTAAGCTCTTGAAATCCAGGTGCAGGATTAGACATCCTGCACCTGCAACGCCCATCCATCCGCTCGCCAAAATACCCCCCGCAACAACTACATCACAGCCCCCCTGCTGCATATAGCTGAGTCAGCCAATTAGCGCCCAGTTTCAGCGGCTTAGATAAAATCCCTCGCAGCAGAAAACTGCATAAAACGCCCGTTATGCCCTCTGGATGAACAAGCCCAGCATTATCCATGCGCACAGATTGCAGTCGCTATCGCCTAGCCGCTTTGGCAATACCCGCAGTAGCCGTCACAAGTATCACCCTGACCTGATGTGCTGGCGCTGGCTTTTGCAGGTATCCTGCTACAGTCCGGCCGCCCTTTTTACTTTTACGGGCTAGCCCCACAGACACACCGACTCATTAGCTAAAGGGCCTCCCGTGAACACCCGATTTCTCGAGACCTTCGTGCGTGTCGCCTCCCTGGGTAGCTTCCGGGCAGCTGCGGCGCAGCTAAACGTGTCGCAAGCTGCAGTCTCCAGCCGCATCCTGGCACTCGAGACCGAGTTCGACACTCAGCTTTTTGATCGTGAGCATCACGAGATTCGCCTCACCGCAGCGGGCACGATAATGATGGATAAGGCGCTGCGCGTTTTGGCAGCGGAACGTTCCCTGCGCGCGGCTATGAACACCGCGGTCATTGGCTCCGGGCGGGTTCGACTGGGACTGGTCAGCTCGGTGGTGCATACCTGGCTATGTGATCTGATTGCCGAAGTGGCGACCGCATTCCCCCAGCTTGAATTGGAGCTGACGGTCGAGCCCACCAGCAACCTTGCTACGCAGTTCGAGCGCGGCTCTTTGGACATGCTTCTCACCACCGATGAAACGCCCGCCGAGGCGGTCTCGAGCATAAGTTTGCACCCTCTGGAGTTAGCCTGGTATGCCGGCATCGAACTGGCCAGCACGCTGCCCGCAGGCACCCTTAGCATCCCTCAGATTGCGGCCTACCCGCTGATCACTTTCACCCGCAAGTCACGCCCCTATCTTGCGACTCTGGAGCTGTTCAACGAGCATGGTTTGCGACCGCCGGTGATGCATTGCGTCACCTCACTGGACGCAATTGTGCGCCTGACCGAACGTGGATTGGGCGTGGCCACCTTGCCGTGCGGCTCCGATCTGGAGTCCAGTTCACTGGTGCGACTGGATCTGGAGGCCCAACTGCCAGCCTTGCCGCTTTACTGCACATGGCGCGAGACCTCTGACTCGTCGCTATATCGCGCGATTGGAGAGCTTGCGGCGGCCTGTGCGCAGGCTCACGCACTGGCCAGCAAAGCCTGACGGGCCGCCAACCACAGCTCGAAATATCCCTGCGCAGAAAATCTGATCACGCCCGTTCGATTTATTCCGTTTGTGAATAAACCTGCTGCGGGCAATGCTGTTTTCAACACTCACACCGTCTGCCAAACGTTGCGATGCGCCGCAGGCAACTGTGGCCTCGGGCCCGGCGGGACTTGACTGACTGAAAGAGCACCTATGACCAAGCCAGATACGACGAACGCCGCTCAACTTTTCGTTTGGAGCGACATTGACCCAACCCACGAGACCGACTTCAACCAGTGGTATGACCGCGAACACATGGAAGAGCGCGTCAGCCTCCCCGGTTTCAGCGGTGCTCGACGTTACCGCGCAGACTCAGGCACAGCGCGCCGCTATCTGGCGCTTTACCGTGCCGAGGCACTGGACTGCTTCACTACTGCTGAATACCGCAAGGCCTTCACTCAGCAGACCAGCTGGTCGAATCTGAATTTCTCCCGCATGTCGAACACCCGCCGCCGTGTTATGTCGGTGGCACTGGAAGCAGGCTTTGGTGCGGGTAGCAAGGTCGCCATGGTTGTGCTGAACAAGCCGGTTGGCGAAGTTGGCATAGATGCTACGCAGATCGCCAAACTCATCAGTAACACGCTGGAGATAGATGGTGTTCTGCATGGGCAATACCTGGTGCCCGACACTAAACTCTCGACCCCTCTGCCATCCGAGGACACCGAAAACCGTGTTCTGGCACCGGCCATTGTCATAGACACCAGCTCCGAGTCCGCCGCTGCGGCTGCGTTGCAGTTGCTGCGTGAAGCACTCGGCGACGCGGTCGACGATGCACAAACCTTTTCCCTGCTTTGGTCCTTGGACCAGCGCGAGTTGTCTGCCTAAGGCAATCATGGCCGGTGGACAGCAGGCACAAGCTCGCTGCCACCTCCCCGACTTTCAACCCAATAAGAGTCACTTATGAAAAAAATTCTTTTGTCCGCCAGCGCCCTGGCGATGCTTGCCCTGCCTCTGTCCGTATCTGCCGAAACATGGAAAATGTCAGCACATGCGCCCGACAATAATTACCTGACACAAACAGCCCGCAGCTTTGCTGAAGACGTGGCCCGCCTGAGCAATGGCGAGCTGAACATTGAGGTCGTTTCGAACTCGGTTCTGCTAAAACGTGCGGAACTCAAGCGCGGTGTCCAGCGCGGCATCGTACCCATCGGCGAAATTCTGGTCTCGGCGCTGGGCAACGAAGACCCGATCTATTCCGCCGACGCAGTGCCTTTGCTGGCCTCCAACTTTACAGACGCGAAAAAACTCTGGGCCGTGACCAAACCCATTTACGAGAAAAACTTCGCTGAAGAGGGACTGGTGATGCTGTATTCCGCACCCTGGCCTCCCCAGGGCATCTACATGAAGTCCGAAGTCACAGACGCCTCTTCTTTTAATGGCGTGAAATTCCGCGCCTATAACCCATCGACTGCACGCCTGGCGGAAATGTTGGGCGCTGTGCCTGCGACCATCGCCACCTCAGAGATTTCGCAAGCCTTTTCGACCGGTGTTATCTCAGGGATGATCACCTCACCCACAACAGGTGTGGACAGTCAGGCTTGGGACTACGTGCCCTACTACTACGATGTGCAGGCCTTCATCCCGAAGAACATCATTCTGGTCAACAAAAAGGCCTACGATGCGCTGCCCGAAAATGTAATCGCAGCACTGCAGGAAGCCTCCGAATTGGCTGAAGTACGCGGCTGGGAAATGGCAGAAAAGGCCACTTCAGAGGCCACTGCGACCCTGGCCGAGAATGGCATGCAGGTTATCCCAACCCCAGAGGGCCTGAAGGCTGACTTCACCAAAATAGCCGCCACTATGAGCGCCGAATGGGCCGAGCAAGCAGGTGAAGATGGTCGGATGGTAATAGAGGCACTGCATGAGTAAGGCGACTCAATCCACGCCGAGAGAGGAGCCAGCCCAGCGCTGGCACCTCTTCTCAAAAGAGGGATGCACAAGACACCCGTTGGCGCTCTCGCGCTCTATTTACAAAGGCTGCGGGGCCCTGGCCGCCGCCACACTGTGCTTAATCGCACTGCTGATCGTAGCGCAGATTGCACTGCGTCTGGTGGGCCAGCAAATTCCCTCAGCCGACGATTTTGCGGCCTGGGCCTTGAGTGCTTCGATCTTCCTCGCCTTGCCTTCGGCACTGATCCACGGCGACCACATCCGCGTCACCTCAGTGCGGGGCTTGATCCCTGAGCCATACGGGCGCTGGGTCGATATCCTCGCCAGCCTGATCGCATGCTCGATGCTCGTCTGGGGCAGCTTCGCGCTGTTTCAGTTCGTCCAGGAAAGCTACAGCTACAACGACGTCAGCATCGGACTGGTCGCAGTGCCCCTGTGGATACCGCAGCTGGCGATGGTCGTAGGCAGCATTCTGTTTGCCGCAGCTATGGCCGAACGCGCTATTCGCCTGATGCTGAACCTGCCGGTCGAAATCACCGCCCCCACCTCACCCACGACGGAGATCTGACTTGGACAGCTTAATTCAAGCCGCGACCCTTTTGGGCGTGCTTTTCCTGCTCCTGGGCCTTGGCGTCTGGGTCGGCGTCGCACTGCTGATCGCAGGGCTAGTGGTTTTTCTGTTATTCACCTCCACCCCTGTCGACGCCATTTATGCGACCACCATGTGGGCGGCCTCCGCCAACTGGACCCTCACCGCCTTGCCCCTCTTCATATGGATGGGCGAAATTCTCTACCGCACCCGCTTGGCCGAAAACCTGTTCTCAGGTCTCGCCCCCTGGCTGGGTCGACTGCCCGGTGGTCTGGCTCACGTTAATGTTGCAGGCTGCGGAATCTTTGCAGCTGTGTCCGGCTCCTCGGCGGCAACAACAGCGACCATAGGCAAGATATCCCTGCCAGAATTATCGAACCGTGGCTACGACGACCGGCTGTCGATTGGCTCGCTCGCGGGCTCGGGTACTTTGGGTCTGCTAATCCCGCCATCGGTTGTAATGATCGTTTACGGGGTTGCAGCACAGGTATCGATCAACCGCCTGTTTATCGCAGGTGTGGTGCCCGGACTGATGCTGATGGCAATGTTCTCGAGTTACATCATCTTCTGGTCCCTGATGAACCGGCAGGCAATGCCACCCCCTGAAGCCCGCGTGCCAATTGGCGAACGCATCCGTGGCCTGCGGCTGCTGATCCCTGTTGTGGGGCTGATCCTCTGCGTCATCGGTTCGATATACGCGGGTATCGCCACTGCAACCGAAGCTGCGGCCCTGGGTGTGCTGGGTGCGTTGGTTATCGCGGCACTGAGCCGATCACTGACCATGAGCGCCTTTACCGAGGCCTTGATGGGTGCCACACGCACATCCGCCATGATCGGCTTCATCCTGCTGGGTGCCGCATTTCTAACCTCGGCCATGAGTTTCTCCGGCCTGCCAGCCGCCCTGGCGCAGATCATCTCGGGCAGCGGGCTAAGCACCTATGGTCTGATCGCGGTGCTGACCCTGTTTTTCATCCTGCTCGGCTGTTTCCTGGATGGAATTTCCATTGTGGTTCTAACCACTTCCGTGGTTCTGCCTTCGGTCATCGCTGCGGGCATCGACCCTATCTGGTTCGGCATCTACCTGATCATAGTGGTGGAAATGGCGCAAATTACCCCGCCACTGGGCTTCAACCTGTTCGTGATTCAAGGCCTCACAGGCCGTAGCATCTTTGAAATCACCCGCATGGTAACGCCCTTTTTCTGCCTGCTCGTGCTGGCAGTGGTCTTGCTCACCCTCTTCCCCGTCATTGCAACCGGCTTGGTCGAACTAAGCTACTGAAGGCCTGACCTATGAGCACCTCAGAGAATATTAATTTCACCCAGATTTTCGCCCCCGCAGATATGCCCAAAGGGCCTTTATCGGGCTTGCGGCTTGGCATCAAAGATCTCTTTGATGTAGCCGGATACGTGACCAAAGCGGGCTCACGGGCCCGGGCGAATCTGCCAGCCGCTGCTCAGGACGCCGATGCAGTTGCCAGGCTACGCGCAGCCGGAGGTCTTTTGGTAGGCCATAACAATATGACCGAGTTCGCCTATTCCGGTCTCGGCCTGAACCCCCATTTCGGCACGCCTCTTTCCCCGATTGTTGCAGGGGCGATCGCAGGCGGCTCCACAGCAGGTGGCGCAGCGGCTTTGGCATCGGCGCAGATCGATATAGCGCTTGGCACCGATACCGGTGGCTCGCTACGTATTCCGGCGGCATTTTGTGGCGTTGTGGGCATGAAACCCACGGCGGCCACAATCTCATCCCGCGGGGCCGTAGCGCTATCCCACACACTTGATTGCGTTGGGCCAATGGCCCGAGATGTGGCGACAGTGCGCAAGGCCTACGAAGTGCTGGCTATAGACACGGCGCAAAATCTCGCACCTTTGCGTCACCTTATCGTGCCCGAAAATTTTGGGATGAACGATCTGGACGATGCTGTTGCTGCCGCGTTTGAAGCCTCAGTTTTAAAGCTGAAGGCTCTGGGCTTCACCATAGAACGGCGCAAGCTGGCCTTCCTTGAAAATTACAAGAAACTGCCCGTTTGGCATTTCTCGGCGGTGGAAAGTCGCGTGCACCACGCTGCCCAATATGAACAGATGCCAGAACTGATAGACGCACGCGTCAAAGCTCGTATGGATCGAGCCGACGAGGTCAGCGCCGTCGCCTACGCCCAGACGCTGGCACTGCGCAAAGTCATCGTCGCCGAGGCACGCGCCGAATTGGGCGATCAAGGCATACTGCTACCCACGGTAGCGATTCTGCCACCGCAGCTGGGCGTTTTTGATGATCCCGCCGAGTTCGACCGTTTAAACCTGCTGGCTTTGCGTAACACCACTCTGGCCAATGTCATGGACGGCTGCTCGCTCTCGCTGCCAATCAAGACCACAGCGGGTTCAGGCCTGATGCTGACTGCACCTGCTTATCGGGATCAGGCCCTGCTGGATGCCGCAGCAGAAATTGAACCCACACTGTAAGGGCACCCCATGGCGAACGAACAGATTGTAGGTCTCGGCGATCGCTTTTACCGCGTGGAACGGACTCCCGTCAGGTTGCCTGAAGGATATAGCTTTGGAGGCATATCTGACGTGGCGGTGTTCAACGGCCAAGTGGTAGCCCTGCGCAGACAAAAACCGCAGCTGCTCATCCTGTCACTGGATGGAGAGCTTGTGAAAACAATCATGCTCGAGGGAGTCATCCTCGGGCATGGTATCCGCGCTCTGGGCGCAGATATGATGGCGGTGACTGATATAGACGGGCACCAGGTACTTCTGCTGGATGCCAGCTTTCGCGTGCTTCACCGCCTGCATTGCAACAACCGCCCTCGCCTGGGTCAGCCGTTCAATCACCCGACCGACTGCGCGCGCGACAGCAAGGGCTGTCTCTATGTATCCGATGGCTATGGAAACTCTCAGATTCACGTCTTCACGGCAGAGCTCACATATAGCCACTCTTTTGGTGGCGCGGGATCCGCTGAAGGCAAGTTTTCCACGCCGCACTCTGTCGCCGTTCTTGCAGGCAACCGGGTGGCTGTCGCAGATCGTGAAAACAACCGGGTGCAAATTTTCAGCTCTGACGGGGACTTCCTGAGCTCAATTACCGGCGTCCATAAACCGATGGCACTCGATGTTTATGGGGGGCTGATTTACGTAACGGATCAAACTCCACGCCTCTCGGTTTTCAGCGCTGACGGAGAACTGCTCGGCCGATGCCGTACCTTCAGCACCTATGGGCATGGCCTAGCACAGGCCGACAACGGCAGTATCTATATCGCCGATATGATCCCCGACGGCCTGACCAAACTTGAGCCGCTAGATTAATTAATCCGCAGATTAATACATAAAGCAGAGTTGCTGCGTCATGGGCTCCAGGCTAATGCTTGGGCCGCGAAACCATCTGTATCGTACTGCTGGTGCTGGGCTTTATAACCCTGGCTTAAGCGCTTTAGGTACGAGGTACGATGAGTAGAGTACAGGGTCCGGGATAATAGATGCCGTACCCTGCACCTGAAGAATCAGGCATTCAGGCAGCCTTGGCCCTCGAAGATGAGCTTATGGTTCAGCGCAGATCTCAGGCCTCAGACTTTACCCGCCGGACAATTTCCCGGGCCAGCAGGTCCGAGGCGTCATATACGGGCAAGTCGGATGCAAGCTTGTCATCCAGGACTGACAGCTCAGTGCACGCAATCAGCAGGCATTGCGCCCCCTGTGCCTGCAGGTTCTGCGCCGCGGCGTTATATTCCACTATCTGTGCATCGGTGCTGCGCCCGGCCTTGACGTCGCGAATCAGCTGCATCACGGAGTCCTGGCAGCTTGTCTCGGGATAAACAATCTCAATTCCCAGAGCATCACACCAGGGCTCATAGAGCTTGATCATCCGCAGCGCACTGGATGCCAGCAAGCCCACTTTTTTAAGCTCAGGCTGCCGGGCCCTGATCGTATCTGCCGCCAGCTGAATCAGGTTAATCACGGGCACCGATACCGAGGCGGCCACTTCCTCGTAGTAGTGATGCGCCGTGTTGCAGGGGATGACCAGAAAGTCGGCGCCTTGCTGTTCCAGCCCCTGGGCCATCCCCGCCATACAGGGCCCGGGACTGATGCCCGTGCCTTCGATCAGCGCCTTAATACGGGACGGAACCTTCGGGTTGTTGTCCACCAGCATGTGAATATGATCGGCGTCATCTTCCACCGAGGTCGCTTCAATAACTCGCTGCATCAGGTCGACGGTCGCCTCAGGCCCCATGCCACCAATAATACCGACTACTTTTTCACTCACTGCAGCACCTTAAATGACTTCTTTGGTTTTTCCCGTTTACTCAAAGCCAGACGAGCTCTGTTAGCTCTGTATTTCATGCAGAACTT
Source organism: Marinobacterium profundum (assembly GCF_001528745.1). Classification (GTDB taxonomy): domain Bacteria; phylum Pseudomonadota; class Gammaproteobacteria; order Pseudomonadales; family Balneatricaceae; genus Marinobacterium_A; species Marinobacterium_A profundum. The sequence continues at coordinate 17,745 of NZ_BCNS01000123.1, read as the reverse complement.
CTGCAATTACTGCGGCTATAACCTGGCAGTCTTCAACATTGAAAGTTAACGGCAAACGAATATCACACATGGTCGCAAGCACTTTTTCAGTCGCCGGCAGTGCCGGTGCATCACCCAGGTAGTGCCAGCTGTCAAAGCGGCTGGTATAGCCTTTGGGATCGGCATCACCGAACCATTTAATCTGCACACCCTGCTCTTCACAGCGACGAATGAATCGAGCGAAAGCCTCGGCGTTCAGTTCAGGCAACGAAAACTGCAAAGAGCTGCCGACGAAATATTCCGCCTCGGGGCGCAGCGGCACACGCACGCCCTCAATCGCACGCAGACCATTCTCCAATGCACAATAGAGTTCATTCCAGCGATCGCACTGGCGATCCAGATCACTCAGTTGCGGACGCAGGATCGCGGCACGCAGATTATCCATTCGGCCACTGTAGTTGGGGGTTTCGAAACGAATTTTCGCAAACACCTCAGGGGCAGGACCCACGGTATGACGGTCGTAGAGCATATAGGAGCCGGAGTGCATGATGGCGCGTGCCATCACTTCCTCATCGTCGGTAATCAGCAGACCACCCTCACCGGAGTTAATGTGCTTGTAGGTCTGGGTGCTGAAACAGCCAACCTTGCCGAAGGTGCCGCTTCTGCGCCCCTTCCAGGTGGCACCCATGGTGTGAGCGCAGTCTTCGATAACACTAACACCGTGGCGGTCACAAATTTCCATCAAGCTGTCCATGTCCACCAGGTGTCCACGCATGTGCGACAACATCAGGTAATGCACGTCGTCAGCCGCGGCCTTGGCTTCCAGATCAACCAGATCAATGGTGAAGTCGTCGGTGGTTTCAACCAGTACGGGGATAGCCCCGGCATTATGGATGGCGCCTGGAACCGGGGCCAAAGTGAAGGCGTTGCACAGGACCTTGTCGCCGGAGTTAACTCCAATCGAGCGCATGGCAATATGCAGAGCATAACCACCAGAGGCACAGGCCAGGCAGAATCGGCTGTCATTGTAGGCCGCAAACTCCTGTTCCAGCAGTGCGGTCTCTGTCAACTCGTCGCCCAGGGCATTGTAGCGGTGCAGGCGACCGCTGTGCATCACCTCAACCGCCCGCTCGATTCCCGCTTCGGGAATCGGCTCCTGCTGAGTAAACGATTTGGTAAATTTAGTCATTTCACTCTTCCTAATACCGGGGCCAGTTTCCTGCACGCGTTTGGATCAGCAGTAACGTTTCTGATCGTATACTTCGAAATCCCACTCGGTACCCGGGTAGTATTTGCGCAGGCGCCAGTCGCAGGCACGGGCGTGGCCTTCCATCCCTTCAGTGCGGGAAATGCGTGAGCCGGCGCCACTGAAGACCAGGTTTGCCGCTTCATCAAGCTCCTGGTAGGTCAGGACCTTCATGAATTTCTGCACGTTCAAGCCACCGCTGTAGCGTGCGGCCTTCCTGGTTGGCAGGATATGGTTTGTACCCGAGCATTTGTCACCGTGGGACACAGTGCTGCCTTCACCCAGGAACAGGGATCCGTAATTTTTGAGTTCCGCTTTCCACCATTCAAGATCTTCAGCCAATATCTGCAAATGCTCACAGGCGTACTCATCACTGATCTGAACGACTTCGTCGCGATTCTCGCCGAGAATCACAACGCCATGATCGCGCCAGGCGGCTTCGCACACATCGGCATTGGGCATATCAGCAATGACGTGGGGCATGATTTCTAGCACTTTTTCACCAATCTCGCGGCTGTCGGTGAACAGCCAAACGGGGGAGTTGGTGCCATGTTCGGCCTGGGATACCAGGTCGACCGCAATGGTCATCGGATCCGCAGTCTTGTCAGCGATGATGGCCGACTCGGTCGGGCCTGCGAAAACATCGATCCCCACCTCACCAAAGAGCATGCGTTTGGCTTCAGCGACGTACGCATTGCCTGGCCCCACCAGAATATCGGCTGGTTTTCCGGTAAAGAGACCCAGTGCCATGGTTGCAACCGCATGGACACCGCCCATTTCCAGAATCACGTCGGCGCCGGCCACATGCATCGCATAGGCAACAGCCGGGTTGATGCTGTCACCACGTGGCGGTGAGCAGGCAACGATGAAAGGCACGCCTGCTGCCTTGGCGGTTGCAACACTCATGATGGCTGATGCCGCGTGTGCATAACGGCCCCCGGGCACATAGCAACCGGCACACTGCACCGGCAATACTTGCTGACCCAGACGCACGCCTTCTTCAGTTTCAATTTCAAACGAAGTCAGGCTGTTGCGCTGAGCCTCGGCAAAGCGCTTAACCTGGCGATGTGCGAAATCGATATCGTCCTTGACGCGCTGCGGAACCTGCGCAATCAGCGCCATTTTCTTTTCTTCGGTCAGGATGAAGTCACCCTGCCAATTATCGAATTGCTGCGCATATTCGCGCACGGCGGATTCGCCATTGCGTCGAATATTGGCCAGCATGTCCTTTACGACCCCTTCTATACGCTCGTTTTCCTGTGCTACTTCCGACTCCAGGGCCGCACGCTTCAGATATTCCATTGCACTTTCCTCATCTAATCGTAGATATCTTTATATTTAACCGAAGACAATAAAACCCAGCACCAGCAGCGCGATGAAAATGGTTTCGCTGACGATCAACAAAACAGGCTTGATGCCAACGGTGAGGATTTCCTTCAGCGATGTACGTACACCCAGAGCAGCGATGGCGGTGAGTAGCAGCCAGGAGGCGCTGTCGGCCATGGGCTGCACGATTACCTGCGGCATCCATCCCAGGCTATTAAAGATGAACAACACCACGAAGCCGATCAGAAAACCCGGTACGCCGACGCTGCCAGCACCCACTTCACCACGGCTGGCCATGGAGCGGCGAATCACCACCCCGATCACCAGCACTATGGGTACCAGCATGGCGACGCGCAGCAGTTTGACAAAAGTACTCAGATCGCCCACTTCGGCCGACACGCTGTAGCCGGCGCCAACCACCTGGGCCACATCATGGATGGTACCGCCTAGAAAGAGGCCGGCTTCGGCCGGTGTCAGCCCCAGTTCATGACTGATCATGGGATAGAGCACCATGGCCAGGGTACTCAGCGTAGTCACGCTGATCACCGTAAACAGGGTGTCTTTTTTAGTCTGCGCATTTTGCGGCAGTACGCTGCTAATGGCCATCGCCGCCGAGGCTCCACAGATGGCCACTGAGCCGCCGGTCAGGGTACCAAAGCGGCTGCTGAAACCCAGCATGCGTGCCATCAGGATACCGAAACCGATGGTAAACAGTACGGCAGAGCAGACCATCAGCAGTGGTGGCCAGCCCAGCGTCAGTACATCGGAGAAGGTGATACGAAGCCCCAGCAGCGCCACGCCAAGGCGCAGCAGTGTCTTGGCGGCCAATTCAATACCGGGGACGACTCTGGGCTCGTCACTGAGAAAGTTAAACGCAAGGCCCAGCAGCAGACCCATCAGCATGGCCGGTGCGCCATAGCGCTGCGCCAGGAAGGTCGCTGCGATACCGATAGTCACGGCGACGCAGAGCCCCGGGAAGTAGCGCTGCTTGAGCTCACCCAGTCGGTCGATGGAATTCACTGCCAGTCCTTTCATACGTTTATTTCTCGTGCCGGGCGATTAGTCGTACTTGGGGAAGTCGAACGCAGTGCGGTAACCGAACAGCGCCTGGCTGCCGCCGGTATGCAAGAAGACCACATTGTCGTCTTTGCCAAAGTGACCCTTGCGAACCAGGTCGATCAAGCCGGCTGCGCCTTTGCCGGAGTAAACCGGATCCAGCAGAATGCCTTCGTGACGTGCAAACAGCTCAATGGCTTCCAGGGTGCTGGCTGCCGGCAGGCCATAGCCTTCACCCACGTAGTCGCAGTTGGCGACAACATCTTCACGCTTGACAGCGCCCGGGATACCCAGTTTTTCGCAGGTGCGCTCAGCCAGACGGAAGACATTGGTTTCCTGCTGTTCACGCGGTACGCGTACACCAATACCCAATACCGGGATCTGGCTGTTGCTACCGCTAAAGCCGGTAACCAGGCCTGCCTGGGTGCCGGCAGATCCGGTGCCGTGTACCACTGAGTCGATACGCAGTCCGGCGGTATTGGCCTGATTCAGCATTTCCAGTGCGCAGTTTACATAACCCAGAGCACCGATTTCATTGGAGCCGCCACCGGGAACGATGTAAGGCTTCTTGCCTTCTGCGCGCAGTTTCTCGGCCAGTTCTTCCATAGCCGCGTTCATGTCGGTGCCGGCGGGGAACTTGGTCAGGGGCGCGTCCATCAGCTGATCCAGCATGACGTTGCCGTTGTAGTTGTAATCCACTTCCCTGGAGCCGGTGCGGTCTTCCAGCAGGATGTGGCATTTCATGCCGAGCTTCGCAGCAGCCGCGACGGTCTGGCGAGCGTGGTTCGACTGGGTCGCACCCTGGGTAATGATGGTATCAGCGCCCTTCTCAACGGCATCGGCCATCAGGAACTCCAGCTTGCGGGTCTTGTTACCGCCGCCGGCAAGACCGGTGCAGTCGTCACGCTTGATCCACAGGTTGGGGCCACCCAGGGCCTTGGAAAGATTGGTCATCGGCTCAAGAGGGGTGGGCAAATGGGCAAAGTGCAGACGGGGGAAGCGGGCCAGATGCATGTTGTAGCTCCTGTGATCGGTGTGTTGTTGATGTCTACCGATACTAGGGACAAGACCCGAGCCCAGACCAATGCTATATTATTCGATACCGGTTACTTTTCGGCATAACTCCAGCATACCAAGCACTTAGGGGCGTTTTAATGGAGCTGAAATGGCTCATGGATATAGTAGCGCTGGCCGAGAATGGCAGTTTTTCCAAGGCAGCGGACTCTCGCCATGTGACTCAGCCGGCGTTCAGCCGACGCATTCGCTCACTGGAAAACTGGCTGGGGGTGCGCCTGATTGATCGCAACCGTTACCCCACGACGCTGACGGCCGAAGGGGTTGAGTTTGTTGATGAAGCCCGCCGCATGATTGCCGACACTTACGCCACCCGCGAGCGCATCCAATCGCATAGTGAACCCTGCCGAAGTATGCAGTTTTTAGCCCAGCACTCACTGGCGGTATCGTTTTTCCCGCCCTGGATTAACAACGTCGAGTCACTGCTGGGCGACAGCCTCATCAGCCTGCAAGCCGACAACCTGCATGACGTACTGGAAGCCTTTTTGTCAGGCATGGGCGATTTCCTGTTGTGCTTTGCATCCCCCGTCGCCTTTAGTCAGCTCGATCGAGACGATATAGAGCAGCTGCAGGTGGGCACCGACAGACTGATTCCGGTGTCTGCGGTCGATGAATCAGGCCAGCCCCGTCACTGCCTGCATCCCGATCGCCCGATGAAACTGCTTACCTATCCCGATGACTCTTTTCTCGGCGAACTGGTGAAGCGCGAGTGTCTCCCCAGAATCCCGACGGGCTTCACCTACAGACGCATACTGGAGACGGCACTGGCCGAAGGCATCAAAGCCCTGGTACTGCAGGGCCAGGGCGCTGCCTGGCTACCTGCCAGTCTGGTGCGCCATGAGCTGGAAAAAGGCTTGCTGTGTATTCTGGATGAGCCGCTCGCCACCCTGGATCTGAAAATACAGCTGTACCGTTTTAACCATGCCCGTACGACCGAGGTGGAGAAGTTCTGGCAACATATTGTCGAGCTCTATAACCCAGGCTATTCCTGAGTGGCTCCACTGCGGTAGATACCCACCAGCATGCAGCCAAGTAGTCTGGAATGAGCGGGCGAATTCCGGGGGAGACAGGCGAACTGAGGCAAACTGCAAACGCCGCCACCGACCGCGACGCGGTGGATGTCGGAATTCGCGGCGCTCATTCCAACCTGCGCATAAATGCGGCACGTCGAGATCGGCAGGATGGGCATGCCTATCAATCGCGCATGTTGCCGATCATGCAGCTAGCGTAGCCGGGAGGGATAGACTATCAACACACTGCTACAGCCCATAAAACTAAAGGAGGCCGAGATACCGCCCCCTGTTCCTGCCTTAAAAATCAGTCCGTGCTTACCGGCGCCACGTATGCGGTAATCGAAGGCAGCTCACCTTCAAATTTTTCTATATTTACCAGCGTACTGTGCGCAGCAGTCCCCTGAGAAAGCCTTGATGTTCTCTTGTCATGGGTCAGAACATTAGGGTTTCCGTGCTTATCCAGGGAGTCTTTCATCTCTGGATTCACGGGGTCATACCAGGCTCCCGTACACAGGTAGACGGTTTGTTCGCGGATATCGGAAGTGACGACGGCGCCAGCCAGACAGGATCCTCGATCATTGAAAACAGTAACAACATCACCGTCGACGATGTTGCGCTTCATCGCATCATTTGGATGAATCATTATCGGTTCCCGCCCCTGTACCTTGCTACCTTGGCTGAAGGCACCGGAATCAAGTTGGCTATGCAGCCTGGTTTTAGGCTGTCCTGAAATCATATGGAGCGGATAGAACGCTGCTCGATCCGACTTAAGCCATTCCGTCGGAGGCAGCCAGGTCGCCTGCCCGGGACAATCGGTATAACCAAATGAGGCTATGATTTCACTGTAGAGTTCTATTTTTCCGCTCGGCGTTTCCAAGCTGTTTCTCTCGGGATCCTGCCTAAAATCCGAGAACAGTATGGTATCCGGATTTGGATCCGGAAACTCGATAATGTCGCCATTCAGAAAATCATCGAATGTCGGCAGCTCCACATCCATTTCAGCCGCCTGAAGACTGACATCAGCCCACATTTCCTCGAGCCACTGCCGCGAAGTTTTATTCTGTGTAAAATCCTCTTCAATACCCAGGCGCTGGGCGATTGATGTAAAAATATCGTATTCGTCCCGGGCTTCTCCTACGGGCGCGATAATTTTTGGCATAGGAACCAGGCAGTTGTCTCTCTTGCCCCCGCCAATATCCTCTCGTTCAAGCGTCGACGTCACTGGAAATACTATATCGGCAAAGCGTGCCGTTGCCGTCCAGTTTATTTCATTGACGATGACCGTCTCTGGTTTTTGAAAGGCCTGAATTAGCCTGTTTATATCCTGGTGATGATGAAAGGGATTACCCCCGGCCCACCAAATCATCCGAATGTCAGGGTAAGTCAAATCCAGCCCGTTGTACTGATAGGCTTCACCAGGATGCAGTAGCATATCGGAGATACAGGCGACGGGGATAAAAGACTCTACTTTGTTCTGGCCTTGAGGCAAAGCGGGCCACCGTATCGGGCGATTCATCAGGCCGATACCACCATCGGAGCCGTATGCAATCCCGAAACCGCTCCCCGGCAAGCCTATCTGACCTAGCATGGAGGCAAGCGTTATCGTCCCCCACAGGGGTTGTTCACCGTGCTCTCCCCGCTGGACACCCGCTGCAGTACAAATAAAGGTTCGCGACGCTGCCATCTCCCGTGCGAGCGTACGTATTCGATCTGCGGGAATGTCGGATTGTTTGCTAGCCCAGTCAGCCGTTTTAGGTATGCCGTCTTTTTCACCAGTAAGGTAGGCTTTGACTTCATCAAAGCCTAGGGTGTATCGATCGAGGAAATCCTGATTATGAAGCCCCTCAACCAGAAGCGTGTGGGCAAGCCCAAGCATTATTGCCGTATCGGAGCCTGGTACCGGAGGCAACCATTCGGCTTCTATTTCAGCCGGCGTGTCAGATTTACAGGGATTGAAGTCGACGAATTTCACTCCAGCGGCACGGCAAGCACGCAGCTCATCACGCAGGCGGTGCCTGGAACACCCGCCCGGAGCCGCCTGAGCGTTTTTTAACGGCATGCCACCGAACATGACGACCAGTTCTCCCTCCTTGGCAAGGGTCGACCAGCGGGTTCCGGCTACTGCCAGTTTTTCAAAATCACCGATGATATAAGGTAACAAAATGAGTGCGGCATTGTAGCTGTAGTTACCTTCACCTCTGACAAAGCCGCCAGCACAGTTGAGAAAACGTTTCAGCTGACTCTGTGCATGATGAAACCGTCCGGCGCTACCCCAGCCATAGGAACCACCGAAGATTGCTTCGTTACCATACTTCTCGCCGGTGCTTTTCAGCGCATTCGCCGCCAAATCCAGCGCGGCTTCCCAAGAGACTTCAACAAAAGGTTCCTTGCCTCGCCGATCAGTCTGTTTTCCAGGCCCATTTTCGAGATAACCTTTACGCACAGCGGGACGGAGTATCCGGGAGGAGCCGTAAATCGAATTGACAAAATTATCATTGATAGATGAAGGGTGTGGATCGATAGGATGCGCACCGACACCCACCAAGCGTCCCCCTTCAACTTCTGCTATTCCCGTACCCCAATGGCTAGACGTTACGTGTTTTTTCAATGTCGGCACCCTTCTGTATTTAACTATTCGAGCCTGATAAGCAGGATTCCAAAGGCGCAAACGCATTTACCCGCCAGTCGATTGTCCGTTGATTACGGCAACCTGATACCAAGGCGAAAAATATTATTTAACCCCATCGTTTTTCAGGCTTTACAGCACCTAACTGACCCTCTATTTCAGCAACAGATGGCAGTTACCGGGGGCGCCGAATCAAAAACCTAAACCTCCAGGACCACCCGACCAATGGCACGCGAGCAACAGGCCAATACATATCCAGACTCGATCTCCGAATCGGAGATACCTCCATTGTGAATCATATGCACTTCACCGGAGGCTTTCTTTATTTTACAGCTCCCGCATACCCCAAACATGCAGGCTGAGGGAATATCGACACCCACCTCCTTTGCTACTGAAAGCAGGGTATCGGTCTGCTTGCAGGCAACCCCTCGGCTCAGACTATTGAAATATATTTGCGCTTCAACATCATCTGCCGGAATAACGTCATTGTGCTCAGGTGTATCTTCTTGCGTATAGATAGGCGCGCCGAAACTTTCCTCATGATAATGATTCATGTCAAATTCTTCAGCATGAAGAATATCACGCACACTCTGCATGAAGCCTTCGGACCCGCAACAAAATATTTCGCGCGAAGCAAAGTCAGGCGCTATCAGCTCCAGCATTATCTGGTTAAAACGCCCTTGAAAACCAGTCCAAACATCATAGCGATCGGTATCTTTTACGACCCAGCTCACCTTAATATCAGGATCCCGCTTGGACATATGTTCAACTTCATCACGAAAAAGTATTTCCGATGGTCTCGCAGCACAATGAATAAAAGCAATGTCTGTATGTACGCTATAGTCATAAAGCCAACGCAGCATTGAAATCATTGGCGTGACCCCTGAACCTGCCGATATAAACAGGTATTTTTTAGCAGGGTGTTTACGACATGAAAAAATACCCGAGGGTCCATATGCCTTTATAGTGTCACCCAGCTTCAGGTTATCCAGCAACCAGGCACTCCCTCCCTGCCCATCCTCTTGTCGCTTGACAGTAATACCAATAGAAAGCGGCCTGGAAGGTGTTGTCGAAAGCGTGTACGAACGGTGCAGAACACCATTTTCCGTCGGCACTTCGATTGTAATGAACTGCCCAGGCTCATAGTTAAACAGCTGCTCGTCATCAACTTTGAAGAAGAAGGTCTTGGCGTTTTGAGTTTCCGGCATAACCATGACACACTCTAAACGCTGCTCATCATTCCAATAAAACGGAGCATCTTTCAGTTTAGCCAGATCCGATGAACGCATTACATTAAACCTCTATAAGAAGAACCCCAAAATAGAATTATTAAACTCAGGGGGAAATCTGCTGCAAAAAAGTATTTTGCAGCAGAATTTCTCAGTACTTAGCTAAGTTTTTCAATCATGCGGTCAGTGTACCAATCAATGAAAGCTTTAACCCCAAACTCTGCAGTTGGTGAATAAGGCCCAGGCTTATAGGCGCGTGAATTGATACCCAATTGGTTACGCTCTACAAAGCTTCTGTCTTCATCATTGGTATCACGCCAAACTTTGGTCAAATTATCTACATCATAGTCAACGCCTTCTACCGCGTCTTTTGGCACCATCCACTTGCAGGTCAGCTGCGTTTCCTGAGGGCTTATCGGAAGCACACGGAAGGAAATACAATGGTCGGCCTGATAGTGGAGCCAGACATTTGGCAAATGCAGATTGCGCAAGGTACCTACATCAATATCTGGCAGAGTGCCCAATCGATGGTTCTTCACCGCGGGTTGGCCATCCATGGTCATGGAAACTGCACCTTTCACAAGAGGCATTCGGGCAATGCGCCAACCGTTCTTGTTCACTGCCCGATAGGGTAGGTCTTTCTGCTCCCACGCAGAAAAAGCCTGCTCCATGTGGGCCTTGGCTTCAGGTGTTGTAACCGGGTCATTCGGATCATCACTCTCGGGCAAACTGCGTAAAAGTGAGGGATGCCCAGCCTGGCAGTGATAGCACTCACGGTTATTTTCCCAGACCAGCTTCCAGTTACCCTGCTCAACAATGGATATCTCGGCAGCGACTTTTAAGTCGTCCATGCCGTGGGGCGCGATATAGGGCTCAATTGATCTCGCGTACTCACTGAAGTCCGGTGGGTTGTCACTGAGACAAACGTAAATGGTACCGCCGGCGACTTCAACATTGACTTTATTCAGGGGGAAATCAGCCTTGTCAAAGTCACTGGCCATTTCACGGGCAAATATCAGCTGACCATCAAGCTCATAGGTCCACTGGTGATAGGGGCATACAATTTTTGGAGCGCTGCCACTGGCCTTGGTACAAAGCACCGAACCGCGATGACGGCACGTATTGAAGAAAGCACCGATGCCTCCTTCCTGATTACGCACTATCAACAGTGAGTCTTTACCAACATTGACTGTAACGTAGTCCCCAGCCTTTGGAACTTCACATACGTGCCCAATCGCCAACCAGCTTTGAGCAAAAATAAGCTCCATTTCCAGGTCGAAGAGCTCAGGGTCTGTATAGAACCTTTGGGATAAGCTGTATTCTGGTTTGCGCGCCTTGAGACTTTCCAAAATAGATGCTGAGAATTTCATACCGTCTCCATTGCTGAGGGGAATTCCGATTGGAATTCAATTAAGCACAAATCACTAACCTGATTCCGTGACGTGGTTGATAAAGTCACGGAATCAGGTATACGGCTATATAAATTTACTAATCTTCCCGTTTAAAGCGTCCCTGCACGATCCGATCGATAATCATGGCGCAGAGCAGGATGGCGATACCGGCCAGCAGTCCCTGTCCTTTCGCCGCGTATTGCAGGGCCTGCAGCACGTCAGTACCAAGGCCCTCAGCGCCGATCAGCGAGGCGATAACCACCATCGACAGGCACATCAGGATCGTCTGGTTGACGCCGGTCATGATGCTGGGCAAAGCCAGGGGAATTTCCACATCCAGCAGCAACTTGCGCCGGGTACAGCCAAAAGCCAAGGCCGCTTCCACTATAGTGGACGGAACTTGCTTGATGCCCAGTGCCGTCAGTCGCACGACCGGCGGCATGCCGAAAATGAGCGTCGCCAGGATGCCCGGCGGCTTGCCGGTACCAAAAAACGCGATGATGGGAATCAGATAGACAAACGCCGGCATGGTTTGCATAAAATCCAGCACGGGGCGCGCGACCGCGTAGGTAGAGGGACTCTTCGCACACAGAATCCCCAGCGGTACGCCGATCAGCACACAGAGGGTGGCCGCAGCCCCCAGCAACGCAACCGTTGCCATGCTTTTCTCCCAAAACCCCAGAAACGCGAGGTAAGCCAGTGCCGCCAGTGTGAAGAGGGCAACTCTGGGCCCGGCCAGACGCCAGGCCATCACCAGTATCACCATCGCCGTCACCGGCCAGGGCGTATCGACAAGTACCACTTCCAAACCATCAAGCAGCATGCGTATGCCGCTGGTAATACCGTTAAAAAAGCCGGCTCCCTTTAAGGCGATGCTGTCAAAGCCTGCATCCAGCCAAGTGGCGGCTGCGGTGAAAATTGATGTGTCGGTGGGAAACTCGATCAGCCACGCCACTGGCGTGGCCACCGTAAAGCGGTACAACGTCAGCGGAACCATCACGGCCAGCATCACGACACCCAGGAGCAGGTTCATCTGGCTGAAACCACTTGTTTCACTGCGCCCCCCACGCCAGCGGCAGTACTTCATTTCGTAAACAATATTGGCCATGAATCCCTGGATCACCATGGTGGCAATTAAGGCCAGCGCGCCCCAGAATATCAGCTGGCTCGCGCCGCCAACCGCCGCCTCAGCGGCAAGCATGGCGTTATCTGCAGCCCGCTGCAGGTTATCGGCATTGCGCTGCAAAACCTCGACATTCGATGCCCCGGATTCCAGGGCAGTCTGGGCCTTGATGGCCATCTCCTGGGATTTGCTGCTCAGGCGTTCCGCCCGCGCCAGATCGTCCGCGCCCAGTTCACCCCACAATCCCCGACCCAACAGGACCAGCGCAAACAGGGTGGCGATGATACTCATCCAAAAGAAACCCCAGACGTTACGTGCCGAGGCCCAAAGCGGCCCCAGCAGCGCAGCATGGGGGTTAAAGGAGAAAGTGATACGATTGCTGGACTGGATCTTCTCGAACTGCCTGCTGTAATAATCCCCCTGACGCTCGGCAAAGCGATGGACGGACTGGCGCTGCTCTATCAGCGCCGAGGTTCGACTGTTCGCGTTCATGTTATTGTTCCCCCTTGATGCCCTGCAGCAGAATGTTTTTGCTGACGATACCGATATCCGCTCCCGCTGCATCGGTGATGATGATCGGCAGCTCTGAAGTGACGGCGATATCAATCAGGTGATCGAGATTGGTGTTCTCATCGACGCGCGGAGCATCGGCCAGATTCACGCCCGCAGGCACCGTTTCACTGTTGATATCCCGCATGATGGAGTGAGCACAGACCAGTTTCAGGTTCGAGATATCTTTGACAAAATCAGCCACATAATCGTCTGCTGGGTGCATCACGATCTGCTCGGGTGTACCGACCTGAATAAGGTGCCCGTCCTTCATGATCGCGATGCGATCGCCGATGCGGATCGCTTCATCAAGATCATGTGTAATAAAGATGGTGGTTTTCTGCAGTGTCTTGGTCAGCGTTACAAACTGATTCTGCAGCTCGCGCCGAATCAGTGGATCCAGTGCACTGAAGGGCTCGTCCATCAGCAGCACTTCGGGATCACTGGCCAACGCCCGGGCCAGGCCAACACGCTGCTGCATGCCACCCGAGAGCTCCTTGGGCAGACGGTCTTCAAAACCATCGAGGTTCACCAGCGACAGGGCATGCTGGGAGGTCTCCCAGCGCTTGGCTTTGGGGACGCCCTGCACCTCCAGCGGAAAGGCGACGTTATCCAGCACGGTGCGGTGCGGCAGCAGCGCCATATGCTGGAACACCATGCCGATATGTTTGGCACGCACATCCCGCAGATCATTGTGGGACAGGGCAGACATATCCCGGCCAAGCACCTTGATCTTGCCGGCGGTGGGTTCGATGAGGCGGTTAAGGTGCCGAATCAGCGTAGATTTCCCGCTACCGGACAAACCCATGATGCAAAAAATTTCGCCGCGAGGCACCGTAAAGGAGACATTGGCGATCCCCACCACACAACTAAAGCGCTCCAGAACGGCCGCTTTGTCCAGCCCCTCCTCAACGACCGCCTTCATTGCCTGATCGGAATTCTTGCCAAAGATTTTCCACACGTTTTCTAGCTGAATGACATCCGCACTCACGTTGGCTACCCTCGCTACTAGTATTGGTATCACTACGGCACCTGATCGGGCTGAGGTGCAGCGGATGGCGTCAGAATCGAATTCTGAAGCCATCATGCGCTGCATGATCAGATGTCTATCAGGCAGTGGACAAACGGGACCGGACTATTGACCCAGCCAGGATTCAACCAGGCTGCTGTTCTCTGTCACCCATTCTTTGGCAACGACAGCAGGGTCTTTTTTCTCGACCACTACGTGGTAGCTCAACTCGCCAACCTGATCAGCGTTTAGGCTGAAGTGTTTCAGCAACATCGCAGCTTCTGGCTGGTCCGCTTCCAGGGACTTGGCGTAGTGCACGTACAGGTAGGCCGTGTCCCAGGCACTATCAGCATTGGATTTAGCCAGCCAGTCAGCATCATCGGTGGGTTGCAGTACCTTCCAGGTGTCAGCGTTATGTGCCGGCTCTTCGAGCATTACCAGGTCATGTATATTAAACACATGGTGTGGCGTGTAGCAGAAGAACGCATAGGGCTTGTCCGCAATCACGGCAGCATCCAGCGCAGCCCAGTTGAGCGGCATATCCATGACGACCTGGGTCATGGTTTCGTCATAGCCATAGCTTTTGGCTCTGATCTTTTCTATGGTCGTTGAGGCTGCGCCTGGCTCACCGATCCACATATCGCCAATACCATCACCATCGTTGTCGAAAAGTACCGACTTGTCCGGGTCTGTCAGGTCATAAATAGACGTGATGTTATATTTTTCCGCTGTCGCCTTGGTAACGCAGATCCCCTGTGAGGCCTCGACACCGTTAGGGTTTTGAAGCACGGTACCGTTGGTCTTGACATACTTGTCATGCAAGTTGCTCTGATTGGGCAGCCAGACTTCCGGATGTACGTGCATGGATCCCCGATCCATCGCTTCCCAGATAACGGCGTTGGAGCCGTTTTGCATAGCCACATCCAATCCCAGGTTATCCTCCATTACCACCTTCAGAATATGGGCAGTGGCAGCAGCCGAAGGCCAGCTGGGAACGCCCACAACCACATCGGCGGCTTGCGCCATGCCACCGGTTAAGCAAAATGCCGCTGCAGCGCTAAATGCCTTTACTGATTTCATATCACTTTCCTTTCTAAGGTTGGATTGTCGATATTCATGCGTTTTTCAAGGCTTACATGTTCGGATAAGCTGGCCCGCCTCCCCCTTCCGGTACCATCCAGGTGATGTTCTGCAACACCCGGATAGCACCTTGATGTCGGGCTTTACATGTTCGGGTAGGCCGGGCCACCACCGCCTTCCGGAACCACCCAGGTGATGTTCTGCGACGGGTCTTTAATGTCACAGGTTTTGCAGTGCACGCAGTTCTGGGCGTTGATCTGAAAGCGCGGACCGCTGGGCTCATCCACGATTTCATACACACCGGCCGGGCAAAAACGCTGTGCAGGTTCCGCCCAGGTAGGCAGGTTCGTGGCCAGCGGAATGCCGGCATCCGTTAACTGCAAGTGGCAGGGCTGGTCTTCTTCGTGGTTGGTGTTTGACAGGAACACCGACGACAGCTTGTCAAAACTCAGCTTGCCGTCCGGTTTCGGATACTCGATCCGCGGACACTGGGCCGCGGGTTTGAGCTGGGCATGGTCTGCCCGGGTATCGTGCAGTGTGACCGGTATCCTGCCGCCAAACAGGTTCTGGTCGATGACGTTAAAGGCGCCGCCGAGCCAGGTGCCGAACTTGTGCATCGCCGGGCCAAAGTTGCGACTGCGGAACAGGTCGTCGTAGAGCCAGGACTCCTGGAATTTTTCGGTAAAGGACACCAGATCCCGGCCACCTGGATCATCCGCCGCAACAGCTTCAAACACCGCTTCGGCCGCCAGCATGCCGGACTTCATCGCCGTGTGGGTGCCCTTGATCTTGGAGAAGTTCAGGGTACCGGCATCGCAGCCGAGCAGCAGTGCGCCGGGCATGGTCATTTTGGGCAGCGAGTTGAAGCCGCCCTTGGCGATGGCGCGAGCCCCGTAGGACACCCGTTTGCCGCCCTCGAGATACTGCGCAAACAGCGGGTGCTGCTTCATGCGCTGGAACTCGTCGAACGGGCTCAGCCAGGGGTTGGAATAGTTCAGGTCGATAATCAGCCCGACCACCACCTGGTTGTTGTCGCCATGGTAGAGGAAGAAACCGCCGTTGGTGTCGCCGTCAAGCGGCCAACCCGCGCCGTGCACCACCAGGCCTGGCTGGTGCTTGGCGGGATCGATATCCCACAACTCCTTGATACCGATGCCGTAATGCTGCGGGTCGGCGTCCTTGTCCAGCGCAAACTGCTTGATCAACTGCTTGCCCAGGTGACCGCGACAGCCTTCGGTGAACAGGGTGTATTTGGCGTGCAGCTCCATACCCGCCATGTAGCTGTCTTTGGGCTGGCCATCACGGCCCACACCCATGTCACCGGTGGCGATGCCTTTCACACTGCCCTTGAGCGGGCCGTCTTCGTGATAGAGCACCTCACTGGCGGCAAAGCCCGGGAAGATCTCCACGCCCAGGGCTTCGGCCTGCTCAC
This sequence comes from Marinobacterium profundum, assembly GCF_001528745.1. Lineage (GTDB taxonomy): Bacteria > Pseudomonadota > Gammaproteobacteria > Pseudomonadales > Balneatricaceae > Marinobacterium_A > Marinobacterium_A profundum. The sequence goes on along the minus strand of NZ_BCNS01000123.1, from coordinate 1,612 downwards.
CCAGCCAGCGGCACAGGTTGCCCAGGCTCGCCACGTAGTTGCCCTGGTTGTGCATGGTTTTGGGTGCCAGGGCATTGGGGATGCGACGGGCCCCCTGCGCATCCTTGAGCAGGTAGATCTGATCCTCGGTCACCGCGGTTTTCAGCGGCGCGCCCTGTGCCGCCCAGTCAGGAAAAAGCTCGTTCAACGCCCGCGGCTCGATCACGGCACCGGAGAGGATATGGGCACCCACTTCGGCGCCCTTCTCCACCACGCAGACGGTTATTTCCTTCTCGGCGTCTTTCGCCTGCTGCATCAGCCGGCAGGCCGCCGACAGCCCGGCGGGGCCCGCGCCGACGATGACAACGTCGAACTCCATGGACTCACGTTCGGCAGTACGTTCGTTATCACTCACTCTAATGATCTCCCCTGTTAGCCTTTAGCCTTTGGCCTTTATTGAGCGGCCCGCGCCTGTGCGGCACTCAGCGTGTTGCGCAACAGGCAGGCCACCGTCATGGGACCTATGCCCCCCGGTACCGGCGTGACGGCACCGGCTGTGGTCAACGCCGATTCAAAATCGACATCCCCCGTGAGGCGGGACTTGCCCTCGGCCATCTCGATGCGGTTGATGCCCACATCCAGCACGATTGCGCCGGGCTTGATGTAGCTGGCATCCACCATCTCCGGGCGACCCACCGCCACCACCAGGATGTCGGCACTGCGACACTCTGCGGCCAGGTCCCGGCTGCGGGAGTGCACAGTGGTCACAGTGCAATGAGCGTTCAGCAGCAGTTGCCCCATCGGCTTGCCAACTATATTGGAGCGTCCCACCACCACGGCCTTTAACCCCGACAGGTCGCCCAGGCGGTCCTGCAGCAACAGCAGGCAGCCCAGCGGTGTGCAGGGCACCAGCGCCGGCTGGCCGGTACTGAGACGCCCGACATTGATGGGATGAAAACCGTCCACATCCTTGGCCGGATCTATGGCCTCGATCACCGCGGCTTCCTCTATCTGCGCCGGCAGCGGCAGCTGCACCAGGATGCCGTCCACCTGATCATCGCTGTTGAGTGCGTCGATCAGTTGCAGCAGATGAGCCTGGGAAGTGCTGCCCGGCAGCAGGTGCGGAAAAGAGGCGATGCCCGCTTCGGCGGCCTGGCGCATCTTGGTTTTCACATAGACCTGGCTGGCCGGGTCATCCCCCACCAGCACCACGGCCAGGCCCGGCTGGCGTCCCGCCTGGGCCTTAAAGCCGGCGGCACCCACTGCCACCTCGGCGCGCAGTGCCGCGGCAAAGGCCTTGCCGTCGATGCGTTCGGCAGGAATGACCTCTGGGTAAATATTGGTTGCCTGATCAGTCATCGGTGCGAGTCCTTTGATTTAAAAAACGACGGTGCGCAGGCCGTTCTGGAATACGCGGTGACGCACGTGATACTTCACGGCACGGGCCAGGGTCTGGGCTTCGGTATCGCGCCCCACCTGGGTCAGGTGCTGCGGATCCTGAGCATGATCAACCCGCTCCACCATCTGCTCGATGATCGGACCTTCATCCAGATCGCCGGTGACATAATGGGCCGTGGCACCAATCAGCTTTACGCCCCGCTCGTAGGCCTGAAAGTAGGGTTTGGCACCCTTG
>NZ_BCNS01000122.1 GCF_001528745.1 Marinobacterium profundum | reverse complement strand
CCACTTAAATGAATTCACATTAAGGTTGCTTACCTTGATAAAGCTATTTATGCCTTATCCTGACAAGCGCCCACACGAATTATCTGATCAATCTGTTAAAGAGCGCTTGGACTCGAGGATCGTTACCGCTGATCCCGTGTCTCAAGTGAGGCGCATATTCTAGCGTCTCGGCGTTTTAAGTCAACTCTTATTTTCAACATTTTCGACCGAAGCCGAGGAGAAAAACGAGTGACTCACAAGCCGATACTGCCGGCCAATCCATCAAGCTAAACACTTGAAAATCAACCACTTACTTCCGACTTGCCCTTCGCGCTGCAAGCGTTACCGCTTGGCTGTGCCTCGAAAGTGGGGCTATTTTACTCATGGGAGATCTGGTGTCAACAACACTGTCACATTTATTTAATAGGGCCGTCACGCACGCCTGAAAGCTAGTTAAATTCGCGCCCCTGAGAAGCCGCGCCACGGGCAAAACGCTTGATCTGGCGATAAGGGAAAACATCGACAATATCCCCGTCCCGAACTTGCTGCTGCATCCGCTGCCAATAGGCGGTTTCCAGCAGATCACCGTGCAACTCGTTGAAGATGCGACGTACCTTGGTATTGCAGGCCGTAAGGATAGTGAACTCCTCCGGGAAAACATCATTGGCCCCGACCGAGTACCAGGGCTCACCCGACATTTCCTGCTCGGGATACATAGCCTCTGGTATATGCCGGAAGTTGCACTCCGTCAGATACATGATTTCATCGTAATCGTAGAACACCACTCGACCATGGCGTGTCACACCGAAATTCTTGAACAACATGTCGCCGGCAAAGATGTTGGCCGCGGCCAGCTGCTTGATCGCCTTGCCGAATTCATTGATGGCGTGGAACAGGTCCGGCTCATCATCATTCGCCAGCGCTCTGTCGATGTAGATGTTGAGCGGTGTCATGCGACGTTCCGCCCAGAGGTGGCGAATGGTAATGAGGTCACCTTCTATCTTGATGGAAGATGCAGCGACCTTTTGCAGCTCATCAATAAGTTCTTGCGTAAAACGACTGCGCGGAAACAGGAAGTTGGTGAATTCCTGGGTATCAGCCATGCGTCCGGCGCGATCATGGCGTTTTACCAGCTGATACTTTTCTTTCACCGTGGCGCGTGTGACATTTTTCGACGAAGAGAAACGATCCTTGATCAGTTTGAACACTACCGGAAATGAGGGCAGCGTAAATACGGTCATCACCATCCCCTTGATACCGGGCGCTATGGCGAACCTGTCGTCGGACACCGCAAGATGGTCCAGAAAGCTGCGATAGAACTCAGCCTTGCCCTGTTTGTAGAAGCCGATGGAGGAATACAGCTCAGCCTTGGACTTCATCGGAATCAGGGTATTCAGAAAGCCGATGAATTCGGACGGTACATTTACATCCACCATAAAGTAGGAGCGGGTAAAACTGAATATCACCGAGACATCATTCTCTTCCAGTATCAGCGTGTCGACGTAGACACCGGCGTCGCCATTGTGCAGAACCGGCAGGATAAATGGCATGGCGCCACTGGCGTGATTGATGCGCCCGACTATATAGGCGCCCTTGTTGCGAAAGAACACGCTGCGCATGACTTCCACCGTCACCTCCTCCCTGGCAATATCGATGAAGGGAATATGCTTGCGGGCATGACGCGCCAGATTGCGAATGTCTCTGCGCCGGTTCTCCCAGGGGATGTTGAAGGCATAGTCATCCAGCAGCTGCCCCAATAACGCCACCAAACCCTGTTGCGTTGAGTAAAGGCGACAGAACTGCTCACCGGAGTTGATGGGCTTACCCTCATAGGCCGAGCGAATGAACATAAGCGCATCATCCAGCTCGTGATGCCGGAAGACTTTAAGGTAAATGGAGTTATAGAAAGTCTCTGCCAGCTCCGGATCGGTACGCTGCTGAATGCTCCGGGCATAGCAGCGTTTGGCGTCGAGCCACAGGCGCGCGTCGTACACCACCTCACCCAGCTGCTCGACAATTGCCTTGGCAGCCTCCTGCACATTGTTTTCATACAGATCAATCCGTTCAGCACCGGCTTGCTGGATCGAGTGCCAGTCGGCCTTTTCAAAACGCAGCTGCGCCACCGCGGTAATATTCTGAAAACGGCTGCGGTAATTGGCGAATTTTTCCAGCACCGCCGCTGCGATCTGTTCAGCAAACTGACCTGACATATTTTCCATACCTTTATTAGCAGCCCGCACCCGCTCTACTATCGACCCAAGCGCTGCCGGACTCAAGACCACTGACATTCGTGATGCCTCCGGCCGGAACGCCGCCATGCGCAATTGAGTCCCGCAGCACGCTGAAAGTATGATGCTGCATAAATAGGCGTAATCTGAGTTAATATCCCCAGGCTATAGACACAGAGAGCAGCATGACCCCCAGTCTGCGTTATCAAACCCGTTTCAAGACAGAAGGTTTTATCGCCGACTCTGCCCAACAAGCTGCTCTGACCCGATTAGACCAGCTTCACTCTGAACTGCTGCAAAGCAACAAGCTGCGACGCAAGCCGGCGCCCAAGGGGCTCTATCTGTGGGGCCCGGTTGGGCGCGGCAAAACGCTACTGATGGATCTGTTTCACGCATCTCTGCCTGCAGGCATCGCGCTGCGACTGCATTTTCATCGATTCATGGCCAGGGTTCATCGGGAGCTGGCACGAGAATCCGGCAAGCCTGACCCGCTGCAGCTGATTGCTCGCCGACTGGCACGGGAGCACCGGGTGCTCTGTTTCGATGAGCTGCAGGTATCGGATATCGGTGATGCCATGCTACTCGGACGGCTGCTTGATGCACTGCTGCATCAGGGCGTCGTGCTCATTGCCACATCAAACCTGCCGCCCTCAGACCTTTACCGCGACGGCCTGCAACGCGACCGTTTTGTCCCGGCCATCCGCCTGCTGGAGCAACACACCCAGGTGCATTCCCTGGATGGCGGCCAGGACCACCGCCGCCATGCACCGGCCGTTGCCGATGTAGTCTTGCCGGCCCCTGCCGAAAGGCAGCTGGCGCGACGCTTTGCCTTGGTCAGCAAGATCGCAGTAATGGAGGCCGCCACCCAGGACACAGACCGCATCCTGCTATGCAAGCGCCCCGTTCCAGTACACAAACAGGGTAATGGGGCTGTCTGGCTCAGCTTTGAAGCCCTGTGCCTGGGCCCTCGCTCGTCGCTGGACTACATCGAGTTGGCACAACGTTTTCATACCGTTCTTCTCAGCAATGTGCCTGTGTTTCGCGGCCCTATTCTGGAGGGCATCAAGGCTCGGGGCACCGAGGATGGCAGCTTTACGCCCACCAGTACCGGTAACCGCCAGGTGCGCTGGTCACCGATGGACGATCCGGCACGGCGTTTTATCAGCCTGATTGACGAGTTATATGACCGTAATGTGAATCTCTACCTGTCGGTACAGGCACCGCTGGAATCACTTTATGCCCAGGGCCAGCTTGAATTTGAGTTTCGTCGCACCCTCAGCCGACTGATCGAGATGCAATCCAGCAGCTACCTTGACCGCCCGCACCATCCCTGAGCCGTAAGCCGTAAGCCGTAAGCCGTAAGCCGTAACAACAGAGTATAGAGTGGAGCCAGATGCAGCCCTGGCAAACGACTACCCACCCAGTGGTTTCACATACATGATCGGTTCAGTCATCAGCCTTTATAATATTGCAACCGCAACGGACTGAAGCGATGGAACACCCAATGACCTATGTGATGCGCCTGTTTTTCCAGGGACTGCTGCTGTTACTGCCAGCTGTACTGACCATATACCTTGTCTTTCTGATCTTCACCGCGCTCAATGAAACCCTCTTTTACGCCGTAGGCGCGCTTACCGGCCGGCTGTTCCCGGGGCTTGAATCCGGCTGGCTGGTAACCCTCACAGGCATAGGGGTTACCTTCGCCATCATCATCCTGACGGGGCTAGTGGCATCCAACTTTTTGGGGAAATTCCTGCTCGGGCGCATCGATGCGCTGCTGGATCGCATTCCCGTGGTCAAAATGCTCTACAGCTCACTAAAGGATCTGTTCGGGGCTTTTCTGGGGGATGAGAAACGCTTTGATACTCCGGTTCTGGTGAGCGTGACTCAGGATGATACTGTGCGCCTGATGGGCTTTGTAACCCAGGCGTCGATGGTCGACTTTGGACTGGAAGACGATGTTGCAGTCTACCTGCCGCAATCCTATAACTTTGCCGGCAACCTGATCGTGGTTCCGAAAACCAAGATCAAGCGCCTCGATGTACCCGCTGCCAGTGTGACTGCATTCCTGCTCAGCGGCGGCGTTTCCAGCGCCTCCAAGATGTGAAATCTAAAGCCTGGGATCTCGAAGCGCTGGAACTGGCAATGCCGGACTATTAAGAAACAAGCCGGCACTGTCAGAAATTCGGGTCAGACCATGCTGCGCAGCATCCAGGCGGTTTTTTCGTGGATCCGCATGCGATCAGATACCAGCGATGCAGTGGACTCATCATCTGCGGCCTGCGCCACTTTCAGCACCTGGCGACAGGTCCGCACCACCTGCTCGTGCCCCTGAGTCAGCAACTGCACCATCTCACCCGCCGGCGGCACACCGTCGACTTCCTTGATGGAGCTCAGGCTCGCATAAGCCTTGTAGGTACCCGGCGCTACCGCACCCAGGGTACGAATGCGTTCGGCCACTTCATCCACCGCCAGCGCCAGCTCGTTGTACTGCTCCTCAAACATCAGATGCAGCTCACGGAACTGCGGGCCTGTCACGTTCCAGTGAAAATTATGTGTCTGCAGATAGAGCGTGTACGAGTCGGCCAGCAGGCAACTCAGGCCATCGGCAATGTCCTTGCGTGCTGTTTCCGCAATACCGATCTGAATGGATTGATTACTCATGCTCATACTCCTTGTCTGATTGAGTGTTCTTTTTAACTAGAGCCAGTATAGAAGCCGATTTTTGATAGATAAAATTAACGATATAAATACAACCAATTGCCTTAGGCTATTTACCAACTAACCATAACGTTTATCGGAGACAAAGGGGTTGTTGCGCCGCTCTTCCCCGAAGGTAGACATGGGTCCGTGCCCCGGAATGAAGGCAACCTCATCCCCCAGCGGCAGCAGCTTGTTGCGAATGGAATCGATCAACTGCTGATGATTGCCCTGGGGGAAGTCGGTGCGCCCGATCGAGCCCTGAAAGAGCACATCCCCCACCAGCGCCAGCTCGCTAGCCTGGTGATAAAACACCACATGACCCGGCGTATGCCCAGGGCAATGCAGCACCTGCAACTGCTGATTGCCCACGGTTGCGACATCACCGTCATCCAGCCAGCGATCGGGGGTAAAGGATTCGACCTGGGGAAACCCGAACATCTTGCTCTGCTGATCCAGTCCTTCAATCCAGAACAGATCACCAGGGTGTGGCCCTTCAACAGGAATACTGTGCCGTGTGGAAAACTCATGGGTGCCACCGGCGTGATCGATATGAGCATGGGTGAGCAGGATTTTTTCCACCACGACACCCAGTTCATCGATACGCGCCTGTATGCGTTCCAAGTCACCGCCCGGATCAACCACCGCAGCCTTGTTGGTCTCTTCGCACCAGATCAGGGTGCAGTTTTGCTGAAAGGGCGTTACCGGGATAATGCTGTACTTCATGATGAACCTGCCTGGGTAAAAGTCACCCCAGTATACTCAACGGCAACGTTACTTTCAGCGTCCTCCCGTCACAGCGAGCGTGTACAGCCGCAGGGGCCAGGCGATATGATAGCCGGGCAAGACGACCTGAAGACCACAGGGACCAGGGTCGACTGGCACTGCATACAAAATCAGAAAAAACGCACCGAAAAGGCAGGACCAAGCATGAGCAAACTGAAGCAGGAAGCCGAACTGGTACGTGAGGCCATCCGCGTTGGCGGACTCTACATGCAGAAACGTGGCGCCGGCGAGTTTGAAGCCACCGACAGCGCCAGCGAGAAAACCCGGGCGCTTTACCGACTGCTGGTAAAAGACCAGCTGATTCAGCCACTGGCAAAAGATCAGGAAAACGAGCGCAACATGAAACACAAACTGGCCCTCTGGATCGAACGCCAGCTACCCGCCGGGCATCCGCTAAAATCCTGATTTCACGCACCACAACAGCACACCCGCACAAAATTCCGCACCACCAAGAGGCGCCGCATGATCGGACGCCTCTTTACGAATAACCTACAGATCCACATAACTATTTGTTTTAAATGAATTAAAAAAATTACGGCCCATTTTTTGAATAGTCATATTCGTCCGTACTCTTGGCAATACTGGACAAACACAATCTGGTAAATAGAGCGCTAGGGTTCCGGTCGCATTCAGCGATGCCTGGTCCGAGAGCACTCGACCTTTCAGCGAAAGGTTACACGGCGGGATAAAAGCCCGGGAGACTCAACTGGCGGTATTGCCAAGTAGACTCTGCGTGCAACCGACGTAACCAACTGAGAGGTACGCCATGCTAAAGCTCACTCTGTTCGTTCTGACACTCGCCCTTTCAAGCCACAGCCTCGCTCGCGACAGTTTCAAGGTCTGCTGGTCTATCTATGCCGGCTGGATGCCCTGGGGCCAGGCCGCGGATCTGGGTATCGTCAAAAAATGGGCCGACAAGTACGACATCGATATCGAAGTCGTGCAGATCAACGACTACATCGAATCCATCAACCAGTACAGCACCGGCGGGTTTGACGCCTGCACCATGACCAACATGGACGCATTGACCATACCTGCTGCCGGCGGCATCGACAGCACCGCACTGATTGTGGGCGACTTTTCCAATGGCAATGACGGTGTCGTTCTTAAGAATGCTGATTCCCTGCACGACATCAAGGGTCAAACCGTCAACCTGGTTGAACTCAGTGTCTCGCACTACCTGCTGGCACGGGCACTGGATACAGTGGGTCTGAAGGAAGCGGATATTCAGGTGGTCAATACCGCCGATGCCGATATGGTTGCCGCCTTTAATACTTCAGATGTCACTGCGGTTGCCACCTGGAACCCGCTGCTCAGTGAAATCACCGCTACTGCGGGCAGCAATATGCTGTTCGACTCATCCAAAATTCCCGGCGAAATCATCGACCTGCTTATCGTCAATACCGACACCCTCAAAGCCAATCCGGCCCTGGGAAAAGCGCTGACCGGCGCCTGGTACGAAACCATGGCACTCATGAACGGCGACGATACAAAGGCTTTGGAAATACTGGAATCCATGGCTCTGGCATCCGGCACAGACCTCGCCGGCTACCGCGCACAGCTCGCCAGTACACACATGTTCTACACCCCCGCGCAAGCCCTGGCGCTAACCGATGCCACTCAGTTGATCACCACTATGCAACAGGTCGCTGAGTTCTCCTTTGACCACGGACTACTGGGCGACGGCGCCCCCGATGCCGGTTTTATCGGCATTGAGACCCCCGCCGGTATCTACGGCAACAGCGACAATATCAAGCTGCGCTTCGATCCAAGCTACATGCGCATGGCCGCTGACGGCACCCTGTAACTGCTCTGGGGCATCTGCGGATGCCCCAAGGATTGTGCATGAAACGTCTAATCAATCTGAAACCTGCCAGCCCCTGGCACCTGCTGCTCGCAGTGCTGCCCTTTGCCCTGCTTCTAGTGCTCTATTTACTGGGCTCCGACGCCAGACTTGAAGCCAACCCGGCGGACAAGCTGTTGCCGAGCTTCGCGCAAATGGGTGATGCCATGGAACGCCTGGCGCTGGAACCGAGCAAGCGCAGCGGCGAACTTCTTTTCTGGGCAGATACTGCCAGCAGTCTGACTCGCCTGGGCAGCGGCGTCGCTATCGCCGCCATGATCGGCCTGGTGCTGGGTTTGCTGACCGGCGCCCTGCCACTGGTCAAGGCACCACTGGCGCCACTTTTAACCGTGGTATCACTGGTACCACCGCTGGCGCTACTGCCCATACTCTTTATCGTCTTTGGCTTAGGAGAGCTGTCCAAGGTGGTATTGATTGCCATCGGCATAACGCCCTTTATTGCCCGCGATATTCAGCGCAGCACAATGGAGATCCCCCAAGAACAACTGGTCAAGGCCCAGACGCTTGGTGCCAGTACGCCTCAGATACTGTTACGCGTACTGCTGCCTCAGCTGATGCCAAGACTGATAGATGCCGTGCGCTTGTCCCTCGGCGCCGGATGGCTCTTCCTGATTGCAGCCGAAGCCATTGCCGCGACTGATGGTCTGGGCTATCGCATTTTCCTGGTACGCCGTTATATGGCCATGGATGTAATCCTGCCCTATGTCGCCTGGATTACCTTGCTGGCCTTCGTTTTTGACAGCACGCTGGCCCGGCTGAATCGGCGCCTGTTCCCCTGGCACGCCCAAGGAGGCCGCTGATGATAGAAGCCCGCAACCTGTGGAAACACTACGGCGACAACGTCGTGCTGGAAAGGGTCAGCCTCAAGGTGCAGGAAGGCGAGTTCGTGACCCTGGTCGGAACCTCCGGCTGCGGCAAGAGCACTTTTCTGAAGATGCTGCTGGGTACAGAAACGCCCTCGCGTGGTGCACTGCTGCTTGATGACCAGCCCATGCGCGATGAACCGGACGCCGATAGAGGCATCGTTTTCCAGCAATACGCCGTGTTCCCCCATATGAGCGTACTGGACAACGTGATCGCGGCCCGTGCTTTCCATAACCCTGGCGTCACCGGGTACCTGTTTGGTCAGCGCCACCGCCTGGCCACTACAGAAGCAAAAAACATGCTCGAGCGGGTCGGTCTGAGTCAGGCACTGCACCAGTATCCACACGAACTGTCCGGCGGCATGCGCCAGCGTCTGGCCATCGCCCAGGCGCTGATCAACAAGCCCCGCATCCTGCTGCTGGACGAACCCTTCGGTGCGCTGGACCCTGGTATACGTACAGACATGCACGCGCTGATGCGGGATCTGTGGAATCAGTACAAGCCCACTGTGTTCATGGTTACCCATGATCTGCGCGAAGGCTTCTACCTGGGCACACGACTGCTGGTGTTCGACAAGCTGCGCCAGGACCCCCATGCGCCCCAGGCCTACGGCGCCGGCATCACCTACGACTTGCCAGTGGGGCAACCGGGTTCAATTGAAAGCACCCTGCCGCCTGCCCTGCAACTCAAATCGCTGCCCCAGACACTGCCCGCCGTGGCATTTAGCTGATATCACATCAGGAGACTGTCCATGACCAATCCGACTTACCAAACCTGCCTGCCCGGCGCCAGCCACTGGTCGCTAAGACTTAAGCGCGGCACTGAGCTGCGTCTGTCTGATATCGCAGGCAACGCTAATGTCGGCATGCTGCTGTATAACCCCGACAACCTGCTGGAACGCTATAACGCTCCCGACACCCTCAAATGCCAGCACAGCTTCAAGCTGCACCGCGGTCATTGCCTGTATTCGGATATGGGGCGCATTTTCTGTTCCATCACCGACGATAGCCTGGGCTGGCACGAAACTGTCTGCGGCAACAGCCGCGCCGACCAGGTAGCACAGCGGTGGGGCAGGCGCGACTACCAGCAGGATCGCAATGCCTGGCATCAGAATGGGCATGACGCTTTCCTGGTGGAGCTGGCGAAATATGGTCTGGGCCGAGCCGACCTTGCCGCCAACGTTAACTGGTTCAGCAAAGTCGTCGCCGATGACCAGGGACGTCTGACACTGATCGACGGCCACAGCCAGGCGGGCAGCTACGTTACCCTGCGCTTCGAGATGGATACGCTGGTCATACTGCACAGCTGCCCCCATCCGCTGAGCCCCGCCACCGAGTACCCGGCCAACGCCGTGCAGATCGAATTATCCCAGGCTGAAGCTGTAACTGCTGATGATTACTGCCGCAATTTCCGCCCCGAAAACCAGCGCGGCTTTCAAAACAATGCCCTCTATCACCTTGGCAGTCACAGCACAGGAGACTCAGCATGCTGACCACCAGCACACAGCAGCCTGAAGCGGCTCAGGCACGTTATATCGTCGACGCCGGGGACTACCATATCGGCCTGCTGAAGGCCGGCCAGACTCTGCGCATTCTGGATCTGCAAGGTAACCAGGCCGCTGATACCCTGTTCTTCAACGCCGCTGATCCGAGCGAGCATTACAGCGCCATGGATACCATGCGCGAACAGGGCAACGTCTACCTCAGCACCGGTAGCCTGCTGCGCTCCAATGAAAACAACGTCATGCTGGAAATTGTTGCCGATACCTGCGGACGTCACGACACCCTCGGCGGGGCCTGCGCCACTGAGAGCAACAGCGTGCGCTACGACCTGGAAAAACGCTGCATGCACGCCTGTCGCGACAGCTGGATGCTCGCCATCGCTGAACATCCGCACTACGGCATTCACAAGCGTGATATCAGCCACAACATCAACTTTTTCATGAACGTGCCGGTCACCGAGGACGGCGGCCTGACCTTTGAAGACGGCATTTCGGCACCCGGCAAGTATGTCGAAATGCAGGCGCGAATGGACGTGATAGTGCTGCTGTCAAACTGCCCGCAACTCAATAACCCCTGCAATGGCTACAACCCGACACCGGTAGAGCTGCTTATCTGGGACAACCTATAACCTGGCACTCCCACTGGCCTGGGGCCAGAAATGAAGCTTCGCGGCTTCATGCATTAATCCGCTGGGTGAATAAACACTACCGGCAGTGGACGGCCACTGCTGCAGTATCCACACGGGACGGCCCGTCACAGGACATGCGATGTTTACCAAAGTACTGATCGCCAACCGTGGTGCCATCGCCACACGCATCATCCGTACCCTGCAACGCCTTAATATCACCGCGGTGGCAGTCTACGCCGACTGTGACGCCGACAGCCTGCACGTGCGCCGGGCAGACGAGGCTTACTGTCTGGGTGAAGGCGGCGCCAGCGACACCTATCTCAATATCGACAAACTGCTGGCCATCGCCGCAAAAACCGGTGTCCAGGCCATTCACCCAGGCTACGGCTTTCTGAGTGAAAATGCCGCCTTTGTACGCCGCTGCGAAGCCGCCGGCATCGCCTTTATAGGCCCGACACCCACCCAGATCGAAACCTTTGGCCTCAAGCATCGCGCCCGCGCCCTGGCTGACGAGGCCGGTGTGCCGCTACTGCCCGGCAGTGCCCTGCTGAGCAACCTGGCGCAGGCCCGAGAGGAAGCCATCCGTATCGGCTACCCGGTCATGCTCAAAAGCACCGCCGGCGGCGGCGGTATCGGCATGCACCTGTGCCACAACGAGGACGAACTGCTCGGTGCCTTCGACAGTGTCCGGCGCCTGGGTGCGCATAACTTCGCCGATGATGGCGTCTTTCTGGAAAAGTTCATCCAGCGGGCGCGGCATATCGAAGTGCAAGTGTTCGGTGACGGTGCAGGCAAGGCCCTTGCGCTTGGCGAACGGGACTGTTCCAGCCAGCGTCGTAACCAGAAGGTCGTGGAGGAATGCCCGGCCCCGAACCTGGACAATGCCGCCCGCCAGGCGCTGCACACCACAGCGGAGCGCCTCTTGGCGCAGGTGCAGTACCGCAACGCCGGCACCGTTGAGTTCATCTTCAACAGTGACAACGGCGAGTTCTACTTCCTTGAGGTCAACACCCGGCTGCAGGTCGAGCACGGCGTTACCGAAGAGGTCTATGGCGTTGATCTGGTGGAATGGATGCTGCGCCAGGCTGCCGGCGAGGATATGACGCTGGAGCAGCGTCGCCCAACGCTGGCGCCCCGAGGTCACGCCATTCAGGTACGCGTCTATGCCGAAGACCCTTATCAGCGCTTTCAGCCCTGTGCCGGCCTGCTGAGTGAAGTGTATTTCCCGCAGCAGGACGGCCTGCGTATCGATCACTGGATTGAAAGCGGCACAGAAGTCCCGCCTTTCTTTGATCCGATGCTCGCCAAGATCATAGTCCGGGGTGATAACCGCAACGATGCACTGCAGCGTCTGAGCACTGCGCTGGATAACACCCGTCTGTACGGCATCGAAACCAACCTGGGCTACCTGCGTGCGCTATGCCGCGACCCTGTGCTGGCGAGCGGCGAGGTGACGACCCGCTATCTCAACGATTTTCGCCACACACCCGCCCGCATTGATGTCATTCAGGGGGGCACCCAGACCACGATTCAGGACTGGCCAGCCCGCCAGGGGCACTGGGATGTCGGCGTGCCACCATCAGGGCCCTTCGACAGCTACTCGTTCCGCCTGGGAAACCGCCTGCTGGGCAACCCTGAATCCGCCGCCGGACTTGAGATCACGCTGCAGGGGCCGCTGCTGAAATTCAGCGTCGATACCCAGGTTCTGATCGCCGGCGCCCCAATCGAAGCCCAGCTGGACGGTTTACCTATCGAGCTTTGGCAGACGACCCTGATTCGTGCCGGCCAGCAGCTGCAGCTCGGGCGCATCAGCCTCGGCGCACGCTCCTACCTGCTGATCAAAGGCGGGCTGGATTGCCCCGAATACCTGGGATCACGCAGCACCTTCACCCTGGGGCAGTTTGGCGGCCATAACGGCCGGGCACTGCGCACCGGCGATGTACTGGCACTAACAGACTCGACAAACGCTGACGCACTTTCAAACCCAATTCCACCCCAGGTCAAGGACCTGCAGCCCACGATCACCGACCAGTGGGAGTTGCGAGTCATCTATGGCCCCCATGGCGCACCGGACTTCTTCACCGCAGACGATATTGCCACTTTTTTCGCGACCGACTGGGAGATCCACTACAACTCCAGCCGCACCGGCGTGCGCCTGATAGGCCCGAAACCGGACTGGGCACGGCCGGACGGCGGCGAAGCGGGCATGCATCCCTCCAATATCCATGACAACGCCTACGCCTTTGGAACCGTCGACTTTACCGGTGACATGCCTGTGATCCTAGGCCCCGACGGCCCCTCCCTCGGCGGCTTTGTCTGCCCCGCCACGGTAATTCAGGCCGACCTGTGGAAGCTCGGCCAGCTTCGCGCCGGCGACCGGGTACGTTTCGTACCGGTATCCATTGAGGCGGCCGTGGCGCTCGAAGCCTCGCAAAACCAGACCCTGAAAAGCCTTGAGGCCAGTCCCCCGGACTGGATGCCTATCAAGCCTGATACACCTGTTCTGGCCCGTCTTGATGCCGCCGACTTCGGTGACGAAATTACCTACAGAGCCGCCGGTGACCACTTTTTGCTGGTCGAGTACGGCGCCCAGGAACTGGATATTCGGCTGCGCTTTCGCGCCCATGCCCTGATGCAGTGGCTGCAGCAGAACCCCCTGCCTGGGCTACGCGAACTGACCCCCGGCATCCGTTCGCTGCAACTGCACTTCGACAGTCAGCAGCTCAGCCATGCCAGGCTGCTGACGCATCTGCGCCAGGCCGAAGAAGCCCTTGCCCAACAGCTGGATGCACTCAGCGTACCCTCACGTATCGTGCATATCCCGCTGTCATGGGACGACGAAGCGTGCCAACTGGCCATCGAAAAGTACCAGCAGTCGGTGCGTCGCGATGCTCCCTGGTGTCCGAGTAACCTGGAATTCATCCGCCGTATCAACGGGCTGGACAGCATAGACGCGGTCAAGCGCATCATCTTCGAGGCTTCCTACCTGGTGATGGGGCTGGGCGACGTTTACCTCGGCGCCCCGGTGGCTACACCGATTGACCCGCGTCACCGTCTGGTTACCACCAAGTACAACCCCGCCCGCACCTGGACCGCTGAAAACTCGGTTGGCATCGGGGGCTCCTACCTCTGCGTCTATGGCATGGAAGGTCCTGGCGGCTACCAGTTCGTGGGCCGCACCCTGCAGATGTGGAATCGCTACCGCAGGACGACAGAGTTTGAGCAACCCTGGCTGCTGCGCTTTTTTGACCAGATTCGTTTCTACGAAGTCAGCAGCGACGAACTCAAACAGATCCGCCGCGACTTCCCCCAGGGGCGCTATCCGCTGAAAATAGAACAAAGCCAGTTCAGTCTCAGCGATTACCAGGCCATGCTGGCCGAGCAGAGCACCGATATAGCGGCATTTACAGCAGCCCGCCAACAGGCCTTTGAGACCGAACTGGCGCATTGGCACAGCACCGGGCAATTCAATTACCAGCCGCAGGAAACAGTTACAGATAAAGCTGAACACAACTGGCCAGAGGATCATATACCGGTCGACAGTCCGGTGTCCGGCAGTCTCTGGCAGGCCGAGGTCGCCGTGGGCGATCGGGTGCTGGCCGGGCAGACACTGCTGATTCTCGAATCCATGAAAATGGAAATCCCCATTTTTTCCCCCTGTAACGGCACCATAACGCAACTGCTGTGCACGGCAGGCGACCGTGTACAGGCAGGTCAGGCACTGCTGGTACTGGAAGGCGACACCGCCACAACGATTGATCTGGAGAAGACCGCATGACTGACATGACTCTTTCGGCCCTGCGCCAAGCCTACGCCGACGGCGTGTCCCCTGGTGATATCCTCGCCGACATTCGAACCAAGGCCGCGCAGTACAGCGACCACAATATCTGGATCCACCTGCTCAGCGCCGACGAACAGCGGCCTTACCTGGATGCCCTGGCCGACAAAGACAAGGCCACACATCCACTCTGGGGCATTCCTTTTGCTATCAAGGACAACATTGACCTGGCCGGCATTCCGACGACCGCCGCTTGCGAGGCCTATGCATTCACCCCGGATACGTCCGCCTTCGCTGTGCAGCGTCTGATTGACGCCGGCGCCATTCCGGTTGGCAAAACCAATCTGGATCAGTTTGCCACAGGCCTGAACGGCACCCGTTCCCCCTGGGGCCCTTGTGGCAATGCCTTTGATCCGGCTATGGTCAGCGGGGGCTCCAGCGCAGGCTCTGCGGTGGCGGTTGCGCTGGGGCTGGCCAGCTTTAGCCTGGGCACCGATACCGCAGGATCCGGCCGGGTACCTGCCGGCTTTAACAACCTGGTGGGTCTCAAGCCCAGCCGGGGGCTACTGTCCAATACCGGCATGGCGCGGGCGTGCCGCAGCCTGGACTGCATCAGCATCTTCGCCTTCACCACCGATGACGCAAACACAGTGCTTGCGGTGGCTGAAGGGGTCGATTGCACGGATGAGTACAGCCGCGCCAACCCGTTTCAGAACAGCCCGCGCCACTATGGCCGCTGGCAAGGACCGGTTCGCACCGGCGTGATTCCAGCGGCTCAGCTGGAGTTCTTCGGTGACGCCGACTATGCCAGCGCCTACGCAGCAACTGTCTCGCAACTGCGTGCAGACGGCTTTGAGTGCGTTGAAGTCGACTACGCGCCCTTTCTGGAGGCCGCCCGGCTACTCTACGAAGGCCCCTGGGTGGCGGAGCGCTATCTGGCCACTCTGCCGCTGGTGAAAGAGAAGCCAGAAACCATGCTGGATGTAATTCGCGCCATTATCGAGCCAGGCTGCGAGCCCCGCGCCACCGCGCTGTTCAGTGCCCAGTACCGCCTGAAAGCCTTGCAGCAACAGTGCCTGGCTCAGTTGGAAAAGCTCGACTGCCTGCTGACCCCCACCACCAGCACGCACTTCAGTATCGAACAGATGCTGGCCGACCCCATCCGCCACAACAGCGAACTGGGCCAGTACACCAATTTTGTAAATCTGCTCGATCTGTGCGCCATTGCCGTGCCCACCACGTTCACTGACAAGGGTCTGCCGTTCGGTATTACCCTGGTGGCCGATCACTTCCAGGATCGCAAGCTGCTATCGATCGCCAATCGTATCCAGAGCCTGTTCAGGCAGCCACTGGGGGCTACCAAAACCCCCATGCCCGCATTGAATACCACACCCGTTAGGGCCGAAGAGCAGATCGAGGTGGTCGTCTGCGGCGCCCACCTGGAGGGCCTGCCACTGAACTGGCAATTGGTTGAACGCGGCGCGACCCTGGTTGAACGCACCCGGTCCGCACCGGTTTACCGCCTCTATGCACTGGCCGGCGGCCCGCCCTATCGTCCGGGGATGCTGCTGGATGAAGCCGGAGGTGCCAGCATCGAAGTGGAAATCTGGTCAGTCCCGGCCGCACAGTTTGGCAGCTTCGTTGCCGGTATTCCGGCACCGCTGGGCATCGGCAAGATACGCCTGGCCGATGGCCGCCGGATAAGCGGCTTTATCTGTGAACCCCATGGCCTCAACGGCGCCCAGGAGATTACCCATCTGGGCGGCTGGAAGCCTTATCTGGAAAACAACCGTACCTGATTAAAACTACTTTCGCAGAAATGGCTGGGAGGCGGAGAACTCCCACTCTCGTAACGCCAGCAGCACCCCGGTATTATGGCGTTCAGCCAGCGGGCGGCTGGCATCCTGGCGCTGCAGATCAGCGATTTCCTGGCTCAGCGCCTGTAGCCTGCGGCTAATCAGCTGACGTGAATGCTCACTCAGCATGCCAGTGCAAAACAGCCGCGTACCGCCAGATTTTCGAAAACTGCCGCGCAGAAACTGCTGCTGCACTTCCTGCTCGAAATAGCGCTCAATAGGCCCACCCGGGATCCAGCTGAAGTGCTCGTCGATCCGAAGCTTGATACGGTTGCGGGGCAGCAGGTCAATAATATGCAGCCGGTCGAGCTTCGCCAGGCAACGAATACATTCGCTTTCGCTGATTGCATATCGCCCGATAATATCGGCAAAGCCCAGCTGACTCTGCACGAAAACCGCCACCATCAGCAGCAGTGGATCCGCCACCAGTTCCCGCTCCTGAGCTTCGCTCAGGTGCACAATGCGCTGGCGCGCCGCTTCATACTGCTGAAAAAGTTCCGACAGATCCATCTGCATCAGCTGGCAAATATCCTCTATCCGCGCAAGCGTAAAACGCTCAGTGGCGAATTGGCGTTTAACGTTCGCCTCGCTCATGCCAAGCCCGCGCGCCACATCAGCGTAGGTCAGCCCACTGGCACGCAGCGCCCGCTTCAGTGTCGAGATGATTGCTTCTGTCTGTGCCACGACGCTCTCCACCCAAAAAGTATCGAATAAGTATACTTTACGGTGATCAAAACAGTGCTTTCCATAAGACGGTTTATTAATCCGCAATTCAGGCAAAGAATGGCTTCGAACCCATAGCCGGAGCCCTGCACCATGTCATTTATCAAGCGCTTGTCCACTACCTTTATAGCCCGCCTGGATGGCATTGTCGGTGAAATCGAGGACCACGAAGCCGTTGTGCAAACCAGCATTGATGAAATGCGTCACAAAGTGGCCCAGGCCCGGGCACGGCTGAATCAGATGCAACGCGAAGAGGCTCAACTGCAATCGCGCATAGCCGCTTTGCACGAGGATGAGCAGCTTTGGGCGGAACGCGCCAAAAGCTGTGCCAGCACAGACCCCACCCGAGCACTGGCTTGTATCGAGCGCCGCCAGCAATGCAGAACCCAGGCCGAGCAACTGGCCCGGGGGCAGGTCAGTTACCGCCAGTCGGCAGTCCGCTTGTCCCGTGATGTCGCCGACAGCGAAGCCCGCCTGCACGCACTGAGCAATCGTCACTCGATCATGCGTGCCCGCCAGAGCGGAACCGCGGCCCGCGTCGCCACAGCGCCAGACAGCGAAAGCTCGCTGCGTGATCTGGAAACCAGTTTTGAGCGCTGGGACGTACGACTTAGCGAGCAGGAACTTCGCATTGGCGATACCAGCCTGGAGGACAACCTCGACCAAGCCTTCAGCCGCGAGGAGCACGATGCCCGCCTGCGCGCCGAACTCGATGCCTTGCTGCAGGAGAACGCAAAATGAATCAGCATCCCGATCCCTGGCTGCCGGCCGCAACACCCGCTATGGCGATGTCCGACTCAGCGACCGGTTCTGATAACGCCGACTCGAACCCAGGCCCGATCACCGCCACACCACTGATGCAACGCCTGCCCCAGCTACTGCGCATGGCCGGCGCCACGGCACTGCTGGTGGCCATGTACAGTTTCCTGGTGCAAGGCTGGCAGGACGGTAACGACTTGCTGCGCTACGCCATGCTGCTTGGCCACAGCCTGCTGCTCTGCGGTGTCGGACTTGTCAGCGGCCACTGGCTACAGGAAGCCAAGGGTGCTCGCCTGCTGGTCACCCTGGCACTGACCTCGGTACCCGCCAACTTTGCCATTCTGGGCGCCTTTGTGTACTCGGCATTTGGCCCCCAGCGCAGCCTCAGCCAGCCGGACTATGCGCTCTGGCAACTCGACTCCCCCACTGCCACCGTCTTAACGGTTGCGCTGGCGGTCGCCGCGCTGATACCGGTCATGCTACTGGGGTTTCGTACCCTAGCCCGGGTTTTGAGCACACACCTGAGCATCATGTTTATGCTGTCCAACGCCCTGCTGCTGATTCCGCTGCGCGATCCGTTGTACTTGTCGGCCCTCAGCTTGCCACTGGCTCTGCTGATGTTGCTGAACAATGAAAAAACGCAACAGCAGAGTATCGCTGCCCGCACACCCGACGGACTGATCGCGCGAGCACTGCTATACCTGCCGCTGGTCGTACTGGTCGGACGTAGCCTCTGGTTCTACGATACCGATGCTTTCCTGTTTAGCAGTAGCCTGGTGATACTCTTCCTGGCGGCGCGTCAGATCAGCCTGCGACTGCCGGGCCAGTCAATCATGCGAGGGTTGCTGGAAGTCTGCAGCGGTCTGCTCACCCCAATGATCGGCGTGGGCAGCGTATTGCTGCTGGAAGGCATCCTCACAGAATCCCTGATGCTGCAGCTGGCAGCACTGATCAGCGCAGCCTTGCTGTACGAAGTATCGCACCGGGCCCAAATGGCTCCCGCGCTCTACCGTTTAATGGCCATGCTGATGCTGTCCCTGGGATTGATCGTCAACTTTGTCCTGTTCGAAGGACTGGCCACCTCCTTAACGAGTCTGGCTATCGGCTTGATACTGGCCCTGATCGGCCGCCATTATCGCCAGCTGGCACTATTTGGCACCGGCCTGGTGCTGGCCGCAGTCAGCCTGATCTATCAGCTGTACCAGATGATGCAGGTGTTTGACCTCAGCGGCTGGATCAGCCTGGCCGTGCTTGGCATGCTCGCCATCGTAATCGCCTCAGTGCTGGAATCCGGTGGCGGCCGCATCCGCCCGCGATTGCTGCTCCTGCGCCGACGCTTTGCCAGCTGGGAGGTTTAAAACAAGCCCTTGCCCGCCCCGTCACGCCGGGCAAGGGCCTTTCTAAACTACACAGAACACCCTCTTAATTTCAGCGCCGTTTCAGACAGCCGCGCTATAACTGCCAGCCATAGGGGGATTACCTTGCTGCTGCGGTGATCCTAATCAGAGCGAATAGCGTAATAGTTACCACAGAGGCGAGCGGATCCGCCCTGGAATCGAGCCCTGTCGATTCAGCGAACCAGAGGCAAGGACAATGATAAGCACCCGACTGATACAACTAGCGCGATACCTCGGACTGATCCGTCAGTCCCATCTGGCAACACGAAAAGCATTTTTGCAACGCACGCTTGAACACAATGATGCCCAGATGAGCCCGGTACAGCGCGCAACGGCCAGAGCCGCCCGCAAGAATCCCTGGATCCTCGCAGGCTGATAGCCAAGTCCTTTTCAGCCTCGTGGCTTTGCATACAGAGCCGACCTTGGCCAATCCGCTTTGAATATTCGTAATAACAGACGCCCACTCAACAGGCAGTTCCCAACTCAAGCTGACTGCACTTGCAGTGGCTACGCCAGTCTTTTGCCTTTAAAGTGATTTGATAGAGCCTCCAGGGATACCGAGGTATAAGGTCCTCGGCACCCCAGAGTGAAAGCCTCAAGCCAGATGATTTACGCTTAGCTTCCGTAGACCCAATTTACCAGCCCCAGCGAAACACTCGGCACATAAGTCACCAGCATTAGCAGCGCCACCAGCACGCCAATGAACGGCAAGTTGGCGCGCGTCGTGGTCCAGATATCTATCTTAGCGATAGCGCAGGATGTCGCCAGTACACTGGCCACTGGTGGCGTCTGCTGACCAATGGCCAGGTTCAGTGTCACAATTAGACCGAAATGGATCGGGTCGATGCCAAACTGATGCACTAGCGGCAGCACCATGGGTACCACCAGAATGATGGCCGCCGCCCCGTGCAGAAACATGCCCAGTACCAGAAACAGCAAGTTGAGCAGCATCAGCACAACAACCGGGCTGTCGGTCAGTCCAAGAATGGCCTGTGCCATCTGCTGTGGCAGCCTCGCTTCGGTCAGGTAGAGGCCCAGCAATGCCGAGGCCGCTACCAGCAGCATAACCGCTGCCGTTTGAACCGATGCCCTGACCATGCATTTATAGAGGTGCTGCAGCGTCAGCTCGCGATAAACGACGAAGCCGATAAAGAGCGCCGCGACCACCGCCAGTCCAGCCCCCTCCGTCGCCGTTACGATACCACCGAATATCCCCCCCAAAATGATGACTGGCAGCATCAGCGCCCAGCTCGCGGCACGGAATTTCTCCCAGAGCATGCGAAGGCTGAAGGCCTCTTCGCGCGGGAAGTCATAGCGCACCGCCAGGTAATAGGCGAGCCCCATCATCATGCCGCCCCCCAGAATCCCCGGGATAACACCTGCAAGGAACAGTTCATGAGTACCGCTGCAAATCCTGACAATACGACCGACACGATAGCCATAATTCAGTCAATATCACCAGCATGATAGTTAAATTTAATATCACACAATATGTAGCAGTGGCGCGACAAGCAGAATGGAAACTGACT
The DNA here is from genome assembly GCF_001528745.1 of Marinobacterium profundum. Lineage (GTDB taxonomy): Bacteria > Pseudomonadota > Gammaproteobacteria > Pseudomonadales > Balneatricaceae > Marinobacterium_A > Marinobacterium_A profundum. The sequence continues at coordinate 29,214 of NZ_BCNS01000122.1, read as the reverse complement.
CCGACTAACAACAACTTTCCAGAATCGAACATCAACAACAGATCAATAAATAATCACTAGTAACTATCATCAAAACCTATTCACCCACATTGCCAAACACCGTGCAAGAATCTCATCTTGGCCTCCCCACTGGCTGAGCTAAGTTAAAACAAGCGTTAGAAACCCGCCCGCTGTTGCAGTAAAGGGAGTCAGGATTCAGGGGAAACTGGGAAGCCCTGCGGTCTCGCACCCGCTCGCTTGCCGACTTCACCTGGACTTCACATTCAGGAGTCTGAGCATGGCAAGCTATCTTCACCCCGGCGTCTATATCGAAGAAATCCCCAGTGGCGCAAGGCCCATTGAAGGCGTTTCTACGTCCGTCACCGCGTTCGTCGGAGCCTCCTCCCGAGGGCCGTCGGGCGCCATTTTAATAGGCAAATTCGACGATTATGTACGCGACTTCGGCGGCGTCACCGGTGCCGATGACACTATGGGGCTGGCCGTACAGGCCTTTTATCTCAATGGAGGCGGCGCCGCTTTTATCTGCCGCCTGACCGGTGAAGGCTCCGCCCCCGCCACTCTGGGTATTAACGGCCAGGGTGTCGCGGGCGGAGGTCCTCTCGCTAATGGCGGTCTGGCAATCAGTGCCAAAAATGTCGGCGACTGGGGCAATGACATCTTCGTGCAGATTATAAAGCCGGATGCCGATGCCGAGTTGTTCGATCTGGTGGTGGGGCATCGCGAAGACGGCGAACTGGTCGTAGATGAGATATTCACCGATCTTTCGATGAATACCGGTTCGCCTGACTACGCTCTGACCCGGATCAACAGTTCATCCAGCCTGGTGTCTGTTGCACTGGGCGCTGCAGTAGCCGCCAATTATCAGGCGGCCTCCCTTATCGGCGGTGCCCTGCCGGACCCGAATCCCTTTGCCGCCGCCAGCGGCAACCCGATGCTGATGAACCTCGCCATCAACGGCCTGCAGACCGAGCAGATCTCGGTAACCGTCTCTCCCGGCGACAATCCTGATGATATCGCCACCGCGCTCGAGACAGCGATTCGGGCCCTGGGCCCACAGGACGCCTACCAGACCTTCAGCGCCAGCTGGAGTGGCGCCACGGATCGCTTCACTCTCACCGCCGCAGAGGACGAAAGCCTGGCGTCGGTGGAGGTCTTCGGCGGTGGCCTTGCTGAGCTGCTGCGCCTGAGGCCCGAGGATAGCGCCCGCATCACCGGGGCCGCCGTTGCCCCCGCGGATCTGCCTTTCGCAACCAGCGTTTCCGCTCTGGGCGTGACTGGCCTGACACTCAGCGTCGATGGCAACAATGTCACTCTGTCCCTGGCTACAGCCGCATTCAACCTCACCGCTAACAACGATACCTCAGGGGCGGCCATCGCTCTGGCCATTCAAAACGCGGTGCGGGCAGAGGCCAATGGCCGTGAATCTCTGGCCGCTTTTTCCGCTAGCTATAACGCCGCTACAACCCAGTTCAGCTTCACATCGGGCTCGTCAGCGGTGCGGCTGTCGGGGATTCAGGTTACCGACGGCGCCCTCGCCAACATTCTCGGCATGAATGCCGCCGATAATCCCGTCGCCACCCCTGGGCGTCAGCGAGAACTGGGCATCAGCAATCTGGTCCCCATACAAAGCCTCGGACTGCTGGAGCAGGGCGTACCATTGACCGGCGGCGTCGCCAACGCCCCCAGTGCAGCAGAATATGGCACCTTCTATGCCAACACCCTGCGCAAGATCAGGGACGTCAGCATTGTCGTGCTGCCGGGCAACCCCTGGCCTGCCAGCGGTACCAATCCGATCATCACCCAAACGCTGGCCCACTGCGAAACCATGCGCAATCGCATGCTCATAGTGGATCCCCCCGCAGGGCTGGAGCTGGATCAGGCCGCAGCGGTCAAATCGCTGGGGCTGCCGACATCCACCTATACCGTCCTCTACTACCCCTGGGTCAGCGTCGCGAACCCGGCCTATGACGCCGACCGTAATCCCACTGCGCCAAAAACGGTGGCCATTGCACCCTCCTCTTTGGCGGCTGGTCTCTGGGCGCGCACCGATGCCCGTCGCGGCGTGTGGAAAGCCCCCGCCGGCGTCGAGACTCAATTGAACGGTGTAGCAGCTCTACAATTTGCGGCCGAAGACCTGGAGCAAGATCAGCTCAACCCCCTGGGGGTCAATGTCATTCGACGCCTGCCGGGATACAGCTCGGTAATATGGGGAAGTCGCACCCTGGCAACCAAAGCCTCACCTGAGTGGCGCTATGTGCCTGTACGCCGCACTGCAATTTTTATCGAGCAGAGCATCTACAACGGTATCCAGTGGGCGGTGTTCGAACCCAACGACGAACCGCTCTGGGGATCATTGCGAGGCAATATTGGCTCCTTCATGAACGGTCTCTTCCGCGCCGGCGCTTTTCAGGGTGCCACCTCCGACCAGGCCTATTTCGTTCGCTGCAAACTCGGCGACACCATGACCCAGGGCGATATCGACCGCGGGCAGGTCATCGTTCAGGTCGGTTTTGCACCACTGAAGCCCGCCGAGTTCGTCATCATCCGTATCCAGCAAAAAGTTGGCGAACAATCCTGATTGAGTGAGGAGAAACCCCATGGCCGCACCAATTTTCCCTGTTAACACCCATCGCTACGACCCCTATCGCACCTTCATGTTCCAGGTTGTGATCGACGGCCAGGTCGTGGCAGGGCTGCGCAAAATGAGTGTTCTGAAGAAAACCACCGAAGCCGTCAAATGGCGTTCAGCGGGCGATCCGGCCCACGAGCGGGTGATGCCCGGCGGTACCAGTTACGAACCCGTGACCCTTGAACAGGGGCTGACCCACGACCCTGTTTTCGAGACTTGGGCGAACCTGGTTAACAACTTCAAGGGCAACGCCGCCATGTCCCTGCTCAACTACCGCAAGGACATAACGCTCAATGTGCTCAACCTTCAGGGGGTACCCGTTATCAGTTACATGCTGCACCGCGCCTGGGTGTCCGAATATCAGGCACTGCCGGAGTTCGACGCCGGCACCATGAATGCTGTGGGTATCCAAACCATCATCTTGCAGCATGAGGGCTGGGAACGGGATTTGGCGATCACTGAACCGACGGAAAGCTGATGAAACTCCAACTCTTGCCCGGCGGCCTTTTTATCGAGGGCACATTGCGACAGGACTATCGTTTCAATCCGCTGAACGGCGCGCTGGAATTGTCACTGGAGGAGGCTGCCGCAGAGGATGGCTGCACCGCAGACAAGGTAACCGCAGTGCTCGCCTGCGCCCTGGCAAGTCTGGCAGGGCAGGAGCCGGATCGGCTGCTGGTGGCGTCGCTGGTGGTCGGTGATCGTCAGTTCCTGATGCGCCAACTGAGCGTATTGCTGGATGACAGCCAGCGCTGGCTATCGGCGCGCTGCAGCGACTGCGACGCCGTGTTTGATCTGAATTACAGGCCCTCCAGCCTGCCGATAAAAAGTGCAGGCCAAGATTTCCCCGAAAGTGCAGTGCAAATCAATGGTACGAGTTACCGGTTAAGGTTGCCGACAGGCGCCGACCAGTCGAATCTCGATCCGCGCAAAAGCTCTGAAGAACAACAACTGCAATTATTGGCCTCGCTGCTGAACCCGATCCCCGATGTTTCGACACTGTCACCGCAGGATATTGAAATACTGGACCAGACCCTGGAGTCCATGGCGCCCGAAGTGGCCCTGCAACTGCTGGCCCCCTGCCCCCATTGCCAGATGGAAAACACCCTGGATCTGGACCCTTATCAGAGTCTGGACTCTTCGCCTGATGCCTTGCTCAGCGAGATTCATCGGCTGGCCAGCAGCTATCACTGGTCTCAGCAGGAAATCCTGGATCTGCCGAGACGCCGGCGCCAGCATTATTTGCAACTGATAGAAAGTAACCGAAACTCCCACACCATGGAGGCCGGACACTAATGGGCTACCTGGCAGATATAGTGGCCGATGCCCGGGAGCGGCATTTTGGAGAGTCGGCCCTGGCATATTCTGAAGAGGTGCTTGAGGTAAGCCAACCGGGCGAGAACGTCCTGCCTTCCACAACCCCAGACAATCACCAACCCACAACGCCCACTCCGCCCATCGAGCAGGGCCCGGATACCCTGGACAGTGCCAAGTCGCAAGCCCCTGATTTGCCGCCCGCCCGCAAACAGAGGCCTAAACCTGAGAGCGCAAAAGACCCCCATGACGCCAGCGCCCAGGAAAGCGCACAAGAGCCCCTTTACCAGTATTTACAGCACCTGAGTCAGCAAACTCTGATTGCAAGATCCGAAAAAATACTCACCCAACAGCAAAACCCGAATGTCCCTGCAGCGCCAAAGGTCAGCGATATGCCCCGCACGGAGCAACAAAAGTCGCCCTCAGACAGTCACGAAAACACACGGATTCCCGCCGCCAGAATAGCCACAGGCACCCGAATGGACTCATCAGACAAGTCTGCCGTGCCGCCTGTACAGGACAACGGACCCGCGCCAGCTACAGTACAAACGATCATCCAGACGATACAGGATGATGATTTCAGAGTTGTCCAGGACACCCAGGACCCACATCAGCGCCGATCGCTCCCTGATGACGTGAAAATAAAAATCCACAAGGACAGGCAACCATCGCCCGTCACCTCCGTTGCGCCTAAAAGAGAGCAGCAAACATCAGCACCACCGCGACATTTCCAGGAGTGCGCCAGTGACGCACCCCAACTAAGAATTGGGCAGATCAACGTGGTGGTGGAATCAACGAGGCCCGATCAGGACCGTCGCAGCGGGCTTGAGCGAGAGAGTGACTCCGCCAGCCGCTACTTCCTGAGGAGTCTTTAATGCCGCAGACCTCATCTTTATCAATCATCTGTCGAGAGGTCGAAGATTTCGTACGCAATGGCCTCAATGCCGGCGGCAACGATGTCTCGCTGAGCATAGGCGCACCGGCGGACCTGCCAGCGGCCCCCGGCCACAGGGTCAACCTGTTTTTCTACCGCTTCGAGCCCGGCGGATTCGAGGCCGGACTGCGACCGGGTCAGCCTTGGCACATCCGGCTTTTCTGTCTTATTACTTCCTTTGCCATTGATGAGGATCCCATCGCCAGTGGCGAGAATGACCTGCGTTTTCTCGGGCATATCATGCAGTTATTCCGCCAGACACCGGTGCTGCAGCCGGTGGCTCTGGACGGTGAGGAAATTCGTCTGCAGGTCATTTTCAGCCCGGTGACTGACGAGCAGATCAATCAGGTCTGGTCTACTCAGGGCGACACCACCTACAGACCCTCGCTGATCTATGAAATGGCGCTGGCGGTAATCACACCGATAGAAGCCGCTATAGAGCCACCCCGGGTCGCCGCCATCGGCCAGCAAGCCCTGGCCGATATGAGCGCCCGCCACGCCCGATTTTCCGGCATTGTGGAACGGCCGGTTTTCAATCCAGTCCGCATAGACGTCGACAACCCCCAGTGGCAACCGGCGCTGTGCTGGCTACTGGACGATCTTTGCGCCCATACCCTGAGTTTCGACGTCGACAGTGCGGAGTTCGCAGCCTTTGAACCCAGGATCTGGCTGGCCGGCGTGCCGGGCGAGGCCGTGCAGCTACGCTGGAGAGTCTGGGACGGATCCCAATGGAGCGACAACGGTGCCCCGGTGGCAGCCTCTCCCAGCCACGCTGCAATTACACCGGACGCCATTCCCGCCCCGCAGCCGGGCATCTTCCCGCTGCCCATTGCGCTGCCTTTTGTCCTTGCTCCCGGTCAAGACGCAGCACAGGGACTACTGACGGCGAGCCGGGAAGTTGCGCCCTTTGCGGGCGCTGCCCCCATCAGGCTGGAAAGCAATCCGCTACTGATCAATCTGTACCGGAGCAACGGATGAACAGCCCGACGCCGCAGCAAGTCCTGAATAATACGCCGACTCTGGACGTTGAATGGCAACGCCTGGAAGCCCTGGGGCGCTGCCTGCTCGACAGCCGCTACGGGCGAGACCCAGACAGCAACAGCCTCGAACAACTGCAACAGCTTCAGGTACAGGTGTGCACATTGCGCGAAGGCGCCTTCAGCCCCTGGCGCCGCCTGGTGCGCCCCCATGCACCAGCCCTGGCGCTGGATTTGCTTGCCTGCGTCATAGGTCCACAGGCGCATCCGCCGCTAGCCTGGATATACCGAGACCTCAACGGCGGTCAGCACCATCACGCCAGCGCCGTGCTGATCCATGCCCTGCTTGCGCTTGAGGTGGACGAGAACGAAACCCTGCACACTTTGATCTGGAGCCTCGCCAACGGCCCGGACCGGCTACTCAATATCAGCGAGGAGGATGTTACCGCCGCCATTCGTGCCGAACCCGGCACCCTGTCGAGACTATTGCAACGCCCCGAGGTGTCGTCGATCCCAGGCGCAACCCGCGTCGCTGCCGAGGCTGGGTTCAACGACCTGGTGCTGCCCCCCGACCGGATCTGCCTGTTGCGTGAATTTTCCTATCACTTCAAATACAGAGAGACAGTGGTTAACGGCTGGGGCGGGCGTCACTCCGGCGGCCCGGTAGCGCTTTTCAGTGGTGCCTCAGGCACCGGTAAAACATTCGCCGCGCGGGTACTGGCAAACGAACTGGGCTGGCCGCTCTATCGCGTCGACCTGGCCTGCCTGGTGAGCAAATATATCGGCGAAACCGAAAAGAACCTGTCACGCCTGTTTGATGCCGCCCACCAGAAACCAGTGGTACTGCTGTTTGACGAAGTCGATGCCCTGATGGGCAAGCGCGGCGAGATAAAAGATGCCCGGGATCGCTACGCCAATATGGAGGTAAGTTATCTGCTAACACGGATGGAGACACATGAGGGCCCCTGCATACTCACCACCAATCTGCGATCACAACTGGACCAGGCGTTTTTGCGTCGACTGCATCTGGTGGTGGAGTTCCCCAAACCTCAGGCAGCTGAACGCACCCGGCTTTGGCGCCTGTTGCTGCCACCCCGTGCTCCCCTGTCCCAGAACATCGATTTCGAGCAGCTGGGACAGGCGGTCAACCTCACCGGCGGACAGATCCGCAACGCCGCACTCTATGCCGCCTATCTTGCCGCCGCCGACGACAGCCCCATTGACCTGCCCCACATCGCCACAGCCATCTGGCGAGAGCTATCCAAGGAGCGGACACGACTGCAACCGGGCGATCTGGGGCTGCTGGCGCCCTACCTGCCTGAACAGCTGATGACGGAGGCCCTGGGATGATTGATATCAGCATAGGCCGCATGAACCTGCGTTTGGCACCCGTTTTCCGGGATCGCGCCAGCGCTATCGCCCGCGAGATTGGCGCGGGTCTGCGCCAGCAGTTTGCCGGCGACCCGTCTCTTGGCCGCCTGGAGGCAAACTTTGAAACCCTGGATGTGGCGCCCCTGCGCCTGAATCCTGGCTTGAGCGACAGACGTCTGGGAATGCAGATAGCTGCGGCTATCTGTCAGCAGCTGCGCGCCAGATCCGCACAGGAGATGTAGCACCATGGCAGTCAATCTCAGTCACGGCTTTCTGATGGAATACGGCTTTAACCTGCCGCCTCTGGTGCTGTACTTCGAGTTCAACCCCCAGACCATCACGCGAACCCGCACTGTCAACATCACCATGGGCAACGCCCCCGGCGCCAAAGGGGGCTACGGCTTTACCACACCGATGGACACGCCACGGGTCGCCCAGGGTGTTTCAGTTGAGCCGGAAAAATTCGATCTCACCATTTTGCTCGATGCTACCGACCGCATGGCGGACCCGAACGCCATCGGCCATGTCAATGCCATTACCCTTGGCATAGCACCGGAACTGGACACTCTGCGCAGCATGGTGGAACCCAAATCCCAGGGTCCCGGGGGCTTTACGACCCTCGCCGCCCTGGGCCTGGGTGGCGCGCGGGCATTCCAGCGCGATACGCACCCCTCAGTGCTGCTGCTGATCTGGGGTACACATATTCTGCCGGTCTTTCTCACCAGTGTGCAGGTTGAGGAAAACGCCCACCTGCCGTCGCTGCAACCCTATAGAGCCAACGTTACCCTCAGCTTTCAGGTGATTGAAGGCGACAACCCGTTCTACAAGGTGGAGCAGATTCGTCAGGCCGTCGGCGCGGCCCTGAACCTGGTGCCTACCATTGCGACTACGGTGATATGAATCATGTTGAGTAAAAAATCCCGTTACCAGAACACGCCCCACTTTACCGATCCAGACATTTTCCCGGGGCTGCAGACCCGCCCCATAGGCCCGTCCACCGGGGTCATCGAACACGAGGTGGTGGAGGGCGACCGGCTGGATCAACTGGCCCAGCACTATTACAAGGACGACCGGCTCTGGTGGCGCATACTCGATGCCAACCCGGAATTCACCTGTCCCCGGTCAGTGCTCGACAAGACCATGGTGGGCCGAGTAATCCTGATTCCCCGGGTGGGAGAATAGCCATGTCACTCATAGACCTGCTGGGCGGCAACACCCTGGGACCTGCTGAATGCCGGGTTCTTATCGACAACACCGAAGTCGATGACCTCTACCCGGCCCTGGCGCTGCTAGAGGTGGATGCTGATCGCAGCAGCTGGACCACCGCCAAACTCGAATTCGACACTCGCCGCATTGAGGACGGTAACTGGACCCTGGCCGACGACGAACGCATCAAGCCCTGGCGGGAAATTCACATCAAGGCGGTATTCGGCGACCAGGAGCAGTACCTGATGGCCGGCTATATCCGCCAGGTCAAACTGGAATGCCCTGAGGACCAGGGCGCCGCCAAACTGACAGTGGAATGCCAGGATGCCTCGCTTTTGATGGACAGAACCCACATCAACCAGGTTTGGGCCGAGGATGACGCCACCACGGATGACAGCCAGATCAGCAGCGCCATCGCCAGACGCAGCGGCCAGGTCATCAATTACCAGGGCCCGGTGTTTCCTATCCAGAATCTCAACCAGAACGCCACCGACCTGCGATTTCTCAAGCAGCGGGCCGACACCAACGGCAACGACATGATTTTCCTCGAAGACGCTCTCTACATTGGCCCCATGCGCCTCGACCTTGAACCCCAGCCTGCAGTACTGGTCTATGCCGGGCCAGATACCAACTGCGTCAGCTTTTCCGTCGACGACGACGGCCACCAGCCCGACCAGGTGCTCTACCAGCTGGCAGCAGAAACCGGCACTCAGCCAGAAGAGGAAACAGTCGCACCCGACAGCAGCTTGCTGGGAACGCGCCCGGCCACCAGCGAGGCCGCGGGGGACTTCACCTGGCAGGTGCCGCGGGCCGGCCGGGTATCGGACGAACAGGCCCGTGTAAGCGCACAGGCCGCCGCCAACAGGGCCGCCATGCGCATCAAGGGCTCAGGGGAGCTGGATGGCAGCCGTTACGCCAATGTCCTGCGCATTGGCGAACCTGTGCTTATCGACGGCACGGGGGAGCGCTACAGCGGCCGCTGGTACGTGGATGCCTGCACCCACCGCTTTGACAGTAACGGCTACAAAGTCAGCTTCAAATTGCTGCGCAACGCCTATGGCGACGACCAATCGGCTGCAGCCAGTGTTCTGGCGGGGGTGCTGTGATGGATAAGGTCCTGCAACGACTGGCAACCGATGCCCAGCATCAGGTATTCGGCAAGCACAGAGGCGTGGTGGTCGACAACCAGGATCCAGAATACCGCGGCCGCCTGAAGCTGCTCGTGCCCTCGGTACTCGGCAACCAGACCTCAAACTGGGCCTTGCCCTGCCTGCCATTCGGGGGCCTCGACGGCCAGGGTTGTTACACCATTCCCGAAGTCGATGCCCAGGTCTGGGTCGAATTCGAAGCTGGCAATATCGACCAGGCCATCTGGGTCGGCACCTTCTGGCAGCCGGGTACCAGTGCCAATAGCTCGCCTCCTGAAAAAAGACTGTTAGCCACAGCCTCTGGCCACGTCATGGAGTTCGACGATACCAGCGGTGAAGAAAGCTTCCGTCTGACCCATCCGGCGGGCACCGAGTTGACCGTCAGCCCCCAGGGCAGCGTCAACTGGACCGATGCCAGCGGTGCCGTGTTACACCTGGATGCGGAAAACAACCGGGTGGAATTGACCGACGCCTCGGGCAACAGCATCACCATGGACAGCAGCGGCACTGTGATCAAGGACAGTAACGGCAACAGCACCGAAATGGCGGCCGCCGGGATCACCATCAAGGGCACCAGCATCACTATTGAAGGCCAGCAGGTTGCGGTTGGCGGCAGCGGCGGGGAGGCTCTGATCAAGGCTCAGACGTTTCTCTCATTGTTTAACTCCCACACGCACAACTGCACCGCGCCTGGAGCCCCGTCAGGGCCTCCGATTCCGCCGCTCACGCCCGCCGTCATGACCCTGAAGACGACAGCATCATGAGCACACAACTGAACAAACACGATTTCCTGCGTTTTCCGCTCAAGGTTGCGGCGGGCGGCGGCGTCACCAGCGACCGCCGCCAGCACGTGCGCGAACAAATTGAGCAAATACTGTTCACCAACCCCGGCGAGCGCTGGTTCAGGCCGGAGTTTGGCATAGGTGTACGGGCGCTAATCTTCGAACCCAATAGTCAGTCCCTGGCGGAGGTCACAAACAAGCGATTAACTGCAACCCTGATCGACGCCCTCAAGGGCGAGGTACTGCCACAAAGCCTGGACGTTTCCGTCGAGCCCGACGGAGAAAAGCTCATCATCACCATCGCCTACACCCTTGCCGCCATCAACCACTCCGAAAAGCTGCGCTTTGCTGAAGGGGGAGCACTCTGATGACGAATACATCGAACCTGAAATTCCACAACCACTGTGGTGACTGCGGCCGCCGCGAGGTTGTCCTGCCAGATACGCTGCCGCACCTGGGTGACGATTTCGACTGGCTGCAGCGGGATTACGATGGCTTTCGTCTCGCCATGTTGGAAGAGCTGGCCGCCCGTTTCCCGGAGCGCAAACGCTGGACGCCGGCGGACATGGAAGTGGTGCTGGTCGAAGCATTCTCGGTGCTACTGGATCAGTATTCAGACAGCCTGGACCGCAGCCAGGCCGAAGCTTACCTGGAAACGGCACGGCGCCCGAACAGCGTCCGCAAACTGCTATCCATGATCGGATACGACGCCATCGCACAGGCCCCGACTCAGGCGGCCATACCCGAAGACGTACCGGGCTTTAACGAAACCCTGGAGTCTCGACTGCAGCGGCTGGTGGCGTTTTTACCGGCCTTTCGGGCATTAAGGCCACAACTCGAGGAGGCCCTGCAGTCGCGCCCCCCCTCGGATCAACAACGGGTGCTGGCATTTTTATCGGACGCTGCAGCGGCCGATAACAACGTACTGAACAGCGTTCAGGGCTTTCTGGACGCTGCACCGGACTTCGTCCGTCATTGCCGCCGCTATACCCTGGACCGCTTCTGGACCCTGTACCCCAACGCCATGGACCAGGCGCGCCGCGACGGCCCCAGACAGCTCCATCGCCAAAGTCGCATGGTGACCCTGGCGGATTACGCCAATCTCGCCGAGCATCCGCTGGTACTGCGGGCCCAGGCCAGCAGCCGCTGGGCCGGCTCCTGGCAAAGCATTGATGTGGCGGTGACTTTGCTTGAGGACATCCCGCTGGATCTGGACGCCCTCGCTGCCGAACTGGGGGCAGCCTTTCCAAAGTTTCAATACGAGGTTGAGGCCTTTCATCGCGCCAACAAGCTAGTCCCCCCCCAATGGGCGCCGGATATCAGCGCCCGCACCCTGTTGCGCCCGCTGCTGGACCACTGGCGCATGGCGGGACAGGAAGTGTTCCTGCGGGACGCCGAACGCATAGGTATCGATATTTCTCTGGCAGTGCGCGCTGCCAGCAATTACTACCAATCCGAAATCCGCCACGCTGTGGAAGACAATATCCGCGATTTTTTCGCACCGGGCCGACTGCAGTTTGGGGAAGATATTCACGCCAGCGACATCGTCGAACGGATCATGGCCCTCGACGGCATCGATGCGATCTGCCTCAACCGCTTCAAGCGGGTCGGCAAACGCTGGCCCGATCAGTCCGGTGCCGGCCTGATTCGACTCGAGGGCATCGAAATCGCCATCTGCGACAGCCTCCCGGGAGCGCCTGAACGAGGCAGCTTGCGCATCAAGGTACAGGGAGGACAAAGGGGATGAAAGACCGCCTGCAACAAACGGATCTCACCCGCTGGAACCGTGCTGGCCTGTCGCGGCTGCGTTACGTGGACGGCAATGCCATCACCCACCTCGAAACCCTGCGTCAGGGATTGGTGCAGGCCTTCAATTCCGGATCTGAGATACAGTGGCCCGAACTCGAAATCGATGCATCTCTCAGCGCGGCAAACACTGAAAATGAGCGCCTGCGCCAGCAATACCACGGGCCCAGGCGAGACTACCTGTGGGAGATCATGCGCACCCTGGCCCGCTCCGCCCACGTTCTGACCGAGCATATAGACGCCAACAGCAACGAAACCTTTCTCGCCACCGCCACCGAATGGGAAAGTCTGCGAAAACTCGTGGCTCTGCTCAATTACCGGCCGGCCCCCCAGTCATCCGCCAGCACCGCGCTGGTCTTGCTGGCAGCTGACAATGTCAGCGGCCTGCTGGAAAAAGGCTTTGGCGTAAAAACCAAACCGGACGATGGCTCGCCGCCGGTCATCTTTGAAACCCTCGAGGAGCTTGATCTCGATTCCACCCTGAACAAGCTAAGAGCCGCGAATTGGAACCGATCAACGGCAGTGCTCGCTCAAAGCGGCGACATCATTGCGTTTGAGCTGGCAGAACCACTTAAGGACACATCGGTGGGGGATGTCGGCGTTCTGAGCTGTGCAGATGGCATTGTCGCGGTGAGCCTTGTAGATATAAGCACCGACACGTTGCAGCTTCGGCTTCACAATCCGGCCCCCGGTTGGCCCGTTGCGCCGCCGCTGGCTGACGCTGTTTTATGGCTGACGGCCCGCTCACGCAGAGTGCCGAAAATTACCGGCCAGAATGTCATTAGCCTGTCCCCCAGCTCTATTCCGGTGGCGGATAACTCAATACTAATATGGGCCAATGGCAGTACCTGGCAGGCCGCACGCGTTGCGATATCCCAGGGTTCCCGCCTGCTGCTCGACCGCAACGGCCCCGCAGCAGGCACCCAGGTTTTCCTCGGGTTGGCAGCCCAGCGCCAGCTTTACTCAATCAATGGCGCCGACGAGCATCGCATCATCCTGCCGCTTGCCTCCGACCGCCACTCCGGCGCCCTATTTAATGCTGGTTTAAACCCTATCAATGAATCCGCGGTGACAAGCATCAGCGGCCTCTATGACTACCTTGAAGAGCCCGCCCTGGCGTATTACACCGCCACTGGCCAATCTCTGGGCACGGTTTCCTATGCCAACCAGCAATCAGTGGAACTCAGTGGCAAAGCGGAATCCCTCAGTACCGGCGATTTGCTGGTGATCGAGGGTCAGGATGGTGCCTTGTCAGCCGCACGTCTCGAATCACTGGAAGCCGGCGCGGACTCGGTGCTGCTTGAACTGGTGCCGTCCCTCGGCGGCGCGGCCTTGATCCACGGCCATTTCAAACATCAACTGCATCCTGCGGGTTTCGACCGCAACACCGACCCCATCCAGGATGGGGATAACAATATAACCCTGCAGATGCTGCCAGAGACTTTGAAACCCGGCCGCAAGGTCATCGTCAGTGATGGCGAACAGGCCCAGCAGGCACTGGTCACCCAGGTTGACCGCGCACAGGGCAAGATTCGACTGCATCCTCCCGTGCAGGGCTTTGCCGCCTGGAACACGGTCATTTATGGCAATGCCATAGCCGCGGGGCACGGCGAATCGGCCAAGGAAAAAGTACTGGGCTCGGGCGATGCCAGCCGTAGCCACCAGAGCTTCGAGCTCAAAGTGGACGACCTCAGTCATGTCCCGGATCCCGCCTTTACTCAGGGTGTAAGAGCAGACATCGAGATCTGGGTCGGCGGGCGCCGATGGCAACAGGTGGACAGCCTGGACAGCGCCGGCCCGGAAGAGCACCAGTACGCGGTTATCCAGCTGGAGGGCGGCAATGTGACCCTCTGTTTTGGCGATGGCAGCCACGGCCGCCGCCTGCCCACCGGCAACAACAATGTGCGCGCCCGCTACAGACGTGGCGCGGGTCTCGCGGGCAACATGGCGCCAGGCACGCTCGTCAAGACCCTAAGCCCTCATCCCTGGATAGACGACTTCCTGCAACCCATAGCGGCAAGCGGCGGCAACGACCGGGAAGATACTTCGTCACTGCGGGATAACGCGCCAGCATCCACCCTGACACTGGGACGCGCTGTATCTCTGGTGGATTTCCAGCACCTGGCCACCAGCCAGGCCGGTGTCTGGCAGGCCCGGGCCTTTCGGCCACCGCCTGACGGACGGCCCGGCGAGATTGTCCGGGTCGTCATCCTGCCGGCAGGGGGTGGGCAGCTCGGCAGCCTGAAAGGCGATGTACAGACTTTTCTGCAACAACGGGCCGAGCCACAGGTTCAGGTGGACATTGCGCCCTGGCAACCACTGATATTTTCCCTCGATGTCAGCGTAGCCGTGGACAGCCGTGCCTTTCAGCCTGAACTCGTGGTCGACGCTGTACGCAATGCCCTGCTGGAAACCTTTTCCCTGAGTCAGCGCAAGCTGGGCACTCCCCTGTTCCGATCACAACTCATGGCCGCAGTGGAATCTGTCGAGGGTGTCAGCAATTGCAGCCTGGTTATCGCCTCCCTGCTGCTGGATGGCGAAGGCAACGCCGCCACCGCCGCCAGGATTGTGCGGGCGGCGGATTCATCCATCCGTCGCATTAGCGCGCGCCCCGAGCAACTGCTGCACCTGGATGAGGCGCTGTCCCAAATCGCGATCAACAGCCATGAGTGGAGTTTGTGATGCCTCACAATAACCTGGAAGGGGCCGCTGCCGACCTTTACAACAGTGTTCCGGCTGTTTACCGGACTCGGGACAGCGGCGACCTGCAGCAACTCTTCGCAGGCACGGGCCAGCTGCTTGATCAGATAGAGCACAGCCTGCGCCAGCGCCTGGCCGATAACTTTATCGCCGATCCTGAGCCTGGAGAGATGCCGCTGCAGGACTGGCTTATCCCCTATTTCGCCGATCTGTTCGATGTCCGCCTGGTGTCACCCACCGCCGCGGGTCGCCGCGCCGAAGTCGCCAATGCCGTGACCTGGCGCCAGGGCAAAGGCAGCCTGCAAACCCTGGAGGCGATAGCCGAGTCCATCGCAGGCCTGGAAGTCGTGGTTCACGAAGGCTGGCAACGGGTCGCCACCACCCCGAGACTGAACATTCCACTGGTATCGGCCCGTTACTATGGCTACGCCGACGAAGCACCGGACGCGCCGCCCTCGTTCGCAGCACTGCACCCCGGACTCCCGGCGGTAACCCCGGACATTACGCGACCGTCCGCTGCCATCAAGGCGGCACAGGGACCCGGCAGCCAGCAGAGCACGGTAGACGACCTAACCCATGTCTGGCGCCAGGCCAGCCGGCACGGTGCACCCTGCCATCCAGGTGCCTTCGATGACATCTCCCGCCGCACCGTCGATATCCGCTGCCCAGACTGGCAAAGCGGGCACCACCATCCCGCCAATATCCTGCTGTACACAGCGCCGCCTGCAGGATTCTTCCAGCCGCCCATCACCACAGTGCTGTGGCAGCAAGAGCCTGGCGCCGCCTTTCTGGAAAACATTGAAATCATTGAGCAGCCTGGCCTGCTTATTTATCGCAACCGCTCCTATGGTCAGGACGACTTCAGGCCCGTGCGCATCCGGCGGGTGATTAAGTTATTGCAGCAAGGCAGCGGTGTCGGACCTGCCGACGCGCTCAGCGTCCGCTTCGAGGGGCTGATACTGGACAACAGCCTGGAACTCGATGCCGGTCGGGTGGAGTTTATCGACTGCGCCGTACGGCGGGTGGAAGTCCACGCCATTGATCTCGACAAGCCGGTGATTTACGCCCGTAACACCCTGTTTAAAAACCTGCAGGGCGCCAGGGCGCTGAGTAGGCTGGAGTATTGCACGGTGCTGGAGACCTGTTTCACCGAACAACTGCAGGCATCCGACTGTATCTTCCTGGGCCAGATAAAGCGCGACCACATCAGTGCCGCCCCCCCAAAAGCGGGCTGCCTGCGCTTTTGCGTTCTACCCGCCACACAGACTACCGGCGATCTCAGGCTGCACGCCTGCACCACAGAGACGCCTGTGTTCTTCAACGACCGCTTCGGTGAGCGCAGCTGCGCCGTCTTGCACCCGGCGAGCCCTGTCACTGTAAGGCACGCCGCCGAAGACGGCACCGAGCCCGGCTGCTACCACGATTATTACCTGACCCGGCTGTTCGAAGCTGTGGTCGAGAAGCTGGATGATTTTCTACCCATGGGACGGCACGCGGTATTGATACCCGATCCGCAACTGCTGCAACTGCCATGAATTGATGATGGAACGATCATGAAAACTCAACTGTCGCGCATTAGTTTCGATGCCACCAAACGCTACAATGGCGTCTTCCAACAGATGGGGCGTATGCTCACCGACGCCGACTGGAATGAACTCAACCTCATTGATGGCGAGCGTGTGCGACAGGCGCTGTTGCATAGCGTATTGACCGGCACCCCCAAAGGCAGCGGCATTATCCGGCGTGATGCGTCCGACAGCATCGGCCTCTATTACGGGGAGGCCGTGGTTGAAGGTATCAGTGCCCGCCTGCTACCCGCCGTAATAAACGACGCACCGGCGGATGGCAGCATCGATGATATTCAAAACCAGGCGGACTTCCCCGCCTGCCCGCTTCCCCCAGGAGATTACCGTCTTTATCTCGATGTCTGGCAGCGAACGGTCACTGCGCTTGAGGATATCGGCCTCATAGATCCCGCCCTGAACGGGGCTGACACCTGCACCAGACGCCAGGTCATGTGTCAGCTCAAATGGTGCAGCACCGATACAGACCCGCAAGACCCGCTGATCAATCCCAAAACCGGCAATGCCAGGCTCAGCCTGGAACTGCGCGAAGGCAGCACCGAACCCGACCCTTGCGATCCCTGTGCAGAGGAGCTGGCCCTGCAGGAAAAGATCGGCAATTACCTGTTCCGGGTTGAAGTACATCAGGTCGAGTACGACGCCAGCGGGCAGCCCTCGCGGGTCTTGCTTAAATGGTCTTCGGAAAACGGCGCCGAGCAGCATAGCCTGAGCAGCCTGCCGCCCGGCTTTGCCAGCGCCTCATGGTGCTACGAATTTTTTAGCGGCGCAGACACAGGGTTCGCTTCGGAAAAACACCCGGGCAGGCATCTAGCCGTGGGTTTCACGCCGACCTATGGCGAACTGGTGCCTGGCTTCCCCGCCGCGGGATCAGAGCCTGCCAACCTGCCTTTGGTGCGCCGCTGGGACGGCTTTGCCGCCTTTGACCGGGTGGCGGGCGAATGGCTGCTCGACAGCGGTTTCGATCGCAATGTTGAACTCTCCACCGCACTGGGTGCCAACAGCCCCGGCCGGGTGACCAACGGCGACACTGTCCTCCTGGTGCTGGATGCAATAACCCTGACCCTGGCGCTGGAGGACAATGCACTGCTGGCGGGAGACTACTGGCAGGTGGCAGTGCGTGAATCTGTGCATGCACTGGATCCGCAGTTGCTGGACGCAGCCTTACCACAGGGCATAGAGCACCACTACATGACCATAGGATCGGTGGTGAACGATGAACTGAGCCTCTATGAGGGCGAGCAATGCCGGCGTTTTGAATTCCCGCCCCTGACCGATATACGCGCAGAAGATGTCTGCTTCGACAACGGCGTTTGCGACATGCCCGACGTGGACACCGTGCAAGAGGCGCTGGACCACCTGTGCCAGCAACGGGACCTCAAGTGGCACAACAAACACCTGCACGGCTGGGGCATCGTTTGCGGCCTGATAGCCGAGTGTTGCCAGAATCATAGTGACGAGACCGACTCATCTGACGGCAGCGCAGGCGATCGTCGTTCCGTTTGCGTAACCCCGGGTTACGCCCTCAGCTGCGAAGGGGAGGATCTGGTGCTGAAGGGGCCGCAAGAGGTTCCGATACTGGATATGATCGAGGTACTGGAACAGGCACAGGACAAGACGTTACTGGTAGACGGCGAAGGCACCTTCTGTCTGCGCATCGTAAAAGGCGACCCCGAGCCGCAATTCGTACTGGAACCCTGGAGCAAGGACAAAAAATACGCCTGGCTTGATGGCACCCTGTTGCTTGATTTTTACCAGCACTGCGTGAAGGATCTGATCGAGGCGCTATCCGAGGAAGTGCGGTTTCAGGACGATGAAGGGCTCGAAGAGATCGAAGCCAATACCGGGGTTCTCGTATCCGACCAGAGACGGAAAACCATCAGCGTCGGCAATCTTCTCGCCTGGTTTTTCTTCGGTAATCACGGTCATTTTGTCTGGACCTCTCTGCGGGAGCACCAGATTCTGCTGGCGTTCTATAACCGCTTGCGGGAACTGCTGCGCAGCCGCACCTTCTGCGCCATGTTCCAGGATGAGGAGTTTCCGCCCTACCCCTTTGAAGAGAACCAAATCGACACCATCTTCAGCCGTGGTGATCACACCCGTGTCCTCATGCATCCGGATCAGAAACAGCTCTACAGCTTTGGTGGCACAGACAGCAGTATTCACCGTTTTGACCTGGCATCCAACAAACTGGTGGAAGTGCTAAAGATGCCCGCCGCCCAGGGCGCCGAAATCACCGCGCTCTGCTTCAGTAACGATGGCAGCAAGCTCTACGCCTGTGCGGCAGTGCGCGGCACCGACACCCTCTTCGGTGCGGCGCGGATTGGTCAGACCCACGAATGGCAGCAATCGAGTGTGCTCTGCGATATTTTAGTAACCGAAATGGTAATGGCTATCAGGGAAAAGGATCAGATCTATGCCATCGGCAAGAATAAAGGCCTGTACCGCATTGAGCCGGATGTTATTGCAGCGGACACCAAGCCCCAGCTAACACCCTTTTACAACTTTGCCGCGACAGGACAACTCCTGCTGGATCCAGAAAGCCAGATCGCCTGGTGCGGCTCAAGCGACGCGAACTCCAGCGACGGCTTCTATCGAAATATCGTTCAGTGCGACCTCAGAGCCGACGGGGAAAACCTCAATCCCCAGATTACGACACCACTGCGCAATGTGCAGGGACAAAGCCTGCTCGGCAGTGGCAACCTGGCCATGAGTCAGGCGGGGGCTCGCGACGGAAATGGCGAAAGAGATACGCGCCTGTACTGCATTACCCAGGTTTCGACCAGCACCACCAAACGAATATCTGCCTATCAGCTACCCCTGAACGCAGACGGTCTCCAGGAAATTGGCGGTACTGGATTTGGCAATTCGGATCTTTGGCTCCGCTGGCACGCACCCAGTGAGCGCTTACTGGTGGCCGTGGAAAACGAATGCCGCCTCCATCCCCTGGACAGGGATGCCGGCCAGACCGAAAGCTCCCGTATTCCCGTGCAGGTGGGTCCTGTGGACATGGCCGCCTCGGCGGCAACAGACTCCATCTACACACTCAACTTTGTCAGCAAGACCGTCACCGTAACCCCCGTTGCCGAGCTGGCACCAACGCCTGAATTCAACAAGACCCTGGAAAACTATCGTTACGAAATTTTACTGGCATTTTGGGGCCTGATTTCCAATGTGCTGCAATATCTGAAGGACTGCTTCTGCCATCACTTGCTGGTGAAGTGCCCCAGCTGCGATGACGACAGCAAGCTCTGGCTGGCAACCGTGGAAGTGCGTGACGGCCTGGTCTACAAGGTGTGCAATTTCGACAAGCGCAAAACCGTAAAAAGCTTTCCCACCGTGGAATATTGGGCTTCGCTTATCCCCATCCTGCCGCTGTTAAAAAAGGGTATCGCAAAAATCTGCTGCGCGGTGCTGCCGGACCTTTTTGGCCCCTTGCGAGCAATGCTATTGCCAACGCCCAACAAGGATGATCAGCGTGATAAAAAGCCGCTAACAGAGGCGAGCGCCATCAAGCAAAACCAGAGAAGCTACAATCGCACCGATATGTCAGTCCTGTGGGAACAACAGAAAGCATCCCTGAGCTTTTACGGCAAGACGTTCATGGATGCAGGCATACAGCAGGCCAGAGGCGCCCAGACCACAGAGCCTGGGATCTCCAAGCAGAGCTACATCGGCAGCAACACAACGACAACCACAACCGAGTTCGAAAAAAGAGGTATCGAAGTTACTGCTATAGAAAGCTATGACGAACGCTATTCCGCCAAGTACGCCAATGCCTTTGCCGGCACGCCCCAGGTAATCGAGCGCGGCAGCAAGGTCACTCTGATAGAAAAAGACGGCATTGTGCAGTTCTACCACATAGAAAAAGCACCGCTCGAAATCCGGCTGCCCACAGCAGAACTGGAAGCCCTGGAGGCGCGCAAGGCAGCACTTGAGCTGGATAAAACCAGCCAGGATTTGCAGACGCTGGAAACCCGAAAGAGCCAGACCAAAGCTGAAATCTCCGCACTGGAACAGCAGCTCGAACAGGCCCGAACTGAACGCGACAAGCAACAGACATTACTGGCGCAGATGGCAGAACAGAATCGCGAGCTGACAACTGGCGTTAGCGCCCTGCGCAGCGATCTGGAAGAAATCAAAGCCATGCGCACTGAAATAAACCGGGATATTGCCAGAGACCGGCCAGTGAAGAGCATTACCGAGGTTTCACCCGAAGTGGATTCGATGTTACGCCAACTGGATATTCGCACCGTGGAGGAACTATCAAAAGTGACCACCGCAAAACTGATCCAGGCCGGTATCGACGAAGCTACAGCCAAGAAAATAAATACCGCGGCCAAGGCCAAACTGAGAGAGGTTTGATGGCATGCACATTCAGCGTCGTGCAACAGCCGTCGCGCCAACGCCACCGCTAAGCGTGCAGCAGGCGGCAGCGCCCGCCAGTATCGCTCGCGGCGGCCGTGTCTCGCTCGATATTCCCGGCGATGTGCATCAACACTATTTTGGGCGGGGCCGGCGGCGCTACCGCCTGCCCCGCTTCAGCGACCTCAAGGATATTACCCAGAGTAAAACCCTGGGAATCGATCAGGCTGAGTTGAAAGAGCTGGTGAAGACCGCCTTAATCCGCCTGAAAAAAGAAAACAGGCTCAAAAGCAAAGACTCTCTGGACGCTATTATTGATGCCATTTTTCCAGCACCCGGCAGCATCGATCAAAGTGCCTTTGAGGCGGCGGTAGATAGCAGTGATCGCACTATCATCTACATGTCAGTTTTCGATACCAACGCCAGGATCAAGGACAAGGACAGGCCTAAACTGCGCTCGGCAATGCGATGGGCCATCAAGGTCATCCGCGAGGCGCAGACATCCAAAACCATGCTCACACGGATATTTGGCAGCAAACAGGCCGATGCCGCCGGCAACTATAGAAAGGCGGGAGACCGGCTGCAGGCGTTTGTCGACAGCACCGCGACCCTCAATAAAAGCGTCAATACGGACTACAACCGCGATGACGCCGCACTCTACCTCGGCGGTTGGGCCGACTTTGATGACCAGGTTATCCACCTGGAGCCCGGCGTGGCCAAAGTGACAAACAGCAAGGAGTCCGTTGCCACCCTGGTGCACGAAGCGGCTCATCTGGCCGATGGCGCCATCGAGGATCACGGCTACTACCCACCCAGCACCGGCAAGGATGCATTTGCCGGCATGGCGGAAAGCCGAAAACTGAACAATGCGGCCCACTACGAAGAATTTGTACGCCGCTGGCTCAACACCAGCACCTACAACAATGACACTGAATTTACCCCTGGCAAGGCTGTCAGTGGCGCAGCCTTGACCCTGGAAGATGATGTCCGGCTCGCAACTACCGAATACTTTCGCCATGGCTGGGATGCCGCCGTCGAGGTGCAATTTGCACTGGTCAAATACCGCAAGGACCTGCTGGCATCCAAAGACGCCAAGTTCAAAAAAGACCTGCCAGAACTGAAGAAAATTTCAAAGGCAATGCATCTCAGCCTGCACCGCCAGAGCCCGGGCCATGAAACCGTGACACAACTGGATATTGTGCTGGCGGAAAGTATCGCCAGAGTAGTCAGTGATATGGGCGATCATTCAGCCTCCATCAAACTGGCTCTGACACCCAAGGACACATCCGAGATCAAAAAGGCCAGTGACAGACTCATCAACGATACCATCAGATCCTACGGCGCCCTGCTGGGCGACAGTAAAAAAGACAGAACTCTGACTAATTGGCTGGTGGCCAATTACGGCAAGGCATTTTACTGATGCATACCTACACCCAGCGCTCACCCGGCAAAACGGCAGCTGGCAGCAGTAGTGCCACACAGGCCAGTGCAGTCAAAGCGCTGTTAAACCGATCAAACAAAGGCCCCGCCCTGCAAACAAAGATGCAGCTTGGGCAACCCAACGACCGTTACGAGCAAGAGGCTGACCGGGTCGCCCAGCGAGTCACGGCAGACAGCCCAAAAGCGGTCAATATCAGCGCTCTGGACACCGGCGCCATTCAGAGAGTACCGGAGGGGGCCGCCTCCACCTATGAGGAGGACGAGGAGTTGCTGCAGGCCAGTGCCAATGGGCCTGTTGGCGATATCAGCAGCAATATTGAGCGAAATATAACAGCCTCTCGGGGTGGTGGCGAACCCCTGCAGGCCAGCACCCGAAGCTTTATGGAATCCCGCTTTGGCACCCGCTTTGTCGACACACGCATCCACGACTCCCCATCCGCACACCGTCTGGCCTCCGGCCTTGGCGCCCGGGCCTTCACCACCGGCAATGATGTTTTTTTCGGCAACGGCGAGTATCAGCCCGATACCACCGCAGGGCAGCAGTTGCTGGCCCATGAGTTGACCCACGTAGTACAGCAACGCCGTGGCAGCGCAGCTCTGCAGCACAAGCGGATCCAGCGCGAGCCCACAGGTTCAGAGCCTGCACCCGAGCAACCTGCTGTACCTCTGCCTGTCGCTGGCAATAAAACAACCGGGCTGGTGGATACCGCTGCCAGCACTATCACCTGGACCAGTATCGCCCTGCCAGCGTTTAAAAACCGCGGCCACCGTCGCGCCCGTTACCAGGCGCTGTCGCCTTTGAAGCGCGGACGGGGCGAACGGGTTGATCGCAGCGGCGAAAATGATCCGGCCCAACGGGACAACTGGCTGACCTCGCTGGATAAAAGCACTATCCGCACAGAACTTGAAAACAAGCTTAAAACCGCCAATGCCGGGGAGATGCCAGAAGGCGATCAACACGTGATTGAAGTGCGTACAAAAGCCGGACAGAACCGCTACTACTCAGGCTCCCTGGACAGCCTGGCCAGTGAATTTCTGATCCCCACCTGGGGTGGCAAGAACCCAAGGGCGGAACCGCGTTTCTTCCATGTCGACCATATAGTCGAACTGCAGCTGGCGAACTGGCCCCACAGCCCCGAGGGCAACGCACTGGAGAACTACGAACTGCTGGAGGGGAATGCCAACACCACCTCTGGACGCATGGTCAGGCAGGCCATCAGCGACAAAATAAGCGGCTTTATCCGTGCCACCGAGGGCGCTTATGGTGACACTGAACGAGACATCAAGAGCGGCTTTACCCTGGTGTTCGAGGGTGCCGTTGGTAGCGGTGGGCCCAGTGTCGGCAACTCGGACTTCTGGATTCGCTCTGACATCGAAAGCGGTGCCCACCTGCGAGCCCTGGTGGCGGCGGACCCGACGAAAATTGGCGGACCTGGCCTGGCGCGGGTATTTTCCCGCGCCAATGGGGGAGTAAGCCGCGAGTTCAGCTGGAGTGGCGACACCACAGCGGAACAGGAAGTGCCCTCCAGACTAAGACGTGAGCGCTACTGGCTGAACCCCCTGGTCATAACCCACAAGTACTTCCGCACAGAACCTGAGTCCGTTGTGGATACACCGGATTTTGGCTACCTGCGTGTGCACGTATCCCAGCGGAACAAGGTCTTTCAAAGTACGGAACCGGTGGATCTGCCCCTGAACCGGTTTATTGGCGCCCGTTACGGCGGAATACTGCAGGACTCCTTGCGCACCACAATCGGCAACCTCAAGGCCAATTTTTTCAGTCCCATCACCTTCAATAACATTGAAGTCGCCGGCGATCGGGGCATTGTCGCCGAGGGCAATATCAACGTCAGCCTGCCGTTTTTCAGTGAGTCCACCGCCATCGGCATCAGCCTCGCGGACGGTACCGTATCAGTGTTCAAGGAGTTCAGCACTGAAGACATAGCTCTGCCGGCGCCCTTCTCTGTGGACGAGTGCAGCCTGCGGGCCTCCTATAGCCTGGATAATGACTGGAGTCTCGAGGGTCGGGTCAATTTTGGCATCGACAATGTCGGTCAGGGCGAAATTACCGCCAGCCTGCTGCCGGACACCGGACTCGCTGCCACCGGTGAATTCAACTTTGAGTCAACTCTGTTCAATCCCGCCACCCTGAGCGTGGGTTACAGCGCAGGGGCCTGGAGTTTTGGCGGCCAGCTCGGTTTTGAGGAGGGTCTGATACCGGGCATCAGTGACGGCATCCTGAACGTCAATTGGGCAGAAGGCGTGCTAAGCGGGAACGGCGACGTGGGCTTCAGCTACCCCTGGCTGTCCCGCGGCACCCTCAATCTTAACTATGGAGCAGAGCGCGGACTCGAGATCAGGGGCGGCGTCGAACTGACCGGCGAGGTTCCTGGCCTGAACAGCGCCACCGTCAATGTTCTGGTTGCCAAGAGTGCAGAGGGCATATGGACCCTGGGCGGGGCTATAGAAGCGGATCTGGATACAACACGGATTCCAGGCGTGACCGAAACCCGCTTCAGCGGTGCACTGGAGAATGGTATTTTCACCGCGACCCTTAGCAGCGGGTTCGAACGCGACATCGCCAGTGGCAACGTTATGCTGGGTGTTACCAACCAGGCTATAGATGCGCAAGGAAATCCAATAGAAGGCCAGGCGACCGAGGCTCTGGTATTTTACGGCAGCGGCAGTGTCACCCTCGCATTGACCCCCTGGCTGGAGGCCACCGCCGGCGTTGAGTTCGCCCGCGATGGCGGCATCAGCCTGCGCGGCGCGGTGGAGGTGACTGAAGACATCGAAATCCTCAGCGACGCACAGACACCGGATCTGGAACTGCCCCGCAGTCGCCGCCCCTCCTTCGACGTCGACATTCCCCTGGCGTCCATCGGTGTCGCCGATGTCGCCCTGCGTCTGGGAGGCTCACTCAACGCCTATGTCAGAACCAGCCCCTTCACTCTGCAGGATGTGCGGCTGGATGTTTTCTACAACTTTGACAGACCAAACGATACCACCGTTGAAGGCAATGCCCGCCTGCATATGGATGCGCAGGCGGGGCTGGAGGGGTCGCTGCAGGTTGGCCTGTCGGCACGGGTGCTGGTAATACGCGGCGGGGGCGAGATCGAGCTCACCGTCGGCGCCATGCTGAACGGCGAACTCGACGCCGTGGTTCAGCCCTCCTGGAATATTCGAAACGGCTTTGCGGTCACCGCAAGACTGGACGCCGTAGTCAGCCCCATCGTTTACCTCGACCTGGGCGGCAGAATATTCGTTGAACTGGATGTCCTGATAGGCTCCATCGATCTTTGGGAATCCGAACGTCTGAGCATCGCTCGCAAGGAGTTACCACTGGATGTTGAACTGGGCGCACGGGCGAGCGCCCGTTACCAGGAAAAACCCGATAACGCCCTCACCTATGAGACACCCACCTGGGTTATTCCCAGCGCCGGTGATTTACAGCGCGCCTTCATAGGAGCCGTGCTGGACGAGGTTTAACCGGCTGCTTAGCACCCTCATCAATGCATCCACTAATGCATCCGCAGCCCAGACACGGCATCATACAGCCAGAAGCCATGCCTCTTTCAGGGATCCCCATGTCTGTACTCAAAGTCTATATCGCCGGACCCGATGTGTTCTGGCCCAATGCGCTTGAAGCCGGTGCCGCCAAGGTCGAACTCTGTACCCGCTACGGCTTCGAGGGTCTGTTTCCGCTGGATAGCGCGCTGCAACTCGAAGGGCTTGCGCCACGTGAGGCAGGGATGGCGATTTATCGCGCCAACATCAACCTGATGCAAAAGGCGGATCTGCTGGTCGCCAATATGACACCCTTTCGCGGCCCCAGCCTGGATGCGGGCACGGCTTTTGAACTGGGTTTTATGACCGGGCTGGGCAAGCCGGTATGGGGTTACAGCCTGGATGGGCGCCTCTACGCCGACCGGGTTGCCACGGACAATTCGGCAGCGGATACTGACGGCATGACGATTGAGCGCTTCGATATGGCAGACAACCTGATGCTGATAGGCGCCATTGCAGACAGCGGCGCCGAACTGCTTGCCCGCCAGGCAACACCTGAACTGCAGCAGCATCTGCGCCTTTTCGAACAGCTATTGCAGCTCATCGCCAAAGGCCGCTAAACGCGGCTATTCATTCTCCTGCAAGGCGTCCACCACCGCCAGACCCGACTCATCTACCCGAATATTCAGCACCATGGGACTGCAGCATACCTGACAGTCTTCCACGTACTGCTGTTCAGCCTCACTGCAGTCCACCAGCACACTGATGCGCTCGCCACAGTAGGGGCAATAAAACTCCACTTCTTCCTGGGTATTCATAATAATCCTCCCCGCCAAACAAGTTGCGGCCAGCCCACTATCCATCCTGAATTCAGCTTAGTGCAGATCTGTCTGGCCCGAGGCCGCTGCGGCCCCGTTGCCATTACCGCGGCACCCGCCAAACGGGTTACTATGACGCCTTTTGATCAGTGCAGAGAATACCTGTGGAATATACCTTTGGCCGCGACGATATAGGTCGCTACTTTGCCGAATTCTCGATGGGTCACGAAGCCTTTGGCCACTGGCTGAACGACGAACTGGGCCAGAACCGGCAACAGCTGGACAGCCTGCTGCAGACCATTGACGACCTGCAGCAGCGCAAGCTGCGCGAGTTCGAACTCAGCGGCATCGAATACTGCCTCTGGCTGACACGAGAAGAAGCTCAGGTACGGGCACATATACTGGATGAATCGGCACCGGATGATGAGCTGGCCGAGCTGAGTTTTTACGATGATGAGCTCCAGGCCGGCTGCGGTCTGGACGACTTCAAGGCCGTGCTCGAAGCCTGGCGCGACCTGCCCGGCGCCTAGCAGGAAAAACCGGAGCCCATAATGCCGACCGCAACCCCTGCCGACCTCGCCTCGCTGATTAATCGCGTTCTTGCCATCAACCCCAAAGGCCGTCGCACCCTGATTGCACTGAGCGGTGCTCCGGCCTCGGGAAAATCAACGCTGGCGCAGCAACTGACAGCGGCGATTAATGCCCAAAGCCCATGCGCAGCGCTAGTACCCATGGACGGAT
This sequence comes from Marinobacterium profundum, assembly GCF_001528745.1. Lineage (GTDB taxonomy): Bacteria > Pseudomonadota > Gammaproteobacteria > Pseudomonadales > Balneatricaceae > Marinobacterium_A > Marinobacterium_A profundum. The sequence continues at coordinate 1,896 of NZ_BCNS01000122.1, read as the reverse complement.
TTCATCTCGATAACGCAATCCTGCAGCAGCGCGACCTGTTACCACGCAAGGGCGCGCCCGAAACCTTTGATGCCCAGGGTTTTGTCCAGCTGGTACAGCGCCTGGGTTCGGAGGCTGAAGTTTTTGTGCCGCTATTTGATCGCAGCCGTGATATCGCCATCGCTGGCGCCGCCCGAGTAGGCCCAGAACACCGCATCCTTATTGTAGAGGGCAATTATCTACTGTTCGACGAGCAACCCTGGTCACAACTTTGCAGCTACTGGGATTTGTCGATTCAGCTGAACGTGCCACTGGCGATGCTGGAATTGCGGCTGATACAACGCTGGCGCGATCAGGGGCTGTCGGAATCCGCCGCACGCCAGCGTGCGCTGAACAATGATATCCCCAACGCTCGGCGAATCATCCAGCAGGCCCTGCCCGCCGATCTCGTACTTTAGAGCAGTGCATTTTCTGGCTACCGGCCATCCATGGCCATATGCCGGCGAGCACTGAGGTCATTCGGCGATCCAGCCCGAAGGGGTGCAACAGGGACTGTTGCGCCTGCGATGAGGTACATGGATGTACCGTCAGCGCAGCCCGCTGAATGATCTCAGAGCGCAACGAATAGGCTTCATCGGGTGTATTCTTCAAGGTAAAGAGCTTTGGTTGCTTTCTTTGCGCGTACGCGCCAGCAAGGCTGCAAAATGAACCAACAAACCGCTCCGATACCCCAGCCGGCACAGGCTCCAACAGGGTCACCTTAATCTCGTCTCAACCATCGCAATGGGGCGATGAAAGATGGAAGCGCTCTAGCATCCCGCGAACCGATTCACAGCAGGCCGAAGCCCCGCGCCATGCCCACCAGGCTGACCAGAATCAGCAAGGCTCCCAGTACACGAAAGAACAGGGGCGTCTCGGCCGTGACCAGTGCCCGGTGAAAGCGCTCACCTAACAGGTGACCGACAAAGGCACAGGGCAGCAGCCAGAGGTGATGTATCAGCTGCAGGTCGACCCCGGCAATCAGGAAGGAGATCACCTTGATGAGCACCAGGATAAACCAGAGCACAAAGAGGGTATCGCGCAGCTGATGCTTGGCCACATGGGTGCCATAGACCGCCACAATAAGCGGCGCACCTATCAGGGAGGTGCCGCTGACATAACCACCGAGCATCAGGAACAGCTTGTCCAGATAGGGATTATTGCTGCGAAAGGGCTTATCCAGCACATAGCCAATGGCATAGACGAGAACGATGCCAAAAATAATGCTGGTCATGATATCCGCCGGCAACGTCAGTAGCCCGAAAACCCCCACCAGCTTGGGGATAATCATGATTTTTAGTGAGCTTTTCAAATAAGCCCAGTCAATATTGCCACCCCCGGCACTTTCGGGTTCACGTCGATTACGGCGGTATCCTTGCAAGGCAATCAGGCTGGAGAACACCAGCAGATGAGCCGCAATCAAGGGCAGAAACACCAGGGGTTCATCCAGAATCAGCAACAGGAACGGCAGCGACAGTACCCCGCCACCAAACCCCAAGCCCGAGCGCACAAAACCACTCCAGACAAAAATAAGCCCGATAAGGGCATATTGCCAGCCAAGTAAATCCGCCATGGGAAATTGAAATCCGTATCAGCCCGAAAGCGCGCAGCCTAGCATTTAGCCCGCGGTGCTGCCCAGCGCATCCGTTAAAATCACTGCCAAGTGATGAGAGTCAGATCTGTGAATAAGTAGCAGTCAACGGCAGCCGCATGCTCGAAAATCAAACGCGGCCTGGAAAGCTGCATCGTTAAACGATTAAAGGAATCACAAGAAAAACAACTAATCGGAGTTCGAACAGGAAGCTCTAGCCGCCTGTCGGGCTTGGACGGTCGTAGCAAGGGAAAGTCCGACAGGCTGCTGTCTAGGAGGCTGTCCGA
>NZ_BCNS01000121.1 GCF_001528745.1 Marinobacterium profundum | reverse complement strand
TCGCTACGGCCAGCATTATCGGACAAACTCCTAGCGGGATGTACATGGCCCCCGTCGGGTTACGCTGCGCTAACCCGACCTACAAACTGCCCCGGAGAACCTTGTCATCGCCCTCAAGAGCTTCGCAGCGGGGCGCCGCTCCTACGGGCGAGCCCTCTCTCTTGCACCTTGAGCCTTGCCGCTACTGTCATATTAAAAAGCAAAAGCTAGATCGGTAGTGCGCAGGAGTGGAGCTCGCGAGTTATCCTTTCACCACCAGGCTGTAATTTGGTGTCGGATTCAGCGGGCAAGAGTAGTGGTACTCACCGGCCTTGAGTTCAACCTCATAGTCGCGGGTCGTACCCTGGGCCAATCCACCACCCGATACGCTGGGCAGCAGGGCGCGATCCACCAGGGTGGCGCCACGCAGCCAAAAGCCCAGTTCATAGGGTACATTCTCGTTACTGACCCTGAAAATATAGCGACCCGGCTTGAGCTCCAGCGGCTTTGCCCCCGCCAGGCGTTCCTCGCCGGATTGCCCATTAATCGTTTCGCAGTCAGCCTTGCTGCTCGTGCTGTATCCATGATCCACACCATTTTCGCTTTCAACGAACTGGCAGCCCGTCTGGGTCAGGTTGATCACCTGGGGCTCCTCGGCCTGAGCCGCGAAAGGTAGCGCCAGCGCCATACCGAACAGGCCTGCACGTACTCCCCCGGAAATAAAACGCTGCTTGCTCATCTTTATCACCTCATCAAAAAATTAAATGCGCCAGCCAATACCGCTGCAGCCAGTCTAGGTGCGCTCTCTGAAAGCAGACTGAAAGGAAGACCCCGAAGCAGGCCCGCTGACATTCATATGCCGTACACTGGCGGTACCTTATAGCTAAGCCAGACTCTGTGGAGGATCGATCGGATGTTCAAACGCATTATCCCAGCCCTGCTGTTGCTCGTTCTGCTCTGCGCCGGCCGCATCCAGGCCGCCGAAGCCTTGCTGACCACCAGCTACGGCGCCCAGTACAAGGGCTTTGATCTAACGCTGGTGCGCACCCTTAAGCCTCTTGGCAATGACCGCTTTGTGTTCGAATCCAACGCCAGGGGCTCGATCGCACGTATCGAGGAAAGCAGCACCTTCAGCCGCGATGCCAGTGGCCTCTGGACCCCGGAGCTATACCGCTATAGCCAGTCGATACTGGGGATCTCGAAAAAGTACGAGCTGCGCTTTGATACCTCTGGCAAAAAGGTGACCTACAGCGACAAAAAGGGCCAGCAATCGATCAGTATTACCCCCGGTACCCTCGACCCCCTGCTCTATCAGCTCAAGCTGCAGCAGGACCTGGCCCGTCAGACTGGCGACTATCGCTACCGCTTCGTCAGCCGCAGCAAGCTCAAGGATTACCGGTTTGACATTGCGGGTAAGGAGAAACTAAAACTCGAAGGGAAAAGCAGCAATACCCTGCGCCTGAGCAAACAGGATAACGATGCCAGCCAGGAAACACTGCTCTGGTTTAGCCCCGACAACGGCTACCAGCTTATGCGCCTGCGCCATACAGAAGACGGCGACAGCTACAGCATCAGCCTGAAAGCACTGCAACAGAGCCCAGCGTTCATAACCTGGCTGCAGTGATTCAGGCTACGTCACCGGGCGATCATGGAGACGCTTAATACCACCACCTTGACTAGCGACACAGCCCCGTCGCTGCGGGGTCGGCCAGCAGGCGATCCAGCTGACTGCGGTTAATCCAGGCAATATCCCCCGGCGTTGCATATTTGAATGCCGCCACCGCCGCCCCCTGGCGCAGCGCTTGGGCATAAGGTTTTCCCGCCAGCCAGGCGCTGAGAAAACCGGCGGCAAAGGCATCACCGCCCCCAGGCGCTCCACCTCCTGCGCACTAAATGCATCGGCCTGATACAGCTCACCGGACGGCGTCAGCAAGGCGGCACCGGCACTGCCGCGGGTCATGACCAGCACGCAATTGGGCGCCCAGCGCTGAAAGCGGCGCAGCGTCTGCTCGTGGGAATGAGCATCCCAGGCGTCGGGCCAAAGTTTCTCAATATCCCGCTCTGCCACCAGCAGTAGCTCCAGCTGTCCCAGCAGGGGCTCCAGACACAGGCGTGCCCGCTGTGGCGACCAGAGGCGCTGGCGGTAATTGACATCCAGACTGCAGGGAATACCCGCCTCCCGGGCCAGTTGTAGCGCCTGTTGTACCGTGTCACTGACCGATGCCGAAAGCCCCAGCGTAATGCCCGAGGTGTGAAACAGTCGCGCCCGCCCCGGCTGGAACAACTCTGTCGGCAAGTCAGAGGGTTGCATGCGGGCCATGACCGAGTCAGCACGGTCATAGATTACCTGACTTCGATGAGGCGCCCGTCCCGGCTCGTAAAAATACAGACCAAGCCGGTCATCGCCCCCGGGGCTGACATGCTGCACATCGACATTGTGCTGTCGCAGCACCTGCCGAACCCTGTCACCCAGCGCGTTCTCCGGCAGACGCGACAACCAGGCGCAATTGAGCCCCAGCCGCGCCATGGCACTGAGGGTATTGGATTCGCAGCCGCCCACCTGCACATCAAAGCCTGCGCTCTGATCCAGCCGCTCGAGATGCGGTGGAGTCAGACGCAGCAGCGTCTCCCCCAGAGCGATAATGTCGTACACCTGATTCACCATTGGGCTCCTTAACAAACCTTGCCGCGCGCCTGAACCGTCTCGGTGCGACTCAAAACGCCGTCACGGCAAAAGTGCACTTCGTCAAACAGGTTGGAGACCGGACAGGCGTGGTTGGGAATGATTTGCAGCCGCTCACCCACCACTGGCGCCTGACTACAGCCGGAGAAATCCAGTACCCCATGCTCCTCGCTAAGCCCGGTTACACGCGCCTGTGGATAACCCACCACCTGGCCGTAACCGTCCTGCCCCAGCAGATCGGACGTCAGCGCCTTGCTGCCGGCATCCACGATCACCCGGCCCGGCACCGGCACACTGACCACGGTGGTCATCACCGTCAGGGCACAGTCCGCCTGCTGGCAGGCGCCGGCAGCCACCTGGGAGCGGTCCTGGTACACATAGGTGCCAATGCGGTACTCGTTGACGATGGGAGCTTCATGGGCGTGCCACATACTGGGCGTGCCACCACTGCTGAACACCTCAAGCGCAAGACCCTGCTGCTCGCACAGCGCAGCCGCCCGACTGAACCACTGCTGCACAACGGCTTCGCTGTAGGCCGCCGGATACGTCATGAGCCCACGCAGACGCAAGCCCGGTAAGCGCGCTACAAGTTCCGCCAGCTGCGCCGCCTGCTGCGGGCTTTGCACGCCACAGCGACCGGCGCCGGTGTCGCACTCCACCAGCACATCCAGAGTTCGTCCGCTGTCAGCAAAGGTCGCCGAAAGCCCCTGCAGCACCGCCTCGCTGTCGGCCACCACCGCAAGGGACCTGACCTGGCCTGCGAGCGCCAGCAACCGGGCCAGCTTGGCGGCGCCAATGATGTTGTAGCTGATGAGGATGTCGTCAAAACCCGCTGCTGCGAAGACCTCGGCTTCCCCCACCTTCTGACAGGTTATGCCACTAGCCCCGGCATCCAGTTGTTTGTGAGCAACCCAGGGTAGCTTGTGGGTCTTGATATGGGGCCGCACTCGCAACCCGTGCTCGTCGCAGTGGGCCTGAAAACCGCGGATATTGGCCTCGAGTATCGCCTCGTCAATCAAAACGCAGGGCGTGTCCAGTTGTGGGTACAGCATCAGCGTATCTCCAGTAATTCGTCTGTGAGCCCATGGGGATTCTCAACAATCGGCCAGATTGGGCGCGTCATCTTGCGATAGCTGTTGGTAACGGGGTCACTGGGGTAAGGGCCGCCCGCATCACAATAAATAATGTGCTGACTTATCGCGGCGAAAGCATCGTAAAAGTGGTTGGTCGACTTGATCAGCAGGATCGGCTTGGCCGCAGGGTCTATACCCAGATTGCTGAACAGGTCCGGCGCAAAGGCCTGGGAGCGGTTACTGTTGAGTACCACATCGATGGCCGTATCCGCCAGGCGTATGCAGACACTGTCCCCCAGGGGTACCACGCTGTCGCCAAAGCTCTGCACGGCATCGCGCACCACCTTGCGGATCTCCACCCAGGCATCCATGGGCGCGCCGGCATTGTCCCCGGCCTTGCCGCCAAAGCGCAGCTTGATCTTCGCGCCCTCTCCCGCCGCCACGCAAAAGCGCACCGCCATCGGATCCCAGATGGTGCCCACCGCCGCATCCCGCACGCCCATGTCGAGCATTTTCTGCAGCACCAGGGTCGAGTCCCCGGCCACACCGCCGCCGGGATTGTCCCAGACATCGGCGATGACCACCGGCTGCAGCGACGAGGCCTGGGCCTCTGCTATCGCCAGTTCAGGGGATATATAGGGCGGGCGGGTTTTACCGCGAAAGGAGAACAGCTCCATACCCAGCGACTGTGCCAGGCTATCCGCGCGGGCCTGATCGTTGTCGGTAATCACCAGCAGCCGAGTGCCCATCTCGGGTACATCACCGGCCATAAAACCATGGATAACGGAAATTGACAGTACGGCAGGCTCCAGCTCCAGCTGATGCAGGCGGTCCACAAAGCTGCGCATGGGTTCAAGACTGGTGGGCAACACCTCGATCATCCGGCAATCGAACACCGCTGCCGTCGGCTTGATCTCCCCCTGCACATGACGCACCGCCAGATCCACCAGATCCCGGGCACGATCGACGAAGTCGGTATGGGGAAACTCCTTGAATGCCAACAGTATATCCGCCTGCGCAACCCGCTTGGCCGTCAGGTGGCTGTGGGGATCGAATTCGGCGGCGATGGTCGCCGCCGGCCCCACCAGGGCACGCACCCGCGTCAGCAGATCGCCTTCACAGTCGTCATAACCGTCGGCCACCATGGCGCCATGCAGCCCGAGTATTACCGCATTCACCGGCAAGGCGGCGCTGAGTTGCCCGAGTATTTCATCGCGCAGCAGCTCGTAAGTGCTGCGGTTCACCAGGCCACCGGGTTCAGCCCAGGCGGCGGTGCCTTCGATCAGCTCCCAGCCCAGCGCCGGGATTTTCTCGCGACAGGCAATAAAGGGTGCACTGCACAGCGTCGGCGTGGCCGGATGTTCGCCGGGCGGGGCATAAAAGCTTTCCTTGAATGACGCCAGATCCGTAAATACCGGCGAAAACGTATTGGTCTCGGTGGCCAGTGAGGCTACAAAAACTCGCATAAAACACCTCGAGAGGTTGGCCCCGAAAACAGAGCCGGGGCCTTGGGACTTAGTTCAGGTAGAGTTTGTCGTTGGCCTGCTGCGTTTCATTCAAAAACAGGTCCAGCAGTTCGACGCCCTTGCCGTCCTGCGACTGGCGAATGTCTTCAATGACCACCGGCTGGGTCGCCTCGCGGAACCGTTCGTGCTCTGTTGCCGACAGGGCGTTAACCTTCATGGTCTTTTTCAGCCCCTCCAGACCGCGCTCCGACGCTTCGATGACGCGGGACAGACCTCTGCCGGCAACAATGCCCGACTGGGCGGCAAAGTGGATGATCTTGCGCTCCTCGTCGGTCAGACCGTCATAGAAGGCCTTGTTCAGCATCAGCGTATAGGGCGCAAACAGATGGTTGGTAAGGGTCAGGTATTCCTGTACCTCATCAAACTTGGCGAAGGTCACCGTGGGAATCGGGTTCATCTGGCCATCGATAACGCCGGTCTGCAGGGAGGAATAAACCTCGCCCCAGGCCAGTGGATAAGCCTCGCCACCGAGGGACTGAATAATCTTCTGGTGCGTAGGCAGGGTCATGGTGCGAATGCGAATACCCTTGAAGTCTTCCAGGGTATTGATCGCCCGCTTGGAGTTGGTCACCGAGAAGAAACCACCGGTATCTGGGAAACCCAGTACCTTGACGTCACCGAGGCTGGCGTCGATATCCGCCGCCAGCGCCTTGCCGAAACTGCCGTCCAATACCTCATAGGTGGACGCATTGCTGTTAAAGGCAAAAGGCACATCGAGCACACCGATACGGGGGTAATAGCTCGCCAGGGCGCCGGTAGACGACAGCGTGCCCTGGATCTGGCCATCCCGTACCATCTGGATATGTTCCTTCGCCGAGCCCAGCTGATTGCTGGGGTAGATCTCGACCCTGATCTCGCCATTACTGGCGGCTTCAACAATATTTTTGAACACGCCGGTGAAGGCATGGGCCGGGTTCTCCATCATGTCCGCCTTGTTGTCATGGGCGAAGCGCAGCACCTTTTCGGCGTTGGCCGTCAGGGGCATGGCGGCCAAAGTGGCCAACAGGGATGTAGCGGCGATGGAGGTGATTATTTTTTTCATCGACAGTATCTCTATGGTTTCAGGTGGATAAATGGCCGTAGCCGCAGGATTCAAGCCGGCTCAGTAACCCAGCAAACGCGGGATGAAGAGCGTGACTTCAGGGGTAAAGGCAAGAAACATCAGCAGGATCAGCTGGCCTATGAGGAAGGGCATCAGCTCAGCCGAGATACGTTCCAGCTTTTCGCCAGTGACCGACGACAGCACAAACAGGCAGGCGCCCACCGGCGGCGTCATCAGCGATATATTCAGCGCCAGTACGAAGATGATGCCGGCGTGCAACGGGTCCATGCCGATCTGCTCGGTCAGGGGTACCAGCACCGGCGCCAGAATGATCAGCATGGCGTTGATATCCATGATCATGCCCACGACCAGCAGCAGACCAATAATCAGCAACAGGATCACGTTGGGGTTATCCGACAGCTGGCTGATAAAGGTGGCGATAAACTGTGGAATCTGATTGAAGCTCAGCCACCAGCCAAAGATCGAGGCGGCGCCAATAATCAGGTAGATCACCGCCGAAATCTGCGCCGTGCTGATCAGCATGCGAAACAGGGCGGCAAAGCTCAGGTTGCGATACACCACCGAGCCGATAAAGAGGGCGTAGGCCACCGCGACTGAGGCCGCTTCCGTGGGTGTGACAATACCGCTGACAATGCCACCCAGGATAATCAGGGGCATCAGCAGTGCCAGCAGCGAGCCTTTGAAGTGACCCAGCAGCTGGCGCAGTGAGGCGCGCTGGGCAGCCTTGGGCAGATTCTTGCGCTTGGCGAAGACGGCAATAATGGCCATGCACACTAAACAGATCAGCAGACCCGGCAGAATGCCGGTGGCGAACAGGCCCCCGATGGAAACTCCCATCAGGGATCCGTACACCACCATCAGGCCGGATGGCGGAATGGTCGGACCTATGATGGAGCCCGCCGCCGTAACGGCACAGGCATAAGGGCGGCTGTAGCCCTGCTCCACCATCGCCGGCACCAGGGTACGACCGAAAGCAGCAGCATCGGCCGTAGCTGCCCCGGTAATACCGGAAAAGAACACCGACGCCACCATGTTGGAGTGCGCCAGGCCACCGCGAAAATGTCCCACCAGCGCCTGGGAAAACTGTACCAGGCGGGAGGTAATACCGGTGTGGTTCATGATTTCGCCGGCCAGAATAAAGAACGGCATGGCCAGGAACGGGAAGATATTCAGGCCGTTGAAGACCTTGGCCGGCGCCAGCGACGCAAAATGCAGTCCGCCGATGCTAAACATGCCGGCCAGGCCCGCCAGGCCCAGCGCAACGCCTACGGGAGTACCGATAATCAGCAGTACCACCAGAATCAGGGCGATCGTCATTGCGTCACTCCTCTGTATTGTTGTTATGGGTCACTGCGGCCGCCATGCGTTGGCGCCACAGCGTTGCACAGGCAGTCGCGGCTATTGCAGCTGCAGTGCCTTTTCTGCGTCAGCCGCGGGTTCCAGCCTATCCGTGCCACAGTCCCGCAGCAGCGCCAGCAGGCTTTGCAGCGCCGCCAGACCAAAGGCCACCGGGATCGCACCGTAGGGATAAGCCATGGGTAAGCCGAAGACCGTGGAGACCTGCTGCAGGCCCTTGATCACGAGCTCAGTGCCGGAAAAGGCCAGGTAGCCGAAAAACAGCAATGACAGCAGATCCACCAGGATTCTCAGGCCGCGCTGCAATGGCGCCGGCAAATGCTGTACCACCGTCGACAGGCCTATATGTTCACGCCCCGCCGTGCAGCAGGGCACCGCCAGCAGGATCGCCCAGATCATGATGTAGCGCGCCAGCTCCTCGACCCAGCTGATCTGCCAGTGCAGCAGGTAGCGATCGAGTACCGCAATCCACACATCCAGCAGCAGCACGGCCATCAGCACACCGACCACCCTCTGATTCAGCAGATTGATTCTGCCACTGAGCCTGCTGCTCAGCCTCTGACACCGGCTCATAAGGAGACCTCTGTTTTTGTTATTTATGAACACAATCTTCACTTTGTGATTGAAATATGACCGTGAACAGGGTAAAAATCAACTGTAAATTTAAAAAAGAGAAGATTTTCTTCACATTTTATTCAGGAGTACATTTATGCCTATCGAACGATTCCGCCTTGCAGGTCAGGGTGCCGGTGGCCAGGAACTGCCTTTCGCCAAGGCCACCAAAGCCGGTGGCTTTCTGTTTGTCTCGGGCCAGGTCGCGCTGGAAAATGGTGAAGTGGTGGAAGGCGGCATCGTGACCCAGACCCGCAAGGCCATCGAGAATGTCAAAGCCATACTGGAAGAGGCCGGTTACGGGCTCGAAGACGTGGTCAAGGTGAATGCCTGGCTGGACGACCCGCGGGATTTCTGGAGTTTCAACGGCGTGTTCAAGGAATACTTCCAGGGCCACCCGCCGGCACGCTCCACCGTGGTGTCACCGCTGGTGGTAGACGCCAAGGTGGAAATAGACGTCACGGCCTACAAGGATCCGCAGTAACATGCGCCCGGCCTGAGCCTGATGGCCCATATCCAGGCTCAGGCCCCGGCTCGCTGGGGTTTGTGAAGCGGTGTTATACTCCAGCGCATTGTTTTCAGACCCGGTGCGGCGGCGCGCTACTGACCCATTGCTGACAATCAAGGAAGGGTGAACCCCATCATGACGCCACCGGCAGCCCCCGATATAGTGTCCGCGCTCAAGGACAATACCAATGCCATGAGCAAGGCGGATCAGCGCCTGGCCGAGGTGATACTGTCCGACGTCGATCGCGCAGTCCACGCCAGTACCACCGAACTGGCGCAGTGGTCCGATACCAGCACGCCTACGGTGACGCGGTTCTGCCGCAAGCTGGGCTTCAAGAATCTGCGTGAGTTCAAGGTTCACCTGGCCCAGGCACGCGCCGTGGGGGTACGTTTTCTGGCCGGTCAGACCTCGTCCGGCAGCCATTCGGAAGCCGCCGAGCAGGTGGTACGCCGCGCCCAGCAGGCACTGGAAATGCAGCTGGCGCTGCTGGACAGCGAAACGATCCAGCAGGCGGTCAGTGCCCTGCAGCACGCCGGGCGCATTGCCGTGTTCGGCAGCGGCGGCGGTTCCACCATAGTGGCGCAGGATGTCGAGCACCGGCTGTTTCGACTGGGTCTGGCGGTGAATGCCTACCAGGACAGTCAGATGCTGCAGATGGTCGCTGCAACACTCAAGAAAGGTGATGTACTGCTCGCCATCTCCACCTCCGGGCGCTTCGCCGATCTGGCCAACGCCTGTGATATCGCCCGCGGCTACGACGCCACAGTTATCGGCATGACACGACCCGACGCCCCCCTCTGTGCCCATCTGGATATTCTGCTGCCAGTGGATATCCCCGAAGAGAAAAGCTTCGTGAATCAGCCTACCGCCTCGCGTTATGCCCTGCTGGCGGTGATAGACGTGCTGGCTTCCGAGCTTGCCATCGCCATCGGCGAACGGGCACTGGAGAACGTACGCCGCATCAAGCACCACCTGGTGGCGTACCGGGATCACGACGACAGCCAGCCACTGGGGGACTGACGCCTCAGCAGTGCCTGCCTATTTTCGTGCCTTAAAAACAAAAAGGCCGGCAATCTTTACAGACTGCCGGCCTTTTTAGTCACTCAAGCTTTACTACCTGGGTGTAGAGGTTACACCTTGTGGTAGATCTTACCGCCGGTTTCCAGGAACTCCTCGGCCTTGCGCAGCCTATTCAGGAGTGTTGCATACCCGGCGCGACGGACAGTGGCGTCCCGTGCGCCTCACCCGTTTGGCAACAAAAAAGCCGGCTACCTTTCTGGCAACCGGCCTTTTTTAGTCACTCAGGAGTAGAAATCACACCTTGTGGTAGATCTTACCGCCGGTTTCCAGAAACTCCTCGGACTTCTGCTGCATCCCTGATTCCGCTTCCAGATTGATGGCCTCGATCTGGGTGGCATCCAGCAAACGCACTTCCTGGCTGATCTTCATGGAGCAGAACTTGGGTCCGCACATGGAACAGAAATGCGCCACCTTGGCGGACTCTTTCGGCAGGGTTTCGTCGTGGTAGGCACGGGCGGTGTCGGGGTCCAGACCTATGTTGAACTGATCTTCCCAGCGGAATTCGAAGCGCGCCTTGGACATGGCGTTGTCGCGGATCTGCGCGCCCGGATGCCCCTTGGCAAGGTCCGCGGCGTGAGCGGCGATCTTGTAGGTGATAATGCCTGTCTTGACGTCATCCCTGTTCGGCAGGCCCAGGTGTTCCTTGGGCGTGACGTAGCAAAGCATGGCGCAGCCGTACCAGCCGATCATGGCCGCACCTATGCCGGAGGTGATGTGGTCGTAGCCCGGCGCTATGTCGGTGGTCAATGGGCCCAGCGTATAGAAAGGTGCTTCGTGGCACTCCTCCAGCTGCTTGTCCATGTTCTCCTTGATCATGTGCATAGGCACATGGCCCGGGCCTTCGATCATCACCTGCACATCGTGCTTCCAGGCGACCTTGGTCAGTTCACCCAGGGTTTCCAGCTCGGCAAACTGAGCTTCATCGTTAGCATCGTAGACGGAGCCCGGGCGCAGGCCGTCACCCAGGGAGAAGGACACATCGTAGTCTTTGCAGATTTTGCATATGTCTTCGAAGTGGGTGTAAAGGAAGTTTTCCTGGTGATGCGCCAGGCACCACTTGGCCATGATGGAGCCGCCGCGGGAAACGATACCGGTCATGCGCTTGGCGGTCATGGGCACGTAGCGCAGCAGCACGCCTGCGTGAATGGTGAAGTAATCCACACCCTGCTCCGCCTGTTCGATCAGGGTGTCGCGGAACACTTCCCAGTTCAGGTCTTCGGCCACGCCGTTCACTTTTTCCAGCGCCTGGTAGATGGGTACAGTACCGATGGGCACCGGCGAGTTGCGCAGTATCCATTCGCGGGTTTCATGGATGTTCTTGCCGGTCGACAGATCCATGATGGTGTCGGCGCCCCAGCGGGTGCCCCAGGTCATCTTGTCGACTTCTTCTTCGATCGAAGAGGTCACCGCAGAGTTGCCGATATTACCGTTGATCTTCACCAGGAAGTTACGACCGATAATCATCGGTTCCAGTTCAGGGTGGTTGATGTTGCACGGAATAATGGCGCGGCCTTCGGCCACTTCCTTGCGCACGAACTCCGGCGTGATTTCTTTTGGCAGGCGAGCGCCAAAGCTGTGTCCGGGGTGCTGCTGGTCAACCATGCTGCCTTCAGCTTCGGCTTTGGCCAGCTTCATGTTCTCGCGGATGGCGATGTATTCCATCTCCGGCGTGATGATGCCCTTGCGTGCATAGTGCAGCTGGGACACGTTCTGGCCAGGCTTGGCTCGACGCGGCTTGCGGGTCAGCTCAAACCGCAGCTCATCCAGGCTCGCATCGGATTCGCGCATGCGACCGTAATCACTGGTCATGCCATCCAGCATTTCGGTGTCGTTGCGCTCGTTGATCCAGGCATCACGCAGCGGATGCAGGCCCTTGCGCACGTCTATAGCCGTATTCGGATCTGTGTAGGGGCCGGAAGTATCGTACACGTAGAGCGGACCGTTTTTTTCTCCACCCAGACCCGTGGGAGTATCGTCCAGCGAGATTTCGCGCATGGGTACGCGAATATCCGGTCGGCTACCCTCGATATACACCTTGCGGGACTTGGGGAACGGCTGCACTGAGGCGACGTCAGCGACAACGCCACGACTGAAAGGCTTGTTTTGCTCGGCCATTTTATTCTCATCCTCTTGGGTCGGTTTAGCGCCGGCATCCTGCCAGCATGATTGAAAAGCGTGTTTTGAGCTTAATTTGGGCATAGGCCCCCCAACCCCGCCGTGATTGGCGGGCCAGGGTTTCACTTCAGGAATTCATTCAGGCGCTCAGATCGAGCCCCATTTGCCAGAAGGCCGCTTCCATCCGGGTCGCGGTATGAAAGGTGTGTGTCAGTTCATCGAGGCGCCGCGCCGGCATGTCCACGCAGAGTTCATCCAGCAGGCGGATTTCAGCGGCAGCGACCTGCTGATATTCGTCGCTGGCGTACATTTCGATCCAGGCGCGGTAGGGGTTTCCTTCCAGCACTGTGGAGGGCTGGTCCAGCAGCCAGCGGGCGACTTCGGCATAGCCGACGATGCAGGGCGCAAGTGCCGCATGCAGATCCGCCAGATCACCGCATAAACCCGAATCCAGCACATAACGGGTATAGGCCACGGTGGCGGTCGCTTCCGGCAGGCGCTGCAGCTCCGCCTCGCTGATACCCCAGTCGGCGCAGTACTGCACGTGCAGGCCGATCTCGATATCCAGCATGGCGTTAATGCCCTGCTGGGCATAGCGCATCTGCTCCAGGGTGCGGCTCTTGTATACCGCCAACCCCCAGGCACGACTGAACTGCAGCAGGAAGAGGTAATCCTGTTTCAGGTAATGGGCAAAGGATTCCGGCGCCAGGGTGCCATCCCCCAGCCCGCGCACAAATTCGTGCTGGATATAGGCATCCCAGTCGGGGTGGGCGGCGCGCTTAAGCTGTGCATAGATGGACATGGTCATTCCTGCTCGGTCAGCAACACATCAAAGAACGCCTGTTCCAGCCAGGCCATACGGGTAAAACGCTGCTCAAGGCGCTTGCGATCCGCCGCAGCCAGCTCGCCAAAGCTGTCGAGCTGGCTCTGCAGCCAGACCACAAACGCCTCGAACTCGGGCAGCACATGGATATCGATCCATTCGCGCAGCCAGAAGCGCGTCGGCGGCGTCTTTTTCGCCTCGCGCTGGGCCCAGCTCAGATAGACCCATTCAGCACAGGCCAGCACCACTATCATGTCGGCGTAGCCGCAGGCCTGGGCATCGCGCATTTCCCGCGCCAGCATCTGCGCCACCGGATTCAGCTCAGGCGCCCGGTAATCTGCGGGGCTTACATCAAGGGCTGCGAAGGAGCGCTCGAAGTAGTCGTTCTCGGCCGAGGTCAAGGCCGCCAGAAAAGCCGCCAGCCACCCCTTGGCCGCCATGTCGGGCGCTGCAGCAATCGCCAGTGCGGCATGATCGGCCAGGGTGCCGATAAAGGCGTAATCCTGCAGCAAATAGCGGATATAAGCTGCGTCCGCCAGGCTGTCGTCACCGATCTGAACGGTGAAAGAGTGCTCTACGGCACCGCTCCACCAGGGCTCGGCAGCTGACCTGAGCTGTTCGGAAAATGGCTGGCTCATATTTCCTCCGTACCTATTTCGGTTCAAATGCGTAAGTCGATACCGCAGGGTTCGCCTTGGTCAGCCCCTGGGCCTGCATAAAGGCCCCCATGCGCTCGTAACGGCCGTTATCCAGCGCCGCCGGGCGCAGTGCAAAACGGGTCAGGGTATCGGCCCAGGCGCGCTTGTTCAGTTCGTTGTCCAGGTCCGCCTTGTAGCTGACAAAGCTGGTCCATGCCTCATCCGGGTGATTGACGATAAACTGGGTCGCCTTTTCCAGCGCCCGCATGAAGCGGCCATACTTGGGGTCCTTGCGGTCCTTGTTGTTCACCACCAGCACCAGCTCGTCGTAGGCCGGCACACCCAGTTCTTCAACGTAAAACGCCCGGCCCGGATGACCCTCGATATCCATCTGGTTAAGCTCGAAGTTGCGGTAGGCACCGATAACGGCATCGACATTGCCGGTTATAAGGGAAGGTGACAGCGACCAGTTCACGTTCACCATTTCGATGTCCGACAGTTCCAGACCTTCACGGGCCAGCATGGCCTTGAGCAGCGCATCCTCGAAACCGCCGACCGAATAGCCGACCTTCTTGCCCTTGAGGTCCTCAATCGATTTGATATCGCTGCTTTCCAGCACCACCAGAGAATTCAGCGGCGTTGCCACCAGAGTCCCTACGCGGCTCAGCGGCAAGCCTTCATCGATCTGAACATGCAGCTGCGGCTGGTAGGATACCGCCATGTCGGCCTTGCCGGCGGCGACCAGCTTGGGCGGCATGGACGGGTCCGCTGGTTCCTGCATCACCACCTCGAGCCCCTGCTCCTTGAAGTAGCCCTGCTGCTGCGCCACGATCAATGGGCCGTGGTCCGGGTTGATAAACCAGTCGAGCAGCAAGGTGACTTTTTCCGCCGCCATAACATTCACACTCAGCAGCGCAGCGGCAAGCGTGGCAGCGACTTTTAGCTTTGTTGTTTTCATTATTCTGCCTCCCGGGCATCATCAAACAGGGTTTCAGACTGCCAGGGCATCAAGCGCCGCAGCAGCCAGTCAATCAGGAAATACAGGCTCACCGCCATCAGCGACAGTACCAGCAGGGCCGCGAACATCAGATCTACCTGCATGCGCGCATTGGCATGCAGCATCAGGTAACCCAGCCCGGTGGATGACCCTACCCACTCCCCCACGACCGCGCCTATGGGCGCTACCGAAGCTGCGACCCGCAGCCCCGAACCCAGCGCCGGTAGTGCCGAGGGCAGGCGGATCTGCAGCAGCTGAGTACGCTTGTCTGCCCCCAGGGTTCGAGCCAGCTCCAGCCAGGCCGCAGGCGTATGCCGCAGACCGTCGTAACAGGCCGCTGTCACCGGGAAATAGATAATCAGCGTTGCCATGGCTACCTTGGAGGCCATGCCGTATCCCAGCCAGAGCATCAGTACCGGCGCCAGTGCGAACACCGGGATCGACTGGCTGATCACCAGAATCGGCAGCATCCAGGGCCGCAGGCGCCGAAACCAGATCAGCGTCAGGGCGCTGCCAAGGCCCAGCAGGACACCGAGCAGCAGACCCAGCAGTATTTCCGCCAGAGTCACGCCGGCATGCTGCAGCAACAGGCCGATATTGCCGTACAGTGCCGCCAGCACCCGCAAGGGCCCTGGCAGGATGAAATGTGGCGCATCGGTCAGCCATACCAGCAGTTGCCAGAGACCACAGAGGCCTGCCGCTATGCCCAAACTACGCAGGGCATTCATGCGTTCACCGCCATCAGCTGGGGCTGATCCATGGCCCGCTGCGCTGCACCGATCTGCGAATTATGAGTGATCAGCAGTACGGTGCGATCCGCCAGCAGCCATACCAGCAGTTGCCAGAGACCACAGAGGCCTGCCGCTATGCCCAAACTACGCAGGGCATTCATGTCGACAGCTCCATCAGCTGGCGCAACAGGCGCCCTTGCAATTCCAGTACCTCGGGCTGATCCACCGCCCGTGGCGGTGCATCCAGCGGGCGCAGTGGTGCGGTTAGGCGGGCCGGACTGCCCTGCAGTACCAGCACCTGATGCCCCAGCCGCAGCGCCTCCAGCGGATCATGGGTTATCAGCAACACAGTGCGATCAGCCAGCAGATGGGCCGCCAGATCCTGCAACTTCAGCCGCGTCACGGCATCCAGTGCCGAAAAAGGCTCATCCATCAGTACCAGCGGGCGGTCTTCCATCAGCATCCGCGCCAGGGCCACACGCTGGCGCTGACCACCGGACAACACTGCCGGATAACGTGAATCCAAACCCGCCAGGCCCACCTGGTTCAGCAGGTAGCGGGCCTGTTCGCGCTGTGCCGGTGTGACGCGGCTGCGGCGCAGACGCGGCCCCAGCAGCACGTTTTCGAGCACGCTCAGCCAGGGCAGCAGCAAATCCTGCTGCGCCATCCAGGCCACGCGTCCGTCCAGCGGCTTGCCATCGCTGGCAACAATCTCTGCCCGCACCTGCATCTGCTCAGTCAGCCCCGCCAGCAGACGCAGCAGTGAACTCTTGCCAACGCCGGACTGACCCAGCAGACAGGTCCACTCGCCGGCCGGCAAATGAAAGCTCAGGTCGCTGAAAACGCTGTGACCCTGCCAGGCAAGGCTGGCGTTGCGTACATCAATTCCGAGCATCCGGCCGCTCACCACCAACGGTGGAAATGATGGACAGGTCCGTGACCGCTGCCGATTTCAAGCCTGTCCGCCGCCTCTATGGCCGCACTGATATAAGCCTTGGCAGTCTCGACTGCCGCCTGTACCGACAGGCCCTTGGCCAGCCCTGCAGCTATGGCAGAAGACAGTGTGCAGCCGGTGCCATGGGTGTTGCGCGTATCGATGCGCCTGGCGGGCAGCCAGAGCAGCTGCTCGGCCGTGCAGAGCAGGTCGGCACTGTCCTGCCCCTGCAGATGCCCACCCTTGAGCAGCACGGCCTTGGGGCCGAATTCAAGCAATGCCTGGGCGGCACGAATCATGTCATCTCGGCAGGTCGGTTCTTCGCAATCGAGCAGCACCGCCGCTTCCGGCAGGTTTGGGGTGAGAATGGTCGCCAGTGGCAGCAATTCGGTGCGCAGGCTGGAAACCGCCGCATCCGCCAGCAACTTGTCGCCGCTTTTGGCCACCATGACAGGATCAAGCACTATATTGCAGGCCTGATAGCGACGCAGTTCCTCGGCCACGACAACAATCGCCGCCGGCTGACTCAGCATGCCAATCTTGACGGCGCCAATGGCCAGATCATCGAATACAGTTTGAATTTGGCTGCGAATAAATTCCGGCGGCACATCCTGGATGGCGCGCACTTCCTGGGTGTTCTGGGCCGTCAGGGCAGCAATAACCGAAGCGCCATAAACGCCTAGGGCAGAAAATGCCTTGAGGTCGGCCTGAATCCCGGCACCGCCGCCAGAATCGGACCCGGCGATGGTCAGTGCGATGGGACAGGCATGCGGGGAACGCTGCTGCATGGTCGGCTCCTGATAAATTTGGCTGTCGGCCAAAGATTCACCAGAAGAACAGAGGAAAGAGTATATGGAACATATCTCGGTTTCCTACACCGGTACTAACCGGATCAGGTTCAACGGGTTTGATCTCAGCCCCTCAAATGACCGAACAGAACATCGGCGAACCGACATGCGCTCGGTGCTTTTTAAGGCACCCCGACAAGAAGGGACCTAGTCTATGCGTTTCACAGGGATGATGTCCACGGCCAAATTGATCTGAGCATTGGGCCAGTCAACATTCGACAGAATCTCTTCCCCCTGGACTGTCCTCTGTAAATATTTCGTAACAGTTTTGATTTTGCGAGCGCTCCCGGCGGCCGCGCCAAAACCGTAAATTTTATGAAACAGCTTTTAGGACTTTCTCCTATATTAATAAATTGGGTAACGTCCATAATCAGTCTCGTGGATCTCCTGTTCATGGAACGAATAGCAAGGATGGCCTCGGTAAGCGCAAAGGACGAATCGGAAGCACGCAGGACGCAATTTAAGCGCACGGAAAATGGAAGCCAGACAAGAGGGCGTGATGACGGATCATCATGCCCTTTTTATTTTGTATCTGTTTTACAATGAGTTAGCTCTCAAAAACGTCACTAACGCGCAGTCCAGCCGCCATCCATGGCACTCTCCTGAGCGGTTATATTAGCCGCTGCTGAACGCATCAGAAACAACGTCAATTTCTCAATACTGATAAAGACTCTCTTCGGAATTTGAGCATTATTTCGCTTATCGCATCCGTTTCACTGATACCGAGCTGATCCTGAATCTGCTTATCTGTCAGGATCCTGCGAACAAAGGCAGGACAAAGGGTATTGATGATAATAGCAGTAACAGTCGCCTCCAGGCCGCCCTATTGGAAAACCCAGCAGCCAGCTCAGATAAAACCTGACTGACAATTAGTCGCGCCACAGCTCCGGCGGTGCTACCCAGTGTGGGCGGCGTGGTGGCTCCACAGACGCTTTGCCAGAGATGCCGCTGGCTCGACATGGCCTTGGGCAATCCAGCTCGCCAGCGCAGCGGCCACATCCGGATAGGGTGCAGCGGGCGGATTGGGCGCTTGCAGCCAGCGTTTAAGTTGCGCCAGATCACAGTCGCCATTCACCACCCAGGCCAGATTCAGCTGCTGCATGATTTCGGCATTGGAGAGCTGCTCCACCTGGCCTCGATAGGGTTTGCTCAGCAATTTTTTGCCGTACTGCACCGTTTCGCTGGCCAGCCCAAAGCCACTGTTACTTATCACGCCGGCACAACTGGCCAGGTCGCGCTCAAAACCATCGCGACAGAAAGGCTGGAACTGCAAGTTTTGCTGTGTTTCGGGCTTTGGGCTATCGCAGTAAATCACAAAGCGATAATCCGCAAAGCGACTGAACCAGTCGAGCAGCTGAGCGCGGCTCTCATGGGGCAGATACACCAGAATTTTGTCGGCTTCGAGCGTCACCGGATAGCGCGGTGGGGAAATCAGCGGCGGCAGTATGGGCTGGTTAAAATGATGCCAGTGCAGACCAATGGCGGTATCCACCGGCGCCATCAGGCGAATGGCACTGCGGGTCAGGCGACCCTGATGTCGCCCTGGCAATTCGTAGTTGAACACGTATTGATGGGCGATGCCGATACTGGGTACGCCCTGGCGTCGTGCAGCCCAGGCCGAGATCGGCTCGAAATCACTGATCACCAGATCATAGCCTCTCAGATCCAGCCCGCGGATATCGCCCCACAGCTGCCACAGATTGTTGCTGCACAGAGTACCTAGCGCATTCACACGCCCGCCGGCGCCATATTGGAAAGTCAGGCCGCGGCGACAGCGATAATCCCCAAAGACCTCCATATCAAACAGCCGCTCCGCGGGGCGGCCACTGAACAGATAATCCACCTCAAGCCCCTGTGCTGCCAGAGCACCGGCCATGACCCGCGCCCGGGTAATATGCCCATTCCCTGTCGCCTGCACGCCATAGAGTATTTTCATGGCCAGCTAGCCCAACCCGAACAACAGAATGCCCAGCTGCGCGCAGCAGATACCCAGCAAGGCGCCGGCGAGAATGTCCGATGGGAAATGCACGCCCAGCAATACGCGGGAGGCACCGATCAGGCTGGCCAGCCCATAGAGCGGTAACAGCAGGCTGGGATAGTGCGCCACCATCACAGCGGCAAAGGTAAAGGCAGCCGCCGCATGACCAGAGGGGAAACTGAAACGATCCGAGGGTTTGATATAGGCCGAGAAGTGATCGAAGCGATCACAGGGCCGGTCACGTCTGATCAGGTTTTTGAGCAACAGATAGGCGGGCAGCTCGATACTAAACGCCAGCAGGCCGGCCTGCAGGAAGCGATGCCCGTCGTCGGGTTCAAACAGCGCCAGCACAACGCCCAGCAGGATATAGCAGAGGCCATCCCCCAGCCTCGACACCCAGCGACTGACAGACGCCAGCTGCGGTGCCCGGGCATGCCCCTGGCACCAGTGGAACGCAAGCGTATCAAGCTGAGTGATTTTCTGTTGCAGCGTATTCATCGGCATCACCTGACAGGATTGCAGTCAGGTGCATTGTCCGATGCCGCCGGTGACAGCCACATGAACAGGGCATGACACCGGGATGACAGCGACTCAGGCGGGAGCTGTTTGCGAGCCTTGCAGTTGCTGATGAAACCACTGCGCCGAGCGTTGCGCCAGCGCGGGTGCGTTGTCCCAGGGCAGCATGTGTCCCTCGGCCGGGATCAGTACCAGCTCAATCGGCTGCACGGACTGCGCTACGACACGGCGAGCATAATCCACATCCAGTACCTCATCCCGAGTGCCCTGCATAATGGCCAGCGAGAACGGATACTCCTGCTTCAAAATGCCCGCGCTGCGACTGAACAAACTCGCCAGGGTACGCAACGGATACTCGAACACAACCATGGGATCGGCATTGATCAGCGGGCCCGCCGGGTGACCGGCCAGCAGAGCTTCGAAGTCAATGAAGCCCTTGAGCGGCACCCGCATGCGCGGAAACATCCAGGCCGATGCGCTCGTCCACTGCCAACCCAGGCCATGCAGTACATCGGGGGCCAGCTCACTCAGCAGTAGCGTGCCGCACAACAGAGCCTGCACTCGACTGTCCTGTTCGGCCAGCGCAAGGCCCGCTACCGCACCACCGGAGTAGCCAAACACGCCTATAGGCCCGCTGAAGCGCTCCTGCAGCGTATCCAGCACGCGTTGCAGGTCTCCTACTGTGTCCTCGACACTGTAATAACCGCGCTCGCCTCCGGAATAACCGTGTCCACGGGGATCAACGCCTACAACGTTGAACCCCTGATCCCGAATGCCCGCAAGCAGTTCGGCATAGAGTTCAGAGTAAGTCCCCAGCCCCGGAAGAAACAGCAGTACCGGAGCCTGACTGTCGAACTCGTACAACTCGCAGTGAATCGGCGGATCCGACTCAATCTGCAGCACTTCCCTGCCCTGCAATAGCTCCTGAATCCCCAAACCATCGCGTAACTGCTCGCGAAAGCCGTTGCGCTGCAGCGCCTTGTCAGTCAACGCGGATTGCGCTGCGGTCATAAATTATAAACCCCTGTAATAAGCCATACTCGCCCCGAACAGTCACTCGGACTTAACACTGGTCCACTGCGAAAAAGCCGGATTTGGTTACTTTGCGTACTCTTCATTGTTAAATAGAACCACTATTTGCCTCAAAAGAGCTCAAAAACTAACTCAAATCGGTCTTTCCCTAGCTTAGACCGGCTAAGCCCGACAGGCTGCTAGCTAACGCTGACAGCGTGGGCAAAACACGGTACTGCGCTGCCCCAGGCGAATTTCTTTAAGTACAGTACCACAGCAGACGCAGCTATCGCCGCCCCGACCATAGACGCACAGTTCCTGTTTGAAGTAACCCGGCTTGCCATCACCGCCGACAAAGTCCCGCAGCGTAGTGCCGCCCTGGGCAATGGCGCGCTCCAATACCTGCTTGATTTCAGCCACCAATCGATCCAGCCGCTGGGCAGAGATACGCCCCGCTGCCCGCTGCGGATCAATACCGGCGGCAAAGAGTGCTTCATTGGCGTAGATATTTCCCACCCCGACCACCACCTTGCTGTCCATGATGCGCAATTTGATCGCACTGCGGCGCCCCTTGCAGGCCTGCTGCAACAGCGGCGCATCAAAGGCTTCTGATAACGGTTCAGGCCCCAGTGACGCCAACAATGCATGCTCGGTGCCGGCTTCCTGCCAAAGTACGGCGCCAAAGCGCCGTGGATCTGTCAGGCGCAGCGCAAGGCCCGAATCCAGCACAAAGTCCACATGATCGTGCTTGCCGGCGGGCTGCTCGCCGGGCACCAGCCTCAGGCTGCCGGACATGCCCAGATGCACCAGCACAGTGCCGGCATCAAAATCGATCAGCAGATATTTGCCACGGCGCGATACGCCTCGCACCGGCTGGCCCTCAATCAGCCCCGCCAGTTCCGGCGGCACCGGCCAGCGCAGCCGCGGCTGACGCACCACCAGAGCCTGAACACTGTGATCCTGCAGATAGGGCGCCACACCCCGCCGGGTAGTTTCGACTTCAGGCAACTCAGGCATCGGTTAAAGACTCCACGCCACGCAAAAAAGGTGGCGCCATGATAACAAAAACGGACGACCGCCCCCGGCAGACTTCAGCACGGCATTTCAGCCAGTACCCTTGGCCCCGGTGTTGGGCGTAGCTACCGCTGCCACGCTTTCCCGGGCAGGTCTGATCACCAGATACACACCTAGTACGGCGATGGCGATGCCGCCCAGGGCAACGGGGGCCAGGCTCTCGTCGAACAGCCACCAGGCTTCCAGCGCCGTCACCGGTGGCACCAGATAGAAGTAGCTGGCAACTCTCGCAGCCTCGCCTTCGCGGATCATCAACATCAGCAGCAGTATGGCGGACACCGACAGCCCCACCACAAGCCAGAACAGCGCCAGAAACAGCTGCGGCTGCCAGTCCACTGCCTGCGTTTCAAAGCCAAAGCTCAGCAGCCCCATCAGCAGAGCTGTAGACAAATACTGATAAAAAGAACCACTGAGCAGATCAACTCCCTGGCCAAAGCGCTTCTGATACAGGGTGCCCACCGAGATGGCTACCAGCGCCAGCACCAATGCCAGCAGCGCCGGCCAGACCAGTTCACCGGATTCGCCCGAGTCACGCCCCGCCAGCACCAGCACCACACCGGCAAGCCCCAAGAGCAAACCGATCCATTGCCGACTGCGTAGTCGGTTGCCCAGCCACTGCCAGGCAATCAGCGCTGTCAGCAGCGGCTGCAGCCCAACCAGCAGGGAGGCAATACCGGCTGGCATCTGCCAGCTAATGGCCGCAAACACACCCCCCAGATAGGCCCCGTGCACCATCAGCCCCACCACCATCTGGTGCATGGCCTGGCGCGGCGCCAGCGCTCGAGCCTTGAAGATGCGCATCAGCAGTGCAAACACCACCAGGGTGAGCAGCATGCGGATAAACAGCAGGTAAAAGGGCTCGATATAAGGCAGCCCGTACTTGGCACCGATAAAACCGGTACTCCAGAGCAGGACGAAAAGCAGCGGTACCCAGCGTACCAGCCGCGCCTGAAAGTCGCTCATGCATAAATCCTCTGGGTGACTGAGTCTAGGTTGAACAAGGGTTCAAGCATACGGTGTTTAGGCTTGGGCAAAACAGACACAAGACGCCGTTATTTGAATGGGTACAGTCGCATTCAATAGCACAGACACGCCAAGATATGACTAGACTGTGCCCATGAAAATATACGAACAGACCGCCGAACTGTTGCGCAACCAGATTCTGGAGCAACAGCTGCGGCCCGGCGACCCGCTGCCTTCGATCCGCGAGCTGTCCAGCAGACTCAGCATCGGCCGCAACAGCGTGATACACGCCTACATGATGCTTGAAGACGAGCAGCTGATTGAACCCCGCCCGCGCTCGGGCTACTACGTGCGGGCACGCCCGTTGGGCCCAAACCCGGGTGCAGCACTGGAACCGCGCAAGGTACAGCTTGGCGCCACTGCGCTTGAAATCATAGGCGCAGCCCAAAATGCCCAGCTGGTCCCTTTGGGCAGTGCCGACCCGGATGCTCGCTGCAGCGGCCGCGAATTTTTCTACCGCCGTCTGTCACGCCACGCCAGGGATACAGCCGCGGCCCCCGGCGGCAACAGCCACTACGTGGCGCCTCCAGGGCTCCAGGCGCTGCGGGCACAGCTGGCCAGGCGCATGCACTCAACCTCGCTGCAGGCCACTGCTGATGACATCGTCATCACCAACGGCGCCCAGGAAGCCATCACCCTGGCACTGCTGGCACTGGCGCGCCCCGGCGATACCATAGCGGTGGAGTCACCCTGTTTTTATGGCACCCTGCAATGCATCGAAGCCCTGGGCATGCGCGCACTGGAAATTCCCGGTCATCCGCAGCAGGGCATGGATATGGAAGCGCTGGCTCAGGCGCTGGCACGCTGGCCGGTCAAGGCCATACTGACCAACCCGAGTTTCAACAATCCCACCGGCGCCTGCATGCCTGCGGCTGCACGCCACAGTCTGTTGCAGCTCGCCGCCGAGCATGACCTGCCGATCATCGAGGATGATGTGTTCGGGGAGCTGTGCCACCAGGGCAGCCGACCGCCGCCGGTAAAATCCCTGGATACCGAAGGACGGGTGCTGCTGTGCAGTTCGCTGTCCAAAACCCTGGACTCCGATATCCGCATCGGCTGGATCATGCCAGGGCGTTACTATGAGCAGGTGAACTACCTCAAATACGTCACCACCCTGGCCTCCCCCGGCATACTGCAACGGGCTGCGGCCGACTTTCTGGCCGACAACCGTTATGAACGCCACCTGCGCCAGATACGCCGACGCTACCAGACGCGCCTGGGCCTGTTGCTCGAGGCCATCTACCAGTACTGGCCGGGCTGCGCCGTACCTCTGATCCCCAAAGGCGGCTTCCTCTGCTGGGTTGAACTGCCCGCAGGCTTTGACAGCCACCGCCTGTATCGGGCCGCTCAGCAGGCTGGCATCGGCATTACGCCTGGCAGCCTCTTTGCCAGCGACGGTCGCTTTAGTCACTGCATTCGGCTGAATTACAGCACTTTTGAGGCAACCCCTTATTACCTGCAGGCCATTCAGGCGCTGGGGGGGCTGATCCGCGAACAGCTATAGCGCCCCTGTACGCTTAACTAATCACTAATAGGCAACTCAGTGGTGTACTTCTTCTGACGCAGCACCAGCGAGCTGTTGGTCGACTTGACGCCCTTGAGCTTGAGCAGCTTTTGCATCATGAAGCGCTCCAGCGCTTCCATGTCTTCGGTGACAATGCGCAGCAGATAGTCTTCACTGCCGGTGATGGCGTAGCACTCCATCACCTCCGGCGACTGCTCGACAAACTCATCGATGGCAACAATGCTGGCATCACTGTGATCCAGCAGCGACAGATGGATAAAAGCCATGGTCTGCATGCCCAGCTTGTGGCTATCCAGCAGGGCCACATAACGGTTGATAACGCCGCTGTCCTCGAGCTTTTTAAGCCGCCGCCAGCAAGGCGCGGTGGACAAGCTGGTGCGCTCGGCCAGCTCCTGATTGCTGATACGGCCGTTGCGCTGCAATTCGCGCAGCAAACGCCGATCCGTTTTATCCAGTTTGATTGTTTCAGACATTTTATTTCTCAAAATAAAATATATAGGCAATATCCTTTCAAAGGTTGCGGTGTTTTGTACAACAGCGCAAGCAAATTTCCCGCGCTCTTCGATACTCTAATGAGGTATGGAATGCTGTGCAGGAGCCCACCATGAAAACCACAAGCCGCTACCAGGCCCACCAACCCGACGCCCAGGGCATGATTCCCTACAGCGCCGAGGAAGACGCGGTCTGGCAGATTCTGTTCAGCCCTCAGCAGGCACGGGCCAAGCGCTATTGCAGCCGGGTATTCACCGAGGGCCTGGCCCAGCTGGCACTGAGCCCGCAGCGGATTCCACAGTGCGTCGAGGTATCACAACGCCTGCAGCAGGCAACGGGCTGGAGCGTCACGCCGGTACCGGCCCTGATCGGCTTCGACCGTTTCTATCAGCTGCTGTCCGCCCGCATCTTCCCGGCGGCCTCCTTTATCCGTTCGCGCGATGAACTGGAATACCTGCAGGAGCCGGATATTTTTCACGAGATCTTCGGCCACACCCCCTTGCTGGCCCATCCGCAGATCGCCGAATTTTCGCACCACATAGGCGTGCTGGGCACGAAGGCCCGCTCTCAGGATCATGTCTGGCTGGCCCGGCTCTACTGGTTTACCGTAGAGTTTGGCCTGATTCGCGAAAACGGCGGCCTAAAGGCCCTGGGCGCCGGACTCGCCTCGTCGGCCAGCGAGTTGCCCTACGCCATCGAAAGCCCGCAGGCACAGCGCCAGCCGTTTGATTTGATGGACGTGTTGCGCACGCCCTATAGGATCGACATTCACCAGCCACTGTACTTTGTTCTCGAAGGTCTCGACCAACTGCGCGACCTGATCAGCACCGACATACTGGGAACTATCCACCATGCCCAGGCACTGGGGCTGCATGCGCCACTATACGCCCCCAAAGCCGCGCTAAACTGAACACCAGCATCTGTGCGCCAATACATACGGCCTGCATGGGGCAAGCCCTGCCCCAGCTAACAACTACACCGGAGGATACCCCCATGAGCGATTCAATCTGTGACCTGGCCGGCCAGACCTGCGTACCCTGCGAAGGCGGTATTCCAGCTCTGAGTACTGCGGAAGCCCAAGCGTTAATGCACCAACTGCACCCGGACTGGGAACTGGCCGACGATGCCAGCTATATAGAGCGTGATTTTCGCTTCAAGGGCTTTGCCAAGGCGGTCTATACCACTAACGCCGCCTGCTTTCTGGCCGATCAGCAAAACCATCACCCGGATATTCGCATGGGCTGGGGTTACTGCATCGTACGTTTCTGTACCCACGCCGTGAAGGGTCTGTCGGACAACGACTTTATCTGCGCCGCCAAACTGGACGCCATTGTCGGCAACTGAGCCTGACCCCAGGCAGAAAAGCAGATACGAAAAAGCCGGCATCAGCCGGCTTTTGGGTTTCAGAAAGGCAACAGACGTTAGCTGTTGTCCACCATCAGATTACCGCTGGCAATCAGCGTGTCTATATCAGTGCCGCTAAGGTCGGTCAGGTTAATTACCTGATCGGCCTTGGTTGCCGCCTCGGTTGCATCAGCAGCATTCATATTGCCACTTGTGCTGACGTAAAGCGTGCTGTCGGTCCCGTTGTCGTCCAGATACAGATAGGCATCCAGGGTCGCCTCGGTTTCACCAACCAAGAGATCCGAAAGATCCAGTACATCACCGTCCGCCGGTTTGAAGTCAGTCACAGTATCTTCGGCGAACAGGCCTGTGCCCACACCACCCTCGTGACCATCACTCCAGACAAACAGATCCGCCCCATCATGACCTGTGAGGATATCGTTGCTGGCGGTACCATGGAGAACATCGCTACCGGTAGATCCCTCAATCAGGGCTGAACCGTTATCGGTGGCGTTCACCATCACCGAGAAGCTGCTCGACGCTGAGTCTCCATCCGAATCGGTTCCAGCAAGCTCAAACTTGAGCTCATAATCGTCCGGGAACTCGGTTGTCACGTACTTGCCGGCCAGACCCGTGATCTTGAAACTGGCTCCGCTGCTTCCCGGGCCCAGTTCAATGTAGTCCACTTCCCGCGCAGTATCCGCCGCAACAGTCACACTGTAGTCGGTGCCGATCTGCTCGCTGTAGCTCGATGTTGTACCATCGGTATAGCGGATCGTGATGTCCACCGGATCAAAGGTCTTCACGCCACCGGTATGGGACAGCTGAATCGTCAGTTCAGACAGTACTCCGCTGCCGCTCGCAGTAGGCTGAACGTCAAAGCGCAACACGTCACCCTTGCTACCGTGCATGACGTTGTCACCAACACCCAGGTCGGTAGACGAGATAGTCAGCGTGCTGGCCGCACCATTTTCCTTGCCGGTAACAACTATCTGGAACTCGCCACCAAAGAGCGCCGAGCCAAAGGTGTAGAACGCCAGATTGGAGCCGCCAGAAATACCGCTCAAAAGGCTCGGAATCGTCTGTTCAATGATAGGATCCGGCGTAACCATAGTCACCTCGTAGGTGCCATCGGCATTAACCTGCAGCGTAAAGAAGGTAAAAGTCTCCCCTCCTTTTTCATACACGGCGTTGTACAGCAGATGGCTGGCATCCGAGCCCGCAGCATCATACTCAAGGCTGTAACCGTCCCGCGTATTGGTCCACTGCAAAGCACTGGCGTCGAAGCTGTCGGCGAAGGACTGCCCATCGGCACCAACATCAAACGCATAGAAACCGGTATAAGTGCCAGTTACATTTGCGATTGCCAGGTTAGCTGTTGAAAGCGTAGGACCATCATCGGCGAACTGAATGTTTCCGCCCAGATCAATCGTCTTGGTGCTGGTCGCCGAATCGCCATCACCATCGGTGATCGAATAGGTGACCTCGAGGTTCACCAGCCCATTGGCCAGCGCAAGGACATCACTGCTGTAACCCGAAGTATTGGCTGTCGCATGATCCATCGCCTGGTACTGAGTCAGCGTCACCTTGCCATCACTGGCAACACTGAGGCCGAACACCGCCGTAGCATCCACACTGCCAGGATTGGTGGTCGCCGTTGAACCCAGTACGGTACCGTCCGCCAGGGTGTAAAGGTACACCGCATCGGAACCGCTGCTCAGCTGACTGTCAGTGCCCTCGCTCGCCAGGCTAAGCACATAGCTGAGCCCGCTGGCTTCTACACTGTCAGCACCGGAGTTCAACGAGGCCACAATGGCAACACCGAAGGCCGCGCTGCTGGTTGCCGTATCGGGTGTTCCACCCCGCGTATCGGCGTCCTGGGTTCTGAGCGATACGCCGCTGTCACTGCCCAGCGTCAGGGATACGCTCGGACCATCATCCGCGAAGCTGATCGCGCCGCCCAGATCAACGCTCTGGCTGCTGCTGGCGCTGTCACCGTCATTGTCAGTAATTGTGGCCGTACCGGTCAGGCTCACCAGGTTGCTGGCAAGACTCAGTACATCATCGTCGTAGCGGCCTTCCGTCTCGGCATTGCCATGATCCAGCGCAGCATACTGACCCAGAGTAACCACCCCAGCACTGTCCACACTCAAACTAAACACGACGCTGCCGTCGAGAGTCAGCGGGGGCGTTGTGCTGGTACTGCCAACGATGCTGCCGTCGGAAAGCTGATACAGGTTGACGGCAACGCCGCCACTTTCAAGACCCGATGCTGTACCGGAGGCTACGCTCAGGCTCAGTGCATAGCCCCAGCTAATGGCTCCGGCCTGGCCATCGGCCCCACTGACACTGTTACTGACGCTGAATACCCCGTCAAACGCTGCCGTGCTGGTAGCGATATCCGCACCGAATAAAGTATCTGCGTCCTGCGTCTGTAAGCTAACCCCGCCCAGGCTGCCAGCGGCAACGCTGATGCTTGGCACGTCATCAATGATATCGATAGTAATGGTGCTGTCGGCGGAGCTGACGCTGCCATCGAACACGCTCAGGGTGAAGCTGTCCTGCTCCGTCACGCCGTCAACGTCGGTCACCGGACCGCTCAGCTGATAGCTGTAGCTCGCCACACCGGTGCTGCTGTTGTAGCTGTCGATGGTCAAGCTGCCGTGATTGTTGGCGCCGGCGATCACGCTGCCTTCGATATCATCGACCAGGATGGTGGTGCCGTTGATCGTGACGCTGACCAAGTCATCCAGACCATCGGCATCGGCCAGGGTAAAGGTGCCAGATACTACCTCTGACTGATCACTCTTGTTGCCTGAATCGCCATCAGCAAGCTCTCCACTCCCCAGCGGAAGACCTTTTTCATTCACCTGCTTCGAGGACGAATCCACCTGAAGGGTCGGGGCATCGTTGACGTTGGTCAGGCTGATGTTGGCCGTGGCCGTATCGGTGCCGCCTTCGCTGTCATCCACGCTGATGGTCAGGGCGTAATCGCCCAGCTCTGCGTCGTCGATGTCCTGGGTGACGCTGATCGCACCGGTCGTGGCATCGATGCTGAACAGGCCCGCGGCGTTGCCGCCGGTGATGCTGTAGGTCAGGCTGTCGCCGTCTTTATCGGCCGCCACGACGGTGCCGACCACGCTGTTGGCGACGGTGTTTTCCGGTGCGCTGAAGCTGTAGACGTCCACGTTCGCGGCGGTCGCGCTGGTGTCGGTGCCGCTGATGAACTCAGGCACGGTGTTGTTCACCGTCCAGGTGAAGTCCACATCGACGCTGCCGCCGTTACCGTCACTGGCGGTTACGGTGACGCTGTAGTCCTGGGTGCCGTCGTTGTTATCGGTCGCATCCGAGGCATTGGCGGCGATGGTGCCGGTGATAACGCCGGCCGCCGAGATGCTCAGACCCGCCGGCAAGCCGGTGGCGCTGAAGCTCAGGCTGTCGCTGTCCAGATCGGTGAAGCTGCTGCTGACGTCCAGGGTGATGACGTCCGAGTCATCACTGGTCTCGAAACTTAATTCACCGGTCGGCGCATTGTTACCGGTGGTGATGGGCTCAGCCTCGATCGTCTGCTCTTCGGTACTCACCGCGCTGAAACTGCGATCAATCCCGCTCGTGCCATAACCTGCCTGGGGACGAACTTCCTGACCGGTGCGATCCAGTAGTACAAAACGGCTGCCGGAGTCTCCCGGGCCCGTATCACCAGCACCTGGAGCCTGACCGGCGGCAGTCGCTTCGGCGATGGCCGTCGGATCTTCACCCGCCAGGATGGCGCGCTGAATGGCATCTACATCACCCAGGGACGCCAGCGCCTTAGTGACACTGTCACTGGAGGCCACCGATTCGGACGGATCGAACCGTGTTATTTCGGAATAAAATTCCGGTGCGACCAGAACTTTCTGACCGGCGACAAGTTCGACAGTCTCACCGGCGCTATTATCCAGTTCGATACGACCACCGCCGGCCACGCGCACCAGCTCGCCTTCAAATACAGGGTCACCAACACTCAGAATGCGTTCACTGCCATCGGCGGCGATTGCAACGGCAGTACCGGTAACGGACGTTACTGTCGCGGCTATAAGTGGCTGGGCACTTTCAGTTGTGGCGGCGCCATCGGTCTCAACAGCCTGAGATATCTGCAGCTCTTCCCCACCTTCGACGACCAGGCGGTCGCCCGCTACACTGCTGATCTCAACTCGTGCACCGTCTTCGGCACGCAGGGTTTCGTGGAGATAGACGGTGTCGCCCAGCACAAGCTCACGCTCAGTCCCATCCGGGCTCACAGCCACTACGGACCCGGTAATAAAGCTGACAGTACCCGCTACTTCCGCAATCGCCATGAAACACCTCTGCTATGAATTCGTATCTTTTTCAGACTGACCGGCACCATAGGACATATGGGCAATAAGACCTATTGTACCGAGGTACAGGTAGACTATAACCAAACATTAGTCTCTTATCGCAGACGATCTGTTTTTCGCTTAGCAAAAATATACGGTTACAGCTCTAGAGTGGATCACATTTTTCTTAATATTACATAATGACTACAGGAAAACTAAACGCTAAGGCGACTGAAAAAGATTGCGAAGCAAGCAGAAGTGACGCAGACATAACGGGCTACAAGCCAGTATTTTCGCCCTTGCGAGCGAGTTTTCGAAGAAGCAGGATCACACCAGCATTCCCATGTGATCATTTAAAGCAGCTATATAAAAATTCAGGCCGAACAGTCCAATACTTTGGTGCCCACCTATCGCAACCGCAGGCCCTCCTCGGCAAAACTCAGGCACAAAAAAACCGGCCACTAGGGCCGGTTTTTTTAGCAAGCTCAGATCAATTACTTGATCTTGGCTTCCTTGTACAGAACGTGCTGACGAACAACCGGATCGTACTTTTTGAACTCAAGCTTTTCCGGTGTGTTGCGCTTGTTCTTGTCGGTAGTGTAGAAGTGACCAGTACCGGCAGAGGAAACCAAGCGGATCTTTTCACGAGCGCCTTTAGCAGCCATGACCTAACTCCTTAAAATTTCTCGCCACGGGTACGCATTTCGGTCAGAACCGAGTCAATACCCTTCTTATCGATAATACGCATACCTTTGGAAGATACACGCAGACGAACGAAACGCTCTTCGCTCTCAACCCAGAACCGGTGCCAATGCAGGTTCGGCAGAAAACGACGGCGAGTTTTACGCTGTGAGTGGGAAACGTTGTTCCCGGTGACCGGACGCTTGCCGGTAACCATGCAAACTTTAGACATCTCGAAAACCTTCTCGAAAATTTTATATAACCCTGTCCAGATACTTATCGGCAGCATTTACAGCAGCCACCTCAGGCGGAGCGTCCAAAAACCGGACAAAATCCCGTACCAAGAGGACAGAAGGGCGCATATCATACTCAAACGTAGGCCGCTATACCAGCCTCTTTGTGCAAATATCAGCCTTTTAAAGCAGCCCGCGCTCGGCGAAGGACACCACTTCGGTATCCCCCACCACCATATGGTCCAGCACGCGGATATCTACCAGCGCCAGGGCATCAATCAGACGCCGCGTAATCTGCTGATCCGCCAGCGAGGGTTCGGCCACACCCGAGGGATGATTGTGCGCCAGAATAAGGGCCGCAGCATTGCGCCCCAGCGCCCGTTTAACGACTTCGCGCGGATAGACTGAGGCCGCATCAATAGTGCCGAAGAACAGCTCATCGAAGTGAATAACCCTGTGGCGATTATCCAGAAACAGACAGGCAAAGACTTCCCGCGCCTGATGCCGCAGCCTTGCCGTAAGGTAGCGTCGCACCGCCGCCGGATTCTCCAGCGCATCGCCTCGCTCCAGCGACGCTTCCAGATGACGCCGCGCCATTTCCAGCACCGCCTGCAGCTGGGCATATTTGGCATCCCCCAGCCCCAGCCCCTGACAAAACTGCTCACGACTACTCTCCAGCAGTGGGCGCAAACCGCCAAAACGATCCAGCAGTTCACGCGCCAGATCCACGGCACTCTTGCCACTTACACCGGTACGCAGAAAAATCGCCAGCAACTCGGCATCGGACAAGGCCGCCGCACCGAGAGACAGCAAGCGTTCACGCGGCCGTTCCTGCGCCGGCCAGTCTGAAATGGACATGAGACACCTCCCTGTGTCACTACTTTCTATAAATATCGTTTAATAGATGCAGCTTTGTAAGTACCGCTCTGTAGCCACTGCTTATTGCCACCATTCATTGAGCGTAGCACTGGCACAGTCCAACCCCACCGCCAACCATAGACTCACCCAGCTCCCAATCACCAATCACCAATCACCAATCACCAATCACCAATCACGGCTTATGGCTTACGGCTTACGGCTTAGCAACCACCAAGGACAAACGCCCAGGCGCCGAATACCCATGCCTACGCAAAGCTGCCCTGAAGTGATATCTTAGGCGCTCTTTTTCAGGCGGCGACGACGCATCGGTTCCGGGTATGCAACGACTTACTAACAGACAAATCATTCTGGGCATTACCGGTGGCATCGCCGCCTATAAAAGTGCCGAACTCACGCGCCTTCTCAAAGGTGCCGGCGCCGACGTGCGCGTTGTCATGACGCCTGCGGCCACCGAGTTCATTACCCCACTGACGCTGCAGGCGCTGTCTGGCCACGCGGTCCACCAGCATTTGCTGGATCCCGAAGCCGAAGCCGGCATGGGTCATATAGAGCTGGCCAAGTGGGCCGACCTGATCCTGATTGCACCGGCCAGTGCTGATTTCATCGCCCGCCTGGCCGACGGCCAGGGCAATGATCTGCTCAGTACTCTGTGCCTGGCCACAGAGGCGCCTATCTGCCTGGCACCAGCGATGAACCAGGCCATGTGGCGCAACCGCCACACCCAGGACAATATTGCCCGCCTGCACGCGGGTGATATCAGCATCTTTGGTCCCGGCAGTGGCGAGCAGGCCTGCGGCGACACAGGCCCCGGCCGGATGCTGGAGCCCACGGAGCTTGCCCAGCTCACCGCAGCCCAGTTCGATACCGGCCTCCTGAGCGGCAAGACCGTTTTCATAACCGCCGGTCCGACCCGCGAGGCACTGGATCCGGTGCGCTACATTTCCAACCACAGCTCCGGCAAGATGGGCTACGCCCTCGCCCAGGCAGCGGTGGATGCAGGCGCGCGCGTCAAGCTGATTAGCGGACCGGTCAATCTGCCTGCTCCCCCACGCATGGAGCGGGTTCAGGTGCAAAGCGCAGAAGACATGCTGGCGGCTGCCATGGACGGAATCGACAGCTGCGACATTTTCATTGCCGCCGCCGCCGTGGCCGATTACCGTCCCATAGCGGTATCCGAGCACAAACTAAAGAAGGGTGCTGAGGAGATCATGGAGCTGCGGCTGGTAAAAAACCCGGACATTGTCGCCAGCGTCGCCGCCCTGCCCCGCAAACCCTTTACCATTGGCTTTGCCGCTGAAACCCAGGATTTGCTCAGCTATGCCCGCAGCAAGCTGGAACGCAAAAACCTGGATCTGATCGTTGCCAACGACGTATCCCAACCTGGCATCGGCTTTAACAGCGACGAAAACGCCGTGACCCTGGTCAGCCGCGATGCGGCACTGGTGCTGCCCCAAACTTCGAAACGCCAGCTGGCAAGCCAGCTGATCCGTCAAATTGCCGAACTCTATAACCGAGCCCCATGAAGAAACTGCAAGTAAAGATTCTTGATCCCCGCATCGGCCGCGACTTTGCGCTGCCTGCCTATGCCACCACCGGTTCTGCAGGCCTGGATCTGCGCGCCTGCCTGGATGCACCTGTGACACTGGAGCCCGGCCAGACAGAACTGCTGCCCACCGGCCTTGCTATCTATATTGAAGACCCGTCGCTGTGCGCCATGATCCTGCCGCGCTCAGGCCTGGGGCACAAGCACGGTATTGTGCTTGGTAACCTGGTTGGGCTGATCGATTCCGACTATCAGGGGCAGTTGTTCGTGTCCTGCTGGAATCGCGGCCAGACTACCTTTGTAGTCGAGCCCGGCGAGCGCATTGCCCAGCTGGTGCTAGTACCGGTGGTGCAGGCAGACTTTGACATCGTGGATGAGTTCCATGCCTCCGAGCGCGCCGACGGCGGCTTCGGCTCCTCCGGTCGGCACTAAGCATCAGAGTTAAGCCCGACAGACTGCGGCCCCTTGAGAGCCAGGGGATTTTACAAAATTCAGCCCGATTTTTCAGGGCGACAATCAAACGGGCAGGGACACCTGCTTGATTACTTCGACAGAGGAGTGACACAGGAATGGCACTGACACGCAGCGAAGCCATGAACACCGCCCAGGTGCTCAGCGAAGCAATGCCCTACATTCAGCGTTTTGTCGGCAAGACCCTGGTGGTCAAATACGGCGGTAACGCCATGGTCGATGAAAAGCTGCAGAACAGCTTTGCCCGCGACATCGTCATGCTCAAACTGGTCGGTCTGAACCCCATAGTGGTACACGGTGGCGGCCCGCAGATCGGCGACCTGCTGGAAAAGCTCAATATCGAATCTCACTTCATCAATGGCATGCGCGTCACCGACTCCAAAACCATGGACGTGGTTGAAATGGTACTCGGCGGCATGGTCAACAAGCAGATTGTGGGCCTGATCAACAGCAACGGCGGCAAGGCCATCGGCCTGACCGGCAAGGACGGCCAGCTGCTGACGGCCCGCAAGCTGCGCGTCAAGCACAAGACCCCCGAGATGCTGGCACCGGAGATTCTTGATATCGGCCATGTGGGTGAAGTTGAGAAGGTCAACGTCAAGGTGCTCGACATGCTGGTCAACTCCGACTTCATTCCAGTTATAGCCCCCATAGGCGTCGGTGAAGATGGCATGTCCTACAACATCAACGCCGACCTGGTTGCCGGCAAGATTGCCGAAGTACTCAAGGCCGAGAAACTAATACTGCTAACCAATATTGCGGGCCTGCTCGACAAGGAAGGCAAGCTTCTGACCGGGCTGTCTACGCGCCAGGTCGACGACCTGATCGAAGACGGCACCATCTACGGCGGCATGCTGCCCAAGATCGACTGTGCCCTGAGTGCGGTAAAAAACGGCGTCAACAGCGCCCACATCATCGATGGTCGGGTAGAGCACTCCTGCATGCTGGAGATCTTTACCGATGAAGGTGTCGGCACCCTGATCACCAACCGCACACTCTAAGCCTCAGCTTTACAGGCGCTCGCTACAGCCAGTGGCGGGGGCCTGTCGCTATTCAACCGCACGCTTCAAAGGACTTCGCATGAGCGAGCAAACCAAGGTTTCGCGCAGCGAGCAGATTCTGCAGGCGCTGGCACATATGCTCGAAAGCAACCCGGGCCAGCGCATCACGACCGCCGCACTGGCACGGGAGGTCGGCGTATCAGAGGCCGCCTTGTACCGTCATTTCCCCAGCAAGGCGCGCATGTTTGAAGGCCTGATCAGCTTTATCGAGGAGACGCTGTTTTCCCGCGTCAGCCTGATCCTGGACTCAAACCATGGCGCCATTCGCCAGTGCGAACAGATTCTCACTCTGGTGCTCGCCTTTGTGGAACGCAATCCCGGCATGGCCCGGATTCTGACCGGCGATGCCTTGGCGGGCGAAACTGACCGACTGCGAGCGCGGGTGCATCAGGTATTCGAGCGCCTCGAAACTCAGCTGCGCCAGATCCTGCGTGAAGCTGAAATACGCGAAGGTCTGCGTACCCACACCACCGCAGGTGCCACTGCCAACCTGATGATGGCCACCGTCGAAGGCCGTATTCGCCAGTTCGTGCGCAGCGAATTTCGCCAGCGTCCAACGGAACTTTGGCCCGACCAGTGGCCCCGCCTGGCCACAGGCCTGTTCCGTACCGCAGCCTGATAGCGCCCCGGCATGTATTGGGAATTACTGATCGAGCACGCAGGCCTCTTTGTGCTGTCGCTGCTGGCCAATGGCCTTTCCGCCCTCGCAGGTGGCGGGGCCGGCCTGCTGCAACTGCCGGTGTTACTGTTTCTGGGACTGAGTTTCAGCGTGGCGCTGGCAACCCATGAAAACTGGGACAGACCCGCGGCCGCACTGGGCAATACGTCTATTTCACCCTGCCTCCCCAAACGACCTGCGCCATGACAGCCGATCTGCTATTGGAACATCTTGGCCTCTTTGTGCTGTCGCTGCTGGCCAATGGCCTTTCCGCCCTCGCAGGTGGCGGAGCCGGCCTGCTGCAACTACCGGTGTTACTGTTTCTGGGACTGAGTTTCAGCGTGGCGCTGGCAACCCATGAAAACTGGG
>NZ_BCNS01000120.1 GCF_001528745.1 Marinobacterium profundum | reverse complement strand
TTGATGATGGCGCTATCCCGATCGACAACAATCGGGTGGAAAACCTGATGCGACCTTGGGCGCTCGGGCGCAAAAACTGGTTGTTCGCGGGCTCATTGCGCAGTGGCCAGCGTGCCGCCGCCATCATGAGCCTGATCCAGTCCGCCAAGTTGAATGGGCATGAACCCTATGCCTATCTGAAAGATGTGCTGACCCGGCTACCGACCCAAAAGGCGAGTGCAATCGGCGAGCTACTTCCGCACAACTGGAAAGCGCCAGCTGACAAGGTGTGATCGCCGTTCGCTTACGGTCGGTTACGGCCAGTTACCTCTCGGAACTAGGTTAGCCAGTCAATTCGCGAAGGGTGCCACGCTGCACTAAAGTGACAGGTAAAATGAGGTGAGTGCAGCGGTTATCGTCCCTCTTGATCTGACACAGCAGTATACGTACAGACTCTTCCGCAATACGTTCAATGTCTTGGCTAAAAGTGGTGAGTTGATAACCAACCCAAGCAGCTTGAGGAATGTCATCGAATCCGATCAGTTGCAGCTGATCAGGAATAGATAACCCCATCTCACGCGCAACATCCATCACCCCAATAGCGATCAAATCGGTTGCGCAAAAAAGGCCGTCAGGTGGCGAGGGCATAACCAGTAACTCACGCGCGGCAGCCCCCCCCGCTTCATAACTAAAATTGGCCTGATAGACTAAGGGGGGGTATCCAAGCAGTTGCTCGATACGTCGACAAAAACCGCTCTCACGCTCCCTGTTAGTGGATGTGGCGTGATCCCCTGCGATAAAAGCGGGTCGGAGACAGCCTCGCGCCACCAGCAGCTCGGCTGCCATTACACCACCGCTGGCATTGTCACAGACCACACAGTTAGTATTAGCTCCTCTAGCCACCCTACCAAGCTGCACGACAGGGATGTTTAAATCCAAGCATTCTTCCACTAAGTGTGACTCTAAGGTCGAGGACATCACGATGACACCTTCGACCCTGTAATGGAATAACTGCGGAATCGAGTGATCACCATCCGCATAAGTATCGAAGGGGATAAGTATGCTGGAGTAGCCTTCTGCCACTAGCGCCCTGGTCAAATACTGCAGCGCCTGTGTGTAAATTGGAGACTGAGTACTAGGAAATACAATCCCGATGAGTCCAGATTGTTGCGTGATCAGACCTTTAGCAAAGGCATTAGGCCTATAGCCGAGTGCTTTGGCTGCTTTTAGTACCTTGGCTCGAGTTTCTTCCGACACGCTGCCGCCGGGAGTAAAAGCTCGGGAGACAGCTGATTGTGATACCCCGGCCAGCTTTGCAACATCTATGGAAGTTGAAACCCGATTCCTATTTTTTTGCGCCAGAGGCTTATCCGACTCAATCACCTTTATACATCCTGCCGCTATTGTCTCGTAATAAGAGGAGACATTCTAAGTCAAGGGTACCACACTAGGCTACCAGGCAAGCCGCCAGCAGTTCCGGGTGAGTGAGTGGTAGCCAGTGCCCACCGCCAGCTATCACTCTCTTCTCTGCGAATGGAACCAGATCTAGTATTTCTTGCTGTCGATCCACTGGGCAGAAAGGGTCGGCATCACCGTAAATCACCCGCACACGCATAGTCGCAAAACCCAGCCAAGACCGACTATCACTGCGGGTGCATGCCAACATAGTCTGGCAGGCAAAACGCTCTAGCGGCATTTCACGTGCCATTTGTTGCAGAAGCGCTCGTGAAGAAAGGCTTAACTGACTGAGGTCAGGCTCTGCAACTTGCCCCATCGCCAACAGCGCCGGGCTGCCGTTCTCATAAGCCTGCTGCAATAGCGCACTTCGCCGCTCCTGCGCAGCAGGTGGGTCATCTCGACTGGTGCTTGCCACCAGCAGCAATTTTCCTAACCGTTCTGGCGCTTTCCGGGCAAGAGCGAGGGCGGCAATCCCCCCTAACGAGAAGCCTGCGAGATCAAAACGCAATGGCAGTCTGGACAGCAACGCCTCAATCTCCTGATCCCAACACTGCGCATGACCCAAAGCCGGAGTAAGTACTTCCTGCCCCTCAGGCAATGATGAGATTACAGACCTCCAGACTCTCTCATCACATAGAGAGCCAGGCAACAACACCAGAGGCAGACCCATCAGTAACCTCCATTTTGACCCCAACTTTCTTGCACGCCACACAGGGACTGACAATAGTACTGATAGCTCTTGCGTAATATGCCAGCATCATTACCTGGAGTGACTAGATGGAACCCCTGCTCAACCCTTTTTTTGGCGTTACATTCATCTGCACAGAAAATGCCGACGAACAGACCGCGTGACAACGCAGTTTGCAATACCCGCTCGATCGCCTGCTCCACCTCTGTTATAACCACTCCTGGCATATACCCCATACTGAGCGCCAGATCATTAGGACCTATGTAGATACCACTCAGACCAGGAACATCTAAGATATCGTCCAGGTTATCCAAGGCTTCTCGCGATTCAATCATCGCCAATAACAACAATTCACCTTCGGATTTAGTCACATAATCAGAACCACCATAGGTCAACCCACGGGAAGGCCCAAAAGAACGATTACCGCTAGGCGGATATAGACAAGCAGACACAAAGCGTCGACATATCTCAGCATTATCGACCTGAGGACAAATGATACCGTAGGCACCCGCATCAAGTACCTTCATGATGGTAGCAGGCTCACAGGTAGACACCCGCACCAAAGGGGTAGCAGGCGTAGAGGAAATGGCCTGCAACATGGGCAGCATTTGATCAAAGCCCATCATCCCATGCTGCAGATCTACTGTTACGCTGTCTACACCGGCATGACCTATCACCTCGGCGGCATAGCTATCAGGTAGTGACATCCAGGCATTGATTAGGGGCCGAGTGGCCCGAGCCCGGAAATGATGAAGCAATGGGTTAGCACGCATGGTCACACCTTAAGCAGGGTATTGTTGATGATAAGTCCCGTTTTCACCAGATAGCCATAGGCATCCCGCTCCAGCCCCGCCTCGTAGGCAGCCTGAACCAGCTCGGGTGAAAATTCCGGGTGCTTGCGCTGATCTCCGGCAGTGATTAACAGGCACTCCACGGGCTCTTCACCAATATTGGTAAACTGGCGCCAGATCTGACCGTCAATGGAGCAGGTATCTTCCGCACTCATCTCAACCGTTACTGCCGGGGCACCCTGGTTGTAATCAATACGCATCTGGCCCTGTGTTTGGATAAGCACCATTTTTTCGGCAATGCGGAAGCTTCCCATGGTCTTGCCAACTGGAATCCTGAGCCACTCGATGGTGAAACCATGAGGCGTGGTTATTGCGGGATGCTGGTTGCGATCCTGGGTGATTCCATAACCAATGATGGGAGCCAGCTCAGCGCCATGCCCTGGCAATACAGAGTCAAGCACGGCTCGATCCGAGAACTGACGCTCTTCCCGTGTAACGATTCGACGTCGAATTTCCTCCGGTGAAACGACTCGCAACTCGTCGATAGCTTCCTGGGGAAACGGCTTGATATAAGACTGGCCTTCAGGGAGAGTCTCACCGCTGGCAACATCGACCAGAGCATTCTCCTCACTTAGGTAAAGGCCGGATTCATTGGCGGCACGCATGATATCAGGACTCCAGATCACACCTCCGGTGTCATCACCGCCCAGACAGGTAAACAGCCAGCCATCATCAGGCCCTACGTTGGTGAAACCGCGAAAGATCCAGGTCGGAACCGAAAATACATCCCCCGCCTTTGCCAGATAGGTTGCCTGCT
This sequence comes from Marinobacterium profundum, assembly GCF_001528745.1. Taxonomy (GTDB): domain Bacteria; phylum Pseudomonadota; class Gammaproteobacteria; order Pseudomonadales; family Balneatricaceae; genus Marinobacterium_A; species Marinobacterium_A profundum. The sequence continues at coordinate 53,780 of NZ_BCNS01000120.1, read as the reverse complement.
CCCCGTTGGGACCACACCGAAATAGCCATTCGCCGCGCAAACACAAGAATACCTCTGCAGTAAAATGGATATGCAAGTTATTGGTGATACCGTTTGGCATGGCCGCCGCACCGATGTTGAAGCCGTGGGGCTCACGCAGGTTGATAACTTGGCTCCTGCTCTGGGTCACCCCAGGGCCGATAAGTGAGTAATTTTCCTTAGGGACCGAACCCGGCAAACGGCAGTCAAGAAAAGCTTCTGTGCAGGCGCTGTATTCGGCCTTCTTGATAAGCCGTGCATCGGCGGTAGCTTGATCGATAAACATGAGGTTACTCTCGATAAGTAAAAGACGCCATATGAATACGTATTCATAAAACCTCTGTCAAGTTTTTTCGATTTACGCAGCACAAGAACGACAGCAACGGAGAGCCACGACACCTCATAAACACAAATCAATACAAATATCAACATATATGAGCCGACGAAAACAAGAAAAAAACAAAAAAACAAAACCAAGTCGTTGATTTCCAAACAAACAATACGAAAACATTACACGCGCCTATTGACTGTAATGAAAATTTACAAGTTACAGTAAAAACAGGTATTGTTTTAAATCAAGTATGCATCTAGGATTGTGAATACGTACCCATCGAAATTTAGATGGTCGTAAGCCCTGGCATGAAGACCACAGTCTCATGTAGAAACCGGTGCAGCCGCTAAGCTGCGTTATAGCGAGGTCAAATATGAAACCCATATTCAAAATAATAGCGACCACCATGGCGACCTGCCTGTTCATAGGCTCAACCCAGGCAGCCACTGCCATCCGGATTGCCCATGACAGCCAGGAAAGCTCTCCATTGCATCAGGGTTTATTGCACTTTAAGGAAGAGTTAAATAAGCGCTCCAACGGTGATTTTGCGGTTGATATTTATCCCGCTGGCCAACTTGGCGGGGTACGGGAAACTACCGAAATGGTGCAGCAGAACAACCTGCAGATGACCACTGCCGCCTCAGTGTTGATGTCACCTTATGTGCCTGAGTTCAACGTCTTGGATCTGTTCTACTTATTCGACAACCGCGAGCAAGCCCACCAAGTACTGGACGGAGAAGCCGGCCAAGCATTGCTTGACGCTATGGAGAGCAAAGGCTTTCACGGTATTGGATACATGGAACTCGGCTTTCGCAGCTTCACCAATAGCTCTCGCCCATTGAATAGCCTTGAAGATTTTAGTGGATTGAAAATCCGTTCTGCTGCCAATCCAAGTCAGATTTCGGCCTGGCGAGCCATCGGAGCAGCTCCCCAACCCCTGGCTTGGGGAGAGATCTATACCTCTTTACAACAAGGCCTAATTCAGGGTCAGGAAAGCGCATTGCTATCCGTTCATACCCAGCGCTTCTTTGAGGCCCAAAAGTACCTATCATTAACTGAGCACATGTACAGCAATCACGTATGGTTCACTAACAAGGAGTTCTGGGACAACCTAAGTGATGAGCAACAGAGCCTCATCAATGAGGTTGCACAAGAAGCCATCACACTTCAGCGAGAACTGTCAGAGCAGCAAAACCAGGAAACTGTGGCCATACTGAAAAAAGCCGGCATGGAAGTAAATGTAGTGAATGCTGAAACTCGGGCTCAACTGAAAGAAAAATTAAACAACGCCATTGAGAGCGATATCAGATCAAAAACCGGTGACGCTCTCTATCAGACCGTCCTCAATGCCATTGCTGGCACCCGCTAGGGCCTAGCAGTATCTTCTTCAAGGAGAAAGGCATCTTCGGATGCCTTTATAATAAGTATGAAAAAGGTCATTCACTGCTTAGATGAATACTTCGAACCCTCACTGATTGTATTGTCGGTATCACTGATGACGATCTTAGTGTTCGCTGAAATCCTGCTACGTCCATTTAATATGAACCTGCCTTGGTCAGGCGAGATGGCCCGGTACCTCTTCGTATGGGCCATCTACTTAGGAATTAGCTACGCCGTCCGAGGAGATAGACACATCCGGGTAACCCTGTTGATCGATCTATTACCGGCAAGAGGTAAAGCCTTTTTTATGATGCTGGCTGATATCATATTCGCGCTCTACTCAACATTGGTGGTTTACTATGGCTACAGGGTATGCATACGCAGCCTAGAGCTTGGCCAAATCGCGCCGGCATTAGAGGTACCCATAGCTGTACTTTATGCCTCCGTGGTGGTTAGCAGCGCTCTCTGCCTGATCCGACTACTGCCGAACATTAGAGCCCAGGCACACCTTTGGCTGATGGTAAAGCCAAAAAATATCGAAATAGAACAAAAAACGTCAACGCCATAGCCCCGGGGTAAGTTGAAATTATGACATCCGCCATTCTCTTTGGATCATTTATTACCCTGCTTCTGATCGGCGTACCTATCGGTATTGCTCTTGGCAGCGCCAGTCTGCTCGCAATCATGACCTTGCCCTTCCTCAATTTCGAGTTCTTTACGCAAGGCTTGGTCGCCAGTCTCGACTCATTTCCGCTACTCGCGGTAATATTATTCACCATCGCCGGCAATTTAATGAGCCAGGGTGGTATTTCCAATCGCCTACTCCAGGTGGCTCAAACTTTTTTCGGCCACTTTACCGGTGGTCTGGGGATAGTCACCATAGTGGCCTGCATTTTCTTTGGCGCCATCTCCGGCACTGGTTCAGCAACCGTCGCGGCTATTGGACTTTCGATGATTCCGGCGATGGTCAAACAAGGCTACGATAGAGCCTACGCAGGCTCGATGGTAGCTGCCGCAGGAGGCATAGGGGTAATCATCCCGCCGAGCGTAGTCATGATCGTCTATGCAATTGTGGCCGGCGTATCCGTATCCGATATGTTTATGGCTGGTATTCTCCCAGGACTCCTGGTTGGAATAATTTTGTTGCTCTATTCCCTTATTCAGGCTCATCGCCGGGGCTATAGCGGCCTTCCAGAAAAATCATCTTGGGGTCAACGCTGGCAAGCACTAAACCAAGCCAAAGCTGCGTTGCTATTACCCCTGATCGTACTTGGCGGTATTTATTCCGGCCTCTTCACCCCAACCGAGTCCGCAGCTGTTGCGCTAATATATGGTCTGGTACTGAGTCTGTTTGTCTATAAGGAAATCAGCCTTATCAGGCTCCCCAAGCTGCTTTTAGAATCATCCCTATTAGTAGCAACGGTAATGGTCATAGTAGGCGCTTCAGTTGCTTTTGGCCGCATCCTAACCATAGAGCACATTCCGTCGCAAATTTCGCAGTTCATCCTATCGCTAACTGATAATAAGATCCTGGTACTACTTGCCATCAATTTATTATTATTGATTGTAGGGACTTTCCTAGAAACATTAGCCGCAGTAGTGATCCTTACCCCCATACTCTTACCGGTAGTCATGTCCTTTGGCATGAACCCAGTACACTTTGGCATTGTATTGGTAGTAAACCTCGCGATTGGCTTTATTACTCCACCATTGGGTGCCAACCTATTTATGGCCGCCCAGGTGGGGAATATTCCATTTAGCGAGCTATCCAAGGCTATTATGGGTTGGGTACTTGCCATGATTTTTGCCTTGCTACTGATCACCTTTATCCCCGAGATATCTCTATTCTTGCCAAGCACTCTATAAAGAGTGGCAACAACTGACTTATTTTCAATCCAGGTCAAGGAAAAAAGATGGCACAACGTTTAGGTATAATAGCCGATGACTTCACCGGCGCGACCGACATCGCCGGCTTCATGGTGGAAAACGGCTGGCGCGTGACCCAACTGATCGGCCACGGCCCGGCTCAGGTGTCGGAGGACGTGGACGTCGTCGTTATCTCCCTGAAGAGCCGCTCCTGCGCGGTAGCGCAGGCGGTGGCAGACTCCCTGGCGGCGCTGCAGCAACTGAAAGCCCTGAATTGCGGCCGATTCTTCTTCAAATACTGCTCCACTTTCGACTCCACCGCCGAGGGGAATATCGGCCCGGTTACCGACGCGCTGCTCGAGGCACTGGGCGAGCGTTTCACCGTGATCTGCCCGGCACTGCCAGTGAACAGCCGCACCGTCTGCCACGGCAACCTGTTCGTGAACGGTGTGCCGCTCAACGAGTCCGGCATGAAGGCTCACCCGGTGACTCCGATGAAGGATGCCAATTTGCAGCGCCTAATGACGCGCCAGGCCAAGGGAAAAGTTGGCCTGGTGGATTACAACGCAGTGCTGGCCGGCGCAACTGTGGTGAAGAATAAGCTGAACGAGCTTCAGGCGGATGGCGTGAATTATGCCGTGATCGACACCCTGACCACGGTCGACCTGACTGTGTTGGGCGAAGCGGTAAGCGAGCTGAAGCTGGTAACCGGCGGCTCAGGCCTCGGGGCAGGCCTGGCTCAATTCGCTACCGGCGGCAAGGGCGCTGCCGGAGCCCGGGAGCAGGGTGCACCAGTCTCCGGTGGCCGTGCCGTGGTGCTGTCCGGCTCCTGCTCTGAGGTGACCAATGCCCAGGTGGCGGCCTACAAAAACCAGGCGCCTCACCAGCTAGTGGACGCGGCCCGTTGCATTGATATGCCCGAGGCCTATGCCGCCGAGCTGGCTGATTGGGTGTTTGCCCAGCCCGCTACCCCGGCCCCCATGCTGTATGCCACCCAGCCAGCCGCAGAGCTCGCCCGCATCCAGGCCAACTACGGCGCGGCCTGCGCCAGTGAAGCTATAGAGGGGACTTTTGCTACCGTGGCGGCCCGCCTTACCGGCAAGAACTTCAATAAGTTTATCGTGGCCGGCGGCGAAACCTCCGGCATTGTGACCCAAGCGCTCGGCGTATCCGGCTTTAACATCGGACCGCAGATCGCCCCTGGGGTACCCTGGGTGCGGGCACTGGACAAGCCGCTGTCCCTGGCACTCAAATCAGGTAATTTCGGTGATGAGCAGTTCTTTGCCAAAGCCCAGGAGTTTTATCTTGACTGAATTTTCTCTGCGCCCGGAAATGATAGAGATTACCAAATCCATATTTGAGCGTGACTACAGCAGCGGCCGCGCCGGTAATCCGAGCCTGAAGCCGCCGCAAGACAACCAACGGCCGGCCACAGCAACTATTACGCCCGGCGTACCGCTGACTCAGGGGATGATGCAATGAGCGCGAACGAGACAAGCCTGCGAGAACAGATTGCCTATTTCGGCCGCTCGATTTTCGAGCGCGGACTGACAGCCGGAAGTTCCGGCAATATCAGCGTGCGCCTCGACGACGGCTGGCTGATGACGCCCACCAACTGCTGCCTGGGCAATCTCGACCCGGTCGAGATCTCCCGGCTGGACCAGCAGGGCAACCTGCTATCGGGCCAGCCCCCCTCCAAGGAATTTTTCCTGCACGAGGCCTTTCTCAATAGGCGCCCACATGACAGGGTGATCGTGCACTTGCACTCGACCTACTCCACCGCAGTGGCCTGCCTCCCGGATGTCGATCCAATGGATGTGCTGCCGCCGCTAACGCCCTACTCTGTCATGCGTTTCGGAAAGGTGGCGCTGACGCCTTACCGCCGGCCTGGTGACAAACGACTGGGGGACGATATAGCCAAAGTCGCGGCCGACTACCGTGCCGTACTGCTGTCCAATCACGGCCCTATAGTCGCGGCCAAAACTCTGGAAGCCGCGGTCTATGCGATCGAAGAGCTGGAAGAAACAGCCAAGCTGTTTATTCTTCTGCAAGGGCTGCGTCCACGCCTGTTAACACAGGATCAGGTCGACGAGTTAAACCAGGTATTCGTTGCCAAAGAGGCCGATGATGGCAAATCTTGCTGCTAACCTGTCAATGCTGTTCACCGAGCTACCCTTTCTCGACCGCTTTGAAGCGGCCGCAAAAGCCGGCTTCCGTTCGGTCGAATATTTGCTTCCCTATGATTTCGAGCCGCACGAAATCAGGGCGCGGCTGAATCCCTTCGGCCTCACTCAAGCCCTGTTCAACGCACCACCTGGCGACTGGAATGCGGGCGAGCGTGGCATCGCCTGCCTGCCGGGTCGGGAGCAGGAGTTCGCAGCGGGAATCGAAACAGCGCTCGTCTATGCCAAGGTTCTGGGCAACAAGCGACTCCATGTGATGGCCGGCCTGCTGCCCGCTAATCTTGCCTATGAAGACGCAAAGGCCACTTATGTGCAGAACCTCCGCCATGCCGCCCGCAGAGCACAGAAAGAGGGCCTGACCATACTGGTGGAGCCAATCAACAACCTGGACATGCCTGGCTATTTCGTCAATCTGCAGGAAGATGGCGCGGCCTTGATCGACTTAATCAACGAGCCAAATGTGCGCTTGCAATTTGACTGTTATCACTGCCAGATGATGCAGGGCAATGTTGTGGCCACATTCCGCAAACTGCTGCGCTATATCGACCACATCCAAATTGCCGGCGTACCGGGCCGCAACGAGCCCAATGTCGGCGAACTCAATTACCGCTATGTCCTTGAACAGATCGACGCCGCCGACTACCAGGGATTTGTCGGTTGCGAATACAAGCCAAAAGCCACGACAGCCGAAGGACTGGGCTGGATCTCGTCGTTGTAAATCCATGCACTGGGCCAAAGGCGCCTGCGGCCCATAACCCACCAGGGCGCTTAACTACACTAAATCATGTAACTGTTTTATAGAAAAGAGCACCCGAATCAATTCAGCCCGAAACACATTCAAAGTTATTCGCGATTACTTGCTACCCTTGAGCGCAAAAAAATCGTCGACCGCACTCCCAATAGAGACGCCACCGTACGCTTTTATTCTCGGGAAGAAGTGGACGAACTGAATGTACTGCGGCGGATGCTGAATGAGGCGGCCGCACGGCAGATTAAGCTGCCGGCAGAACCCAGCTGACTAGAGGCGCCCATAAACGCCCAGGATGAACACGCCTTAGCGCCGTTAATGAACAACATATGGCAGCAATTTCCTGAGCATCAATTGTGGATACAGCTTTAAGCGACGTCTCGGGACTCAATGTCCTTCGGACTTATAAAACCGCTCGACCTGCGCCAGTAGTTCGCCTCCCATACCGTCTGCGTAGGCGTCCAGCGCTTCGCGATAGAGCCCTGCCTTGTTGCCAAAAGCAGCATAAATACTGCCTGGATGCATATTGAGCGCCTGCTGCAGATCCCGCGTCGAGGTTCCGCCAAACCCTTTCTGCCAGAAAAGCGCCATGGCACTTCTGACCACAGTGTCACGATCAAATTTGGCGACATGAACCATCGGATTAACCTGTTTTCGAATATGCCGCCAGTATATCTTGAGTGCTCCTGACGCTGCAAAATTCCGCGTACCCTGCTCGGCCGAACAGACGGAGACACAAGTGCCCCCTGGTGCCGTCAGACAAAGCTTGCGAACCTGCTGTCGACCGGCGTATCCGCCAGGTGATTAACGTAGTTACTCATGCTCTGCGCCTGTGTATTGACTTTTATTGAGCGATCGCTCAACATCACCCATCACAGACCATCCTGAACAATCGTTCAAGTTCAAGGAAGAGATGGAGATCGAAACAGCGTCAACGATCATAAAAGCCGCCATGCATTTATCCAGAACAGGAATACACAATGTACAAACTGCTGATGCTATTGATCCTGAGCATGTTCACTGTGCAGCACAGCGTCGCGGATACTTTCGACCACAGCGACTGGGACCGATTGCTCAAAGCCCATGTACTCGAACTCCAGCACGGCCGCGCCACACAGCTCGACTACAAAGGTATGGCGCAGGAACGGCCACAGCTTTCTGCCTATTTGGCACGACTGTCGGAAGTTCAGCAGCACCAATTCGACAGCTGGCCAAAGGACGAGCAGCTCGCCTTTCTGATCAATGCCTACAATGCCTGGACCGTCGAGCTGATACTCGGTGCCTACCCCGACCTGACATCCATCAAGGAGCTTGGGAGCCTGTTTCAATCGCCCTGGAAGAAGGTATTTATCCCACTGCTTGGCAAAGAGCGTTCTCTGGATGACATCGAACATGGCCTCATTCGTGGCTCCAAACGCTACCAGGATCCGCGCATTCACTTTGCCGTGAACTGCGCCAGCATTGGCTGTCCCGCACTGAAGGCGGAGGCTTACAATGGCAACACACTCGAACAACAACTGGAACAGCAGACACAGCTGTTCTTGCAGGATTCAAGCCGTAACCGCAACACCGCGCAGCGACTTGAAGTGTCGTCCATTTTCAAATGGTACAAAGACGACTTTGCTGCCGGCTGGCGCGGGGCACAGTCACTGGAACAGTTTCTGGCACTCTATGCCGATGCGCTGGGCCTGAGCGAAACCCAGCTTCAGCGCCTGGGCTCCGGCAACATCGAGATTGATTTTCTGGACTACGACTGGAACCTGAACGATATCCAGCACTGAGCGCCTGTTAGCCTGGCGGGTTGATGCCCTTGTAAAAATGCTCCAGACCCGCCTGCGCGCACTCCATATCCTGCTGAGGTGAGCCAGAACTCAAGCCGATCCCTCCTACGACTTCGCCCTCAACAATAACCGGCAGGCCACCGCCCACAATACAAAGCCGGCCCGCCATGGCGGTATGGATACCGAACAGGTGGTTTTCTCCACCCGGCAAGCAGGCCTGATTGTACTCATGCGTCGTCTTGCGCGCCGCCCCTCATTCACATCCGCAATAGCAACATTATCCCAACCCTCTGCCTGTGTTCTGAAAGGCGCTATCGATCCACTGGATGCATAGACCTGAACCCTTGGTTACAGAGTTTGAAGCCCAGTGCTCCGTCTGCATCGCCAGGTACAATCAATGCCAGGATCCTGCTAATACCACTCAAACGCGCACTGATCTAAAAACCATGCTGCGCATGCCTTGAGTTGACCTTGACCCTCCCTTACACGGCCCCCGGCATCGATAACCCACGAGGCTACGCCAGCCTTATGAGTTTATTTTATAACTAATTGAATTTATTAGAATTATAAAAGCACACAGCTATTCCCGAATAATCCCATCTGATGAAGTTCTTGACAGGCACCAAACATCAGCATTATTCTAAATATATCTTAAATATATTTAAAAGATATCTATAAGCAATTTCCTCTATGGAGGCTCAAAAATGATCTATACCCAAAACCTGCCGAGCGGTTTCAAGAGCCATCTCCCCCGCTTCGGTGAGTTTGATGTGATCGTGGTAGGCGGAGGCCCTGCAGGTATTGCCGCGGCCGTTACCGCCGGCGAGCAAGGCTATCGCGTACTGCTAATCGAGAGGCTGGGGTTCTGTGGCGGTGCTGCTGTCGCGGGTCTTTCCGGCACCATCTGCGGCCTCTACCTGACGGTGAACGACCCGGCAAAGGCAACACCCGAGCAAATCATCTTTGGTTTCGCAGAGCGCTTTCGCGACGCCCTCTACCGCGAAGGAGGCTTGACGGAACCGCAGATCTACGGCAAGACCTGGGTTGCCACGCACGACTGCGCCAAATACAAGAAAGTCGCTACCACGCTGCTGCGCAGTGCCGGCGTGACAGTGCTCTATCACACCCAGATGATCGATGTGATCTCTGAGAACGATGAGCTTAAAGGAATGGTATTGCACACCAAATCGGGCTTTACCTCCGTCTACGCACACAAAGTGATCGATGCCAGTGGCGACGCAGATGTGGTGTACAAGATGGGGCTGAAAACCAGCACCGGTGACAAGGGTGTTATCCAGAACCCCACCATGATGTTCAAGGTGGGTAACGTCAATATGGCCCAGTACCTGGAGTACTGGGGGCAGGATACGATTTCCCCTCCCAAGGTGGTAAGCATGCTGGAGGCTCGCGACGAACTCCTGCGAAAAAAGGTGTGGTTATTCCCTACCGTCAACCCGGGTGAGTTGCTGGTCAATGCCACCAAAATCACCGGCTTTGACAAGCGCGCCCTGAATGTCACGGATCCGGTCGATCACACCGAGGCCGAACAGTTTTCCATCTATCAGGCCGAAGCTTTCTTCAACTTTATGAAGTCCAATATCCCCGGGTGCGAAAATGCCTACTTTATCGACTACGCCACCGAGGTTGGGGTCCGTCAGACCCGCTCCATCGACGGTATAGCACGCTTGACCAACGACGACGTTGTCAACACACGCAAGTTCGATGACGGTATTGCGCGCACGTCCTGGCCCATCGAACTTCACTACGGCGACAAACCCAGAACCGAGTGGCTGGTTGAGGACTACTACGAAGTGCCCTTCCACACCCTGGTCCCCAGAATCGGCCGCAACCTGATCGTTGCAGGCCGCTGCCTGAGCAGTGAGCACGAAGCCCTGGCCAGTTGCAGGGTAACAGCCCAGTGCTTTGAATACGGTCGCGCGGCTGCCCTGGCCGCCGACCTTTCGCTCAAGGAAGACATCGACTTTCAATCCATTGACGGCGTCCAGATCGCTGAACTGATGCGCTAGGAAAGTCTTTGGCTTTGGCCAGAGCGCCTGCGCTGCGAATCAAAACTATAAAAACCTAAGGTCGTGCTATGACTACAAATACAATGAATCTAGCGATTGATACCGGTTCAATCACCTCTGAAACGCCCGAACCGCCTGTGACCGGCATCGAAACGAACCGCAGAATGCAGGTTATCAGCCTGCTGATTATCCTCGCGGCCGTTATCCCGCTGGTGATTTTCCCTGAGCAGGGTAAAACAATCATCACCAGCATTTTCGAATGGATGACCAGCACCTTCGATTTTGCCTTCTTGGGTCTCGGCCTGGTATCTCTGGTATTCATGCTCTCGCTGGCCTGCTCCCGCCATGGGAATATCAAGCTCAGTGCAGACAAAAATGCCACCGCCGAATTCTCCAAAGGCGCCTGGGGGGCCATGGTCTTTCTGGCAGGTATCGCTTCAGGGCTGGTGCTATGGGGTGGCACAGAGTGGGGCTACCACTTCGCCTGGACGCCCTTCGGGCTAGATGCACAAACGAAAGAGATGTACACCGTGGCCCAGGCGTATGGCATTTTTCACTGGGGGCCAACGGCATGGGCAATCTACGCTGTGCCCACTATCGCCATGTCCTACATCTACTATGTACGCCAGAAGCACATTTACGAAATCAGCGAGTCCTGCCGCGGAGCCATGGGCAATCTGGTGGATGGGCCTCTGGGCACGGTCATCAACTATCTGTTTGTATTCGGCGTCCTGGGCGCAGCGGCGACGTCGCTCGGCCTGGGCACACCCATGATCAGCGGCGCGCTGGCGGAACTGCTCGGTGTTGCAGGCGGCCTGCATATGGACCTGATGGCAATCCTGGTCTGCACCGCCATCTTTACCTTCAGCAGTGGCCTGGGGCTGTCCAAGGGCATTAAACGGCTAAGCACCTTTTCAACCTTTGTGACCCTTGCGATCGTGGCCTACATCTTTGTCGTTGGCCCGACCAAGTTCATCATCAGCCTTGGCATGGACTCCGTGGGATACGCGCTGGATAACTACATCCGCATGAGCACCTGGACCGACAGCGTCAACCAAAGCGGCTTCCCCCAGGCCTGGACTGTTTTCTACTGGGCCTGGTGGGTTGCCTACGCACCCTTCATGGGGATGTTCGTGACCCGTATCTCCCGTGGCAGAACCATCCGCGAAGTGATTTTCGGCATGCTGGGCTATGGTTCCCTGGGCTGCGCACTCTTTTACATCGTTCTAGGCGGCTATGGTATCAACCTGCAGATCACCGAGACCCTCGCGGTTTCCGAACTGGTAAACACCCAGGGCGTTGCGCCGGCGATTATCGAAATTTTCAAGACTCTGCCTGCAAGCGGCCTGGTACTGCTGGCCGTGGTGATCTCGGGTATTGTGCTACTGGCCACGACCTTCGACTCCGCAGCCTACGTCATGGCGTGCGCTTCAACCAGGAAGCTTGAAGAAGGCCAGGAACCAGAACGATCAAACCGCTTATTCTGGTGTTTCGCCATCGCCATCGTGCCCGTCATCCTGCTGATTCTGGGAGGCCTGAAAACCATGCAGACCGCATCCGTCATTGTGGGCCTGCCTGTACTTCTGATTCTGGCGATGATGATGATTACTACAATCAAGTACCTGAACGAGGACAATGCCTGATGCAAGCGCCCATTGTGCAAACCATCGAACTCTTCGCGGTCGGTCCCGACGGCGAGAAAGTCAGCTGGTCCTCTCACCTCGGTCCCATGTGCGAAGCCATGATCATTACACGGCTCACCTTTGATAACGGCCTGCAGGGGATCGCCGGACTGACGACATATACCGAGCACGAATTCGACCAGACCGCCTTCCACAGCGCCAGCCTGATGGCTCCGTTCCTGCTCGGAAAACCCCTTGACGCCATTGCGGAAATCGCCGCCGATATGGCCGGACGCTACGTGCCGCTCAAGAACCTGTCGCAGTCACTGTTCGATATCGCCCTGCATGACGCCAAGGCCAAATCCCAGGGACTGCCTCTGTACAAAATGCTCGGCGGCGCCAAGGACAAGGTCCGTGCCTATGCCTCCAGTCCGCTACTGGAAACAGTTGAGGATTATATCGCCTATTGCCACAGCATGCTGGAGCAGGGCTTTAACGCCATCAAAATCCACCCCCGCTGCGTCTTTACAGAGGACATGGCCCTGGTCAAGGCGCTGCATGCCGAGTTCACCGGCACTGCGATTGGCTGGAGCCTGGATGTAGACAGCAACTATAACTACGATCAGGCGCTTGAGATGGGCAAGCTGCTGGATGAATGTGACTGGGAGTTCTTTGAGGAACCCCTGCCCGACAGTGACTTGGCAGGCTATCGCAAACTGGCTGCAGAACTGCGGCTGGATGTGATTGCCGGGGGTAACTCCATGCCGCATCCGCAGCTGATCGAATATGCCCTTGAGCTAGGCTGCTGGGATCGCAGCCGGTTCGATGTCACCAGTATCGGCGGCTATACCGGTGCCACCAGGGTGATGGAGGCGACATGCAAGCGCGGCCTCAAAGCGGAGGTGCAGTCGTGGGGCTATACCCTCACCCAGGCCGCCAACCTGCACCTGATGCTGGCCTACGATAACTGCGACTACTTCGAACAGGCTGCCCCCTACGAGAAATACGAAGTAGGTGCCAAACAGGTATTTCGCCCCGACCCTGACGGCTATATCCACCCCACTGAACTGCCGGGACTCGGCGTCGAACTGGACTGGGACGCCTTGCAGCCCTTCATCTACCAACGCCGTACCTTTGATCTGCGAGATGTCTGAATGAGCGTAAAAATCGAAAGGGTAGAGGTCTATTGCCTGCAGGACCCTCAGGCGAATTACGTACGATTTGAAGGCAGCTACCAGAATGTTCTGGTCGTGGTGCACGGTGATAATGGTCTCTACGGCATCGGCGAGACCGACTCGCCGCCACGGGTGATCCAGGCACTGATCGATATGCCTTCCTACAATCAGCTTTCCCAGGGACTGGCCGGTTTGCTGGTAGGGGAAACTCTCGATGACCCACGCCGGCTGTGGGAAAAAATGTATGCAGGCACTAGCTGGCACGGTCGCCATGGCGTGACCCTTCACGCCATCAGCGCTTTGGATATCGCGCTTTGGGACCTGTACGCCCGCAGCCAGCAACGGCCATTGCACCATTATTTCGGCGGTCTGAAACATCCGCGGTTACCCGTTTACGCCACCATTTATCCGATGGCGGCCGAGGCGGATGAGTTTGAACCACAGATCCAGCGCTGCCTGGAGCGAGGCTTTCGACGCATCAAAATTTGCGTCGAACCCTGGTGGAGCGACCGGCGTAAAACCTTCGACAACCTCCAGCGGCTAAGATCAATGGTAGGTGACGATACAGAGCTGATGCTGGACGTTGCCATGGAGTTCACTCGACTGGAGCAGCTCGAACCCTATCTGGAAATCCTCAAGGCGCTGAATTTCCGCTGGATTGAGGCGCCCTTTGAGCCGGATAACCTGCAAGACCACCGTCTGCTCAAGGCGATAACAGATATCCCTGTGGGGGTAGGCGACCTGGGATTTACAACCTGCAAGGAGTTCGAACCCTATATCGCGGCCCAAGCCTTTGATATTGCTCAACCGGATATCACCATGTTTGGGGGCATAAGTGAGGTAATGAAGCTGCAAAATCGCCTGGCGGGCAGCAAGCGGATCATCCCCCATGCATACAATACCGACATTACCCTGGCGGTGAATGCCCACTTCCTCTGCGCCCAAGCTACGGTGGAGCCACTGGAGTTCTCCACCAGCCCCTCGCTGCTGCGCAATGCACTGGTAAGAAACCCACTGCGTATCGATGATAACGGCATGATTGCCATAGATAAGGAGCAGTTTGGACTCGGCCTGGAGCTGAATTGGGATATAATCCGCGCATGCCAAATTCCCTAGACAAGCGCACCAAAGCCGAGATCGCCCACGATGAACTGGAAGCGGCAATCATCGATTGCCGCCTGGAGCCTGGCCTGGTAATGACCGAAACCGAAATCAGTGATTTCGTCGGACTCGGCCGAACCCCAGTTCGCGAAGCCCTGATGCGCCTCGCCAACGAAAACCTGGTTCGCCTCTCCCGTGCAGGCGTGGTCATCCCGGAACTCAACCCCATGACCATGCTCAAGCTGCTGGAACCGCGGGCCCTGATTGAGCGTCTGTGCATCGAAAAAGCAGTCGAGCGGATTCTCGAAGAGGAAAAGCAGCGGATCCGTGAGATCATCAAAGGACTTGAAGCCGTCGAAAGCCACGACCGCCAGGGTTTTATGGCCCTGCTGCGGCAAATGCACAACTTGCTGGCCCAGTCCTCTAAAAACGAGTTCATTCTCGCCTCCATCAAGACAACCCAGGGGCTGTCCCGCCGATTCTGGTGTTACTATGCAACCGACCAAGATCAAGCCTTCGCCACCAGACTCTATATCCGCCAGATGCAGGCCCTCGTAAGCCAGGATGCAGAAACTGCGGTCAATGCCTCCGCCGAACTCATGCAATACCTGCAAGCGTTCACCAAGGCACAGATGGACCCGTTTCGCTCTTAGCAAAATCATATTTTCCAATAGCCACTTTAAACCCGACGGACGACCACCATCCCCGCCCACTCAGGCGGATCTGCCGAACGGCGAGATGTGCCCTGCATGGCGGACAAAACATATTCCCAGCGCTCCAGTATCCACCATTCCGAGGTAAGCCTTGGCGTGATCACAGCTTCTGAATCACCGCTTCGCTTCGAATCGCGCGCCGAATCACGTAAAATGCGTGGCCCATCGTTCTTCCAGCAACTCAGGCCCTGCACGGCCTGAGGGTTCAACCCAGGCCACGACTATCCCCATGAGCATTCAGCCCGGCAATCTCGACCAGAACACACCCATGATGCAGCAGTATTTGCGTCTCAAGGCAGACCATCCGGATCAGCTGCTGTTCTATCGCATGGGCGATTTTTACGAGCTTTTCCACGACGATGCTCGCAAGGCATCTGAGCTGCTCGGCATCTCGCTGACCGCCAGGGGCAAGTCCGGCGGCAATCCGATTCCCATGGCGGGCATTCCGTACCACGCTGCCGACGGCTATATCGCCAAGATCGTGCGGGCCGGCGAGTCGGTGGCCATTTGCGAACAGGTCGGGGATCCGGCCACCAGCAAGGGGCCGGTGGAGCGCAAGGTCATGCGCATCGTCACTCCGGGCACACTCACCGACGAATCGTTGCTGGATGAACATCGCGATAACCTCATCGTTGCGCTGGAAAAGCGGGAATCCGCGATTGGCCTGGCGATTCTGGACATGAGCGCCGGCCGCTTCAGCCTGATGCAGGTCGGTGACGATGACAGCCTGCGGGCCGAACTGGAACGCCTCAAGCCCGCCGAGATTCTGTACAACGAGGAAAGCACCCTGGCCGCGCTGCTGGAAAAACGCCCCGGCCAGCGCCCCCAGGCGCCGTGGAATTTTGAGCTGGATACGGCCGAGCGCCTGCTGTGCCAGCAATTCAACACCCACGACCTGTCCGGCTTTGGCTGCGATCATTTGCCGGTGGCACTGGCGGCGGCGGGCTGCCTGCTGCAGTACGCCCGCGATACCCAGCGCGGCACCCTGCCCCATATTCGCCGCATCCAGGTTGAACAGCAGAACGACAGCGTGCTGCTGGATGCCGCCACCAGGCGTAATCTGGAAATAGACCTGAACCTGGCCGGCGGACGCGAGAATACTCTGGCGGCGGTGATGGATCAGGCACGCACCCCCATGGGCAGTCGCATGCTGCGACGCTGGCTGAATCGCCCGCTGCGCTGTCGCAACACCCTGCTGGCGCGCCAGCAATCGATCCAGTGGCTGCAGCAGGATTATCGCCACGAGGACCTTGGCCCGCAACTCAAGCAGATCGGCGATATCGAACGCATACTGTCACGCATCGCGCTGCGCTCGGCCCGCCCGCGGGATCTGGAACGACTCAAACACGCGCTCGGCGTTCTGCCAGGACTGCAACAGCAGATCCGTACCGACGACTGCGCTCATATCACCGAACTTGCACTGCAGATCAGCGAATTTCCGCAGCTGGCCGAAGTGCTGCAGCGTGCCATTATCGACAATCCACCAGTAGTCATCCGTGATGGCGGCGTGATTGCCGAGGGTTACGACAGCGAACTCGATGAACTGCGCGCCATCAGCGAGAATGCCGGCGACTACCTGGTGAAGATTGAGACGCGGGAGCGCGAAGCCACCGGCATAAGCACCCTGAAGGTCGGCTATAACCGGGTGCACGGCTACTTTATCGAAGTATCCAAGTCCCAGGCCAAGGATGTGCCGGTCGACTATATACGCCGCCAAACGCTGAAAAATGCGGAGCGCTTTATCACTCCCGAGCTGAAGGAGTTCGAGGACAAGGCGCTGAGCGCCAGAAGCCGTGCTCTGGCACGGGAAAAGGGACTCTACGAGGAACTGATCGAAACCCTGGCCGAACAGCTGGCACCACTGCAGGACTCGGCCGCCGCCATCGCCGAACTTGATGTGCTGACAAACCTGGCCGAGCGGGCTCTGAGCCTGAACTTCAGTGCGCCACAACTGGTGGAAGAACCCGGCCTGCATATCGAAGGGGGTCGCCACCCGGTGGTTGAAGCCGTGATGGACGATCCTTTTGTTGCCAACGACCTGCAACTGAATCCCGAGCGGCGCATGCTGATCATTACCGGCCCCAACATGGGCGGTAAATCCACTTATATGCGCCAGGCTGCACTTATCACGCTGCTGGCCCATATCGGCAGCTATGTACCCGCAGTATCGGCTCGCATCGGTATTGTCGATCGCATTTTCACCCGTATGGGCTCCTCCGATGACCTGGCCGGTGGGCGCTCCACCTTTATGGTCGAAATGACCGAAACCGCCAACATCCTGCATAACGCCACGCATCGCAGCCTGGTGCTGATGGATGAGGTGGGCCGCGGTACCAGTACCTTCGACGGTCTGTCGCTGGCCTGGGCCTGTGCCCGCCATCTGGTTGGCGAGGTGAAGGCGCTGACGCTGTTCGCGACCCATTACTTCGAATTGACCGCCATGCCGGAGCAATCTGCCGGGGTGTTTAATGTGCACCTCACCGCCGTGGAACATAACGACCATATCGTTTTCATGCACGAAGTACGTGAAGGACCCGCCAGCCAGAGTTACGGGCTGCAGGTAGCTCAGCTGGCGGGTATTCCCCGCAAGGTGATTCAGCAGGCCCGCAATACCCTGATCAGCCTGGAAAAGGAATCGAACCAGCTGCAGCAGCGCCAGACGCAGAAAAACGCCCCGGTGCAGAACGACATGTTCGCGGCACCAGCGCCCAACCCGGCCATCGAACGCCTGCAGACGCTGAATCCGGACGATCTCAGTCCACGTGAAGCCCTGGAAATGCTCTATCAGCTCAGAACCCTGGCCGGCGCCTGAGCCCAGTACCCCGTGGCCGCTGTGCGCACGGGGTGATCTATACTGTCAGCCACTAGCAGGCCAATCTGCCACGGGAGGTCCAAGCATGACTTTTGTCGTAACCGAGAACTGTATCAAGTGTAAATTCACGGACTGCGTCGAGGTCTGTCCCGTTGACTGTTTTTATGAAGGGCCCAATTTTCTGGTGATACACCCGGATGAGTGCATCGACTGCGGCCTTTGCGAGCCGGAATGCCCGGCCGATGCGATTCTGCAGGATGACGACCTGAGCGACGAGCAGCAGATTTATGTGGAACTCAACGCAGACCTGGCGGAGATCTGGCCCAATATCTCGCTGAAAAAAGCCGCACCTGCGGATGCCGATGACTGGAACGGCAAACCTGACAAACTAAAGCTGCTGGAACGCTAAACTCATCCGGATGCTTTTGTCAGATATAAAAAAGCGGGAAATGGCATTGAGCCCATTTCCCGCTTTTTATGCCTCGGCACTTTGCGCCGAGAATCTTGCTCTTTGAACCTTGAACCTTGAACCTTGCGCCTCGGCCTCTTACTTCAGCAAATCTTCGCCGGTAAGACCGTTCTTCTCGACGATCTCACGCAACTTGCGCAATGCCTCGACCTGGATCTGCCTTACCCGCTCGCGGGTCAGCCCGATCTCACTGCCCACCTGTTCCAGCGTGCTCATTTCGTAGCCTCGCAGACCAAAACGTCGCGACAGCACTTCAGCATGCTTGTCGGGCAGCGCATTGAGCCATTTCTCGAGGTTGCCGCTGATATTGGTGCTTTGCAGCAGCGTGGCTGGATCAGAGTTTTCCTGATCAGGAATGGTGTCCAGCAAGGATTTGTCGTAGTCCTTGCCCACCGGGATATCCACCGAGCTGATACGCTCGTTGAGGCCAAGCATCCGCTCCACCGTTTCCACCGGCTTGTCGACCTTGGCGGCGATTTCCTCGGCGGTGGGCTCATGATCCAGCTTCTGGGCCAGTTCACGCGCTACCCGCAGATAGACATTGAGCTCCTTGACCACATGAATAGGCAGACGAATGGTGCGCGTCTGGTTCATGATGGCGCGCTCAATAGTCTGGCGAATCCACCAGGTGGCATAGGTCGAGAACCTGAAGCCACGCTCGGGATCAAATTTCTCTACCGCACGAATCAGACCCAGGTTGCCCTCTTCGATCAGATCCAGCAGAGACAGGCCTCGATTCAGATAACGCCGGGCGATCTTAACCACCAGCCGCAAGTTACTCTCGATCATGCGCTTGCGGGATTTCTCACAACCCTTGAGCGCGAGACGGGAAAAATATACCTCTTCCTCCGCCGTCAGTAATGGCGAGAAGCCGATTTCATTGAGATAAAGCTGCGTCGCATCCAGCGATTTAGCGTTCATCAGGTCCTTGTGTGCGAGGCTACCGCGCCCGCGTCCACTGTTCAGAAATGCAGGTTCCTTGTCGTCTCCGCTATCCGCCGCCGACACTTCAGTGTCATTGGAGTCCGCATCGTCGTCATTGGAATTACCGCTTTCAAAACCCCGCTCAAAAACGTCTTCAGGCACGTCATAATCCTTGTTATTAACGTTTTCCATACACCCAACCTCACCGCCAGACAGGCACCGATATTTCTTATTATGTTCTAACGTTTGGGCAGGTACCGCAACGGATCGACCGGCTGTCCATCTCGTCTAATCTCGAAATGGAGCATATCCCTGGCAGCTCCGCTGCTACCTACTTCGGCGATTTTGTCACCGCCGTTAACCATATCATTTTCTTTGACGAATACGCGACTGTTATGCGCATAGGCACTTAGGAACTCCTGATTGTGATTTATGATCACCAGAATTCCATAACCGCGCAGGCCATCACCGGCGTAAACCACCCGCCCTGGACCCGCCGCAATCACCGGGTCGCCCGCCTTGCCGGCAATGTTAATACCTTTGGTAGCGGTACTGGAAAACCCGTTCAGCAGCGGCCCTTCCGCTGGCCAGCGCCAGCTTAGCGTCTGCGTCGGTACAACCTGAGGCTTGGCGGGTGCAGGCACCGGGGCAGCCGGCGCACGGGGGTTTTCCTGCACTGGGGCGTTGTTGCCGCCATTGGCGTTCGCCTGTACAGCAACACTGCCAGCACTATCACTGCCATCAACACGACCATTAAGGGGTGTCACTACCAGAGGCAGACTAGCCCTGACCGGTGATGTTTTAGTGACAGCGGGCTGTCCGAATTGCAGGCGCAGCGCCTGACCTGGATAGATGCGGTAACGTGAATCTATATTATTGAGGCGGGCCAGCTCGCGATAATCCAGGCTATAACGCCAGGCGATGGAATAAAGGGTATCGCCCTTTCGCACCCTGTAAGAGCCGGATTCAGGCAACGGGCGACTATTGCTTTTGGCCGTGCTGCTGTTGATGGAGCGCTCTGACACAGGCGCATAGCCGCCGCTACAGGCAGCAAGCCCGAAAATGACAATCAGAACAAGAACACACTTTCCCATTCCCTGAGTCACGGCAAGCCCCTAGCGCTTCATGGTCGGTTTGCCCGCCCAACCCGGTCCATCAACAGCACCAGCACCACTCCAAGAAGCATCAGGCCAAGCGCTGCGATCAGCCCTGGATCCTGCCCTGTGAGCATTTCAAAGCTGGCTGGCATCACATTTTCCTGCACCAGCGGCACTTCACCACCGTGGCGGTTAATGGCATAAGCAGTGGTGTATTTCCAGGGCCACACCTTACCGAGGGAGCCAAGCATAAAGCCCCCCAGCAGCGCTAGTGTGGTTGTGCGGTGATGGGAAAAGGCCCAGTCCAGCACGCGGGAAAATGTCAGTAACCCTATGGCGCAGCCAGCACCAAAGAGCCCCAGAGTCAGAAACTGCAACCCTATAACGGCCTGCATGATCGGCGTATACATGCCCAGCAGCAACAGAATGAAACTGCCGGAGATACCCGGCAGAATCATGGCGCAGATGGCAATCATGCCGCTGAAAAATACAAACAGCGGCGTGGCTTCCAACGCAGAGGGCGTCAACTGGGTCACAGCGTAAGCAACCACGGCGCCTGTAGCAAAGGACACCAGCACGCTGCTGTGCCATTTGGGCACCGCACGACACAGGCTCCACATGGACGCGACTATCAGACCAAAGAAAAACGACCATAGCAGCGGTGCATGAGTTTCAAGCAGAAACAGCACCAACCGCGACAGACTCAGCAAGCTCAGCAGAATACCGCCAAACAACACCAGTAAGAAGGTGCCGTTCACATGCTGCCAGGCCGCTGCCGGCCCACGGGTAAACAGCAGTCGTAGCGCAGCCATATCAAAACTGCGCAGTGAATGGATAAGTTCTTCGTAAATACCGGTAATGAAGGCGATGGTCCCGCCGGATACACCCGGAACGGCATCGGCCGCTCCCATCAACATTCCCTTTACGGCCAGCAACAGGTATTGAAACCCATTACGCGACTGTTTCATGCTTGATTCCTTAACGAATAGTGCCACTGACCAGGGGTACGAATTTTACCGCCAGCAGTTCCTGAGTCTCGAACTGGTTCTCACCGGTACGACGGATGCGCTTGAGTTTCTGCCCGCCGCTGCCACCCACGGGGATCACCAAACGTCCACCGATAGCCAGCTGCATCAGCAACTCATCGGGAACCACCTCCGGAGCCGCGGTCACCAAAATGCCATCAAAGGGCGCCTGGGCAGGCCAGCCCATGCCACCATCACTGTGACGTAACTGCGCATTGTGCAGCTTCAGCAGGCTCATGCGCTTGCGCGCCTTTTCCTGTAGCGGGCGAATACGCTCAAGGCTGTAGACATGCCCCACCAGTGGCGCCAGCACAGCGGTCTGGTAGCCAGACCCGGTACCGATTTCCAGCACCTTCTCACAGGGGCCACCTTCGAGCAGCAGCTCGGTCATGCGCGCCACTATGTAGGGCTGGGAAATAGTCTGGTTAAAACCGATAGGCAGCGCCGTATCTTCATAGGCACGGTGGGCCAGAGCTTCATCGATAAAGATATGCCGCGGCGTGTCCCGAATAACATCCAGCACCGCCTCGCTGGCGATGCCCTGCTCGCGCAGCCGCTGGACCAGGCGCTCACGGGTGCGCCTGGAAGTCATGCCTATACCCTGCAGGTTTACATCACTCACTGCGCCTCCTCTAGCCAGGTTGCAAGACTGTCCATGCCAGCATACTGGGTCATGTCGATCTGAATCGGCGTGATGGACACAAACCCCTGTTCCACCGCGTAGAAGTCCGTACCTGGCTCGCGATCAGCAACCTGCCCAGCACCGGCGACCCAATAACGCGTACAGCCACGCGGGTCCACCGAGGCCACCGGGCCGCAGGCCATTTCACGATGACCCAGGCGCGTCACATGCACGCCCTTGACCTCGCTCATGGGCACATCAGGCACGTTGACGTTCAGTACCGTGCGCGGTGCAAGATTCAGGCTAGCGATATCCCGTACAAGGTTCGCCACCACTTCCGCCGCCGTGGCGTAGTGTTCAGGCTGATGACCCGCCAGGGATACCGCGATGGGCGGCAATGACATGGAGCGCCCCTCGGTAGCCGCCGCCACTGTGCCCGAATAGAGCACATCGTCACCCAGGTTAGAGCCTGCATTAATACCGGACACAACAAGGTCCGGCACCATGCCAAAGACCCCCGACACACCCATATGCACACAGTCTGTCGGCGTGCCGTTGAGGCTGATAAAACCGTTGTGGTGGTGATGGGCTTCCAGCGGGCGATCAAGCGTCAGCGAGTTGCTGGCGCCGCTGCGATTGCGATCCGGTGCTATCACCTGAATCTCGGCAACCTTGGCGAGGGCCTCGGCCAGTGCGGCAAGCCCGGGCGCATAAACGCCATCATCGTTGGAAATCAGTACTTTAATCATCAGTGCTCTGGCCTGGCGCGGGGCGCGATACACGAAAATGGCACAGCTCCCTAAGTACGCTGGTGGCAAATGCACCGGCTGGAAGCTCGAATTCAAGCCAGCATTGTCGGTCAGATTCGCGTTGCATCGCAAGTCCCTGTGGCCGCAGCCGCAGACTGCGACGTTCTGAGCGCAACCCCAGCTGGGTCAGATCATCGATCAGCGACTGCCAATCAGCCAGAGTTTCAGCTTCCCAGGTTGCCGCTTGACCGCCCAGCAAACGCCCGGCCAGGCCGGGCATGGGGCCGGTCAGATCCAGATCGGCGCTGGCCAGACGCAGCGCAAGGTCATCCAGCTCAGTCTCGGCCGCGAAACAGCTGTTGGTACCATCCAGCATCAGCACATCGCCGGGCATAATGCTCGCCCAGCGACCCTGGGCAATTCGCTGGCTCAGCAAGTGGTTAAACAGCCAGGAGCGCACCGCCGACAGGTACAGCCCTTTCTTGTGGCGCTGACGCTCTTTCAATTCACCGCGAATCAGAGCAACACCCTTTTGAATATTGCCAAATCCAAAACCAAAACGCTGCTCCCCAAAGTAGTTCGGCACGCCTTCGGCCAACAAGGAAAAGCGTTGTTCCAGCGCGTCCATATCGCTCACTTCAGTAAGGCGCAGGCGAAAGCGATTGCTGCGGTGCACACCCAGACGAAGTTTACGCGGATGACGCACAGCCTTGAGTACTTCAACGCTGTCACCGCCAAACAGACTCCAGGTCATGTTGCGGTGCACACCCAGGCGGATACAGAACCACTGTTCGGTAATGGCATGGCGATCTTTCTTGCCAGAATAACTGACTTCGCGCGGTGACACCTGGCAGAAACCCGCAAGCTGGCGGGCAACCCAATCGGTGTTCTCGCCATTCTTGCGGATATACAGAAAAACGTGCTCGCCTTCGCCCTCGGGTTCAAACCCGAGCTGTTCGAAAACCTGAAAATCGGCATTTTCGTGCCGTATCTCGGCGCTCACTCTGGGCTCACCATTGAGCCAGCGAAAATCGGTGGGGAACTGCAAATTATCAGGGGTCATTGAGCGGATCCGCTACGGGGTTCAATCAACTGAATAAAGGTTTCATCCTCACGAATCATGCCCATTTCACTACGGGCACGCTCTTCCAGCGCGGCCAGGCCCTTTTTCAGGTCCTGTACTTCAGCCTCTAGCTGTCGATTTCGCTCCAGCAGTTTTTCGTTATCCTGCTGCTGCGTGCTGATGGCCTGGCGCAGCGCCAGCACCTCCCGCAGATTCGCCTCGCCAAACCAGAGACGGTACTGCAGTGCAAGCACCAGCACCACCAGGAGGGTTATGAGCCAACGAAACAAGATACACTCCAGCAAAATCCCGACCTTAGCCGGACAGAAAAGATGACATTTGTCAGCACAGGGCGCGTGAGAATCCTTTTGCCTGACAATGGAATAGCTGAATGTAACAGGCTCTATCCGCAGCCTTACCCTTCTTCTCCTGCGCCACAGGACTCAGACAAAGGCTTCACCGAAGACAACCAGGCAACTTGGCTACAGAGGCGGAAAAATCACGCATATAGCCATTCAGCTGAAGGAAAAAACGCCCCGCTACCCTGGGGGTAGCGGGGCGTTTTGTCGACAGGCACGTCCCCTAAAGGTGTACCTGCAGCTAGCAGCCTGTCGGACTTGGCCTATCGTAACGAGGGAAAGACCGGTTTGCGGCAGTTTTTGAGCTCTTTTGAGGCGAATAGTGGTTCTATTTAACAAAAAAGAGCCCATAAAATGACCAAATTCGGCTTTTCCGCAGTAGATCAGTGGTAAGTCCGACAGGCTGCTAGGCTTACGCCTGACCCTTGATTTCCTTCAAGCCTTTGTAGGGCGCCTGACCTGCAAGTTCTTCCTCGATGCGCAGCAGGCGGTTGTACTTGGAGACGCGATCGGAGCGGCACAGGGAACCGGTCTTGATCTGGCCCGCCGCAGTACCTACTGCAAGATCAGCGATGGTGGTGTCTTCAGTTTCACCGGAGCGGTGCGAAATCACTACGCTGTAGCCGGCATCCTTGGCCATCTTGATCGCATCCAGGGTTTCAGACAGCGACCCTATCTGGTTGAACTTGATCAGAATGGAGTTGCCGATGCTCTTGTCGATACCTTCCTGCAGGATCTTGGTATTGGTCACGAACAGATCGTCGCCGACCAGCTGTACCTTGTCGCCAATCTTGCGGGTCAGGTAAGCCCAGCCGTTCCAGTCGGACTCATCCAGACCATCTTCAATGGAGACGATCGGGTAGGTTTCGGACAGTTGCGCCAGGTAATCGCTGAATCCTTCGGAATTGAAGATCTTGCCTTCACCGGCCAGATTGTATTCGCCGTTCTTGTAGAACTCGGAGGCCGCGCAATCCAGCGCCAGAGTGACATCCTTGCCCAGGCTGTAACCGGCATTGGAGACTGCTTCCTGAATGACCACCAGGGCTTCTTCGTTGGAGCCCAGGTTGGGGGCGAAACCACCTTCATCACCGACAGCGGTGTTCAGGCCGCGGGCCTTGAGCACGGCTTTCAGGGCGTGGAAAATCTCGGCGCCGCAACGCAGGGCTTCTGCGAAATTCGGGCTGCTCACCGGCTGCACCATGAATTCCTGGATGTCGACGTTGTTGTCGGCGTGCTCGCCACCGTTGAGGATGTTCATCATCGGCAGGGGCATGGAGTACTGACCGGGCGTACCGTTCAGTTCAGCGATATGGGCGTACAGGGGGATGCCCTTGACCAGTGCACCAGCCTTGGCTGCGGCCAGGGACACAGCCAGAATGGCGTTGGCGCCAAACTTGGACTTGTTCTCGGTGCCATCCAGCGCCAGCATGATGTTGTCCAGCGCACGCTGATCGGTGACATCCTGACCCAGCAGGGCTTCACGGATAGGACCATTGATGGCGGCAACGGCCTTGAGAACACCCTTGCCCAGGTAGCGGGACTTGTCGCCATCACGCAGTTCCAGCGCTTCGCGCGAACCTGTGGAGGCGCCGGACGGTGCGCAGGCACTGCCCATCACGCCGGACGCCAGAATGACGTCAGCTTCAACCGTCGGGTTACCGCGTGAATCCAGTACTTCGCGCGCCTTGATATCTGCAATCTGTGCCATTTGGATCAATCTCCTAGCTTATTATGTATCCTGAAAACCGTTATTTGGCCTGCTGGTCCAGCGCGGCCTGAATAAAGCCGCTAAAGAGACCGTGACCATCGCGGGGTGACGAGGTGAATTCCGGATGGAACTGGCAGGCAACAAACCAGGGATGATCCGGCACTTCAACCACTTCCACCAGCTCACCATCGGCAGAACGGCCGGAGATGCGCAGCCCCGCCTCCTCCAGCTGAGTCACGTAGTTGTTATTCATTTCATAACGATGACGGTGACGCTCGACAATGCGTGTCGAGTCGTAGGCACGTGCCACATTGGAACCTTCCAGCAACTGGCATTCCTGGGCACCCAGACGCATGGTGCCGCCCAGATCCGTGCTTTCGTCACGTACTTCGACATCGCCCTCGGACGTTGTCCATTCGGTGATAAGACCAATCACCGGATGCGCACTCTTGGGTTCAAATTCGGTAGAATTGGCGCCGACCAGGCCCGCCACGTTGCGAGCGTATTCAATCACCGCAACCTGCATGCCCAGACAGATGCCCAGATAGGGAACCTTGTTCTCGCGGGCATACTGAACGGCCTTGATCTTGCCTTCCACACCACGTTCGCCGAAACCGCCCGGTACCAGGATCGCACTGACGCCCTTGAGGACATCAACACCTTCCTCTTCAACGGTTTCAGAATCGATATAGCGAATATTGACCTTCTTGCGAAACTTGATGCCCGCGTGCGAGATAGACTCGATTAGCGATTTGTAGGCATCCAGCAGTTCCATGTACTTGCCGACCATGGCGATAGTGACTTCACCTTCGGGGTTCAGATGCGCATCGGCCACCTGATCCCACTCACTCAGATCCGCCGGTGGGCAATCCAGATGGAAGCGTTCAACGACAAATTCGTCGAGGTTCTGATCCTTGAGCATGCGCGGAATGCTGTAAATGGTTTTGGCATCCGGCAGGGAAATAACGGCGCGCTCTTCCACGTTGGTAAACATGGACAGCTTGCGGCGGGACGAAACAGGCAGCTCTTTCTCCGAGCGACACACCAGAATGTCCGGCTGAATACCGATGGAGCGCAGCTCTTTCACCGAGTGCTGTGTCGGCTTGGTCTTGGTCTCGCCGGCAGTGGCGATATAGGGCACCAGCGTCAGGTGCATGAAGATAGCGCGGGAGAAGCCCAGCTCAGCCTTCAGCTGACGCACAGCTTCAAGGAACGGCAGTGACTCGATGTCACCCACGGTGCCACCGATCTCAACCAGAGCCACATCCGCATCACCGGCACCTTCGATTACACGGCGCTTGATCTCATCGGTAATGTGCGGGATGACCTGAACGGTACCGCCCAGGTAGTCGCCGCGGCGCTCCTTGAGCAGCACGTGCTGATACACACGACCGGTAGTGAAGTTGTTGCGACGCCCCATGGTGGTACGAATAAAGCGCTCGTAGTGACCCAGATCCAGGTCAGTTTCGGCGCCATCTTCCGTCACGAACACCTCACCATGCTGAAACGGACTCATGGTCCCCGGATCGACGTTGATGTACGGATCCAGCTTGAGCATGGTGACTTTCACACCTCGAGCCTCAAGAATGGCGGCCAAGGAAGCGGATGCAATGCCTTTGCCCAGCGAGGACACAACACCACCGGTGACGAAAATGTAACGCGTCATGCAAAACCTGTATGGTCGAAGGTTGAAAAAATGCGGGAAAATTACGAGCTCGAGATGGGGCCACAGGATAGCAAATGCCCCCCTTGCAGACAATCGGAACCTTGCCCGTTACTGCAGCCGGACACGCGCCCCTGCCCCTCAGGCGCCGAACGCCTTACCCAAACACGCTTCCCCGAATCACGCTGTACCTAAACACGTTGTTCCCAGTCACGCTACGCCAGCTGCCTGCTGCACAAGACCTGCGTCTAAGCGGGATGCCAGTCAGCACTATAGCCCTCATCGCCGGCTTCAGCCTGCCAGCCGTCACAGACCCAAAGACCCGGCACCGCAACAATTTCATCGTCACACACCAGCAGAGGCCATGTATCGCGTAGCCAGGGCAGCACCTGGTACTCCTGAAACAGTTTTTTCAGCGGATGGGAGCCGCTGCGCCCCAAAGGGCGACAGCGCTCGCCTTCACGCCTGTAGCGTAAAGCCAGCCCCGCCAGCGTGCGCAGAACAGACGTTTGGTGCGCCGGGATGACGCTTTCGTCAGCCCGGGCCGTGACAATCGACAGACGCCCGTGCGGCAATGCCATATCACCCGGCACCAGCCTGATCTGCGCCAGCTTCTCAGCGCTGGCGGCCTGGGACTGCGCCAGCAGGAACAGGTCTCCACGATATCGACGCAACTTGTACGAGCCGACACTCAACTCTGGTTGCCTATCCGGTCCGGCCTGCAGCACTTCCTGCTCGATACGCGCCAGCAAGGATCCATTAATGGTGACCCCACTAGAAACCGCCAGCCAATGGCGCAGCAGGTTGCGCTGGCGCGGCGGTGACAGGACACTTAGCGCCTTGCCTGTCAGTCCGCCCTGCGATCCCCAACAGGCAGCGAGATCATCCCGCGCCAGTTCTTCCAGCAGCCCGACACTTTCATCCAGCAGACCCGCGCTCAGACCCATGCGAGTCTGCACGCCCGGCCAGCGCTCGATGAGCGGCGCCATAACGCGGTGACGGATAAAATTTCGATCGTAATCGACCGCACTGTTGGACGGATCTTCGACCCAGCTTAAACGCTGCTCCCGCGCCCAGCGTTCCAGCTCAGCGCGCCTTACATCCAGCAGCGGCCGCAGCAGTTGCGCTTCGCCAAGTGCACGCTGGCGTGGCATGCCCGCCAGACCTTTGGGACCGGCACCGCGCATAAGGCGCAACAAGAGTGTTTCAGCCTGGTCATCGCTGTGATGGCCCTGCAGCAGCAGGTCACCCGGGCGAAGTTGCCGGATGAAAGCATCGTAACGGGCGTCGCGCGCATCCGCCTCTGAGGCTGAGGCAGGCGCAACCTCAAGCACCTGGATCGCCAGCCCCAGCGCCCTTGCCTGAGCCACGCAGTGCGCCGCCCAGGCATCAGACTCGGCCTGCAGCTTGTGATTGACATGGAGCAACAGAATACGGGATGGGTCCAGCACCCGGGCAGCCAGTTCAACCAGCACCCGGGAATCCAGACCGCCACTATAGGCAATCAGCCAGCGCCGGACATGATGCTGCTCAGCCAGTTGTCGCGCAAACGCCTGCAGCAACTCATCGGCTGGCATTACCGTGCCTCAGATACGATCAGTCGCGGCTGAGGCCATAGGACATCAGTCGCTCGTAGCGACGTTCCAGCAGCTCGTCGATCGACAGGGCTTCAAATTTTTCCAGCGCCGTCAGCAGTTCCAGCTTCAGATTGGCCGCGGTCAAAGCAGGATCTCGGTGCGCGCCGCCCAGCGGCTCGCTAACGACCTGATCCACCAGACCCAGCTCATGCAGACGACCGGAGGTAATACCCATGGCCTTGGCCGCATCGGCGGCCCGCTCAGCGCTTTTCCACAGGATGGACGCACAGCCCTCTGGGGAAATAACCGAGTAGGTGGAGTACTGCAGCATTAACAGCTTGTCACAGACACCAATTGCCAGGGCGCCGCCGGAACCGCCCTCACCCACAACAGTGGAGATAATAGGCGTTTTCAGACAGGACATCTTCGCCAGATTGAAAGCGATGGCCTCGGACTGACCGCGCTCTTCGGCATCGATACCGGGATAGGCACCCGGGGTATCAATAAAGGTAAGCACCGGCATTTTGAAACGCTCGCCCATCTCCATGATGCGCAGCGCCTTGCGGTAACCTTCAGGGCGGGGCATGCCGAAGTTGCGACGAATCTTTTCCTTGGTCTCGCGGCCTTTTTGATGACCGATAACGACTACCGGCTTGCCGTCCAGCCGGGCGATGCCACCGACGATGGCGGCATCATCTGAAAAATGCCGATCGCCGTGGATTTCGTCAAAATCATCGAACAGGTGTCTTACGTAATCGAGTGTATAGGGGCGCTTGGGATGGCGCGCCAGCTGCGAAACCTGCCAGGCGGACAGATTGGAGAAGATGGACGCAGTCAGACTGCGACTCTTATCCTTCAGCTTGCCAAGCTCTTCCGACAGGTTGATGTCGCTGTCATCGCCGACATGACGCAGCTCTTCGATCTTCGCTTCCAGTTCAGCGATGGGCTGTTCGAATTCGAGGTAATTCGGGTTCATTCGCGTCTGCTTCCGCTCTGCAATTCGGTTACTTGAAGATCATTGTTGAAGAACAACAAACGGGCAATTCTACCCGTTGAGTCCTGTGATAACCACCCCGCACATGACCAGGTAGCGGCCTGCTTTAATAGCGCAGTGCCACCGCCCCTGCACCAAAGCGGTCCAGCAGCTTGAGTACCAGGTCGTCACTGGCCTGCACCTTCCAGCTGTCACCAAAGGGCAGACAAGCCTCGGCATCGGAACGTCTGTAGCGCAGCGTCACCGCCATACTGCCGTTGCCGCGATGACTCTTCAGCACCTCGACCAGCTCGCGCAACCGGCGGCCACCGAGGCTCTGGCTGTCACCACTAATCTCCAGACAGCGGGCGTACTGCGCCCGGGCCTCGCTGATATCCATCACCCGACTGCCCTTGACCTTGAGCCCCCCGTTGTAGTCATCCTGCAGCACTTCGCCTTCCATGATCAGTACCGCATCCTTGTTCAGCTTGCTGCGTGCCAATTCGTAGGCTTCACCGTAGAGGGTCACATCGATGCGACCACTGCGATCATCCAGGGTCACAAAACAGAGCGAGTCGCCCTTCTTGGTTTTCTTTAGCCGCAGGTCTACCACCAGACCCGCCATTTTCTGCTGACGCCCCCGGGCCGGCTGCACCTCGGAAATTTTCTTGCTGATAAAGTGACTCAGCTCCTTCTGGTACTCATCAATAGGGTGACCGGTCAGATAAATCCCCAGGGTGTCCTTTTCGCCGGTCAGGCGTTCCTTGTCGGTCCATTCGCGTACCCGAGTGTAGTCGGCATAGGGATCCCGTGCCTCTTCCACTGGCATTTCACCGAACAGATCGAACATGCCGGCGTCCTGATTGCGCGCGCTCTGGTCCGCCGCCTTGAGGGCATCGGGAATGGCCTCGAACAGCATAGCCCTGCTCGCGCCCAGGCGATCCAGCGCACCGGAGCGCACCAGTGCTTCCATTACGCGTTTATTGAGTTTGCGGGCACCCACACGCTGGCAGAAATCGAAAATATCCTTGAAATTGCCCTGCCCGTCCTGGCGCGCCTGCACTATGGCATCGATGGGGCCTTCACCCACGCCCTTGACCGCACCCAGGCCATAAACTATTTCCCCGGCCGGGTTAACGGTAAACATGTATTCACTGCTGTTTACATCCGGCACCGTTGGGGCCAGCCCCATGTTGCGGCACTCTTCGATAAAGATGACCACCTTCTCGGTGTTCTGCATATCGGAGGAAATAACCGCCGCCATAAAGGGCGCAGGGTAATGCGCCTTGAGCCAGGCGGTTTGATAGGATACCAGCGCATAGGCGGCAGAGTGGGACTTGTTAAAGCCGTAGCCGGCGAATTTTTCCACCAGATCAAAGATATTGCCCGACAGATCGCGGTCGATACCCTGTTGTTCACAACCCTCCAGGAAGATGGCGCGCTGCTTGGCCATTTCTTCGGGTTTTTTCTTGCCCATGGCTCGGCGCAGCATGTCGGCACCGCCAAGCGTATAACCCGCCATGACCTGGGCGATCTGCATGACCTGTTCCTGGTACAGGATGATGCCGTAGGTCGGCTCCAGTACCGGCTGCAGGCTGTCGAGCTGATAATCCACGTGCGGCCAGGCCATAGCGGCGCGGCCGTGCTTGCGGTTGATAAAGTCGTCCACCATGCCCGACTGCAGCGGCCCCGGTCGGAACAGGGCCACCAGAGCAACTATATCCTCGAAGCGGCTGGGCTTGAGGCGGCGAACCAGATCCTTCATGCCGCTGGATTCAAGCTGGAACACCGCCGTCGTTTCGGCGCTTTGCAGCAAGTCGAATGTAGTTTTGTCTTCCAGGTCGATCAGCGTAATATCCAGCGGCGCTTCACCGGCCGGCACGCGGATCTTGTTGATCGTTTTCAGCGCCCAGTCGATGATCGTCAGGGTCCGCAGCCCCAGGAAGTCGAACTTCACCAGCCCGGCCTCCTCGACATCGTTCTTGTCGAACTGGGTTACCAGGCCCTCGCCCGCCTCATCGCAGTAGGTAGCGGCGAAGTCCGTCAGCTTGGTCGGTGCTATAACCACGCCGCCGGCATGCTTGCCGACACCACGGGTCACCCCTTCCAGCTTGTAGGCCATCTCCATGATTTCCTGCGCTTCTTCGCTGGACTCTACGAATTCACGCAGCTGGGATTCCTGCTCCCAGGCCTTGCCGAGCGTCATGCCGACTTCAAACGGAATCAGCTTGGACAGCCGGTCCGCCAGGCCAAAGGGTTTGCCCTGCACACGGGCAACGTCGCGCACCACCGCCTTGGCCGCCATGGTGCCGAAGGTGATGATCTGGGAGACCGCATCGCGACCGTAGGTGCGGGCCACGTAGTCGATCACCTTGTCGCGGTTATCCATGCAGAAGTCGATATCGAAGTCGGGCATGGAGACACGTTCAGGATTCAGGAAGCGCTCGAACAGCAAGTCATATTCCAGCGGATCCAGATCGGTGATCTTCTGTGCATAGGCCACCAGGGAGCCGGCACCCGAACCACGCCCAGGCCCCACCGGTACGCCGTTTTCCTTACCCCATTTGATAAAGTCCATAACGATAAGGAAGTAGCCGGGAAAGCCCATCTGAATGATGATCTCGAGCTCGAACTCGAGCCGGTCTATATACAGCTGGCGCTTGGCGTCGTACTCCGGATCCTTGCGATCAAGCAGTATCTCGAGCCGCTCCTCCAGGCCATCGAAGCTCACCTGACGGAAGTAGTCATCCATCAGCATGCCTTCAGGCACCGGGAAGCGCGGCAGATAATAAGTGCCAAGCTCAATTTCTATATTGCAGCGCCGGGCGATTTCGACACTGTTGGCCAGCGCTTCCGGAATATCGGCGAACAGCTCCTGCATCTCCGCCGCCGAGCGGAAATACTGCTGATCGCTGTAATCCCGCGGCCTGCGGGAATCGTCCAGGGTACGACTGAGGTTGATGCAGACACGCGCCTCGTGGGCGTCAAAATCCTCCGCCTTGAGGAACATCACCTCATTGGTAGCAACCAGCGGGCAGCCGGTTTCGTGGGCCATGGCAACACTGGCATGCACCAGATCTTCCTCACCCTGGCGCCCAGTGCGCTGCACCTCCAGATAATAGTTATCCGGGAATATCTCCATCCACTCGCGCAGCACGGCAATAGGCGATGCCTTGTCCGACTGCATGGCCCGACCCACTTCCCCCAGACGACCGCCGGACAGTGCAATCAGGCCTTGCGAGCGTTCGCGAATCCAGGCTTTCTTCAGAATTGCCTTTTCACCCACGATATTCTGACCTTCGGCATAAGCCTGGGACACCAGCTCCATCAGGTTGCGATAACCCTTGCCGTTGCGCACCAGCAACGTCATGCGATGGGGCTCACCCGCCGGATCCGACTCGTTCATGACGTGCACATCGACGCCACAAATCGGTTTTATGCCAGCGTTCAGCGCAGCCTTGTAAAACTTGATGGTGGCGAAGAGGTTGCTCTGATCGGTCACCGCCACCGCCGGCATACCCGCCGCCTTGGCCGCCGCGACCGCTTCCTTGACCCGTACCAGTCCATCAACCAGGGAGTATTCGGTATGCAGGCGCAGGTGAACGAATTGGGGTGTCGCCATGGGGTCTCAGTCTCCGGGTTGCAGCAGCTCACGCACGGGGCGAAAACTGCGGCGATATTCAGGCAGGGGCCCCAGACGGCGCAACGCGGCCAGATGGGCCGGCGTCGGGTAACCCTTGTGTTGCGCAAAACCATAGTCGGGATGCATACGGTGCAAGTCAGCCATTTCCTGATCGCGCACCACCTTGGCAATAATCGAGGCGGCACTGATCGCCGGTACCTTGGCATCACCCTTGATCACGGCCTCGCTCGGACAGGCCAGCCGCGGGCAGCGATTGCCGTCTATCAGGGCAAAGTCGGGCCTTACCGATAATCCTGCCACCGCGCGCTGCATCGCCAGCATGGTGGCATGCAGAATATTCAGTTCATCAATTTCTGCGGGGCTGGCCGAGGCCACACACCAGGACAGAGCCTTGTCACAGATTTCGCCATACAGCGCCAGGCGTTTCTTTTCGCTCAGCGCCTTGGAGTCCGCCAGCCCCTGGATCGGGCGTGCCGGATCCAGAATTACGGCGGCAGCCACCACATTGCCGACCAGGGGGCCACGCCCAACCTCATCGACACCGACTACATGCTTGTCGGCACCCTGTTCTGCGCCAAAGAAATCCAGTTCCTGCAACTGCATTCAGAGTGACCTGTCGACAAGCAGCTGCATGATCGCATCGGCCGCGCGCTCGTCTGCATCGCAGTTGAGCGCCTCGTGTATCTCGGCGAAACGCTCACGCAGCATGGCGGCATGGGCCGGATCTTCCAGCTGTTGCAATAACAGCGGCCCCAGGATCTCCGGGCGCACCTCATCCTGCAGCACTTCAGGCACCAGGGGCGCATCGGCCAAAAGATTCGGCAGCGAAATAAAGCGGCTCTTTATCAGCCGTGA
Source organism: Marinobacterium profundum (assembly GCF_001528745.1). Taxonomy (GTDB): domain Bacteria; phylum Pseudomonadota; class Gammaproteobacteria; order Pseudomonadales; family Balneatricaceae; genus Marinobacterium_A; species Marinobacterium_A profundum. The sequence goes on along the minus strand of NZ_BCNS01000120.1, from coordinate 19,296 downwards.
CAGTATCCGGTGCGTCAACCCGGCCATGCGATAGGCCACTACCATGGGCTTTTTCAGCAGCATGGCTTCCAGGGTCGCGGTGCCCGAGGCAATCAGGATCACGTCCGCCGCCTGCATCAGGGTGCGTGACTGCTTCAAACACAGTTCAACCTGCAAATCGGCGAACTCTGTGTCGATTAGCTCGCGCAGCGTCTGCAGACGGGTTTCGTTCGCCGCCGGCAGCACAAAACGCAACTGCGGCCGGCGCTGTTTGAGCCAGCGGGCCGTTTCCAGGAAAGGCCGTGCCAGATACTTAAGCTCGCCGCCACGACTGCCTGGCAGCAAGGCCACGACCTCATCCGTCACCGCCAGGCCGAGCTGCGTCCGCGCCTCGGCGGTATCGGGCCGCAGCGGAATCTGGCTGGCCAGCGGATGGCCGACAAAGCAGACACGCTGGCCATTTTCCTGATAAAAACGCGCCTCAAATGGAAACAGCGTCAGCATCAGATTAGTGGTCTGCAAAATCTTGAACACGCGCTTGCGCCGCCAGGCCCAGACCGATGGGCTGACATAATGCACAGTAGGGATACCTGCACGGCGCAGCCTGCCTTCCAGATTAAGGGTAAAGTCCGGCGCGTCTATACCGATAAACAGATGCGGACGCGTACTGGTGAAGTGGTGACGCAGGTTGCGGCGAATGCCCATCAGTTCAGGCAATCGGCCGAGCACCTCGACCAGCCCCATTACCGACAAGCGCTCCAGCGGATAAAGCGAACGGCAGCCCGCGGCGATCATCAGATCACCGCCGATACCTTCGACTTCAAGATCAGGGAAGCGCCGGCGCAGCGCTTCAATCAGACCGGCTCCCAGGATGTCCCCCGAAGCCTCTCCGGCAACAATGCCGATACGCAGTGACTGCGACACCCGCCGCTACCGGATGATGCCGCGGGTCGAAGCCTGCAGCGAATCAATCAGCAATTGCAGTTCCGGGCAGTTGCTGCGCATCTGCTCCAGCTGTTCCAGTGCCTGATCCAGCGTCAGACGCTGGCGATACACCACCTTGTAGGCCTGACGCAGGGTGCGCAGCGCCTCGGGCGAATAACCCCGGCGGCGCAAACCTTCGGTATTGATACCGTGTGGCGTCGCCGTATTACCGGTGGCCATGACATAGGCCGGGATATCCTTGAGTACCACACTGCCGGCACCACACATCACATGGGCGCCTATATGGCAGAACTGATGCACGGCGGTAAAGCCACCCAGAATGGCGTGATCACCCACATGCACATGGCCTGCCAGCGCGGCATTGTTGGCCAGAATCACATGATCACCCACCATGCAGTCATGGGCCACATGGGTGTTGGCCATGAAGAGGTTGTGACTGCCTATGCGGGTCAGGCTCTGATCCTGCACAGTGCCACGGTGCACGGTCACGCCTTCGCGAAAAATATTGTGATCGCCCACTTCGAGCCGCGTCGGCTCACCGGCGTACTTCTTGTCCTGGCATTCCTCGCCAATGGAAGAAAACTGGAAGATACGGTTGTGCCGCCCGATACGGGACGGACCCCGTATCACCACATGGGGGCCTATAACCGTACCTTCGCCGATTTCTACATCGGGTCCGATGATACTCCAGGGCCCGACCTCCACGTCGGACGCAATTTTGGCACTGGCATCAACAATGGCGTGGGAGTCGATCAAGGGTTACACCTTTCTATCTGCACACAGAATGGTTGCGGAACTGACAGTATCGCCGTCAACGGATGCACGTACGGCAAATTTCCAGATGCCACGGCGTTCGGACAGCTTGCGGGCTTCCAGACGCAGCTGGTCACCGGGTACCACGGGGCGCTTGAAGCGCAGGTCGTCAGCACCAACGAAGTAATAGATTGAACCGTCCTGGGGCTTCTTGTCCATGGTTTTAAAACCAAGGATGCCCGCCGCCTGCGCCATCGCCTCGACGATCAGCACGCCCGGCATGACAGGATGGCCGGGGAAGTGGCCGTTGAAGAAAGGCTCGTTAACCGTAACATTCTTGATCGCGACGATGGACTCACCCACTTCCAGCTCAAGTACCCTGTCAACCAACAGAAAAGGGTATCGGTGAGGTAAATACTCCCGAATTTCCTTAATGTCCATCATCATTCTTTATGACCTTCAATAGAATTAAGCTCAATTGTCTGTTCCAGTTTTGCAACACGCCGGGCGAGTTCATCCAGCTGTTTGAAACGCACGACATTGCGCTTCCAGCTCTGGTGCGGTTGCAGTCCCGTGCCTGACGAATAGGCGCCAGGCTGGGTAATTGACTTGCTCACCAGTGACATCGCGGTGATATGGGTACCGGCGGCAATTGTCAGGTGACCGGTAATACCCGACAGGCCCGCTATGGTGCAGCGCTCGCCGATCTTAGTGCTTCCGGCAACAGCGGTACCGCCAGCAATGGCCGTACCCGCGCCTATGTGCACGTTATGTGCGATCTGAATCTGGTTATCCAGCTTCACACCGTCGCCAATATAAGTGTCGTCCAGCGCGCCCCTGTCGATGGTCGTACCGGCTCCGATTTCGACATCATCACCCACGGTAACGCCGCCCAGCTGGTAAATTTTCACCCAGCGACCGGATTCCGGAGCAAAACCAAAACCATCGGCCCCCAGCACCGCACCTGAGTGAATAATGCAGCGCGCTCCCAGCGTGACGCTATCATACAGCACCACACCGGCCTCGACCCGGCTGTTTTCACCGATGCGACAGGAGGCACCGATAACTGCATGGGGCCCAACAAAAACCCCCGCAGCGATGATACAGCCTGCACCTATCACCGCCTGGGCGCCAATTTCGGCGCCGGGATCCAGCTGCACGTCCGCCGCCAGTACCGCCGTGGGATGAACACCGGGCAGCACCGGCTTGCGCCAGTCAAACAACTGACTCACACGGGCATAGGTCAGATAGGGGTCATCCACAAGAATGGCCGCACCGGGCACCGAGTCAAGATGTTCGGCGCGCACCAGTACGGCACCGGCCTGACTTGCGCGCAGTTGCGGCAGATAACGACCATTGGCAAAAAACGAAAGCTGGCCTGGGCCAGCTGATTGCAAGGTCGCGAGGCCGGACACCCGGTAGCCCGGATCCCCTTTTACCTCGCCGCCGATCAAGTCGGCTATCTCCTGAAGCCTGAAAGTTCGAGTAGCCGCCATGGGGCCCTAGAGCTTGTTCAGCTGTTCAATGACCAGGGGCGTGATATCCAGCTCGGTGCGGATAAACACCGTCGCCTGCTTGGCCAGCACCACATCAAAGCCCTTTTGCTTGATCAGGTCACGAATCACCTGATCCAGCTTGGGGCGCATTTCCTGCAGGAAATCGCGCTCGCGTTCTGCCCGTTTCTGCTGCAGTTCCTGACCCATTTTCTGATACTGGCCGTAAGCCTTCTGGAATTGCAGCGCGAGCTGCTTGGCATCATCGCTGGACTGCAGACCCTGATTCTTGCGCAGCTTGTCCTGCAGCGCCTTGGCCTGCTTTTCCATATCGACAACCTGCTTTTCCTCAGAGGCCAGCTCGCGCTTGAGTCCTTCCCGGAAAGTAGCGGCCGCCTTGGATTTCAGCAACGCCTCTTCAACACTCAGTACAGCAATGGATTCAGCCGCAGCCTGTAGCGAAAACACAGCAACCAGTACCAGCAACATGCCACGAATAGCGTTCATCATAGGTCCTTAAAATGTCTGCCCAAGAGCAAACTGGAAGAATTCAGTATCATCTTCGCCCTGATCATTCAGCGGCACCGCCAGCGCTACAGACAGCGGCCCTACCGGCGTCAGCCAGCTCAGCCCCACACCCAGCGAGTAACGAATGTCGCCAAAGTCGACACCCTCGGTACAGTTGGTCGCGCCGGTCAGGCAGTCAGTGGTAAAGACGTTACCGGCATCCATAAATGCCAGAGTACGCCAGCCCGACTGATCACTGATAAATGGCGTCGGGAAGATCAGTTCCAGCGAGCCCACCATCAGGACGTTACCACCGAAGGGATCGGCATCGTCGCTGGAGTCACGCGGCCCCAGGGAGTTGTTCTTGTAGCCACGTACGGTTTTCAAGCCGCCGGCATAGTAGTTCTTAAAGAATGGATAGGCGTTACCGCCCAGGCTATCGGCATAGCCAATACGCCCGCCGGCACCCAGCACCCAGGTTTCAACACTGTTCAATGGCTTGAAAAATTCACTGCGGTACAAACCTTTCATGTACGTCAGGTCACTGCCCGGCACCGCCGCCTCAAGCGACAGACTCTGGGAGTAGCCACTGGTCGGGAAGATGCCGCGATTGAGGTGATTATCTGTCCAGGATGCTTTGAGCAGCCAGTTCAAATAAGTATCATCACCTTCGTCAGTAATAAAAGTTTCGATTTCCGGCGCCGTTGTATCAAAGGTATTAATACTGATGGATTCAAAGCCAGCCCCGAAGCTCAGGCGCTGATAGTCATCGATCGGGTAACCGAAGTTCACACCGGCACCGTATTCATCGGTGGTGTAACTACTGACATCGTCTTCGTCGAAATCACGTTCGCGATAGAAAACGTCAAAGCCACGACTGACACCATCAACGGTGTAGAACGGATCCGTATAGTTGAAGCTGTATTCGGTCAGGGTCGAGCTGTTGGACAGGTTAAAACCCACCTTCTTGCCGCTACCAAAGAAGTTGTCCTGCTGCACACCCAGCTGCAGGATAATACCGTCACTCTGGGAGAAACCCACCGCGGCGGTAAACTGGCCCGACGGTTGCTCGGCAACTGTGTATTCCACGTCTACCTGATCATTGGTGCCGGGCACAGGACGAGTCTGCACATCCACTGACTTAAAGTAGCCGGTACGGGACAGACGCTCCTTGGAGTTCTCAATTTTTTCGGCAGAGGCTATGCCGGCTTCCATCTGGGTCAGCTGCTGACGCACCACTTCATCGGCGGTAGTCGTGTTGCCCTTGATCAGGATGCGGCGCACATAGGTTCGCTGGCCGGGTTCGATAAAGTAGCGCAGTGAAACCGTGTTGTCGTCCTCATGCAGGGTAGGCACAGGACTGACATTGGCGAACATGTAACCGTTGTCACCCAGCTTGCGCACCAGGCGTTCCTGGGAGTCGGTCATGCGCTGACGCGAAAAAACCTGCTCGGACTCAACCTGCAGCTCGGCTTCCAGCTCTTCCCGTGGTACCGCCATGGTGCCGGCAAGATCAACATTGCGCACCTTGTACTGCTCACCTTCGGTGACGTTAACTGTGATGTAGACGTGTTTTTTGTCAGGGGAAATACTGACCTGCGTGGAATCGACAGCGAAATTGATGTAGCCGCGATCAAGATACCAGGAGCGCAGCCGCTCGATATCGCCCGACAGCTTTTCGCGCGAATAACGATCGTCATCCGTGATAAAGCTCCAGAAGCTCGGCAGTTTCAACTCGAACAGTTTGTCCAGCTCTGCGTCGTCAAACACGCTGTTGCCAACTACGTTGATGTGCTGAATGGTCGCGACTTCACCTTCACGAATATCGATATTCAGCGCCACCCGGTTACCCGACAGCGACTCGACTTCCGCCGATACCGCAGCGCCGTAGCGCCCCTGAGCAACATAGAGCCGCTGCAGATCAAGCTGAATACGATCAAGTGCTGCGCGCTTGAAGACTTCGCCTTCCTGCAGACCGCTCTGCTTCAACCCCTCGAGCAGATCCTTTTCCTTGAGTACCTTGTTACCCTCAAGACGGATCAGGCTTACGGACGGGCGTTCTTTAAGGCGCAGCACCAGCACATCGCCATCACGCAGCAGTTCGACATCATCGAAATAGCCAGAACCAAATAACTGCCGGGACGCCCGCGTAAGCTCGTACTGCGAGACCAGGTCACCGGTGGCTATGGGGAAGTTGCGGAACACGTTCCCGGGCTCAATCCGCTGCAGCCCTTCCAGACGGATATCGGTTACGGTAAAAGGTGTTATGGCGGCGTGCGCCAGACTCCCCCAACATAGCAGGGAGAAAAGAAGCCCGAATCTGAGTTTCATGAACTACTTCTTATTCCGTCGAAAAAACAGGCAACCATGCCATTTCTACAGCCGCATCAGGTCATTAACGATTGCAACTGCCATCAGGGAAAACAATAACGCCATACCGATCCTGAGCCCGAACATCTGCACCCGTTCGCTGACGGGCTTGCCACGCAGAGCCTCAAGCCCATAATAAAACAGATGTCCCCCATCCAGCATCGGGATAGGAAGCAAATTCAGCACCCCGAGACTAATACTCAGATATGCAAGAAAACTGACAAAGGACTCAAGCCCGGACGCCGCCGAGGCCCCAGCCACTTTAGCAATGGTGATGGGACCGCTCAAGTTTTTTACCGAGATCACACCCTCGAGCATTTTCCAGATGGATTCGAGGGTTAGACTTATCATCTGCCCGGTTTTGGCAACGGCCACACCCAGCGCCTCAACGGGGCCATAACTCAGCGTACGCTCCATCTCCGCCGGCCAGCTGATCGATTGCACACCCGCACCTATATAGCCGATGGGGCCAGCTTCGCTCTCACGCACTTCAGGCGTCAAGGCTATACCAAGCTGACCACCACTGCGCTCCACCATCAGTTGCAGTGGCTCACCAGGACTGGCGCGTACCCGTTCAACCAGCGCCATCCAGTCATCGATGGCATCACCATCAATACTCAGTACCTGATCACCAGTGCGCAAACCTGCAGCCGCCGCCTGACCGCCTTCCAGCAACTGACCGAGAATCGCCGGCACCGGTGGCTGATAGGGCCGCAAGCCCAGCGCTCGCAGCGGGCTTTCGCGCTCGACGTCCACTTGCCAGGCATCCAGCCGCACCGGATAGATCACAGGCGTCGAGGCATCGTCATAGCGCACGCGCAGGGACAGGATCCGACTATCGCCAATATGGGACGCCAGACGCAGATTCAACTCTTCCCATGAATGCAGGTCGTTGCTATCAAGCCCTACCACCTCACCACCGGATTCAACACCGGCCTCATAGGCCGGCGTACCCGGCAGAACCTGACCGATCACCGGCGCCACCGTGCTCACACCAACAACGTACATGGCCCAGTAGGCCAGCACGGCAAACAGCAAATTAACCACGGGACCAGCCGCCACTATGGCACTGCGTGCCCACAGCGGCTTGTTGTTGAAGGCCTGGGAGCGCAGAGCTTCGGGAACCGCCTCTTCGCGCTCGTCCAGCATGCGCACATAGCCACCCAGCGGTATGGCTGCCACTACGTATTCGGTACCCTGGCGATCACGCCGTGACCAGAGCGGCTTGCCGAAACCCACAGAAAAGCGCAGCACCTTGACGCCACAGCGCCTGGCGACCCAGAAGTGTCCCCACTCATGAATGGTGACCAGCAGCCCCAGAGTAACCAGGGTGGCTAGCAAGGTATGCAGAATACTCATCACAACTCCACGCTGGCTTTAGGCAATGAGCCACATCCCGAGCACAAACACGGGAGCGGCGGCCGTCAGACTGTCGATTCGATCCAGTACACCACCGTGCCCTGGCAACATGCAACCACTGTCCTTGATACCCTGGTGACGCTTGAGCATACTCTCGAACAGATCACCCAGCACGGACGCAAGCCCTGTGCACAGGGATAGCACGACGAGGTAGACCAACTGCAGCAGCGGGAGTTCACGAGTCAGCCCATAAACAGCGCCAACCAGAATGCAGCACAGCAAACCACCCCAGAGACCCTCTCGGGTCTTGCCTGGGCTGACATTGGGCGCCAGCTTGTTGCGCCCCCAGGCCTTGCCGCTGATATAGGCCCCGATGTCCGACGCCCACACCAGTAGTAGCAGCAGCAGGATCAACACACCGCCCTGGTCGAGCCGCTTGAGCTCAACCAGCGCAAACCAGCTGCTGATCAGCACCAGATACCCGATCGCCAGGCGACTACCGCGCGCACGCCAGATATTAACGCCCGGATAGCTCACCACCCAGTACAGCGCCACCAGCCAGAAGAGCACGCTAAGCAACATTAGCACCGGCACCGACACCAAGGGCTTGATAACTATACAAAGCCCAATCAACACACCCAGACCACTGCTAAATGCCAGGCGCGATACCAGGCGTTCAAAGCCGGCCAACTGGCTCCACTCCCAGGCCCCCAGCAACATGGCCGCAGCCACAAAGAGCTCGAAACCCGGCAACGGCAGCAGGAAAACACCCGCAAGCGTCAGTGGCGCCAGAACCAATGCCGTAAGTAGTCGCTGTTTAAGCACCGCGTTCCGCCTCTATCTGTTCACTGGTCTTGCCAAAGCGGCGCTGACGGCCACAATAGTCCCTGATGGCCGCGCTCAACTCTTCCTTGCCAAAATCAGGCCAGAAACAGTCCGCAAAATAGAGTTCGGTATAAGCCAACTGCCAGATCAGGAAGTTGCTGATTCGCTGCTCCCCTGCCGTGCGTATGCACAGATCAGGTTTGGGTTGATCCGACAGCATGCAGTAGCCATCGAACAGAGCCTCATCCAGCGCATCTGGATCCAGATTTCCGGCGACGCAGTCGCGGGCAACGGCAGCCGCTGCCTGGGTAATATCCCAGCGCCCACCATAATTGGCAGCGATATTCAGATTAAGGGTTGTATTGCCGGCAGTGAGCGCTTCAACCTCGTCCATCTTGCGCTGCAAGGACGCACTAAAGCGACTGCGATCACCAATAATATGCAGGCGAATCCCGTTCTTTTCCAGCTTGCGCGCCTCACGCTCGAGCGCACGCATGAACAACTCCATCAACCCTGTGACCTCAAGCGCCGGACGCCGCCAGTTCTCGCTACTGAACGCAAACAGGGTAAGACACTCCACACCCTGCTCGATACAGCCTTCGATCACCTGACGCACGCTCTCGACGCCTGCACGATGACCCGCAAGGCCTGGCAGACGACGGGCTTTGGCCCAACGGTTATTGCCATCCATAATAATGGCAATATGACGTGGCAACTCCGTGCCCAAAGTATTATTGGAAATATTATTCACCGACATAAGACTATACGCGGGGCACCCGATACCCAGGCACCAGGCGCCCCGGCGGTCATCAAATTTCCATCAAGTCCGTTTCTTTCTGCTCAAGCAGCTTATCTACTTCAGCCACGTACTTGTCCGTGAGTTTCTGTACCTGGTCTTCGGCACGACGGCCTTCGTCCTCGGATACTTCCTTGTCCTTAAGCAGGTCCTTGATCGTGCCGTTGGCATCGCGTCGCACGTTGCGAACCGATACTCGGCCGTTCTCCGCTTCCTGACGCGCCTGACGGATATAACCCTTGCGGGTTTCTTCGGTCAGGGCCGGCATCGGCAAACGAATGGTATCGCCATTGGTGGACGGATTAAGGCCCAGATCGGATTTCATGATCGCTTTTTCGATCACGCCTACCATTTGCTTTTCCCAGGGATTGATCGCCAGGGTGCGGGAATCTTCCACACTCACGTTGGCTACCTGGGTAATAGGCACATCGCTACCGTAGTAGCTGATGGTCAGCGAATCCAGAATGCTCGGATGAGCACGTCCGGTACGAATACGTTTGAAGTGATCAACCAGAGACTCGATGCTCTTGGCCATACGTACTTCTGCGTCTTTAACTATTTCATTCAGCATATTTTTCTCCTACGCCTTCAGCGCCATCTATCAGGGTGCCTTCTTCACCACCCACAACCAGATTGACCAGTGCCCCGGGCTTGTTCATGTTGAATACCCGTACCGGCATCTGATGGTCGCGGGCCAGACAAAGGGCCGTTAGATCCATTACGCCGAGCTGCTTTTCGATTGCTTCGTCGTAATTAAGATGCACGTAGCGCTTGGCCTTCGGATCTTTCATGGGGTCGGCAGTATAAACGCCATCCACCTTGGTCGCCTTGAGCACCACATCCGTTTCCACCTCAATGCCCCGCAGGCAAGCCGCAGAATCGGTGGTAAAGAAAGGATTGCCGGTCCCGGCAGCAAAGATCACGACATCGCCCTGGTTCAGGTAGCGCATCGCATTGCGACGATCATAGTGATCCACAACACCGCTCATGGGAATGGCGGACATAACACGGGTATCAATATTGCTGCGCTCCAGCGCGTCGCGCATCGCCAGCGCGTTCATCACTGTGGCCAGCATACCCATATGATCTCCGGTAACCCGGTCCATGCCGGCCGCACTCAGCGCCGCGCCACGAAACAGATTGCCCCCGCCGATAACCATACCTACCTGCACGCCTATACCGACCAGTTGGCCGATCTCAAGCGCCATGCGGTTCAGTACTTTGGGATCAATACCGAAATTGTCGTCGCCCATCAGGGCTTCGCCACTCAACTTGAGGAGAATACGTTTATATCTGGAGTGTCTGTCACTGGCAGCCATCTAGAAGTCTCCGCTCAAACGAGATCAGGTCAGTGTAGCAAGGAGGAAGATTGCGCCAGCAAGGCGCAATCTGTGTCACGAATTGCGATCAGCCTTTCAGCTGAGCTGCAACTTCAGCGGCGAAGTCGGTTTTTTCAACTTCGATGCCTTCACCCACTTCAACGCGGACAAAGGACAGTACTTCACAGCCCGCCTGTTTAACCAGGTCGCCGACTTTCAGCTCAGGGTTCTTGACGAACGCCTGCTCAACCAGGCTGTTTTCAGCCAGGAACTTGGCGATACGACCCACAACCATCTTCTCGGCAATTTCTGCCGGCTTGCTGGCCATGTCCGGCTGAGCCAGAATGATTTCTTTCTCTTTGGCAACGACTTCAGCCGACATGTCTTCCTTGCTGACAACCTGTGGGTTGACGGCAGTCACATGCATGGCAACATCTTTAGCCAGCTCAGCTTCACCACCGCTCAGGGCAACCAGTGCCGCCAGCTTGTTGGTGCTGTGAACGTAGAAACCAACGGTATTGCCTTCAACCAGAATCACACGACGAACAGAGATGTTCTCGCCGATTTTCTGCACCAGAGCTTCACGGGCGCCATCCAGCTCACCGGCCATCAGCACAGCAACATCGGTCTCTTTGGAGGCGAAAGCCTGCGCCAGCACCTTGTCGACAAACGCCAGAAAACCCGTATCGCGCGCAGCGAAGTCGGTTTCAGAGTTAACTTCGACAGCAATACCGTAGCTGTTGTCGTCGGCCACTTTAACGGCAACAACACCATCAGCTGCTGTACGGCTTGCTTTCTTGGCAGCCTTCATACCGGACGCTTTGCGCATATCTTCGATCGCAAGCTCAATGTCGCCGTTCGCTTCAGCCAGTGCTTTTTTGCACTCCATCATGCCCAGGCCGGTACGCTCACGCAGTTCCTTGACCAGCGCAGCAGAGAAGTTAGCCATGTCGTTTTTCCCCATCTATTCACGTATTAACGCATTGATTCAAATTCAAAAAAGGGGAGCAGAGCCCCCCTTATGCAAGTACGAAGAGACTATTCAGTCTTTTCGACAGGGCGATTACTCGCCAGCTGTCTCTTCTACTTCAACGAATTCGTTTTTAGCACCGCCCTGTTCAGCACCTTCGATGCAAGCATCAGCTGCAGCCATGGCGTAGATCTGAATGGCACGCAGAGCGTCATCGTTACCCGGGATGACATAATCAATGCCGTCCGGATTGCTGTTGGTATCAACAATGCCGATAACCGGGATACCCAGTTTGTTGGCTTCGTTGACAGCAATGCGCTCGTGATCAACGTCTATAACGAACAGTGCGTCCGGCAGGCCGCCCATTTCCTTGATACCGCCAATGGAACGTTCCAGCTTTTCCATTTCGCGCTGACGCATCAGCGCTTCTTTCTTGGTCAGCTTGGCGAAGGTACCGTCAGCAGACTGTACTTCAAGGTCACGCAGACGACGGATGGACTGACGAATCGTCTTGTAGTTAGTCAGCATGCCACCCAACCAGCGATGGTTGACATACGGCATGCCTGCACGGCTGGCTTCTTCCTGGACGATCTTGCTAGCTGCACGCTTGGTACCAACGAACAGGATCTTGTTCTTGTTGGTGGCCATACCTTTAACCACATCCAGGGCGCCATTCAGGGCCGGCAGAGTGTGCTCGAGGTTGATGATATGAATCTTGTTGCGTGCGCCGAAAATGAATTTGGACATTTTCGGGTTCCAGTAGCGAGACTGGTGACCAAAGTGAACGCCTGCTTTAAGCAGGTCACGCATAGTGACTTTTGCCATCTGATAAAACTTCCTAAATTTTAATGGGTTAAACCTCCACGCATCCCAGCATCCAACCGCGAGCGGCACCCTGGAAACTGTGTCGATACGTGTGTGGCGATATTCCCCAAAGCTGAGGTGCTTTTAGGGAGGCGGATTTATACCATAGCGGAGGTCGTTTTTGAAGCGCGGCTTTCGCTCGACGGGCATATTTCGCTACAATCCCAGTACTTGGCCGCAAGCGAGCATTGCCGGCAACACATGAATTAAAAATCACGACGAGACACCATGACTATCAGCATCAAGACACCCGAAGACATCGAAAAAATGCGCATTGCCGGCCGCCTGGCAGCCGAGGTGCTGGAAATGATCGAGCCCTTCGTAAAACCCGGCGTCACCACCAACGAGCTGAACCAGATCTGTCACGACTATATCGTCAATGAACAGAAAGCCATTCCGGCGCCGCTGAACTACCACGGTTTTCCCAAGTCAATCTGCACTTCTGTCAACCAGGTGGTCTGCCACGGCATCCCCAATGACAAGCCGCTGAAGAACGGCGACAGCATCAATATCGACATCACCGTTATCAAGGACGGCTACCACGGCGATACCAGCAAGATGTTTCCGGTGGGCAAGGTCGCGCCCCATATCGAGCGCCTGGCCGAAATCACCCAGGAATGCATGTACAAGGCCATCGCCCTGGTCAAACCCGGCGCCCACCTGGGTGATATCGGCCACGTGATCCAGCAGCACGCCGAAGCCAACCATTACTCAGTGGTCCGCGAGTACTGCGGTCACGGTATTGGCCTTGAGTTTCACGAAGACCCCCAGGTGCTGCATTACGGCCGCCCTGGCACTGGTGTAGAACTGCGCGAAGGCATGATTTTCACCATCGAACCGATGATCAACGCCGGCAAGCGCCACGTCAAACTATCGAAAAAGGATGGCTGGACCGTCGAAACCGTTGACCGCCGCCTCTCTGCCCAGTGGGAACACATGATCCTCGTGACCGCCGATGGCCATGAAGTTCTGACCCTGCGCACTGAAGAATCACTCTGATCATTCATCTAGAGGCTGCCCATGTCGACCCCCACCCCTGACGACACCCCACTGCTGGATGTTGCTGCCTTTCGTTGCGCACTGGATGCAGCTCGCTCCCCGGTACCGATTTTCAAGAAAACCATCAGGGACGCCCAGGAGCGCATGCACCAGCGCTTTCGGGACGGGGAGGATATTCGCAAGCTGATCTACGGCCGTGCCTGGATCACTGATCAGGTTCTCTGTGCCGCCTGGAATCTGTTTGAATGGCCCGATGATCAGCACATAGCCCTGGTGGCGGTGGGCGGCTACGGCCGCGGCGAGCTGCATCCGCATTCTGACGTCGATATCCTGATACTGTTCAACGGCATCGAAGCCGAGTCGGCCCAGGAGAGCATCAGCGGCTTCCTGACACTACTGTGGGACATGTCGCTGGACATTGGATCCAGCGTTCGCAGCGTGGATGAATGCTACGAAGAAGCCCGCAGCGATATCACTATCGCCACCAACCTGCTCGAATCACGCACCCTGGTAGGCAACCCCCAGCTGCAGCTCGACACCTACGAGCGAGTGACATCTGAAGGCGCCTGGACCGATCGCGAGTTCTTTATCGCCAAGCTCAACGAGCAGCGTGACCGCCACGAGCGCACCAACAACACCGAGTACAACCTGGAACCCAACCTCAAGACCTCTCCCGGCGGCCTGCGTGACCTGCAGACCATCGGCTGGGTGGCCAAGAGGCACTTCGGTGCCACCTATATCCGCAACCTGGTGGATCACGGTTTCCTGACCGAATCCGAGCTCGACATTCTCAACAAGGGCGAGCTCTATCTCTGGGCCGTGCGTTATGCGCTGCACATGCACTGCAAACGCCGCGAAGACCGCCTGCTGTTCGACCACCAGCGTACCCTGGCCGAGTACTTTGGTTACAAGGATCAGCAGGGCGCCCTGGCCGTCGAGCAGTTCATGAGCAAGTATTATCGCATCGCCAAGTCCATGTCGGAGTTCAACGACATGCTGCTGCAGTACTTCGATGAGGCCATACTCAAAGCCGACGACGAGCAACTTATCCGGCCGTTGAACAAGCGCTTTCGTATCCACAATGACTATATCGAAGTGCGCAGCCCCGCGACCTTCAACCGCCACCCCTTTGCGCTCATGGAACTGTTTGTATTGCTGGCCCACAACCCGTCCATCAAGGGCGTACGGGCCTCCACCATCAAGCTGATTCGCGACCATCGCCACCTGATCGACGACGCATTCAGAACCGATATCCGCAACACCTCGCTGTTCATGGAACTGCTGCGCTCACCGGACGGGGTTTCCACCGAGCTCAAGCGCATGAACCGCTACGGCATCCTCGGCCGCTACCTGCCGGAGTTCGGCGAGATCGTCGGCCAGATGCAGCACGACCTGTTCCACATTTACACCGTGGACGCCCACACGCTTAAAGTCATTCAGAAGATGCGCCAGCTGCGCCACAATGACTACCGCGAGCAGTTCCCCATCGCCCATCGCATCGTCAATCAGCTACCCAAGATAGAACTGCTCTATATGGCCGGCCTCTATCACGACATAGCCAAGGGCCGCGGCGGCGATCACTCGGAGCTCGGCGCCGACGATGCACTGCGATTTTGCCAGAACCATCATCTGGGCAAGTGGGATTCTCACCTGGTCGCCTGGCTGGTGCGCAACCACCTGCTGATGTCCATGACCGCCCAGCGGCGTGATATTTCAGACCCCGAAGTTATCCACCGTTTTGCCAAGCACTGTGGCGATGGCGTCCACCTGGATTATCTTTATGTACTGACCGTGGCGGACATCAACGCCACCAACCACACTCTGTGGAATAGCTGGCGCGCCACCTTGCTGCGCCAGCTCTACACCGAAACCAAGCGGGCGCTGCGTCGCGGATTGGAAAACCCGGTCAATATTGAAGACCGCATTGAAGAACTGCAGACAGACGCCCTCGCCGCCCTGCGCCGCAAAGGCATTCACGATGCCCAGGTACAGGAACTCTGGAGCAATATCGGCAACGATTACTTCCTGCGTGAAGATGCCAACAATGTCGCCTGGCATACCGAGGCCATTCTGGAGCACGGCAGCAACAAGCTTCCACTGGTGCTGGTAAAGAAAACTTCGTACCGGGTGTACGAGGGCGCGACCGAGATCTTCATTTACAGTGAAGATCTGCCCAACCTGTTCCCGGCCACAGTGGCGGCACTGGATCAGCTGCACCTGAGCATCCAGGATGCCCGCATCATCCTGACCGACGACGGCCGCACCCTGAACACCTATTCGGTACTGACCGAAGACAACCTGCCGCTGTCGGAAAATCCCGATTATCTGGCCAACATCAGGCACACCCTGGTCGAAGAACTGGACGACCCGGATGACTTCCCGGATATCATCCAGCGCCGCGTACCCCGTGCCCTCAAGCTGTTCGCCACGCCGACCCGGGTGACCATCAGCAACGATCCCGTCATGCAGCAGACCGTACTGGAAGTCAGCAGCCCCGACCGCCCCGGCCTGCTGGCGCGCATCGGCAGTATCTTTGTCGAATTTGGCATTTCAGTACGCAAGGCAAAGATCGCCAGCATCGGCGAGCGCGTAGAGGATTATTTCTTTATCACCGACGCCAACGAGCAGCCCATCAGCGACCCTGAACTTTGCCACCAGCTGCAGGACACTATCTGCCGCCAGCTGGATGAGCAGGTCCAGCAGGAACACTGACTTCACTTAGAACGAATGCAGCTACGTGCGCCGGAAACACCCGGCGCACACCCCAATCCGACATGCGCCGGAATAACAGGCACCGGCCCCCTGCACAGGAAAGACCATGAATCAGCAAACCCGTACCGAGATTGAAGCCGCCGTTTTTCGCCGTCTGGTTGAACACCTGGACAATCGCAAGGACGTGCAGAACATAGACCTGATGAACCTGGCGGGTTTTTGCCGCAACTGCCTGTCCAAGTGGTATGTTGCCGCCGCCGACGAACAGGGCGAAAGCGTCGATTATGAACAGGCCCGCGAACTGGTGTACGGCGAGCCCTACGCCCAGTGGAAGGAAAAGCATCAAGGAGAAGCCAGCGCTGAACAGCTGGCCGGTTTCAAGCAGTCAGCCCCGAAAGACTGACTCCGGTGGAGCGACCTCAGCGCTCCGTCACCACCCAGGCCCGCTGCACCTGACTCAGATCCAGCTCCAGGGTGGTCGCATAAGTGTCATCCTGTACCGGGTAGGATTTCACCACCCGGGCGCCACGCACTATGCCAGACACAGCCGCACGAAAGCGATCACTCTGCATGACCATATCGCTGACCTGGGTCGTACCATACAGGTACTGCCCGTGCACCACGGCCGCCAGCTCCTGATAGGCACGCAGTTTGGATGCCCGCATGGCCAGCAACACCCGATGCTGCTCGGTTTGCCCAGGTTGCAAGCTGATGGGAGCATAACCGGTTGCCGTCACCATCTCAGGCGCACGACGCTCAACTTCCTGCGGCTGACCCGTTAAGCGCGCCGACGCCTCCTGCCAGCTCTGCTGCACCGAACTGCAACCCACCAGCAACGCAAGAGCAACGCCCGCCAGCCCCAATCTGATTCCCGCTGCCATACTCAACGCTCCAGCCCCACAGGGCCACGGCCATTCTCGATAATCATGCCGGCCTCCAGCGCCTGCAACGGATCAAACCCTGGCAGCGTACCTTCAAGACGCGCATCCGGCACATGAGTTTGTCCGCTGGCGAGCACCTGGCGCGTGGTGGTATCCAGCACCCGCGCATTCAGCACTATGCCATCGGGATAGCGGGCATAAGTGCCCGTCAGCACGAAGTAGATACGATTGCGACTGAACAGCAGCGACAGGTTCTGCCGTGAAAGCGGCGCCTTTTCGGTGGTAGTAAGGCTAAGGGCGCGGTAATCGATCAGGTTGTACTGCGCCTGCTGCATTTGATAGATAAAGTTCTCCGCCACACGCTCACCCAGCAAATCGGTGGCCGTTTCCGCGGTGTCACCTGCCAGCTCAACAAAGGGCAGCACCGCCATAGGCAGACGCTTGACTCGATGCTCCCGCAAGCCGACCGACAGCTGGCCCACCATCTGTGCCACAGCTTCACTCATGGGATCCGTCAGCCTTTGGGATTCCAGCAGACTCAGGGATGCACTGCCCGGCGTTCCGCCAGCACCGACAGAGCCTTCGGCGCCAAGCTCGCGCAGCTGCGCCACGGCGCTGTCACCGAAGGACTCCACCTGCACGGCCACGGGAGGACGTTCCTGCATGGCGCAACCCGTCATCAGCAGCACCAATGCCCCAGCCAGTCGTTTCATTTTTGTCATCCGTCATTGATCCGCAGCCAAGTTAGAGTACTGCTTCGCCCTTAAAAGGCACTTTTAGCGAGTCACCCGAAGGGAGCTCGCCAATTCGCGCCCTGCGGCGTTGCCATTCTTGGCAAGAGCCCCACTATTACCGACGAACGGCGCCTTGTCGGACACGAATTGGCGGGCTCTACAAGCACCCACTAACAGCCTGTCGGACTTAACACTAATCTACTGCGGAAAAGCCGATTTTGGTCATTTCTCGCACTCTTTTTCGTTAAATAGAACCACTATTCGCCTCAAAAGAGCTCAAAAATCGCCTCAAAACGGACTTTCCCTCGCGGCGATCGGTCAAGTCAGACAGGCTGCTAGGGCGAAGCAGTACACTAGCACAATGCCCGCCGTGGTTAACCCCTCCAGCCCCTGAACAGCCATTGCACTGCCGCCCTGCACCACCAACGCCTGCGCACTTTAACGCGCGAGGCCGCTACGGCATAGTTTGCAAGGCGGGTTCAAATTGCATACCTTTGCCCCAAGAGTATCGGCCCGAGAGCGCACATGTTTAGTCTTCTGTTACGTATAACAGGCCTGGCGATCCTGCTCAGCCTGGCCACCGGCGCTCAGGCCCAGAGCATGCAGGCGGAAGGGCGCGCCATGATCATAGGTTCGGACATCGCCTCGGCGCGGCGTGCCGCCATCCAGGATGCAACCGAACAGGCCGCGCTCCAGGCCGCCGCCTATATCAGCGTCAATCAGCAGATGAACGACGGCATACTCGAAGTCGACAACCTGCATATGGCCTCCCTTGGCAAAGTACGCAACGTGCAACTGCTGGACGAAAAGCGCCAGGACAACTGGTTGCTGGTGCGCATCAGTGCCGATGTCGATATCGCTCAGGGCTGCAGCAACGGCAGTAGCCATCAGTACCGCAACCGCCTGGCGGTCACCGCATTTGTACTGCAGCGCCCGCAGGATGCAAACCTCGGCCAGCTCGGCAATATCGAACAGGCACTGGCCCTTGAGCTGACAGAGAAACTGAGCCTGAACCCGCGCCTGGAAGCCCTCAACGCCGGCAACACCCGCCTGATCAACAACCCCCTCAGCGCCCCCACACGTCAACTCGACAATGGTCGCCTGCAAACCCTGCTGCCTCAAAGCGCACAGTTTGGCCCGCAGTACTTGGTCTCAGGCGTGGTGCGCGACCTGTCCATGCAAAACCCGTCGGTACACAGCGAACAGAACATTCTGAAACACTGGCTCAACCGCGCTCAACCACAGGATGACCGTTATTTGCGCAGTTTTGCCATCGATCTGTTCGTGCATGACGCCCTCTCCGGCGCCCTGCTGCTCAGTCACCAGTACCAGACTCAGGGATTGTGGAATCTGCCAATGGAGCAAAACACCGGCTTTGCCAGCGCCGCCTTCTGGCAACAGGACTACGGAAACAAAACCCGACAGCTACTAGATCAGGTCGGGCACGAACTGGGTGAAGAACTAGCCTGCCTGCCCTTTCGCGCGCCCATCACACGCATAGAAAACAACCGCATCTGGTTTGACGCCGGCCGCAATGCCGGCATCAGCAGTGGCGACAGACTCAGCTTGCTGCGCCTTGACCGATTGCGCGACAGCAGCCTTGAAAACAGTCGCCAGACGATCGTCGTCGATGACGTACAGCAGCTCTCCGCCAGCGGCACCCTGGGCAACAGCAGCGAAGTTTTCAACATCCAGCGCGGCGACCTGGTTAGCAGCCAGTAAGGCACCAGGAGGCTGTCCGACAATACTCAACCTACTGCGAGCCACCCGAGCTTGGCTGTTTTTTGTGC
>NZ_BCNS01000119.1 GCF_001528745.1 Marinobacterium profundum | reverse complement strand
TCGCCTTAAAACACCGCAAAAGCCCACTCAAATCAGTCGACTCTCGCTACGGCTAGCATTCTCGGACAGCCTCCTAGCCAGGCATTCAGGTCGCTGAATAACGACAATAGGCCCGGCTCGGTTTTTTCCCTATACTAGGCCGCTTTATCCACCCCGGATCAGGATTGTAATCAAGATGCAACAGACTGAAATGTTCGCTTTACTGGAACGCAAAATAGAAGAAATGCTGGAAGAAGTTGAGCTTCTGCGCATGGAAGTGACTGAACTGCGCGATGCAAAAGATGCACTGGAAGCCGACAAATCCGAATCGACCCGTCGCCTGCAGTCGCTGCTGGCACGTTTCGAATCCGATCAGGCCGAACAGTCCGCCGCCTGAGACACTGGCGCACTGCGGCAGATTCCGATCTGCCGGACACACCATGCCCCCGGTACAAACCCTGTTCCTGCGCATCCATGCACCCTCAGGATAAGTACGTCCCTGTACAAACCCTGCTCCTGCGCATCCATGCACCCTCAGGATAAGTACGTCCCTGTACAAAAAAGGGCCCGATCAACAGACCGGGCCCTTTTTTTATGCGACGCTCAAACAACGATGGTATAAGGCTTAGCTATCAGCCCGAGGTGCCGCGAATATAGACTTCAACGCGGCGGTTCTGCGCACGTCCGGCAGCCGAGCCGTTGTCTGCCACAGGGTAGCGCGGGCCATAGCCCTGGGTCGTCATGCGCAACTGAGACACACCCCGGCCCACCAGATAGCTGGCAACACTGGCAGCGCGCTGTTCAGACAGGCTCTGGTTGAACTCAAAGGAACCAGTGCTATCGGTATAACCGTTCACACCGACGGCGCTGTCCTTGTACTTGTTCAGCACCAGCGCCACATCGTTCAGCACGGGGTAGAAGCCCCCATCCAGCTGCGCGCTGCCGGTCTGGAAGGTAATGTTGCCCGGCATGATCAGACGGATGTCATCACCCACTCGCTCTACACCCACACCAGTACCGTCCAGCTGCTGGCGCAATTCCATTTCCTGCTTGTCCATGTAGGCGCCAACACCGCCGCCCACGGCACCACCCACCAGAGCACCAATCAGGGCGCCCTTGCCACGATCCTTGCCGCTGGATACGGCGGCGCCAAGCAAGGCACCACTCACGGCACCAATACCTGCGCCCTTGGTGGCGTTCGCAGTTTTTTCTTCCCGTGAATAAGGGTCAAGAGTCGTGCAGCCCGCCAGCACGCTCACCAACATCGTCGCTGTAATTACTTTTTTCATCATTGACAGTTCAACTCCAGCTGTTACGCCCGAATCGCGGGCGGCTCAGGATCCATTCTAAACGTGCTGCATTAACAGCTACTGAAGCCCCCTGAAAGCGCATTTTCGCCGCATGTCAGCAAACCCCACCATAACCCCTTTAGCATAGGTTCTTTGTACCGGCTGGCAACCGTATAGCACTATTTATTGCCCTTGCGCACGGCGGCACGGGGGGATTAGCGCTAGTCAGTCCGGCGAACAACCGATAAAATGTCACGGCTTGAACCTGTCCTCTTTAAAACCCAGCGCCCGTTCTAACCGAGGAGTCCCCTTTGTCTCAGCTGCCTGTCATTGTCGGTTTTGGTGGTATCAATCCGGCCGGTCGAGCCTCATCGCATCACGCCTATCGCCGCGTGATTCTTGACAAGCTTGACGCGAACAGCCGCCAGCAGACGCTACTCAGCCTCGCAACGCTGATGAACCTGGCCAGTTACAAGGACGACCAATACCTCAACGCCAGCGGCGAAGCCCTCCCGCTGGAGGATCTGCTGATGCAGGTAGGACAGCAGGTCATCGACAACACCCTGATTCGGCGCATTCACCCCGACTGGTTTGATGTTGATGCCGTAATGTTCAATCGCCCAGCCGATATCCAGGGTACTGATGGCCAGCTGCGTTTCCAGCTGCGCAGCCGCCACATGCCCCAGCAGGTGCCAGACAACTGGGAAGTACGACCACTGGGACCAGGCCAGGTGGAAGTAACCCTGAGCGGGCGCTGCGAAGTTATCTTCCCCGACAGCAAAACAGCGCAGGTGCAGTCCGCCGGCATGCTGCCAACGGGCTTCGCCCCAGGCACTCTTTACCAGTCGCGCAACCATCCGCGCAACCTGCAGATGACCGTCTTTGCCGCGTCCGATGCGCTGCAGTCCAGCGGCGTGCCCTTTGAGCGCATCGCGGCCAAAGTAAGACCCGACCAGATCGGCGTCTATGCCAGCAACTCCATCGGCCAACTGGACGACTTCGGCTTCGGCGGCCTGACCAAGTTTCCGGCGCTGGGCAGACGTACCACCTCCAAGCAGATGCCACTGGGATATGCCCAGATGCCGGCTGACTTCGTTAATGCCTACGTGCTGGGCAATGTCGGCGTCACCGGCGGCGCTCTGGGCGCCTGCGCCACCTTCCTCTACAACCTGCGCAATGCCGTCAACGACATCCGCAGCGGCGCCCGCAAGGTCGTCCTGGTGGGCGGCAGCGATGCCCCGATAACGCCGGAAATCATTGAGGGCTTTCGCGCCATGGGCGCCTTGGCCGAAGACAAGGATCTGCTGGCACTGGATGGTCTAAGTCAACTCAGTGCCGATGACTACCGGCGCGCCTGCCGCCCCTTTGCCAATAACTGCGGATTCACCATTGGCGAATCGAGCCAGTTCGTAATGCTGATGAGCGACGACCTGGCGCTGGAAATGGGCTGCCAGATCTTTGGCTCAGTGCCCGATGTGTTCGTTAACGCCGACGGCCACAAAAAATCAATCTCTGCTCCCGGCGTTGGCAACTACCTGTGCATGGGCAAGGCCGCCGGCATGGTGCGCACCCTGCTGGGCGAAGAAGCGCTGCGCCAGCGCAGCTTTGTACAGGCCCACGGCACCAGCACGCCGCAGAATCGCGTGACCGAGTCCCATGTCCTGAACGAAATTGCCCGCGCCTTCGGCATCGAGTCCTGGCCCGTGGCGGCGATCAAGTCCTACCTCGGCCACTCCCAGGGCACCGCCGGTGGCGATCAACTGTCCATGTCCCTGGGCACCTGGCAGTACGGTTTTATTCCCGGTATTCACACCACACCGCAGATTGCCGACGACGTTAACAGCAGTAACCTGCTGTTCCCGCACCAGCATCTGGAAGTCGGCGCCCAGGGCATGGACGCCGTCCTGCTCAACGCCAAGGGCTTTGGCGGCAACAACGCCAGCGCCCCTGTACTCTCGCCAACGGTTACCGAACAGCTGCTGGAACGCCGCCACGGCACCAAGACCATGACTCGCTGGCGCCAGCAGCGCGAGGCCGCCATTGCCGCCTCCGCCGCCTATGACGATAACGCCAGCAAAGGCCTGAGCAGACCGATCTATCTATACGACAACGGCGTACTGGAAGGCAGCGACCTGCAGATCAGCGACCGCGAAGTACGCCTGCCAGGCTACGAACAGGCCGTCAGCCTGATTCCAGACAACCCCTTCAAGGACATGTGCTGAGGCATTGCGCCAGGGCACAGACATCACAGACAGGAAATCCCATGCGCCTCGTTACTCTCTTCGCCCTTGCCCTGACATTGAGCGGCTGCCTCGTCCTTGAGACCAAGCAGGAAGATTTTTACACTCTGGACACGCGCTACCTGCAGCTTTGCCGCGGCACCTCGAATACCTGTCTGGAACTGGCACTGGTTGCACCCGGCATTGCCCTGGCCGACCCCATAGAGGAAGCCTACGCGCAGCAGCTCACGCCGCCCAACTACCCCCTGAGCCTGGCAAAAATGATGCTGGACCCCGCCGATGGCAGCTACAGCGCCAAGCCCGCGGATGAGAATGGTCGCTACTATGTACTGCCGATCAATGACAAAACCACCGTGGCCTGGAGTACACTGAACAGCATCTTCGACTGGATCTACCCGGACGACAACGATTAGGAAGCCCGCGGCGAAAGACGCTTTCACCTGCAGTATTCGCGGCGAGGCGCCGCTCCTGCACGATTTTTCAGGCGATATTCAACGCTAAAACCTCACGCACATTGGCGGTGGTCTGACGGGCAATGTGCTCCGGCGCCTCGCTTCGCAGACTGTACAGGACCTCGAAGATATCCCTTACCCGCTCCGGTCTATTAGGCTCTTCGCGCCAGTCAGACAGTGGCATATCCGGGGCATCTGTTTCCAGCACCATGGATTCGAGCGGCAGGGTCGCCGCCAAATGCCGCAGCTTGGTGGCACGCCTGTAACTGAGTACGCCGCCAAACCCCAGCTTGAAACCCAGATCTATATAGATATGCGCCTGCTGCTCACTGCCGGAAAAGGCATGCACTACGCCGCCCCGCGGCAGCTTGAATCGCCGCAGGGTCTTCAGCATCTGATCATGAGCCTTGCGCACATGCAGCAGCACCGGCAAGTCATACTGCTTCGCCAGCAGCAACTGCCGCTCCAGCAGCAGCTGCTGAGCCTGCACATCACTATCAGAAATAAAGAAGTCGAGGCCAATCTCACCGACGGCCAGAGCCTCACCCCCAGCCAGGTGCTGCTGCAGCAATTCCAGATGCTCAGGCCGGTGTTCAGCCATAAAGCAGGGGTGCATCCCCAGAGCAGGGTATAGCAGAGGATAGTGTTCGTAAGCTTGAGACTGCAACTGACATAGTTGCAGGAGGCGCGACCAGTACTGCGCCGTCACGCCCGGCAGCAAAATCTGGCGAACACCTACGCTGCGCGCATTGCGCAGCGCCTGATCACGCCAGCCATCGAAAGCGGCAAAATCCAGGTGACAATGACTGTCAAACAGATCCAGGTCTGATTCCATCATCACCCTCCCGCCGCATCAGTAACGAACCCTGCCTCCAAGAAACAAAGCCCAAAGCCAGCAACATCATCGAACAGCTGCTGGCACCTGCGTATCAGTGCTCGCGTGTCGCCCTGAATGCGATATCCGGCCAGCGCTCCTGGGTCAGACTCAGGTTAACCCGCGTCGGCGCCAGGTAGGTCAGCAGACCGCCACCATCGATGGCGAGGTTTTCATAGCCCTTGCGGCGAAATTCCTCGAGCATCTTGTTATCGCTGCATTCAACCCAGCGCGCCGTCTGCACAGTGACAGCCTCATAGACGCAGTCAACCTTGTACTCATCCAGCAGGCGGTAAACGACAACCTCAAACTGCAGCTGGCCGACCGCGCCCAGCACCAGATCGTTGTTCTTCAATGGCTGAAACAGCTGCACCGCGCCCTCTTCCGACAGCTGCTGCAGACCTTTTTGCAGCTGCTTCATTTTCATCGGATCCTTGGGCCGCACCCGGCGAAACATTTCCGGCGCAAAGTGCGGAATACCGGTGAATTTCAGATCCTCACCGGCTGTAAAGGTATCGCCGATCTGAATGGTGCCGTGGTTGTGCAGGCCAATGATATCGCCCGACCAGGCCTCTTCAACGTTCTCGCGATCGCCGGCCAGAAAGGTCACCGCATCGGCGATCTTCACATCCTTGCCAATACGGGTGTGGCGCATTTTCATGCCCCGCTCGTACTTGCCAGAGCACACGCGCATAAAGGCGATACGGTCACGGTGCTTGGGATCCATATTGGCCTGGATTTTGAAAACGAAGCCGCTGAAGCTTGCCTCATCAGCCTCCACCGGACGACTCTGGGTCTGGCGCGCAGCGGGAGCAGGCGCCCATTCAACAAAGTCATGCAGCATTTCCCGCACACCGAAGTTGCTCAGCGCGGTGCCAAAGTAAACCGGCGTCAACTTGCCCGCCATGAACGCTTCCCTGTCCCACCGGTGGGTTGCACCCCGTACCAGTTCCATTTCCTCGACAAAGTCGTCGTAAATATCGTCCAGCAACTCACGCGCCTGCGGTGAATCAATGCCCTTGATACGGATATCATCGGACAGAACCGAATTCTTGCCAGGCTCGAACACGTGAATTTCATCGGTGTAGAGGTTATAAACACCCTTGAATTCCTTGCCCTGACCTATGGGCCAGGTGATAGGCGCCGCCTGAATGCGCAACACTTCCTCAATTTCATCCAGCAGCTCGATGGGATCACGAATATCACGGTCGAGCTTGTTGACGAAGGAAAAAATCGGCGTGTCGCGCAGACGGCAGACCTCCATCAACTTGATGGTGCGATCCTCGACACCCTTGGCGCCATCCACCACCATCAGCGCCGAATCCACCGCCGTCAGGGTACGGTAGGTATCTTCCGAGAAATCTTCGTGCCCCGGTGTATCCAGCAGATTGACGGTGCGACCATTGTACGGAAACTGCATCACTGATGAGGTGATGGAGATACCACGTTCCTGTTCCATGGTCATCCAGTCGGAGGTCGCATGGCGGTCACTTTTCTTGCCCTTGACGGTACCGGCCTTCTGGATCAGCTGCCCCAGCAGCAGCAGCTTCTCGGTAATGGTGGTTTTGCCCGCATCAGGGTGAGAGATGATGGCAAAGGTGCGTCTGTTCCCGACGGCGCGGGCAAGCTCAGTTGCTGACATAGATTAATATTTCGCTCTGATAACCGGCGCGGCACATACCGCCGCCCGGCGCTTGATCGCGCCGGCTCGTCCACCGGACTCACTGAATAGGGATAACCGCCTATTTTCCCCGATCAGGCATCAAGAAACAATCGGTGATTCAGCAACCAGTGCAGCAGAATCACCGAAGCCCTGACGCAGCATGACCAGCATCGCATCGACGATGACAGACGCCTGAGCCTTCATATCCACCCGGGTGTCGCCAGCAAACCAGTTGGCGATCAGGCCATCGACCATGGAATGCAGCATAAAGGCCGCAAGTTCCACCGGCAGATCCGCCGGCAATTGTCCTCGTTTGATGGCGTTAATGAGGATACGCTCCGTGCGGGCCCGAAACTGGCCGTGCATCAGCTGCATGTGGGCACCAATTTCTTGCAGTTCGCCATCCAGGTCGTTGCGATTGATCATCAGGCGAAAAATCTGCTGATGAACCGGATTGCTGACGACCATTTGCAACAACAGCACTATCAGCTCGCGCAGTTTTTCCAGCGGCTGCGGCTCCTGCGGGTTTTCGCTGATATCGGCCAGCTCATCAAGCGGATTGCGCAACTGTGCCCAGAGCGCCTCGAACAGTTCAGCCTTGTTTTTGAAGTGCCAGTAAAAAGCCCCCCGTGTCACACCCGCGGCCGTGGCTATATCCGACAGCGTGGTGCGGGCAATACCCTTCTCGCAAAACTGCTCAAGCGCAGCCGCCATCAGGCTGTTGCGGGTCTCCAGCGCTTCTTCTTTTGTGCGACGCGCCATAACTCACTTCCGTCGTCAGTTTATTTACATACATACACGTTTGTATGTATCATACGCTTCAATTAACTGACTGCCAATCTGCTGCCACCGCAAAATCTGCAACCGCGCAGCGCAACCAAACAGGGTGCACCATTTTGAACACACCAATCCGTCGTACGCTGACTGTCGCCGTACTGGCCGGCATCCTGCTCACTGGCTGCGATAACTCAGGCCCTGCCAATGCCGGCATGGGCGCCCCCATGGCCATGGAAGTGGACGTGGCAACACTGCATAGCCAGCCAGTCAGCCTGACCACCGAGCTGTCCGGTCGCACCAGCGCCTACCGTATCGCCGAAGTTCGCCCCCAGGTGAGCGGCATCATTATTGAGCGGTTATTCACTGAAGGCTCGGACGTCAAGGCAGGCCAGGTGCTGTATCGCATAGACCCGGCCAGCCACAAGGCCGAGGTTGCCATTGCCGAGGCTGCCGTCGCCAGGGCCCGCGCGTCCGAAAGCAGCGCCCGCCTCAAGGCTCAGCGCTATGCAGAGCTCGTCAAGACCAATGCCATCAGCACCCAGGATCATGACGATGCCCAGGCCAGCCTGAAGCAGCAGCAGGCCGAGATTGCCTCAGCCCAGGCGCAGCTGGATGCCGCCCGCATCAACCTGGCGTACACCGAGATCAAGGCTCCCATTGCCGGGCGCATTGGCAAGTCTGCCATTACCGAGGGCTCCCTGGTTACGGCCCAGCAGAGCCTGGCCCTGGCCAGTATTCAGCAGCTCAACCCGCTCTATGTCGATATGCGCCAGTCCACCATCGAGCTGCTGCGCCTCAAGCGCAGTCTGGCCGATGGCAGCCTGGTCACGGTCGCAGGTGACAAGGCTGTCATCACCCTGCTGCTGGAGGATGGCTCGAAACATGATCAGCAGGGCCTGCTGCAGTTCGCCGATGTTACCGTCGATGAGAGCACCGGCATGGTTAACCTGCGCGCCGAGGTTCCCAACCCGGATCTGTTCCTGCTGCCCGGCATGTTTGTACGCGGTGAACTGACCGAAGGCGAACGCCCTCAGGGTCTGCTGGTGCCCCAGGTGGCTGTTACCCGCACGCCCAATGGCCGCGCCACAGTCCTGACGGTGGATGCAGAAAACACCGTAGGCCTGCGTGAAATAGGTATCAGCCGTGCCATTGGTGATCAGTGGCTGGTTGAGTCCGGCCTGGAGGATGGTGTTCGCGTCATCACCGCTGGCACCCAGAAAGTGCGCCCCGGCATGACCGTAAGTGTCAGCACCCCGGATACTGCCCAGAACGATAGCCAGCAGAACGGCGCA
The DNA here is from genome assembly GCF_001528745.1 of Marinobacterium profundum. Lineage (GTDB taxonomy): Bacteria > Pseudomonadota > Gammaproteobacteria > Pseudomonadales > Balneatricaceae > Marinobacterium_A > Marinobacterium_A profundum. The sequence continues at coordinate 13,735 of NZ_BCNS01000119.1, read as the reverse complement.
TCGGCCAACCCCGCCGCCAGCCAGCACTAATCAGGAGCGCGTTTTAATGGCCAGATTTTTCATAGACCGCCCTATCTTCGCCTGGGTTATCGCCATCGTCATCATGCTGGCAGGGGCGCTGTCGATTCTGACACTGCCCGTGGCCCAGTACCCGACCATCGCGCCGCCGACGGTCAAGATCAACGCCAGCTACCCGGGCGCATCCTCGACTGCGGTGGAAAACTCGGTCACCCAGGTGATCGAACAGAACATGACCGGGCTAGACAATCTGAGCTACATGTCGGCTCAGAGTGATGCTGCCGGCAACGCTACCATTACCCTGACCTTTGCCAGCGGCACCGATCCCGATATCGCCCAGGTACAGGTACAGAACAAGCTGCAGCTGGCCACCCCGCAGCTGCCACAGGTGGTGCAGTCACAGGGCATCAAGGTATCCAAATCCTCCACCGGATTCCTGATGGTTGCCGCGCTGATTTCCAAAGATGGCAGCATGAACAGCCAGGATCTGGGTGATTACATGACCGCCACGCTGCGCGAGCCACTGAGCCGCATCGAAGGCGTGGGCGATGTCACTGTCTTTGGCAGCCAGTACGCCATGCGTATCTGGCTGGACCCCAACAAGCTCAACAGCTACAGCCTTACACCGCAGGATGTGCGCAGCGCTGTCCAATCGCAGAACAGCCAGGTCGCTATTGGCGAACTCGGCGGCCTGCCGGCGGTTGAAGGACAGCAGTTCAGTGCCACACTCATGGGCCAGGCACGCAAAAGCAATGTTGATGAATTTAACAACCTGCTGCTGCGCGTGAACGCCGATGGTTCAAAAGTCTATCTGCGCGACGTTGCACGGGTCGAGCTCGCCGGCCAGAGTTACGGCACGGCGGCCTACTACAATGGCCAGCCGACCGCCGCCGTGGCCATTCAGCTGGCAACCGGCGGCAACGCCCTGGATACCGCCGCCGCCGTGCGGGCAAAGCTTGCCGAGATGTCCGAGTTTTTCCCCCTAGAAATGGCCGTGGTGTACCCCTACGACACCACACCTTTCGTGAAAATCTCCATTCAGGAAGTCGTCAGTACACTGTTCGAGGCCATACTGCTGGTGTTCCTCGTCATGTACCTGTTCCTGCAGAATTTCCGCGCCACCCTGATACCCACCATTGCGGTCCCGGTTGTGCTGTTGGGTACCTTTGGCGTGATGGCGGCCTTCGGCTTTTCGATCAACACCCTCACCATGTTCGGCATGGTGCTGGCCATCGGTCTGCTGGTAGACGATGCCATAGTGGTGGTAGAGAACGTCGAGCGCATCATGGCACAGGAAGGTTTGTCACCCCGAGAGGCCACTCGCAAGTCCATGGGGCAGATTACCGGCGCCCTGATCGGCATTGCGCTGGTGCTGTCTGCCGTCTTCGTGCCCATGGCGTTCTTTGGCGGCGCCACCGGCGCCATCTACCGCCAGTTCTCCCTTACCATCGTATCGGCCATGGCACTGTCCGTACTCGTTGCCATGGTGCTGACACCGGCCCTGTGCGCGACCATGCTCAAGCCCGTGGATAGCCATGCCCATGGCAACAAGCGCGGCTTTTTCGGCTGGTTCAACCGTATCTTCGATCGCGGCACCCAGGGCTATACCAATGGCGTGCGGCGTATCGTCAAGCAGAGTATCCGTTATGGCGCACTCTACCTGGGCCTGATCGTGGTACTGGCGGTGCTTTTCGTGCGCCTGCCCAGCTCTTTCCTCCCCAACGAAGACCAGGGTGTGTTTTTCAGCCTGGTGCAGTTGCCAGCCGGCGCCTCGCAGGAGCGTACCAAGGCTGTGCTCGACAAGACTCGCGCCCACCTGCTGGAAGCCGAAAAAGAAAATATCGAGTCCGTACTCACGGTGGCTGGTTTCAGTTTTGCCGGTAGCGGCCAGAATGCCGGTATCGTATTCGTCAAATTGAAGGACTGGGACCTGCGCAAGGCACCGGGACGGGACGCCGATTCCATTATCGGTCGCACCATGGGCTTTTTGATGGGCATCAAGGAAGCCAATGCTTTCGCCTTCAACCTGCCGCCGATTCCCGAGCTGGGAACCGCCAGCGGCTTCGATTTTTACCTGCAGGATCGCGCCAATCTCGGCCACGAGCGCCTGATCGAGATCCGCAATCAACTGCTGGGCATGGCGGCACAGGATCCTGCACTAATGGGTGTGCGTCCCAACGGCATGAACGATACCGCCCAGTTTGAAGTCAAGATTGATTACGATCGGGTACTGGCCCAGGGCCTGAACATCGACGATATCAACGATGCACTCTCCATTGCCTGGGGCTCAGCCTATATCGACGACTTTATTGATCGCGGCCGTGTGAAAAAGGTCTACCTGCAGGCCGATGCTCCCTTTCGCATGACGCCTGAAGACCTCAACCTGTGGCATGTACGCAACAGCAACGGCGAAATGGTGCCCTTTACCGCCTTTGCCAGCACGCAGTGGAGCTACGGCTCGCCGCGCCTGGAGCGCTACAACGGCTCACCGGCCGTGAATATCGTCGGTCAGGCAGCACCTGGCATGAGTACTGGTGATGCCATGGATGCTGTCGAGCGCCTTGTCGGCCAACTCCCCGCCGGTGTCGGTATCGAATGGACCGGGCTGTCGCTGCAGGAACGCATGGCGGGGGATCAGGCGCCGGCACTCTATGCACTGTCGATCCTGATCGTATTCCTTTGCCTGGCCGCCCTGTATGAAAGCTGGAGCATTCCGTTCTCGGTCATCATGGTGGTACCGCTGGGGGTACTTGGCGCCGTAGTGGCGGCCTTTGCCTACAACCTGTCCAATGATGTCTACTTCCAGGTCGCCCTGCTCACCACCATCGGGCTCTCGGCCAAGAACGCTATCCTGATCGTGGAGTTCGCCAAGCATCTGCACGATCAGGGTACAGGTCTGGTGGAGTCCGTGATCGAAGCCGCCCGCATGCGTCTGCGCCCGATCCTGATGACATCCCTGGCATTCATTCTTGGTGTGCTACCGCTGGCCATCAGCACCGGTGCCGGTGCCGGCAGCCGCAACGCCATTGGCATTGGCGTCATGGGCGGCATGATCGCCGCTACCGTGCTGGCCATCTTCTTTGTACCCCTGTTCTACGTGGTGGTGATGCGCCTGTTCGGGCGCCGCAGTGCACCGCTCACTACCGAGGTCACGACGCATGACTAACCGTCTGATTGGCCTGTGCGCGGGCGCCCTGTTGCTCAGCGCCTGCTCCCTGGCGCCACAGTACCAGCAACCGGCCACGCCCGAGGGTGCGGCCTGGCAAGCTGCCGAAACTCTCGCCGAGCTCCCGCAGCCTGAAGCGGTTTTTACCGACCCCGGACTGCAGCGACTCATCAGCCTGGCGCTGGAAAACAACCGCGACCTGCGCCTGGCGGCGCTGAATGTGGCGGCCTTTGAGGCCCAGTACCGCATCAGCCGTGCTGCCCTGCTGCCAACACTGGATGCGAGCCTCGCGGGGTCGCGTCAGCGATTGCCGGCGGATGTGTCCAGCAGTGGTGCCGCCATTAGCAGTCAGTACAGCGCAGGCATTGGGCTCACAGCCTATGAACTGGATTTCTTTGGCCGCATTCGCAGCCTCAAGGATCAGGCCCTGGAGCAATACCTGGCGCAGCAGCAGAACCAGCACAGCGCTCGCATTGGCCTGGTATCAGCGGTTGCTTCAGCCTACCTGACGCTGGTGGCAGACCGGGACCTGCTACAGCTCAGCGCCTCGACTCTGGAAAGTGAGCTGCAAAGTCTGGCCCTGATCGAGCAGAAGCAGCGCCTTGGCGTCGCCTCCGAACTGGAACTGGCTCAGAGCCGCATGACGGTGGAATCCGCCCGCGCCAGCGAAGCCCTGTACCAGCGTCAGGTCACCCAGGACATGAACGCCCTGACCCAGCTGCTCGGCACCCAGCTACCCATGAATCTGGCGCTACCAACAGACCTGACGGACGTAGAAATCGCCGCTACTCCAGCGCTGGCACCTTCGCAACTGCTGCAGCAGCGACCCGACATCCTGGCCGCCGAACATCAGCTGCGCGCCGCCAATGCCAATATAGGTGCAGCCAAGGCAGCACTCTTTCCCAGCATCAGCCTGACCACAAGCGCGGGCTCCCTGAGTCCGGACCTGGGCGGCCTCTTTGCCGGCGGCTCAGGCACCTGGCTAATGGCGCCGTCACTGAACCTGCCACTGTTCGATGGTGGCCAGCGCGCCGCCAATGTCGAGGTTGCCAAGGCACAGCAGGAAATAGCCGTGGTCAGCTACCAGCAGGCCATTGAAACGGCCTTTCGCGAAGTTGCCGACAGCCTCAACACCCAGGCACAGTTCGACCGCCAGTTGGCGGCCCAGGCAGCCCAGGTGGTTGCCGGTGAGCGCTATCTGCAACTGGCGGACCAGCGCTTTGAGCAGGGCGTCGACAGCTACCTGACCCGCCTGGATGCGCAGCGCTCCCTCTTCAGTGCCCGTCAGCAGTTGGTCAGCACGCACCTGGCTGAACTGAACAACCGCATCAGCCTGTACAAGGCGCTGGGCGGCGGCTAGACCCTCTGCCCCTGCGCCATAACACCCGGCGCAGGGGCAGGTATAATGCACGGCACCCTGCCTCGGCCACCTACAACACCGCAGGTCTGAACGGAGCCCGGTGGGCACGGCAATCGCCAAAACTCAGATGTACTGCCGGCCGCTATTGCTCGTCGATATAGATGCGGGCATTAAAGCTGCGAATCCAATCGGGATAGAACACCATCATGCCGGTCATCAGGATGCCGTTGAGCAGAGCTTCGGGAAACATGATCAGCGGCAGCAACACCACATACTCCTGACTGATCTGTTCCCATGGATACAGATCCAGCCCCCACAGCAGCACTACCGCAGCAAGACCCGCAAGCGCTACCGCAACAGCCGCACCGAGAAAGGCACAGCAGAACAGATAGACGAAGAAATTCTTTGCCAGACGCGCCTCCACCAGCCGCAGCATGCCAAGACTGGCCAGCGCTGGCAGCAAGATGGTGCAAAGGCCGTTAAAGCCGAACCCCTGCCAGCTTTCAAGACCGATCCAGCTCACGCCCAGCAGCGCCAGGGTCGCCGAGACGATCGCCAGATTCCAGCCGAACATCAGCGTAAGTGTGGTCATGCCCAGAAAGTGAATACCCAGCCCCGGTGAAATGCCGGCGCGCAAGGTCCAGAGCAGCGTCAACGCCACAGTACTGCCAAAGAATAGATGTTGCAGGTGCCGGTTGCCCAGCAGTACGCCCCAGGGCAGGCGCCACAGGGCCAGCAGTACAAAAGGAGCAAACAGGGCGAGAAGCCAGAGAGGAGTGGCGCCTGTCAGCATGCCGTCAGTGATACTCATAGCAGTGGTCTCTTGTCAGCCTCAACCGCCTGGGCGAACACTCATCAGAACTGCATCCTCGTGACCGGTCGCGGTGGGGTAATAGCCTCTGCGGCGCCCATCCTCGATAAACCCCAGTGCCCTATAGAGCCCCAGCGCCGGCTGGTTAGAGGCTCGCACTTCGAGCATCAGACGCTCGATACCCATCCGCGCCAGCTGTACTAATGCGTGGGTCAACAATAGCCGCGCCAGACCGCTGCGCTGATACTGCGGCGCCACGCCTACCTGCAGCACCTCAGCCTCATCCAGCAAATAACTTAACAGCACAAAGCCCTGCAAGTCTCCGTCACAAAAAATGCCAAGATTAAGGCACCGGGGGTGCAACAGACGCGCCCGCAGCATGTCCTGGCTCCAGGGCGGATCAAAGCACTGCGGCTGCAGCTTATTCAGGCTTGCCAGATCAGCCAGTTCCAGTACTCGAACCTCAGCCATCGGCGGGCGTCTCTTCGGCCAGGTGGCGCATCAGCGGCTGCAGATCCCGCCAGACATCCCGCTTGCACCCTGGCACCTGCAGCATTTCACTGAGGCTCGCCGTCGCCAGCGCTGGCACATGGCTGCGCGGCCTGAACAGCATCCCGCGCATGCCATCACCGGCCTCGGGAGACTGCAACAGCAGACGCGCTGCCGCATCACCCAGCAGCAGCACAAAGCGCGCCTGTGACTGCTGCAGCATCAGATCAAACTTGCGCTGTACCGCTGTCTGCGCCTGATCCCAGCCCTGATCGAGGGAGCGGCTGGTGAAGGCCGGCCAAGGCAGCAGCTGTGCCCGGGGTGGCTCCGCTGCTGGCATGCCAAGGGCACGCCAGAGCGACATCGCCAGACGCAGATGGGCGGGGCTGAAGCCCCCACGCGACTGTGGAGGCAAGGAGTCGATAATCAGGCCGTCGCCCATGGCCAAAAATGCCAGTTTGAACTCCGGCACAACCTGAGGTTCGGGGCGTCGTGCACGCGGCGCGGCCGCCTCTGGCTGCACAGGTGCAGCGACTGGTGTTGCCGTGGCATGGCCAGACGAGGTTGGGGTTATGGAAGAAGCCGCTGCTGGAGTTCCAGCGGCAACAACAGGCGCTGCCTGAGGGCTAACCTGAGGAGCGGCAGTTGCTGTAGCGGGTGGAGTCTTACGCGGCGGCGCTACAGCGGGGCTTGCTGCTGCAGACCTCGCGGGCGCAGCCTTTGAAGCTGAGCCTGATCCTGGAGCGGGCGACGCCTCCAGGCTGTCCAGCAACGCAGCCCGACCGGCCCCGCTGGGGGCCGCACTAGTGCGACTGGCCGCGGCAACGGCGCTTGCGTCTACTGCAGTGCCATCCAGGCTCGACTCCGGGCTCTCACCGTCATCCCAGGCGTCCGTTGCGCCCTGTTGAAACTGCCACACCCAGTCTGCAGACGGCTGGGCACCGGCCAGTGGCTCCCGCGGAAGCCAGCTGCTGATGCCCATCGCCTGCAGATACCGGTGGCGTAGCTGTTGTGACTGCGAATCCTGAGCGTTCATCACACCTGCGGGTGTGCCTTCTGAACGTTGGCCTCAAGCAGATTCAGCGCATGCACATAGGCCTTGGCCGAAGCGATAATGATATCGGTGTCGGCACCCAGCCCATTGACGATACGCCCGCCCAGTTCCAGCCGAACGGTGACTTCGCCCTGAGAGTCGGTGCCACTGGTAATGGCATTAACCGAGTACAGCTCCAGGCTCGAGCCCGACTGCACCATGGACTCAATCGCCTTGAAGGTGGCATCCACCGGGCCCGATCCCGCCGCCTGCGCCGACTGTTCCTGACCATTAACCATCAGGGTCACGCTGGACTCCGGCACTTCGCCGGTCTGGGAAGTTACCCGCAAGCTGCTCAAGCGGTAGGTTTCATTGCCAGCGGTGGCACGGGTGTCGGACACCAGCGCCATCAGGTCTTCATCGAAGATCTCGTGCTTCTTGTCCGCCAGATCCTTGAAGCGGGCAAAGGCATCATTCAGCTCGGCTTCAGATGCAACGCTAGTACCCAGTTCTTCAAGGCGCGCGCGAAAAGCGTTACGCCCCGAGTGCTTGCCCATCACCATGCGGTTGGTGTGCCAGCCGACAGATTCAGCGGTCATGATTTCATAGGTTTCACGGTGCTTGAGCATGCCATCCTGGTGAATGCCCGACTCATGGGCAAAGGCATTGGCGCCGACGATGGCCTTGTTGGGCTGTACCGGAAAACCGGTCACGCTGGACACCAGCTTGGATGCCGGCACTATCTGGGTGCTATCGATATTGGTGGTCACGCCCAGTGTATCGTGGCGGGTACGGATCGCCATGACGATCTCTTCCAGCGAGGCGTTACCGGCACGCTCACCCAGGCCGTTGACGGTACATTCCACCTGCCGCGCACCGGCTGACACCGCCGCCAGGGAGTTGGCAACCGCCAGCCCCAGGTCGTTATGGCAGTGTACCGAGAAGATCGCCTTGTCGGCATTGGGGATGTTCTGGATCAGGCGGGCGATGGTTGCGGCAAATTCCTGCGGCACCGCATAACCCACGGTATCCGGGATATTGATGGTGCGGGCACCGGCATCGATAACCTGCTCGATAATGCGGCACATGAAATCAAATTCTGAGCGGCTGGCATCCTCCAGCGAGAACTCGACATCATCCATCAGGTTACGCGCCCGGGTAACGGCCTTCACCGCCTGCTCCACCACCTGATCCGGCTGCATCTGCAGCTTGTACTTCATGTGGATCGGCGAGGTGGCTATAAAGGTATGGATACGCCCGGAATTGGCGTTGCGCAGTGCCTCCCCAGCGCGGTCTATGTCCTTGTCCAGCGCACGGGACAGAGAGCAAATGGTGCTGTTGCGTACCGTATCGGCAATCGCCTTGACCGCCTCAAAGTCACCCTGGCTGGCAATGGCAAAACCCGCCTCTATAACGTCAACGCGCATCTTCTCGAGCTGGCGGGCAATGCGCAGTTTTTCGTCCCGGGTCATGGAGGCGCCGGGGCTTTGCTCGCCATCACGCAGAGTGGTATCGAAAATGATGACTCTGTTGCTATCACTCATCGGGAAGTCTCCAAATCGGTTGCGGCGTCGCCCGGTTGTTGCCGTCACAGGCGGGGTGCGGCCTGGTCTGCTCACAGGATACTAATATAAAGAAAAGAGGGGGAGGAAAAATCAGGCTGCCTGCCGCTCGTCAAGTCGATCAACGCACTCTGATTAGAGCGCTGCGAACCGCATACAACCCCCTGCCTGGGCCCGCAGTCACTGCGATAACAGGGTGGAATGGAGGGCCTGGCTGCTCCGGTTCGTAACTATAACGCCGCGTTGACTATTTGCAACCCGGTGCCGCTACAATGGTCCGCAACCTAAGGTTCACGCAAAAGGTGCAGCATGGCTCCAGAAAATTTTGACCGCATTATTGACCGCCGCGATACCGCCAGCGAGAAATGGGAAAAGTACCGCGACAGCGAAATACTGCCCATGTGGGTCGCCGATACCGACTTTATGTCGCCGCCGGCCGTCATCGAGGCACTGCAGCAGCGCATCAGCCACGGCGTCTTCGGCTATACCCAGACACCGGCCGAACTTAACGGCCTGGTGATCGAGCGCATGCAACGGCTCTATGGCTGGACTATCAAGGCCGACTGGCTGGTATGGCTACCGGGCCTGGTGTGCGGCCTCAACCTCAGCTGTCGCAGTGTCGGTATCGACGGTGACAGCGTACTGGCGCCCAAACCTGTCTACCCGCCCTTCATGACCGCACCGAGACTGTCATCACGCAAGCTGATCACCGTCCCCATGCAGCAACAGGGATCGCGCTGGACGCTGGATCTTGACGCTCTGGAAGCCGCCATTACCCCCGACAGCCGGCTGCTGCTGTTCTGCAACCCCCACAACCCCGGCGGTACCTGCTACAGACGCACCGAACTGGAGCGCCTGGCGGCCATAGTGCAGCAGCACGACCTGATCGTCTGCTCCGATGAAATCCACTGCGATCTGATTCTGGAGCCTGGCGTCGAGCACCTGCCGCTGGCATCAATCAACAGCGCTATCCAGGCCCGCAGCATCACCCTGATGGCACCGAGCAAAACCTACAATATCGCGGGCCTGGGCTGCTCCTTTGCCATCATCCCCGATCCTGAACTGCGCAAGGCCTTTAGCCGGGTACGCAAGGGCATAGTCCCGGACGTCAATCTGCTGGGCTACACCGCAGCGCTCGCCGCCTACCGCGATGGCGATACCTGGAACCGGCGCCAGCTCGACTACCTGCGTGGTAATCGCGATTACCTGGTGCGGGAAATCAACAGTATTCCGGGCCTGCGCATGGAACCGGTGGAAGCCACTTACCTCGCCTGGATAGATGTTTCCGCCGCCAAGCTCGAAAACCCGGCGCACTTCTTCGAACAGGCGGGGGTCGGCATGTCACCGGGGCGGGACTTCGGCGATGACCGCTATATGCGCCTCAACTTCGGCTGCCCCCGCGGCCTGCTGGAAGAAGCCGTACGCCGCATACGCAGCGCCCTGCTGAATTACCTGCCGGCGTAAGACTGGACTCAGGCCCTGTCGAACGGAAAGGCGATCACATCACTGATAGACGTGGTTTGCAGCGCCAGCATTACCAGCCGATCCACGCCCAGGGCGACGCCGGCACAATCGGGCAGACCCTGCTGCAGCGCGCTGACAAGCCGGTCTTCCAGCGGCCGCTGCGGCAGGCCAAGGCTGGCACGACTACTCTGATCCGCCTCCAGTCTGTGTGCCTGCTCGGCGGCATCAGTCAACTCGTGGTAGCCGTTGGCCAGTTCCATGCCCTGAATAAAAAGTTCGAAACGCGCCGCCACCGGCGTGCCGTCTTCGCCGGGCCTTAGCCGGGCCAGCGCAGCCTGACTGGCGGGAAACTCATGCACGAATACAGCGCCCTGCCCAGCCAGCGCAGGCTCGATCAGATGGGACATCAGCAGGTTCAGCCAGCTGTCACGATCCTCATCCTCCATGGCAACATCCAGCGAAGCCCGCGCGCAGGCCTTCAGCTGTGAAAGCGGGGCCTTTAGCGGATCCAGCCCCAGCTGCTCCTGAAACAGCGCCCTATAAGTCACGCGACGAATCGATGACAGACCCAGCACGCCGCACACCAGCGCCTCGACCTCATCCATCAGCGCAGCATCGTCAAAATCCGGCCTGTACCACTCCAGCATGGTGAATTCCGGATTATGTCGCCCGCCCGACTCACCGTTGCGATAGGCCCGACCCAGCTGATAGATGGCGCCTGAACCCGCCGCCAGCAGCCGCTTCATGGCGTACTCGGGGGAGCTTTGCAGGTACAGTGGCTGTACAGGCCCACCCGGGAAAGGCGCATAAACCGCTTCAATACTGTCTATAAAGGGGTCGCTCACGGCACGGTGCGACAGCGTCGGCGTTTCCACTTCAAGTACATTGCGTGCGGCAAAGAAATCGCGGATAGCGGCCAGAATCTGCGCCCGACGACGCAGATTTTCAATCGATGCGCTTGGGCGCCAGTCTTGAGCTTTCATATAACAGCAGTCTTGGTTAAAGGATTAACGGCAGTAATGCGGCTCCAGAGTCCACAAACGACAACGGCAGCCGAGGCTGCCGTTACTGGAAACTCGCAGGCCTGAATCAGGCGCGGCTGACGTAGCCACCTGTGCGGGTATCGATTTTCAGAACATCACCTTCTTCGATAAACAGCGGTACCCGAACCACGGCACCGGTGCTCAAAGTCGCAGGCTTGGAGCCGCCCTGAGCCGTATCACCCTTAACACCGGGATCAGTTTCAGTCACTGTCAGCTCAACAAAGTTGGGCGGCGTAACGGCGATGGGGTTGCCGTTCCACAGCGTGATCATGCTGCGGTCCTGTTCCTTGAGCCACTGGTGCGCATCGCCCACAGCGCTCTTGTCGGCGGCGAACTGCTCAAAAGTGGCAGGCTCCATAAAGTGCCACCACTCACCATCGCAGTACAGATATTCCATGTCGCGATCCATGACATCAGCACCTTCCGCCGACTCATTGGACTTGAAGGTTTTTTCCCAGGTACGACCGGAAATCAGGTTGCGCATTTTTACACGGGTGAATGCCTGACCTTTACCCGGCTTGACGAACTCGACGTCCGTCATGGTGCAGGGATCACCGTCGAGCATGATTTTCAGGCCGTTCTTGAACTGGTTCGCAGAATAATTTGCCATATAGGGGAAGTCTCGGGACTCGATTAGCTAACTGAAGACCGGGCGCTGCCCGAAAATTGACAGTCATTCTACTTGAAAGCAGAATGCGATCAAATTCCCTTCTTGCGTCCGCGGTCCCTGATGAATCTTCCGGTAACACTGCTCGATGACTGGCAACAGCTGCTCAGTCATACCATTGATGATCCCGCCGAGCTGTTGCGCCTGCTGGAACTGCCCGACGCTTTGCTGGTACCGGCCCGTGCCGCGGCCGGCGACTTCCCGTTGCGAGTGCCCAAACCCTATCTCAACCGTATCCGCAAGGGCGACCCGGATGATCCGTTACTGCGTCAGGTACTGCCCCTTGGTGCCGAGCGTCTGCAGGTGCCGGGATATGTCACAGACCCGCTGGCAGAAATGGCCGCCAATCACCACGATGGCCTGATCCACAAGTACAAGGGACGGGTACTGCTGATTCTCACCGGCGCCTGCGCCATCAACTGCCGCTACTGTTTTCGGCGTCACTTTCCCTACGACGACAACCGTCTGGGGCCGGAGCAATGGCAACAGGTGCTGGACTATCTGCGCCAGCAGCCGCAGGTCAATGAAGTGATTTTCTCCGGCGGCGACCCGCTGGCCACCAGCGACAAGCGCCTGGCACGCATGATCCGGGATCTGGCCGAAATCCCCCACCTCAGCCGCATCCGCGTGCACAGCCGGCTTCCTGTCGTGATCCCCCAGCGCGTGACGGACAGCCTGGTCGAGGCCCTTACCGGTACCCGACTGCAGTCTGTAATGGTGCTGCACGCCAACCATGCCAATGAGATCGACACCGAGGTCGATCTGGCCATCAGCCAGCTCAAGCGCGCCGGCGTGACCATGCTGAACCAGTCGGTGCTACTGCGCGGCGTGAACGACAGCGTCGAGGCGCTACAGGCACTCAGTGAGCGACTCTTTGCCGCCGGCGTACTACCCTATTATCTGTTTGTACTGGATGCCGTGGCCGGTGCCGCCCACTTTGATGTCAGCGACGACGAGGCTAAAGGTTTAATGCAGGCACTGCAGGCCGAACTGCCCGGCTTTCTGCTGCCGCGCCTTGCACGGGAGATTCCGGGCCGCCCGTCAAAAACCCTGCTGGCGCTCGGAGGAGACAGTACCGTCTGAGTCGCCTTCATGCGACAATCTGAATTCGCCGCATGCAGTAACGAATGGCATTGCAGTCGCTGCGATTAATAGCTAGCACAGCAGGAAAGATAATCATCATGGATCTACGCGGGAGCCTGTTTAGATGAAAGCCTGGAAACTCTTGGTTGTCGCCACCGGCGCCATTACGCTGGTCGGTTGTGGCAACATGTTCAAAAAGCCCGCCCCCGTCGTGGAGCCTGAGCCAGAACCTGTTGTGTATGTCCGCCCCATTCCCAAACCCGTTGTACAGGTACACGGCTTTCGCGCCAGCAAGCCCGGCAGAGGCGGCCTGACCGATGCGCATATCAGCTTTAGCAATGTCTCCGACCAGACCTTCCAGTTTGTGATGTTCAAGACCACGGCTTACAACGCCGAGGGCAAAATCATCAATGCCAAGAAAACCAACAGACCCGATACCTGGCTGCGCGTTGCCGGTCCCTTCCGGCCTTTCAGCAGTGCCGGCGAGCACAAGTGGGACAAAATCTGGAGCAACAAGAAGGCAACCTGCTTTGAAGTCGAAGGAGTCGAGATCATCTACATGGATGGCGCCAACGAGTTTTACAATGCAAGTCGCCTCGGCGAGATTCTCGACCCCAGCCTGAACAACAGTTGCCGTCCCTCTCTGGCACAACAGTAACAAACCGCGAATATCAGGGGGCGCCGGCCTGCCGACTGCCCCATCGACCTAATATTGACTGCGCTAGTGTAGTGTTGCACTCTTGGTGGCGCTTTAGAACGCGCTCATTTTTTCGCCAGCCAAGGCGTGAGGCGGAGTCATAGTGGGGCTACGGCGACAACGAACAACGCAGGATGGCGGAAAAAGGGGCCGTTATAAGCTTCATATAGCGTGAAACACTACACTAGCAGCCTGTCGGACTTACCACTGATCTACTGCGGAAAAGCCGATTCTGGTCATTTTTCGTCCTCTTTTTTACTCGTCGCAGGCTTCTCGGTCTGCGACCCCGCTAAAGCGGTTCTTTCCACTTCGTTTCAAGTGTTAGATAGAACCACTATTTGC
>NZ_BCNS01000118.1 GCF_001528745.1 Marinobacterium profundum | reverse complement strand
GGAATACCTGCCTGTCACGCAGGGGGTCGCGGGTTCGAGTCCCGTCCGTTCCGCCACTTTTCGAAGTGGCTTTTTTTTGTCTTTTTTTTGCATTTTTCTGATCCGCTGCAGTACTTTGTGGGTCAGCGCGGCTATCCTTTTGCCCGTCCTTTGCATTCTAGCAGCCTGTCGGGCTTGGCCGATCGTAGCGAGGGAAAGACCGTTTTGAGGCAGTTTTTGAGCTCTTTTGAGGCGAATAGTGGTTCTATTTAACGCGAAACAGCACAAAAAACAGCCAAACTCAGGTGGCTCGCAGTAGGTTGAGTATTGTCGGACAGCCTCCTAGTGGTTCTTGCCTTGCGCAGTTTCCCAATGCGTTTCAATACCCAGCTTGGGTGTCCATGATTCAGTCTCACTTCAATCCCTTTGATTCTGTCGCCGTGCCGGTTCTGCAGCCGTTGCCACTGGAACTCTATCGCCGTGCCGGTGTTGATGTCTGGATGTTGCGGCTCGATCAGGTTCATCCGCAGGTCAGCGGCAACAAATGGTACAAACTCAAATACGCGCTGCAGGATCTGATGGCGCGGGGGGAGCGGCGGGTGCTCACCTTTGGCGGTGCCTATTCAAATCACGTACATGCACTGGCGTTTGCAGGCCAGGCTTTGGGTATCGAGACCGTTGGCGTGATTCGCGGGGAGCCTGCTTATGCCGCCAATCCGACACTGTCGGATGCCCGGGCCTGGGGTATGCAGCTCGAATTCGTGGATCGGGCGACCTACCGAAACAAGCAGGATCCCGCATTTGAGCAGCAGCTGCATAATCGTCTGGGAAATTTTGGTGTTATCGCTGAGGGTGGTTTCGGGCCATTGGGGTTGATGGGGTGCCGGGAAATGCTTGCAGGTGTTGAAGATGTGGCTGGTTTTGATCTGATTTGTGTGGCCGCCGGAACAGGGGGGACTATGGCGGGGCTAATCGCGGCCAGGCCAGAGCCGAGCAGGCTGCTGGGGTTCTCTGCTCTCAAGGGCGGTGACTTTTTATACGCGGATATTGCTGCCTTGTTGCAGTTGGCGGGAGAGGATGACCCCGGAGGCTGGGCTTTGCAGCTGGATGCCCATGGCGGTGGCTATGCCCGCAGCTCGCCATTGCTGGCGGCATTTATGGCGGCTTTTCAGCACAGTACAGGCGTAGCGCTGGATCCTGTGTACACCGGCAAGATGGTGCTGCGTTTTAATCAGATGGTGGCGCAGAGAGAGATCGCCGCGGGCTCCAGGGTGCTGCTAATCCACACCGGCGGGCTGCAGGGGCTTAGAGGAATGGAAAAAACATTGTACGATCAAGGGAATGCTTACCGCGGCGAGCTACCGCTTTGATCGGTTAGCTTAACAACAGGAAGGTTTGATGGACTATTTTCGCAATGTCGGCTTGATCGGGCGCCTTGGCAGCAAGTCGGTTATTGATACGCTCAAGCAGCTGATTCGCTTTCTCAATGAGCGCGGGCTCAATACGGTGCTGGATGAGCGCATCTCCGATACGATTCCGGGGCACGGTCAGCAGACCTGCAAGCAGAAGATGATGGGCGAAATCTGTGATCTGGTGATCGTCGTCGGTGGCGACGGCAGCATGCTGGGGGCTGCCAGGGCGCTGTCATCTTCCCATGTGCCGGTGTTGGGCGTGAACCGCGGTAATCTGGGTTTTCTGACTGACATATCGCCGGCCGATATCGAGGCCAAGGTCGCCGAGGTGCTGGAAGGCAAGTACACGGTGGAAAGTCGCTTCCTGCTGGATTTGATCGTCAAGCGCGAAGGTGAGCCGATCGGTGAGGGTACAGCCTTGAACGATATAGTGCTGCACCCCGGCAAGGCAACGCGCATGATTCAATTCGAACTCTTTATCGAGGGGCAGTTTGTCTACACGCAGCGCTCCGATGGTCTGATCGTGGCGACACCGACCGGGTCGACCGCTTATTCTCTGTCCGGCGGCGGTCCTATAATGTCGCCCAAACTGGATGCGCTGGTGCTGGTGCCCATGTTCCCCCACACGCTCTCCAGTCGTCCTATCGTGGTAGATGGTAACAGCGAGCTTAAACTGGTGATCAGTGACAACAACAAAACCTATCCCACGGTCTCCTGCGATGGCCAGCTAAGTTTCAGTCTGGCGCCGGGGGATGTCATCACCATTCACAAGAAGCCGCACAAGCTCAAGTTGCTGCACCCTCTCAATTATGACTTTTACCGTACCTGTCGCGAAAAGCTCGGGTGGGGGACAAGGCTGGGAGCTTGATGTGTCGGATATAAAAGGCTTTGATCTCATTGGCGATGTGCATGGCTGCGCCGTTAGTTTGGCTATGCTGCTGGAGCGTATGGGTTATCGGCTGGAGCGCGGCGTCTATCGTCATCCCGAACGCCAGGCGCTCTTTGTGGGCGATATCATAGACCGGGGGCCTCGCATCCGCGAGTCGCTGCATCTGGTGCGCAATATGGTGGATGCGGGCACCGCTCAGGTGGTCATGGGTAATCACGAGTACAATTTTCTCTGCTACTGCACGCCGGGTCGCCCAGGTTCCGGCATGGAGTACCTGCGCTCCCATAGCGCGCGTCATTATCGGGTATTGAAAGAAACGCTGGAGGCCTTTGAGGCCTATCCGCAGGAGCGTAACGATTTTATTGCCTGGATTCAGGATATGCCCATTTTTCTGGAGTTCGAGCATTTTCGGGTAATCCATGCCTGCTGGCCCCAGGCGTTGCTGGATCGTTTTTTTCGTGAATATGGCGGCAATACAATATCCGAGGATTTCCTGCACCGCTCGGTCGATCCCGCCAATTTTGAGTGTGAGCTGATGGATCGTGCGCTGCGCGGTACTCAGATGAAATTGCCCAATGGCGCGGTTATCACCAGCAAGGATGGTTTTCAGCGGCGCTATTTTCGCACCAAGTTCTGGGCCGAGTCGGCCGAATGCTACGGCGATGTCGTATTTCAGCCAGACCCGCTGCCGGATGAGATTGCCGGCATGGCCCTTAGTGCGGCTGACCGTGAGCAGCTGCTGCACTACGGTGAACATGAAAAACACCTGTTTGTGGGGCACTACTGGCGCGATGGTGAGCCCAGGCCCATTACCTCCAATATTGCCTGTCTGGACTACAGCGCGGTGAAATTCGGCAAGTTGGTTGCCTATCGTTATGACCATGAGGCGCGGATTGACCCGGCCAAGTTTGTCTGGGTGGATGTCGCCCGCGAAGTGCGTGGGCCTGAGCCCGGAGATGTGCTGTGATCAAGCTGCTAGAAGTGCCCCTGACGCAGGACTTGCGCGGTTTTACCGAATGTCTCTGGCAGCAGCGTGTGCCCCATCGGGTGGTAGAACAGGCTGCTGTGCAGGAGCTCTGGGTGTCCAGTGGGGTCGATGCGGAGCAGGTGCTGAGGCTCTACCAGCTCTGGCGCGAAGGCGCGGATCTCAGCGTGCTCAAAACGGCGCGCTCAGGCGGCGGAAAGCGGGCCAATCTGGCCGCATTGCGCCAGAGCTGGCTGAGTCTGTTGCTGATTGTCGCCAGTGTGCTGGTGTCGCTGCTGGTGGGGTTCGGTGACAACCTTGACTGGATGCACCGTTTTACACTGGTGGATTTTCGGGTGCGCGGCGACAGCGTCTTTTATGCAGGGCTTGCGGATACGCTGGGTGAAGGTCAGCTGTGGCGTCTGTTCACGCCTGCGCTCATGCACTTCAGTCTGCCGCATATTCTGTTCAATCTGCTCTGGGTCTGGGTGGCGGGGCGCAGTATTGAATACCTGCACGGGCGCTGGGCGCTGCTGGGGCTGGTGCTGTTCTCGGCGCTGCTATCCAACCTGGCCCAGTTCTGGGTGAGTGGCCCTATGTTCGGAGGCATGTCGGGCGTGGTGTTCGCGCTGCTGGGCTACGCCTGGCTGTGGGACAAGCGGGCAGGGCGCCCGGCCATAGGCTTGCCACCAGCGCTGATGGGGCTGATGCTGCTGTGGCTGGTGCTGGGTTTTGCCGGGGTGCTGGAATATGTCGGTGTGGGGGCTATTGCCAATACGGCTCATCTGGCTGGGTTGGTGGCGGGGCTGCTCTGGGCCTTGCTGCGCAGCATGCTGGCCGCGAAGCGTCAGGTTTGAGTTCCCTTGTACTGGCGTGCTTTCTGGAGTCTGAGACTTTTAGGCGGTTCAGTCCCCGTGGCACAGTCTGGTACACTGCGTGCGGATCAGATTGAGTGTCCAGCCGCTGGAAGGTTAGAGAGTGTGGAGTCTAGAGAATGAATTACGAACAGTTGATTGAAACCATGACCCCTGAAATACACCGTTCGCTCAAGCTGGCGGTGGAAATAGGCAAATGGCCCAATGGTGAGCGTTTGAGCGCAGAGCAGCGCACCCTGTGCCTGCGTGCGGTGATTGCCTATGACCAAAATCGCCTGCCCGAGTCTGAACGTACCGGTTTCATCGACCGTACCCGTCCCGATGGTGCTCAGCACGGCAGTGATCCGCTGCAACCCCAGACTATTAAAATCATCAATTAGGTCATAATTTTTCATGCAAGTACTGGCACAGGGCGCCCTGCGCAAGATGCGCACCGAACTGACCGATGGTCAGGCTCACTATCAATTGGTGTGCGGCGAGCAGTCACTGGCGCTCAATGAGTTGCTGGGGCGGCGCATCAGTCTGACTCACAGCGGCGCGATTAACTGCCTGAATTGCGGCAGAAAGACCAAAAAAAGTTTCAGTCAGGGATATTGTTACCCCTGCTTTGCCAAGCTGCCTGAATGTGACAGCTGTATCATGAGCCCGGAAAAGTGTCATTTTCATCTGGGCACCTGCCGCGACCCGTCCTGGGGCGAGCAGTTCTGCTTCCAGACACATATCGTCTATCTGGCCAACTCATCCGGCGTCAAGGTGGGTATTACCCGTGGCACTCAGGTGCCCACGCGCTGGATCGATCAGGGTGCGGTGCAGGCGCTGCCAATTCTGCGTGTCGACTCGCGGCTGCAGTCCGGTTTGATGGAGCATCTGTTCAAGGACCAGGTGGCGGACAAGACCAACTGGCGCACCATGCTTAAAGGGGGCATAGCGCCGCTGGATTTGAAAGCCGAGCGCGACCGGCTATTCGAGGCCAGCGCTGCGGGCATGGCCGAGCTGGAGCAGCGCTTTGGCCTGCAGGCCGTGCAGCGTCTTGAGGCCGAAGAAGTGACGATTGATTATCCGGTATTGAACTATCCGCTTAAAGTCAGCTCACTGAATCTGGATAAAACGCCCGAAGTCAGCGGGCAGCTCCTGGGTATCAAGGGGCAATATCTGATACTGGACACCGGTGTGATCAACTTGCGCAAATACACCTCCTATGAGGTGGAATTTCGTTCCGAATAGGGTGAAGCAGGCATGTCAGAACAACCGCAGGCAATTTATCTCAAGGATTATCAGGTTCCGGCCTACCTGATCGATACAACCGATTTGCGTTTTGAGCTGGCAGACGGCCAAACGCTGGTGCATTCCACTCTCAAGGTGCGGCGCAACCCCGAGGCCGCTTCAGCGCAGGCGCCACTCGAACTGCACGGCCATGAAAGCCTGGAGCTGTGTCAGCTGAGCATCGATGGCAAGGCGCTGGCACAGGGTGACTTCCGGCGCGAAGGCGAGCTGCTGAGCATCACCCAGGTGCCCGCAAGCTTTGTGCTGGAGTGCAGCACCCGTATCCACCCCAAGGACAATACCGCGCTTGAAGGCCTGTACCTGTCTGAAGGCATGTACTGCACTCAGTGTGAGGCCGAAGGCTTTAGGCGCATCACCTTCTACATGGACAGGCCCGATGTAATGTCGGTCTTTACCACCACAGTAGAGGCTGACCAGGCGCGTTTTCCGGTGTTGCTGTCCAACGGTAACCCTGTAGCGTCCGGCGAGAGTGGCGGGCGTCACTGGGTGACCTGGGAAGATCCCTTCCCCAAGCCTGCCTACCTGTTCGCACTGGTGGCAGGCGATCTGCAGCATATTGAGCGGCCTTACAAGACCATGTCCGGGCGCGATGTGTCGCTGCGCATCTTTGCCGAGCCAAAGGATCTGGACAAGCTCGATCACGCCATGGATTCGCTGATCAATGCCATGCGCTGGGACGAAGAGGTCTATGGCCGCGAATACGATCTGGATATCTACATGATAGTGGCGGTGGATTTCTTCAACATGGGGGCCATGGAGAACAAGGGCCTCAATATCTTCAATACCTCTTGCGTGCTGGCCAGCCCGCAAACCACCACAGACGCCGCTTATCAGCGTGTCGAAGGCGTGGTGGCCCATGAATATTTCCATAACTGGTCGGGCAACCGCGTCACCTGTCGTGACTGGTTCCAGCTGAGTCTGAAGGAGGGCTTCACGGTCTTTCGTGATGCCGAGTTCTCCGCCGACATCAACTCGCGCACCGTCAAGCGCGTGGAAGACGTGACTCTGCTGCGCACTGCCCAGTTTGCCGAGGATGCAGGCCCGATGGCGCACCCGGTACGCCCGGCGTCCTACATTGAAATTTCCAACTTCTATACCCTCACCGTGTACGAGAAGGGTGCCGAAGTGGTGCGCATGCTGCACACACTATTGGGGGCTGACCTGTTCCGAAAAGGCTCAGACCTGTATTTCGAGCGCCATGACGGCCAGGCCGTGACCACTGATGATTTTGTCTGTGCCATGGAGGCTGCATCCGGGCGTGATCTGACACAGTTCCGCCGCTGGTACAGCCAGGCGGGCACGCCGACGCTGCGCATGAGCGATGACTACGATGCTGCCGCGCAGCAGTATCGCCTGCATGTTGAACAGCAGTTGCCGCAAACGCCTGATCAGCTTGAGAAGCTGCCGCTGCATATTCCGCTGGCGCTGGGTCTGCTGGATGCCAGCGGAGCAGATCTGCTACTGGAAGAAGGCGCCACCACGCAGGTGCTCGAGCTCACAGAGCAGCGTCAAACCTTTATATTTGAACAGATCCAGGCGCGTCCAGTGCCCTCACTGCTGCGTGGTTTTTCGGCGCCGGTGCGGCTGCAGTATCCCTACAGCCGTGATGCGCTGGTCTTTTTGATGAGTCACGACAGCGATGGTTTCAATCGCTGGGATGCCGGGCAGCGCCTTGCAGTTGAGGTGATCCAGGGATTGATGGCACAGTATCGCCAGGGCGAAACGCTGCAGCTGGATAGCGCGCTGGTGGATGCCTATGCCGTCGTGCTGGACGATGAAAGTCTAGATCCTGCGATGGTGGCCAAGGTGCTGTCGCTGCCCTCCGAGGCCTACCTGAGCGAGCTGTCCGACTGTATCGATGTCGAAGCGATTCACCTGGCCCGTCAGTTTGCCCGCACTGAGCTTGCGCGGTTGCTGGAAGCACCGCTGCAACGTCGCTATGAAGCGCTGGCGTCGGCTGCTGCCTACGCGCCTGATGCCGAACAGGTCGCGCGGCGCAGCTTGCGCAACCTGTGTCTGTCGTACCTTGTTGCGCTGGAAACGCCGGCTCAGCTGGCCCGGGCCCGGGCGCAGTATGATGGCTGCGACAACATGACCGAGCGTCAGGCGGCCCTCAGCCTGATCGCCCATTCGGGCTTTGAGGCAGACGCAGCCGCGGTGCTGGAGGATTTTTATCAGCGCTACCAGAGCGAAACCCTGGTGGTGAATCAGTGGCTGGCGGTGCAAGCCTGTGACTCCAAACCCGGTGCCCTGTCCCGTATCAAAACGCTGATGCAGCATGAAGCCTTTGATATGCGTAACCCGAACAAGGTACGCTCACTGATCTCGACCTTCTGCGGCATGAATGCCGTGAACTTCCATGAAGCCAGTGGGGAAGGTTATGCTTTCCTGGCGGACAGGGTCATCGAGATGAACCGGCTGAATCCTCAGGTGGCTTCGCGCCTGTTGACGCCACTGACACGCTGGCGCAAATATGACGCTGGCCGTCAGGTGCAGATGCAGGCACAGCTAAGACGCATTCTGGACAGCGGTGAGCTGTCACGGGATGTGTACGAGGTGGTCAGCAAGAGTCTGGACTGAAACAAGACCGCAGTGGCAGGGTTGGTTATACTGCCTGACAGCGTTTAGCCACACATTTCCAAGAAATACTCAGGGATGCATTAGATGGAAAGATTGCTTTCAAGCCACGATAAGTTCGATCTGCAACAGAACTATCGTCGCTACCTC
Source organism: Marinobacterium profundum (assembly GCF_001528745.1). GTDB lineage: Bacteria > Pseudomonadota > Gammaproteobacteria > Pseudomonadales > Balneatricaceae > Marinobacterium_A > Marinobacterium_A profundum. The sequence goes on along the minus strand of NZ_BCNS01000118.1, from coordinate 10,670 downwards.
AAGTTCCGGGATCAGCGCGAAGACGCCAACCGGGCCATGCAAATCGCCAAGGCGAGCCGTGTCTGGGTCGCGGGTATAGTGACGCTGCTGTTCGCGCTGGCGTCGGACTTTTTTCTGGGAGCTTCTGCTGCGCTCTTTGGCCTGTATTTTTACCGGCTGATGATGGCCCGCATGAAGACCAGTCAGGCGGAAGAAGGCTGCGAGGATACGGATCGCTGGTTCGCCTCCAAGGGGCTCAAGTTTGAAGGCCGCATTCTGTACTTTCGTGATGACAAGATGCTTGAGCATCCGCTGGATCCGTTTGACGACGGTATCTACAAGTAAGCGGACCGCTGTACTTTTCCCGGGAATGCGCATGAGGCGATACCCATGAGAAAAGAGTATCGCGGCATTACCGGGCGCACGCGCCGTCTGCTGCAGATGCCGGAAGGCGTCAACGTCGACTTCAAGCGCGAGGCGTCCGCAGTTCATGCCAGTGACCTGGTCGCCTTTGCCAATGCCGCCACCGGTGGCACCTTGCTTATCGGTATTGATGAGTACACCAGCGATGACGGTGTGCAGCGTGGGCAGGTGGTGGGCTGTGATGTTGACGATGGCGCTCGCCTGAGTCTGATTAACAAGGCTACCGGTTGTTATCCCAATATTGACGTCGAGATTTTCATTGAGAATCTCGGCGCCAAACCCTTTCTGCGGGTCGAGATTCCGGCCGGTCCATCCAAGCCCTATTGCACTCCCAGCGGCCAGTACACCATGCGGGCCGACGGCCGCAATCGGGCGCTCTATCCCGAAGAGTTACTGTCCATCTTTATGGACCGTGAAGGTGAGCAGTTTCTGTCGCGTTTTCGCAATGCGGTTTTCCGGCTGGAACATCAGGTCGGGGGCATCAGTCACTCTATCAACGATGGCCTGTTACAGGTGAGTCAGCATATCCATGACCTGGATGATCAGCTCAAGCGCACCTTCAGCCGTATCGATCAGCTGACGGACAGCAGCAAGAAGCGCTCGCGCAACATGCTGCAAACCCTGCGGGACAGTCAGGAAAGCATCGGCAATCTGGAGCGGCTACTGAGTGAGGGCAACGGCAACCAGCAACGCTATCAGGTCATGCTGCGGGAGGTCGAGGAGAAGCTTGGTGGGCTGCTGGACAATATGACCAGCGATACTGCGGTGGATGGTTAATATGGACGCACTGCACAAGCGTCGTTACTGGGTATTTGATCTGGACGGCACTCTGACCCGACCGGTGCACGACTTCGAGCATATTCGACGTGAGCTGGGGCTGGCGCCTGGTGCGGACATTCTGGCCTCGCTGGCGGATGTGCCTGAGCCGCAGCGCACCGTACTCTATGCGCAACTCGATGATCTTGAACGCTATTATGCCCTCAAGGCTGAGCCTGCGCCGGGGCTGCATGGCTTGTTCGAGTGGCTGAACGGGCATAATTGCCGCTTTGGCATTCTGACGCGCAATACGCGCGAGTTCGCCCTGCTGTCGTTGCAGGCTATTGGCGTGGCAGCTTATTTCGACCCGGCCTTTGTGCTCGGACGTGATGAGGCCCAGCCCAAGCCCGATCCTGGAGGTCTGCAATATCTGCTGTCCTGCTGGGGCATTGAGCCTGGGGATGCGCTTATGGTGGGGGACTTTCGTTATGATCTTGAGGCCGGGCGCAATGCCGGGCTCATGACTGTGCATGTGGACAGTCGTGAAGATCGCCACTGGCCGGAACTCACCGATCTGCGGGTGCTGGACCTGGGCGAGTTGCATGCCCTGCTGCAGCACACCGCAGTGCCTGAAGTGTCGCTCAACGTCTGAGTATCCAACTCTGCTGAGGTTGACTTGTCTATAGTACAGACAGGGCAAAGCTATGAAGGTAGCGCGGAGGTTCGATATGACAATTGTGGCGGAACTGCACAGCGATCACTTCAATCTTGACCGGTTGCTGGAAATTCTCAGTGCCAAGGTCGCCAAACTGCGTGCCGGTACTCGGCCTAATTACCGTCTGATGGCCGATGCCATCAGTTATATCGGTGATTATGCCGATGAATACCATCACTCGCGGGAAGACCGGATGCTGGCCTGGTTCCATGGTCGGGATGTTCAGCTCGATGACCTGATACAGCAGTGTGAAACCCAGCACCAGCATGTACAAAGGCTGTCCCGTGATTTGAGTGACGCCATTGAAAGTATCCTCAACGATACCCTGATGCCGATGGAGCTGCTGATCGACAAACTGGAGACCTATGTGCGTGAACAAAAAGCCCATATGAAGTTTGAGGAAGAGCAGGTTTTCGTGCGGCTGGAAAAGCTGGCCCAGCCCCTGGACTGGGCGGCGCTGAGCGAACAGCTGCCGAGCAATGTCGATCCGTTGTTCGGCGAGCACCAGTCCGAGGAGTATGTCGAGCTGTACCGCGATCTGCTGCAGGATATGGCGTAGGCTCAGGCCTTTGATTGTGCCTCAAGATAACGCTCCACCGTATCCACTACGGCCTGGGTGTGCGGGTCGACTTCCAGATTGACGCGCTCACCCACCCGGGCGTTGCCAAAGCGGGTAACGGCCAGGGTTTCGGGAATCAGATAGACATTAAACTGGCCGTTTTGCACCTCGCCAATAGTCAGGCTGCAGCCATTAAGTGCCACAAATCCCTTGGGAAGAATGTACTTGCGCAGCATTGGAGGCACGGCAAAGCTGATGACGCAGTTATGCTCTGTGCTTTCAATGCTAACGATCTCCGCGGTGGCATGGACATGCCCCGACAGCAGGTGCCCGCCAATCTCATCGCCAAAGCGCGCAGCGCGCTCGAAATTAACCTCGTCACCGATGTTTAGCTCACCGAGGTTAGTGGCGCGCAGCGTTTCGATTATCAGATCAAAATCAACCCGGGTGCCTTCGAAGCCGGTCACCGTCAGACAGGTACCGTTCACCGCTATACTGGCGCCCTGTTCGAGCAGATTGGCGCGTGCGGGCGGCAAATCCAGACTGAGTTGCATAAACTGGGGGTGGCGTTGCAATGCAACGACCCGGGCTTTGCCCTGAACGATACCGGTAAACATGGCTGTCTCGTGTGGCTGAATTAAAGAGACCGAAGCTTAACTGAAAAGCGGCGCGCATAGGAAATCCAGGGGAACAGCAATGAAGGTTTTGATTAGTGGAGGCAGTGGCTTTATCGGCACGGCACTGGTGCGCGATCTTGTGGCCGCAGGGCATGAAGTACTGGTGTGGTCACGCATGGCGCAGCGCAGTTCGCAGAAGCTGGGTGCGAAGGTGCAGGTGTTGAGCAGCCTGGATCAAATAGCAGACAGTGATACGCTCGATGCCATCGTCAATCTGGCGGGTGCACCTATTGTCGGACGACGCTGGAGTGATGCACGCAAGCATTTACTGCGCGCCAGCAGGCTCCAGACTACTGAGGCCTTGGTGGATTTGATTCGGCGGCTGAACAAGCGCCCAGAGGTTTTGGTGAGTGGCTCAGCGGTGGGCTACTACGGCAGTCACAACACTGATATAGCTCTCACGGAAGCCGCAGATGACTACAAGCCTGGCTTTTCACATCAGCTGTGTGCTGACTGGGAAGCCTGTGCGCTGCAGGCCGAAGCGCTTGGCGTACGAGTATGTCTGCTGCGCACCGGAATTGTGCTGGGGCATGGTGGCGCCCTGAGCAAGATGTTGCCCGCTTTTCGCTGCGGCCTTGGCGGCCCTATTGGTTCGGGGCGCCAGTGGATGCCCTGGGTCGGACTGGAGGACGAAGTGGCTATCATTCGGTTTCTGCTGGAGCAGCGTACCCTGCGCGGACCCTTCAATGCCTGCGCACCGGAAGCGGTCACCAATGCGGCTTTTGCCGCAGCTCTGGGGGCTGTGCTGCATCGCCCGGCCCGCATTCGGATGCCGGCGGCTGTGCTGGAGCTGCTGCTGGGGGAGTCCAGTGAGCTGCTGGTATCGGGCCAGCGGGTATATCCTAGGCGGCTGCTCGATGCGGGCTACGAGTTCCGCTGTACGTCACTTGCCGAAGCATTTAAAAAGGCTATCGCTCGCTGAAGTATGCTGTGAAGGGAACTCATTTAATGGGTAAGCGTACCGCTATCCAGACGCGAAGAGCAGCTCCGGCAGCGGTGCGGCTTCGTAGCCTTCGGGGCGGCGCTCTCGCAATTTTTCAATGGCTTCGAGCAGCAGATCGCCCTGCCAGAGTGCCTTGTCGTCCTGATGGACGTGTTGTTCAAGATCCAGAATCAGGAAGTCGAGCGTCTGGCTGCGGGCGGCATCACTGATATCTTCACTGTTGAATATGTGTTGATCGGGCCAGAAATTCTGCGCCCACTCAACCAGTCGCATTTTGGCCACTGTCGGATTGTTCTGCTGGCAGGCCATGGCCAAGGCCTGAAAGGTATTTTTCTCGGCCATTTGGTGAGCCATCAACAGCTTGCGGCGGCGGCGCATTTCTTCCTGCTGTGCCTGCTGCTGTTCTTCCCTGCGTAGCTGGCGCAGGTGGTTGAAGGTATAGAGCCAGCCCAGGGATGAAATCAGACTGATGACAGTGAGCAGGCCGATGAGTAGCCGGCTTTCGTTCAGGGCCTGTTGCAGGCGTGCAACCGAGGCCGCAGTTGTGGCTGCGGCGCTGGTCGCGGCATGGCCTGATGCAATGCTGGCATCGGCTTGACTAGAGGGGGGCGCCGCCGCCATGGCCAGCGCTGCTTGCGCGGCCGGCGAACGCGGCTTTACCTGTAGCAGGTGTCCGGGGAGGGCGACATTGCGCGCACTGTCGGTGTTCAGATCCCACCAGGTTACATCGCTAGGTGGCAACGTCAGATTGCCCGCGGTGTGCGGGCGTACCACAATGTGTTCGGTGCGCCGGCTGGTCAGGCCCAGGTCCGATACATCTTCAACCAGTTCCACGCTGTCGACGCTGATGTCAAAGTTGGCCCCCGCAGGCGGAGCCAGGGACGGCAGGCGGGACGCAGGCAATCCAGTTGCCGTCATGCTGATACTGTAGCTCAGGTTGTCGCCAAGGCTGGTTACGGGGGTGGATGGCGCGCCGTTTTGCCAGTCATCATTCAGCGTCAGTGCCATGGCGGGTAGCCAGTATCCGCGCGCGCTCTGGTAAGCCGGCGGAATAACGGCGACTTCCAGTGGTCTTGCCTGCAGCTGGATCTGGCTGTTGTCCTGCTTGGCGCGGCCTTCAAAGATGGGGCCGTCCAGGGTCAGAGTGCCGGTCTGGCCTGGGAACAGAGCATAGCGTTGTTCGATAACTTTATAGTTGCGCCCCCGTACCTGTTGTGTGAAACGTACCTGCTCGCCTAGTGGCTTGATCAGCGCGCCCGGCAGGTAAGGGTCGGTCAGTTGGGTGTCGGGCAGCAGCTCGATGGCGTGGTACAGGCGCAGGGTGTAGATCAGCTGGCTGTCCTGATACACCTCGTTGGTGTCCAGGCTTGCCTCGATAAACACCTGCTCGCCCTGCAGGCCGCTTTCGCGGGCGGCACCGCTTAAAACCTTGAGGTGCAGGTTATTGCTGGACTCAAGCCCAAGCTGCAGCGGGGGAATAGTAATTTCACCGGTCGTTTTGGGGCGCAGCAGGACTTCCCAGCGGGTGCGGTACTGGCTGTCACCGCCAGCATGACTCGATAGCGTGAGCTGTTTACTGCCCAAAAACTGGAAGTTGCGATAAAGCGGGGAGAAGTCTATTTCCTGCTGTATGCGAGAGTCGGCCTCAAGCGTCAGACGAACCGTGTCCTGCGCCGTGATCGTATTTCGATCAAGGTAAGCCGACACGTCAGCGAAGACGGGCAGGCAGATGAGGTTCAGTACTAACGGCAGCTTGCGCATAGTGCCTTTAATTCAGCTGGCTGTGAAAGACCCGTTGAGGTCACTCTGGAGCATGCCGTCAAACGGAGTACAAGCTCGAAATGGCCCAGGGTTTCAGGTTCGCGTCCTGCGTCATTATCAGGTAACCCCCCTCGTATATCAATGACTTGTTAGAAATCACGGCGGCTGCAAGGCCTTGTTCGGCTGAAGTCGGGACGAACATTTTTTATGCCTGCCGGCGCTCTGGATTTTATTGGTGTCTTTAAAAGGAGACTGGTACCTCGGAACAATAGCAGAGCTTGCCTGGCAGGGCGCGGTTTGAGGGCCCTGCCCGGTGATTAATACCCATTGGGCGCGGATATTAGCACTGCAGGGGGGAGGGCATGGCGGCGCGGAAGGCCGAGTCGAAATAGAGGGTGCGATCAGGCATTATCAGGGCTTCGCGCCAGGGCGCTGGGTGTTTTGACTTAAGCAGACAAGGTGAGAAATGGCACAGGTGGAGTTTGATCTCGCTATCAGTCGAGAGGAGTACCTGAGGCACTATCAGGCACAGGGTCGACTGCAGGTAACGGTGATTGCACTTGACGGGCGGCGGGTGCGTTTTCCGGCTGGCATTTTACAGCGCTTTGTATTGAACGATGGTGTACATGGGCGCTTCGTGATTCATTTCGATCCGCAGGGGCGCTTCAGTTCCATTTCGCGGCTACGATGATGCTTGACCTTGGGTGGGCGGGTGTTCAGGAACCACTGTGTCGCCTATAATGCCGCCTTATTTCTGTAAACCCAATTGGATAATCCATGTTGTATCAGCTTGCGCGTTATTCGATGTTCAAACTGGAGCCTGAGCTGTCCCACGATCTGGCTCTGGGTGGCATGAACCTGGTGGCGAACCTGGGCATGCATCGTTTGCTCGGGGCTCAGGCGGAAAGCTGCCCGGTGGAAGTCATGGGTATTCGCTTTCCCAATCCGGTTGGACTTGCCGCCGGGCTGGATAAAAACGGTGTTGCCATCGATGGCCTGGCCGCCATGGGGTTTGGTTTTATAGAAGTGGGTACGGTAACGCCACGCCCCCAGGCGGGTAACCCGCGTCCCCGCCTGTTTCGCATTCCGGAGCACAAGGCGATCATCAACCGCATGGGATTTAACAATCTGGGTGTTGATCAACTGCTGAAAAATATTGAACGCAGCCGCTTTGATGGCGTACTGGGAATCAATATTGGCAAGAACAAGGATACGCCGAACGAGCGTGCGGATGAGGATTACATTTATTGCCTGCGCAAAGTCTATGCGCGCGCAAGCTACATCACGGTGAATATATCGTCTCCGAATACGCCTGGGCTGCGCACGCTGCAATTTGGTGAGTCATTAAACAGCCTGTTGAATCGTCTCAAGCTGGAGCAGGCGCGCCAGGCCAGGCTGCATGATCGATATGTGCCCATTGCAGTAAAAATAGCGCCGGACATGACGCACGAAGAAGTCATTATGGTGGCCAAGTCGCTGAAAACCTATGAACTGGATGGTGTCGTTGCTACTAATACAACGCTGTCGCGCGATGGCGTAGAGGACTCGCCGCTGCGTAATGAAGAGGGCGGTCTTAGCGGTGCGCCGGTACGTAACAGTTCCACCCGTACCATTCGACAGTTGGCGGCTGAGCTGGGTGGTGCCTTGCCTATTATTGGCGTCGGCGGTATTACCGAGGGCTTTGATGCGGCTGAGAAAATGGAAGCGGGTGCCAGCCTGGTGCAGATTTACAGTGGATTTATTTACCAGGGGCCCAGACTGGTGAGTGATTCGGTTGAGGCGATCAGGGCTTTGCAGGCACGAAAGCGCTAGTTGTGTAGCCTGCCTAATGGCAAATGGCTCCCCGCGGGGAGCCATTTAAAATCCTGAGAATTAGGTTGTTCGAGCCGTATCAGTGAAGCGACGGATTGGCTTGTATTGCAGAGACGCCGGATTGACCGCTCCAGTGGGCCTCCCGTCCCTCTCGCCATCCACTCATCCAATGTGTGCGTGAATCGATCTCGCTGACTGGGCAGGTGCTTTTGGATTTACCGTCTAAGCCCGCCTGAAAGCCGCGGTTAAACAAAGTAGAGGTTTTATCGCGTTTCTGTGTCTTCATAGTACGCCTCTCTAAAATTCTAAATCCGGGAACGGGCCTAATCGTCTGTTCCCAGCAGATGTGGCAGATCCTCTCGTGTACCACAGCTTTCATTGATAACGGAATTCGGCGGCAGTTACGATCCTAAAAAACTATGAGGATGAGTATGGCGATAGCGGTTGTGTTTGGCAGACCTAAAAACCGCATATTTATCAGTTAGTTAAATTACTGTCGCCAGATATAGTCAGTTAATGAATTATTTTCATTAACAAAGTAATAAGTTTGAATGAATTTCCTGATTCAGCTGCGTGCCGCAATTTCCGGGGCTGGCTGTGTGAAACAACTTGAAGAGCGTGGCTGATGAATTTTTTTGTAACCTGTCCCAAGGGTATCGAAGGACTGCTGCTGGATGAGCTGAAAATGCTCGGTATGGCGTCGGTGAAGGAAACGCAGGCAGGGGTTTATTTCGCAGGCGAGCTGAGGGATGCCTATCGGGTCTGCCTGTGGTCGCGCCTCGCCAACCGGGTGCTGCTGCCGTTGCAGGTGAGTCCGGTCAATACCGCGGATGAGCTCTATGAAGCCGTGCAGCAGGTGCAGTGGCTGGATCATCTGCGCCCTTTGGGAACTCTGTCGGTGGACTTTACCGGGCGTACTGAACAGATCGTTAACACGCACTTCGGCGCTCAGAAGGTCAAGGATGCGGTGGTGGATCAGATTCGTGCGGCAACGGGGAACCGTCCTACCGTGGATAGGGTTGAGCCGGATCTGGGTATCAATGTCCACCTTTACAGTGGCAAGGCAACTATAGCGCTGGATCTGTCCGGCGGCAGTCTGCACAGGCGCGGTTACCGCAAGCGTGCGGGTCAGGCGCCAATGAAGGAAAACCTGGCGGCGGCGGTTCTGTATCGTGCCGGCTGGCCGCAGCTGGCCGCAACGCATCCGCAGTTGCTGGATCCGATGTGCGGCTCGGGCACGCTGCTGATCGAGGCGGTCATGATGGCAGCAGATATTGCGCCGGGTTTGTTGCGCCAGCGTTTTGGTTTCAGCCGCTGGCTGCAGCACGACAAGAGTCTGTGGCAAAAGCTGCAGGCTGAAGCTGTCAAACGCCGTGATGCAGGGCTGGCGGAGCTAAGAGTGCGCTTCACGGGTTATGATCGCGATGCGTCCGTTTTGCAGCTTGCGGCGCAAAATGCCGAGCATGCGGGTCTTGCCCGGATTATCGACTGGCGCGAGCAGGATATGGTGGAGCTGGGTGTGCCAGCGCCGGGCCCGGGTCTGCTGGTGACCAATCCGCCTTATGCCGAACGTATTGGTGATGAAACCGAGTTGATGTACATGTACCGCCAGATGGGGGAGCGTCTGAAGCGCCAGTTCGGCGGCTGGAAGGTGGCGATCTTCAGTGGCAATGCGGATCAGTGCAAGGTGATTGGTCTCAAGGTCGACCGTCAGTACAAGCTGTATAACGGGGCCATCGAGTGTGGTCTGTTTCTGTTTACACTGCATGCTGAGCGGGATCGCCCCCTGCCGCTGGAGCCGGGTACGCCGATCAGTGAGCAGGCGCAGATGTTTGCCAACCGGCTGAAAAAGAACCTTAAGGCTTTGTCCAAGTGGGTCAAGCGCGAGCAGATCGAATGTTATCGTCTGTACGATGCCGATATGCCGGAGTATGCCGTTGCGGTGGATTGCTACGGTGACTGGGTGCATGTGCAGGAGTATGCGCCGCCGAGTTCCATCGACCCGCGCAGGGCTTTTGAGCGGCTGCAGGATGTGATCAGCGTTATCCCGGAGGTGCTTGGGGTCAAGCAGGAGCGTGTGGTGCTCAAGCAGCGCAGGCGTCAGCAGGGTTCAAGTCAGTATGGACGCCAGGGTCAGACCGATCACTTTATCGAAGTGCAGGAGCACGGCTGCAAGTTACGCGTCAATCTGCATGACTACCTCGATACAGGGCTCTTCCTTGATCACAGGCCCGTGCGGCGCCGTATCCAGTCAATGGCGCTGGGCAAGGATGTGCTGAACCTGTTTTGCTATACCGCCACCGCTTCTGTGCATGCGGCCCAGGGGGGCGCCGAGTCCACTACCAGCGTGGACATGTCGGCTACCTACCTTGGCTGGGCGATGAAAAACATGGGGCTGAACGGTTATTCCGGCGGTGACAATCAGTTTATTCAGGCTGACTGCATCAAGTGGCTGAATCAGCCCCGCGCGGCGGCTTTTGATCTGATTTTCATGGATCCGCCGACTTTCTCAAACTCCAAGCGCATGGAAGAGGTGCTGGATATTCAGCGTGATCACGTATCTCTGGTCCAAGCGGCCATGAAGCTGCTGCGACCGGGTGGTGTTTTGCTGTTTTCGAATAACTACCGCCGCTTCGTGCTCGATTATGAGGCGCTGGCCGGTTTTGATATTCAGGACATAACCGCCAAGACGCTGGATCCGGACTTCAAGCGCAGCAAGAACATTCATGTGTGCTTTGAGATCCGTCATCGCGCGGGCTAGTGCGTGTTTGGCTATTAACCCTGCGGACAAATAGGTTCCCTCCCTATTTGTCCGTCACGCCAGAACTCCTTAGCCTAAAAGAATGGGCGCAAGTGCGTTGACTTGCTGGCCTTCTTGGAGGCGAAGATATGGCGTTCGCATTGGCCTGCGGCCAATGATGAAGCATCCCTGCTTCATGTATTAACTCGGATTGATAGTACAGTATGAGCGGCGCATCCCCAGGGATGCGCCGCTTTGCGTTGTGCGGCAGATGGTTTATTTATGGTCTAGGAGGCTGTCCGACA
>NZ_BCNS01000117.1 GCF_001528745.1 Marinobacterium profundum | reverse complement strand
CTCAAATCAGTCGGCTCTCGCTACGGCTAGCATTCTCGGACAGCCTCCTGGTGGTTAATGAGCTGAGGTCAATATTGTGGCATAAATAATGCTTTAATTTAGGGCAAGTTGTTCCGGTATGCGCTATTTGAGTGCTCGACAGGTTCCGGTCAGGTGCGTCGGGTGCTGGAAATGGTGGTTTGTGATATCAAGGCAAGGCTGAAGGGAAGCGGGTTCTGTTGTAATGGGCTTTGCACCGGGATGGGTCGGTTAATAATAATATGCACCTTGTTGGTGCGTCTTGGGCCATGTAGATGGTTCAGAGCTTAGGAGGCTGTTCTTGGAAACTGTCAACAGTGCGGTTGAAACCCTGATCCAGAGTTCGAATACGCTTTTCATTCTGCTGGGTGCCATCATGGTGTTTGCCATGCATGCGGGCTTTGCCTTTCTTGAAGTCGGCACGGTCCGGCACAAGAATCAGGTCAATGCCCTGGTCAAGATCATGACCGATTTCGGTTTTTCGGCCGTGGCGTACTTCTTTGTCGGCTACTGGGTGGCCTACGATGTGACCTTTTTCGCGGATGCGGAAACGCTGGCGCAGAACAATGGTTATACGCTGGTCAAATTTTTCTTCTTGATGACCTTCGCGGCAGCAATCCCGGCCATTATTTCCGGCGGTGTGGCTGAGCGTGCGCGCTTCTGGCCCATGCTGACGGCATCGGCGCTGACGGTCGGCTTCGTGTATCCGTTCTTCGAGGGCATTATCTGGAACGGCAACTATGGCTTTCAGGCCTGGCTGGAATCGAGTTTCGGGGCTCAGTTTCATGATTTCGCAGGCTCGGTCGTGGTGCATGCTGTGGGTGGCTGGATAGCGCTGGTGGCGGTGCTGCTGCTGGGGAATCGCCATGGTCGTTATCGTGGTGATCGGCTGGTGGCGTACCCGCCATCGAATATTCCGTTTCTGGCCCTGGGTGCCTGGATTCTCTGCATTGGCTGGTTTGGCTTTAACGTCATGTCCGCCCAGACGCTGGATGGTATTTCTGGTTTGGTGGCGGTGAACAGTCTGATGGCCATGGTGGGCGGCATTATTGTGGCACTTGTGCTGGGGCGTAATGACCCTGGCTTTATCCACAACGGTCCGCTGGCGGGTCTGGTGGCGGTTTGTGCGGGTTCCGATCTGTTGCACCCGATTGGTGCGCTCGCAGTGGGCGGTGTTGCGTCGGCTATTTTCGTCTGGCTGTTCACGCTGATGCAGAATCGCTGGAAAATCGACGACGTGCTGGGTGTGTGGCCCCTGCACGGCGTCTGTGGTGCCTGGGGTGGCATTGCGGCGGGTATCTTCGGCAGTGAGGCGCTGGGCGGTCTGGGAGGTGTCAGTCTGATGTCGCAGCTGGTTGGAACCCTGGCGGGTGTCACTGTGGCGCTGGCAGGCGGTGCGCTGGTGTATGGTGGCGTCAAGCTGGTCACCGGGCTGCGTCTGTCGCAGGAGCAGGAGTTCAATGGGGCGGATCTGAGTATTCATCGTATTGAGTCCACCTCGGTGGAGTAATCGGGCCTGATTTTTTGCCTTGTCGTCTGATATTACGGCCACCTGCGGGTGGCCGTTTTCGTGTGGGCAGTAATACTTCTCAGTAGGGGTGTGCTGCGCAGGGTGCAGTCATGCCGGTCGGGAGGTGTAAGGTGAACAAAATATCGATTGTGGGTGCGGGCATGGTGGGTGAGGCGGCAGCTCAGGTGATCGCCCGGGAGGAGCTTTGTCATGAGCTGATGCTAATCGATGTGCAGGGTGATCTGGCGCAGGGCAAGGCGCTGGATGTTTGGCAGGCGGCGGTGGAGGCGGGGTCTGATACCTGGGTTTATGGTGGCTCGAATGTCGAGCTGTTGCAGGATTCGGAGCTGGTGGTTATTACCGCAGGTGTGGCACGCAAGCCTGGTCAGTCGCGCCAGGCCGTGCTGAGCATCAATCTGCCGATTCTGGATGGCATTATGCAGGATGTGAATCGGCACGCGCCGGCGGCGATGGTGCTGGTGGTGTCAAATCCGGTGGATGTGCTGACCTATAGGGCCTGGGGTATCAGCGGTTTGAGTCGTAACAGGGTGTTCGGTCAGGCCGGGGTGCTGGATACGGCGCGCATGAAGTGTTTTATTGCTGAAGAGACGGGTTTTTCTGTGCGGGATATCAGTGCCCTGGTGCTGGGGGGTCATGGCGACAGTATGGTGCCGCTGATGCGCTACTGTACGCTGGGCTCGGTGCCGCTGACGCATTTTCTGTCGCAGCAGCAGATAGCGCGCATCGTAGAGCGTACGCGTCAGGGTGGTGGTGAAATACTTGGCTTGAAAAAGCAGGCCAGTGCCTGCGATGCGCCAGGTGTGGCGATCGCGAAAATGGTCGATGCCATCGTCAATGGGCGTAACCGCATTCTGCCGGTGGTGGCGATTCTGGAAGGTGAGTACGGTCGCACCGATATTGCCATGGGTGTGCCCTGTGTACTGGCGGCAGAAGGTGTGACTCGGGTGCTTGAGCTTGCACTGGATAAGCAGGAGCAGCTGATGTTTGATCAATCGGCGGATCAGGTCGCGCGGGATATAGATGAGATACGGGCGCTATAACGGGTATCTGGTGGTGCAGAATGGTGCTGGGCTGAAATGAGCGAGCGTCAGTTTCTGATGCTGCGATCATTGAGCTGCTGCGGGCCTGGGCCCGCAGCAGTGGGCGCGCGTTACTAGGGGTAGTCGCGCATTTTGGGGCCAGTATAAAGCTGGCGAGGGCGGCCGATGCGGTTCGGGCTGCTGTGGAATTCGCTCCAGTGGGAGATCCAGCCGATGGTGCGTGACAGTGCGAAGATCACGGTGAACATGCTGGTCGGAATGCCAATGGCCTTGAGAATGATGCCGGAGTAGAAATCGACATTGGGGTAGAGTTTGCGCTCGACGAAGTAGGGGTCTTCGAGTGCAATCTGTTCCAGGCGCTTGGCGATTTTCAGTAGCGGCTCGTTCTCGACGCCCAGCTCTTTCAGTACCTGGTCGCAGGTTGCTTTCATGACCTTGGCGCGTGGGTCGAAGTTGCGATAAACGCGGTGACCGAAGCCCATGAGGCGGAAGGGATCTTCCGGGTCTTTGGCGCGTTCAACATATTCTGCGATGTTGGATTCGTCGCCAATCTCTTCCAGCATGGTCAGTACGGCTTCGTTGGCGCCGCCGTGCGCTGGTCCCCAAAGGGCTGCAATACCAGCAGATATGCAGGCAAAGGGGTTGGCGCCGGAGGAGCCTGCCAGGCGAACCGTGGAAGTCGACGCGTTTTGCTCATGGTCAGCATGCAATACAAAGATGCGGTCCATGGCCTTGGCCAGTACCGGATTGGGTTTGTATTCCTCGCAGGGTGTGCCGAACATCATGTGCAGGAAGTTTTCGGCGTAACCCAGGTCGTTACGCGGGTACATGAACGGCTGGCCGATGGAGTACTTGTACGACATGGCGGCCAGGGTCGGCATCTTCGCGATCAGGCGGAAGGCGCAGACTTCGCGGTGGTGTGCGTCGTTGATGTCCAGAGAGTCGTGGTAGAAGGCGGACAGGGCGCCAACGCAGGCAACCATGATGGCCATTGGGTGGGCATCACGACGGAAGCCGTTGAAGAAATGGCTCATCTGTTCATGAACCATGGTGTGGTTCTTGATGATGTTAACGAATACTGTCTTTTGTTCTTCAGTTGGCAGCTCGCCATTGAGCAGCAGGTAGCACACTTCCAGATAGTCGGACTTGTCTGCCAGCTGTTCGATGGGGTAACCGCCGTGCAGCAGGATGCCCTGGTCGCCGTCGATATAGGTGATTTTGGATTCGCAGGCAGCTGTGGAGACGAAGCCGGGGTCGTAAGTGAACAGGCCTTTGCCGGTGAGCGGACGGACGTCAATTACGTCTGGGCCTTCTGTGCCGGAGTAAACAGGCAATTCGATGGCCCCATCAAGGCCCTCGACTGTCAACCGTGCTTTCTTGTCAGCCATTTGCGGCTCCTATCTTGTCGTAAATTTTACCGTGGCACGCTCATGGCATGCCACATCTCAATGTCTAGACCCGTTTTGGACTCACCCAATATAGAGATTGAACCAGGATTGTCAATTAGCTGAAGGGGTCTTATCTTCGCAGTGCAGCAAAAATCGGAGAAAACGGCAGCGAGACTGCTTGCGCCTATAGGCCATTAGTTGTAGATGCAGGCGGAATGGGAGTTGGCGGGCATTTCGCGCCCTGGGGCGGGTCGCTGTTTCATTGTAATCTGTGGGGGGAATGCTTATACTCTCGCACCGAAGTTGCGGCGCCAACGATGGTTTTCGCAGCTTCGACGACAGGGGTATTTACTCTCTGAGCACTTCCTAGCAACCCTGTTCTGCAATAGAACAGCAAAGTGTGAACTAGAGCCGTGAACAAAAAAAGACCTGTAAACCTAGATCTGCGAACTATTAAACAGCCCCTTCCGGCGATCTCTTCAATTTTGCATCGCATTACGGGTGTCGCGTTGTTCTTTGGCGCCATCTTTATGTTGTATGCATTGGGGTTGTCACTGGAATCCGAGGCTGGATTTAACGAAGCCGCTGTCATGTTTGAAGACAGTTTCTTTGCAAAACTGATAGCGTGGGGATTGCTGTCAGCACTGGTATACCACTGCCTGGCGGGCGTCAAACATCTGGTGATGGACGCTGGCTATTTTGAAGAACTGGAAAGCGGTCAGTTGGCAGCGAAGGCAACTCTGATTGCCGGCGGTGTTTCGATCCTTTTGGTGGGAGTGTGGGTATGGTAACCAGTATCACGAGTTTTGGCCGCAGCGGCCTGTATGACTGGATGGTTCAGCGGGTTACCGCTGTCGTTCTTGTTGCCTATGCTGTGTTCATGATTTTCTACCTCGCGTTCGGTGACGAGCTGACGTTTGAGCAGTGGAAAGGACTGTTCGACGGTACTGCAATGCGTATTTTCACCCTGCTGGCTCTGTTATCCATGGCAGCTCATGCCTGGATCGGGCTCTGGTCAGTTTCGACCGACTACATCAAGCCGACTGGCGCGCGTTTTCTGTTCCAGTCTGTCTGTGGTCTGCTGACCTTTATTTATGTCGTGTGGGGCATTCAGATTCTGTGGGGTATCTAAGCGATGACTAAGCTGCGTACGCTAACTTTCGACGCAATTGTAGTCGGTGGCGGTGGTGCTGGTATGCGTGCAGCACTGCAGCTGGCGCAGTCCGGTTTGAATACGGCCTGTGTCACCAAGGTGTTCCCGACCCGCTCGCACACGGTATCCGCCCAGGGTGGCATTACCTGTGCGATTGCCAGTGCTGATCCGAACGACGATTGGCGCTGGCACATGTACGATACCGTCAAGGGCTCCGATTACATCGGTGACCAGGACGCGATCGAGTACATGTGTTCTGTCGGTCCTCAGGCTGTGTTTGAGCTGGACCACATGGGTCTGCCATTCTCCCGTACGGAAATCGGTCGTATCTATCAGCGTCCTTTCGGCGGACAGTCGAAGAACTTCGGTGAAGGTGGTCAGGCTGCACGTACCTGTGCCGCGGCAGACCGTACCGGTCACGCGCTGCTGCACACGCTGTACCAGGGCAACCTGAAAGCCGGTACCGTGTTCCTGAACGAATGGTACGCCGTTGATCTGGTGAAAAACGCCGAAGGCGCAGTCGTTGGCTGTATCGCCATCTGCATCGAAACCGGCGAAACCGTTTACATCAAGGCCAAGGCAACTGTTCTTGCCACCGGCGGTGCGGGTCGCATCTATGCGTCCACCACCAATGCGCTGATCAATACCGGTGACGGTATGGGGATGGCGCTGCGCGCAGGCGTACCGGCGCAGGATATGGAAATGTGGCAGTTCCACCCAACCGGTATCGCCGGTGCCGGTGTGCTTGTGACAGAAGGTTGCCGCGGTGAAGGCGGTTACCTGGTCAACAAGGACGGCGAACGCTTCATGGAGCGTTATGCTCCAAACGCCAAGGACCTTGCCGGTCGTGACGTTGTTGCCCGTTCCATGATTCTGGAGCTGCTCGACGGTCGTGGCTGTGGCCCGGACGGCGATCATGTCTTCCTGAAGCTGGATCACCTGGGCGAGGAAGTGCTGCACTCCCGTCTGCCGGGTATCTGCGAGCTGGCCAAGACCTTTGCGGCCGTGGATCCGGTGAAAGAGCCGATCCCGGTTGTTCCGACCTGCCATTACATGATGGGTGGCGTTCCCACCAACATCGGCGGTCAGGCGATCGGTATGGATGCCGAGGGTAACGACTTCATTATCGATGGGCTCTTTGCCTGTGGCGAAGTGGCCTGCGTATCAGTGCATGGTGCTAACCGTCTGGGTGGCAACTCACTGCTGGATCTGGTGGTATTCGGTCGTGCAGCTGGTATACAGATCGAGAAGCAGTTGCAGGAAGGCTACGAATGCCTGGATGCTACTGATGCTGATATAGAAGCGGCCATGTCGCGTCTGAATCGCCTCAATAACAGCACCGGTGGCGAAAGTGTGGCTGAGGTTCGCAAGGACCTGCAGAGCACCATGCAGCTGTACTTCGGCGTGTTCCGCGATGGCGGCAGCATGCAGAAGGGTCTGGAGTTGCTCAAGGCTCTGCGCGAGCGCGTAGGCAACCTCAATCTGGAAGACAAGTCCGGCGCCTTCAATACCGCGCGTATCGAAGCTCTGGAGCTTGAAAACCTGATGGAAGTGGCCGAAGCGACTGCCATTGCTGCCGAGGTCCGCAAGGAATCCCGCGGTGCGCATGCGCGTAACGACTTTACTGAACGCGACGACGAAAACTGGCTGTGTCACTCCCTGTTCCATCCGGTAGACAAGCGCATCACCAAGCGTGCGGTGAATTTTGCGCCCAAGACCATGCCTGCTTTTCCGCCGAAAATCAGAACTTACTAAGGGGCTGTTACGATGCTGGTAAGTGTATATCGCTACAATCCTGAGACTGACGATGCGCCTTACATGCAGGATATCCATATCGATATCCCCGGTGGCAAGGACATCATGGTGCTGGATCTGCTTCAGCTTCTGAAGGACAAGGATCCGTCCATGGCCTACCGTCGCTCCTGCCGTGAAGGCGTGTGCGGCTCAGATGGCATGAACATGAACGGCAAGAATGGTCTGGCCTGCATCACGCCGCTGTCTGCGGTGGTGGAAAAGGACAAGCTGGTTCTGCGCCCGCTGCCGGGTCTGCCGGTAGTGCGTGACCTGGTGGTCGACATGGGTCAGTTCTACAAGCAGTACGAGAAGATCAAACCGTTCCTGATCAATGATACGCCGGCTCCGGCGATCGAGCGTCTGCAGTCGCCGGAAGAACGCGCTGAGCTGGATGGTCTGTACGAGTGTATTCTCTGTGCATGCTGTTCCACTGCCTGTCCGTCCTTCTGGTGGAATCCGGACAAGTTTGTTGGGCCTTCAGGTCTGTTGCAGGCTTACCGCTTCCTGGCAGACAGTCGTGATACGGCAACTCGGGAGCGTCTGGCGGAGCTTGATGATCCGTTCAGCGTCTTCCGTTGCCATGGCATCATGAACTGTGTCAGCGTTTGTCCCAAGGGGCTCAACCCCACCAAGGCAATCGGCAAAATCCGGAATATGTTGCTACAGCAGGCAACCTGATCCGATGAAAAAAAGCGGCACCGGTGGTGCCGCTTTTTTTTGTATGTATAAAGAGAGTTCGTGGCGGTAAGTTCGAGCAGTCGGAAAAAGTAGGGTCGGCCAGGGCTTAGGAATATGCATCGGTTGATTAAGTTTTTTTGTCGAATGCCACGCGGCTTTGATGTGTAAAGCCTGTTACAAAAGGCGTACAATACTGCCCCGCGTTTATGCGCTTTTTTGATAGGCGTGAGGCGACACAAAACGGTAACAAAAAGGTGGCATTCAGCGGATGTTACGAAAGGAAATGGTGCAACCTTTCGTGCTGGTGTACTCCTTGAGCCAGGGTGATCAAAGAATGCAAGATGGCGTAATGGAGCTGTTATGGAAGAATGCCCACCTGTATGGTGGCAACCTTTCATACATCGAACAACTTTACGAAACCTACCTTATGGATCCGAATGCCGTTCCCCAGGAATGGCGCGAAGAGTTTGACCGGCTGCCTAAGGTCGGCGAGCACATCAGTCAGGATGTGCCTCACTCACCGATCCGTGAACACTTCCTCTATCTCTCCAAAAACCAGGGTCAATCCCGTCCGGTTGAAGTCAGCAGCGTCTCGTCCGAGCATGAAAAGAAGCAGGTGCGTGTTCTGCGGATGATCAATGCTTATCGTGTGCGTGGACATCAGGCCGCGGACATAGATCCGCTTGACCTGCACAAGCGTGAGCCGGTGCCGGATCTGGATCTGCGTTTCCACGAGCTGAGCGAAGCGGACTACGACACTGTGTTTCAGCTGGGTTCGCTCTTCTTCGGCACCGAAGAAGCGCCGCTGAAACAGATTGTCGAAGATCTGAAACGCACGTACTGCACCACTGTGGGTGCTGAGTACATGCACATCGTTGATACCCAGGAAAAACGCTGGTTGCAGCAGCGCATTGAGCCGGTGCGCGGTCATCCTGTGTTTGAAGTGACGGAGCGCAAGCATATTCTTGAGCGCCTGACGGCGGCCGAGGGTCTGGAAAAGTACCTCGGTGCCCGTTACGCCGGCGCCAAGCGCTTTGGCGTGGAAGGCGGCGAAGCACTGATTCCGCTGATGGACCAACTGGTGCAGCGCGCGGGTCGTGATGGCGCCAAGGAAGTCATCATCGGGATGGCACACCGCGGTCGTCTGAACGTGCTGGTGAATATTTTTGGCAAGAATCCCGCCGAGCTGTTCGGCGAGTTCGAAGGCAAAAAAGTGATCACCACCTCCGGTGACGTCAAGTACCACCAGGGCTTCTCGTCCAATGTCATGACCCAGGGCGGCGAAGTCCACCTGGCCATGGCATTCAACCCATCGCATCTGGAGATCGTATCTCCGGTGGTCGAAGGGTCGGTGCGTGCGCGTCAGGACCGTCGTCAAGATTCCATCGGCACTACGGTTGTGCCTGTGTCGATCCACGGTGATGCGGCCTTCGCCGGTCAGGGTGTGGTCATGGAGACATTCCAGATGTCCCAGACCCGCGCCTACAAGACCGGCGGCACTATTCACATAGTGATCAACAATCAGGTCGGTTTTACCACATCCCGCAAGGAAGACGCGCGTTCAAGCGAATATTGCACCGATGTGGCGAAAATGGTCCAGGCGCCGATCTTCCACGTCAACGGCGACGATCCCGAAGCGGTCAGCTTTGTAACCCAGGTTGCGCTGGACTACCGCAACGAGTTCAACAAGGACGTCGTTATTGACCTGGTGTGCTACCGCCGCCGCGGTCACAACGAAGCGGATGAGCCCTCTGGCACCCAGCCGCTGATGTACGCCAAGATCAAGACGCAGAAAACTACCCGCGAACTCTACGCTCAGCGCCTGTTGGATGCCGGTGTTATCGACGCCGACGAAAGCAAGGCCATGGAGCAGGAATACCGTCGCGCGCTGGAAAATGGTGATCATGTCGCCAAGGCGCTGGTACTGGAACCCAATACCGAGCTGTTCGTCGATTGGCGTCCGTACCTGGGCCATGAGTGGTCCTTCGAATGCGACACCAGCGTTGACATGAAGCTGCTGCAGGAACTGGCCAACAAGGTCTGTGAAACGCCGGAAGGCTTTGTGGTTCAGCGTCAGGTGCAGAAGATCTATGAAGATCGCAAGCGCATGGCTGCTGGCGCAATGGCTCTCAACTGGGGCTTTGCCGAGACCATGGCCTACGCTACTTTGCTGGCTGAAGGCTACCCTGTCCGCCTGACGGGTCAGGATGTGGGTCGTGGTACCTTCTCCCATCGCCATGCGGTGCTGCACAACCAGAAAGATGCCAGCTGCTACGTGCCGCTGAAGAATCTGGCTGAAGATCAGCCGAACATGACCATACTGGACTCCTACCTGTCGGAAGAGGCGGTGCTGGCGTTCGAGTATGGTTATTCCACGACTATCCCCAACGCGCTGGTAATCTGGGAAGCTCAGTTTGGTGACTTTGCCAATGGTGCCCAGGTGGTGATCGATCAGTTCATCACCAGTGGCGAGCAGAAATGGGGCCGCCTGTGCGGTCTGACCATGCTGCTGCCCCATGGCTTTGAAGGCCAGGGTCCGGAGCATTCGTCTGCCCGTCTGGAGCGTTTCCTGCAGATGTGTGCCGAGCACAACATTCAGGTCTGCACTCCGACGACACCGGCACAGATTTTCCATCTGCTGCGTCGCCAGGTGGCACGTCCGCTGCGCAAGCCGCTGATTGTCATGTCACCCAAGAGCCTGTTGCGTCACAAGCAGGCGACATCGACGCTGGAAGATCTGGCCGAAGGCACTTTCCTGCCGGTTCTCGGCGAAGTTGATCAGCTGGATGCCGCCAAGGTGAAGCGTCTGGTGCTCTGCGGTGGCAAGGTCTACTACGACCTGTACAACCGCCGCGCTGAGCAGGGTCTGACTGATGTGGCCGTCGTGCGCATCGAGCAGCTGTACCCGTTCCCGGAGGCTGCGCTGGCTGAGGCAATTGCCGGTTACACTAATCTGGAATCCGTCGTCTGGTGTCAGGAAGAACCGATGAACCAGGGTGCCTGGTACTGCAGTCAGCACCACATGCGCAATGTGTTGCAGCGTCACAACCCGACGTTGCACCTGGGTGGTGTCGGGCGTCCGCATGCGGCAGCGCCTGCGGTGGGTCATATTTCGGTGCATATCGAGCAGCAAGACGCGCTGGTAAACGAAGCACTCAACGGTTAATGACAGGTCGTATCGAGAGATACGACTTTGCGGAGCACACAAGGAAACAACATGTCCATCGAAATCAAAGCCCCGACTTTTCCGGAATCCGTCGCAGACGGCACAGTAACAACCTGGCACAAACAGCCCGGTGAAGCCTGTGCGGCCGATGAGCTGATTGTCGATATCGAAACCGACAAAGTTGTACTGGAAGTGGTTGCACCGGCTGACGGTGTTATCAAAACGATCCTCAAGGGTGAAGGCGAAACCGTCCTCAGCGATGAAGTGATTGCACAGTTTGAAGCCGGCGCTGCCGGTACCAGCACTGATGCAGCACCTGCTGCTGAAGCGGCCATTGGCGACGCTGACAAGGTTGGCCCGGCAGCTCGCAAGCTGATCGACGAAAACAACCTGAATGCCAGCCAGATTGCCGGAACAGGCAAAGGCGGCGGCATCACCAAGGAAGATGTACAGAACTTCATCAAGTCTGGTGCCAAGGCGCCCGCGGCGGCTGCTCCTGCAGCGCCACAGGCGGCCAAGGCTGCACCTGCACCTGTCGCTGTCAGCATTGCTGCCGGTGAACGGGTCGAAAAGCGTGTACCCATGACGCGTCTGCGTGCCACCATCGCCAAGCGTCTGGTGGAAGCACAGCAGAGCGCTGCCATGCTGACGACCTATAACGAAGTCAACATGAAGCCGATCATGGAACTGCGCAAGCAGTACAAGGATCTGTTCGAAAAAGTACACGGCGGCACGCGCCTGGGCTTCATGTCCTTCTTCGTCAAGGCGGCTACCGAAGCGCTGAAACGCTTCCCGGCGGTCAATGCCTCCATCGACGGTAACGACATGGTCTACCACGGCTACCAGGATATCGGCGTTGCCGTGTCCACCGAACGTGGTCTGATGGTGCCGGTACTGCGTGATACCGACAGCATGAGCCTGGCCGATGTCGAGTCCACCATTGCTGATTTCGGCAAGCGTGGCCGTGACGGCAAGCTGGGTCTGAACGACATGCAGGGCGGCACCTTCACCATCACTAATGGTGGTGTTTTCGGCTCCCTCATGTCCACTCCGATACTGAATCCGCCGCAGACTGCAATCCTGGGTATGCACAAGATTCAGGAGCGCCCGATGGCAGTCAACGGTCAGGTTGTTATCCTGCCGATGATGTATCTGGCAATGTCATATGACCACCGCATGATTGATGGCAAAGAGGCTGTCCAGTTCCTGGTCACTCTCAAGGATCTGCTGGAAGACCCGGCCCGCATGCTGCTGGACGTTTAAGCAGCCCACCGTACTTCTAGAGCATTTAAGGATAGGAAGATATGTCTGATAAATTTGACGTAATTGTTATTGGTGCTGGTCCTGGCGGCTATGTTGCGGCGATTCGTGCGGCTCAGCTGGGTCTGAAAACGGCCTGTGTCGAGAAGTGGATTGATGGCAAGGGCGCCCCTGTACTTGGCGGCACCTGCCTGAACGTGGGTTGCATCCCGTCCAAGGCGCTGCTGGAATCGACGCACAAGTACCACGAAGTGAAGGACAGCGCGGCCGTTCACGGTATTAACGTCAGCGACGTGCAGATGGACGTCAAGCAGATGGTCGCTCGCAAGAACACCATCGTTAAAAACCTCACCGGTGGCATCGCCGGCCTGTTCAAGGCCAATGGCGTCACCTTGCTGGCCGGTGCTGGCAAGCTGCTGGCTGGCAAGCAGGTTGAAGTCACTGCAAAAGATGGCACTGTCAGCGTTCACGCGGCTGAGAATGTCATTCTGGCGTCCGGTTCCGTGCCGGTGAACATTCCGCCGGCTCCGCTGACTGACGGTCTGATCCTGGACAACGAAGGCGCACTTAACATCGATGAAACTCCGAAACGTCTGGGCGTTATCGGTGCCGGTGTTATCGGTCTGGAAATGGGTTCCGTGTGGGCACGTCTGGGTTCAGAAGTGACCGTGCTGGAAGCCATGGACAGCTTCCTGGCGCTGGCCGATCAGGATGTTGCCAAGGAAGCCGCCAAACTGCTCAAGAAGCAGAAGCTGGATATCCGTCTGGGCGCCCGCGTAACTGGCACCGAGATTCTGGATGGCAAGGAAGTGAAGGTTAAATTCACTGACGCTGAAGGCGACAAGGAAATGATCGTCGACAAGCTGATTGTGGCTGTTGGTCGTCGCCCGCTGACTCAGAACCTGCTGGCGGGTGATAGCGGCGTTGAACTGGACGAGCGCGGTTTCATCAAGGTTGATGAGCAGTGCCGTACCGACATGCCGGGCGTATTCGCCATTGGTGATTCGGTACGCGGCCCGATGCTGGCGCACAAGGCGTCCGAAGAAGGCATCATGGTTGCCGACATCGTTGCGGGCCACAAGGCGCAGGTGAACTACGATGTGGTTCCCAACATTATTTACACTCACCCGGAACTGGCCTGGGTCGGCAAGACCGAGCAGGAATTGAAAGCGGCCGGCGTGAAATACAAAACCGGCAAGTTCCCGTTCGCGGCGTCTGGCCGTGCCATGGCGTCCAACGACACCGACGGTTTCGTCAAGATTATCTCTGACGAAGTCACCGATCGCGTTCTGGGTGTGCATATGGTCGGCGGTATTGCGTCCGAGCTGATTGCTCAGGGCGTCATCGCGATGGAGTTCTGCTCCACCACCGAAGACCTGCAGTTGACCATGTTCGCGCATCCGACTGTCAGCGAAGCGGTGCATGAAGCTGCGCTGGCGGTGGACAACCACGCGATTCATATCGCCAACCGCAAAAAGAAATAAGCCGGTAAAACGGGCTTATGAATGGCCGGATACAAATCCGGCCATTTCTATTAGACGCTTGTCGTATAAACGAGTGAGCACGAATACTGTATGCTCGCCTGGCGGGCTAAGTATTCATAATTGACCAGACAACGGACAAGAGCATGAACCTTCACGAGTACCAAGGTAAACAGCTGTTTGCCACCTATGGTCTGCCGGTTTCCAAGGGATACGCGGTAGATACTCCGGAAGACGCAGCGGCTGCGGCGAAGAAAATTGGCGGTAGCCAGTGGGTTGTCAAGGCGCAGGTACATGCCGGTGGCCGAGGCAAGGCCGGTGGTGTCAAGCTGATCACTTCCCCGGAAGAAGCTAGCGCATTCGCTGAAAAATGGCTGGGCAAAAACCTGGTGACCTACCAGACAGATGCCAACGGTCAGCCGGTTTCCAAGATTCTGGTTGAAACCTGCACCGATATCGCTCAGGAACTCTACCTGGGTGCGGTTGTAGACCGTTCTTCACGTCGTATTGTGTTCATGGCCTCCACCGAAGGTGGTGTCGAGATCGAGAAAGTTGCAGAAGAGACTCCGGAAAAGATTCTCAAGGCAACCATCGATCCAATGACCGGTGCACAGCCTTACCAGGGCCGCGACCTGGCGTTCAAACTGGGCCTCAAGGGCGACCAGATCAAGCAGTTCGTAAGCATCTTTATGGGTCTTGCGAAAATGTTTGAAGAAAAGGATCTGGCCCTGCTGGAAATCAACCCGCTGGTCATCACCGATGCCGGTAACCTGCACTGCCTGGATGCCAAAATCGTTCTGGACGGCAATGCACTTTACCGTCACAAGGATCTGCAGGAAATGCACGATCCGTCCCAGGATGATGCCCGTGAAGCCCGTGCGGCCGAGTGGGATCTGAACTACGTGGCACTGGATGGCAACATCGGTTGCATGGTAAACGGCGCAGGCCTGGCCATGGGTACCATGGACATCGTCAAGCTGCACGGCGGCAAGCCTGCCAACTTCCTTGACGTTGGCGGCGGCGCCACCAAGGAACGTGTAACTGAAGCGTTCAAGATCATCCTGTCCGACGACAATGTCAAAGCGGTATTCGTCAACATCTTTGGCGGTATCGTGCGTTGTGACCTGATTGCCGACGGTATCATCGGTGCGGTTAAGGAAGTGGGCGTGAACGTGCCTGTCGTTGTTCGTCTTGAAGGCAACAATGCGGAACTCGGTGCACAGCGTCTGGCTGAATCCGGACTGGATATCATTGCAGCAACCAGCCTGACCGACGGTGCTCAGCAGGCGGTTAAAGCAGCGGAGGGTAAATAATGTCGATTTTGATCAACAAGGACACCAAGGTCATCTGCCAGGGTTTCACCGGTGGCCAGGGTACCTTCCACTCCGAACAGGCGATTGCCTACGGCACCAAAATGGTCGGTGGTGTTACACCGGGCAAGGGCGGTACCGAGCACCTGGGTCTGCCGGTGTTCAACACCGTGCAGGAAGCCGTTGATGCGACGGGCGCTGACGCCTCCGTGATCTACGTGCCGGCTGCGTTCTGCAAGGATTCCATCCTTGAAGCCGCCAACTCAGGCATCAAGCTGATCGTCTGCATCACCGAGCACATTCCGGTGATCGACATGCTGCAGTGCAAGGCCAAGTGTGACGAACTGGGCGTACGCCTGGTGGGTCCTAACTGCCCGGGCGTTATCACGCCGGGCGAGTGCAAGATCGGCATCATGCCCGGTCACATTCACCTGCCGGGCAAGGTTGGTATAGTGTCGCGTTCAGGCACCCTGACCTACGAAGCGGTTAAGCAGACCACAGATGCAGGCTTCGGCCAGTCTACCTGTGTCGGCATCGGTGGCGACCCGATCCCAGGCTCCAACTTCATCGACATCCTGGAGATGTTCGAGAAGGATCCGCAGACCGAAGCCATCGTCATGATCGGTGAAATCGGCGGTTCCGCTGAAGAAGAAGCTGCAGCCTACATCAAGGCTAACGTCACCAAGCCGGTTGTGTCCTACATCGCAGGTGTTACAGCTCCGGCTGGCAAGCGCATGGGTCACGCTGGTGCGATCATCTCCGGTGGCAAGGGTACTGCGGACGAGAAATTCGCAGCCCTGGAAGACGCTGGCGTCAAGACTGTTCGCTCCCTGGCCGATATCGGCAAGGCACTTGCCGAACTGACTGGCTGGGAAATGAAGTAAAAATCGTCTGATTTCAGGCGTTTGAAAAAGGCAGCTTCGGCTGCCTTTTTTTGTGCCTGCTTACTGGAGGCTGAGTCACTGAAGGTCAGATAGCTGATCCAGGCATGGGAGCGCGGCAGCTTCAGGTGAACCAGATTGAGCGGGTGAGGTCCAGAGTTCGTATACTCAGATGCAAAGCGCATGGAGGACTGATGGATATATTGCCGTTGTTTCCGCTGCCGGTCGTGCTCTATCCCGGCTCACGCATGCCGTTGCAGATCTTTGAGCCGCGTTATCTGCAGATGGTGTCCGATTCCTTTCGCCGCCAGAGCGGTTTTGTCATAGTACAGACCCGTAGCGATCAGGCGCTCGCACAGGGCCTGGCGGCCTTCCATGAGGTGGGGGTCTATGGCGAGATCATCGACTGGGACCAGCTGCCCAATGAACGTCTGGGTATACTGGTGCAGGGCCTGCGCCGGGTGCGCATTGGGCCTGTGGAGACGCAGCCGGACAATCTGCTGCTGGGTGACTGTGAATGGCTGGCGCAAGAGCCGGCCGAGCCCATAGCGCCGCTCTATGCGCCGTTGCAGCAACTGCTGTGTCAGATGCTCAAACACCCTGAGCTTGCGCCCTTTGCGGCAGATACTGATACCGAGGATGCGGTGGTGCTGGGTTATCGCCTGGCCGACTGGCTGCCTTTCTCGGCTGCGGACAAGCAGGAGCTGCTGGCCTGCAATGGCCCGTCGGCCCGGTTAAAACTGATTCATGAGGCCATCGATTGGGATCGTTAGAGCACTTTCATCTTACCTCGATCCATATCCGGCCACCTCGAAGTAAGGAGCACTCAAAACAACCTCGATCGACAGATAAGTGTTTCGTGAATATGCGCTAGCTGAACAGGGCTTCGTAGCCAAAAAGTACCAGACAGCTCAGGCCGTAGAGGCCTAGTCCGAAGCGCCAGTTCCAGCCAAAAAACCGAAAGGCATTGATGTCAAAGCGACCCTGCATGGCCAGGTGGGTGCCGGAGCAGGGTGACACCATCACGCCCAGCGACCAGCTCATCAAAATGCTGAGACCGAGAAGGTTCGGGTCGGTTACGACGGGCATCAGCATGCCCGCGAGGCTGCTGATGGTAATCACCGGATGGATGCCGAAAATGGCTGCCAGCGCGCTGAGGCCGACCAGGCCTGCGGCCTCAGGCGCCCCAAAATGCCGTAACGACAAGGTGAGGTCGCTGAAGTGCACCAGCGCCGAAATGCCGGCCATCAGTACACCCGCCGCCAGGAATAATAGTAGTTCGCCATGCATGCCGGGCACTGCCTGTTCGATATGCTGGCGATAACGCCCGGCACCTTGGCGGCAGTTCTGGTACAGCAATATCAGCAGCGGCAGGGACAGGCTGCAGATCGTAATCAGGCTTAAAATGCCCAGCCAGGGCAGCAACTGGTGCCCGGCCATCACCAGCAACACCAGTACCAGCGGTATGCGCAACGCCTCGGGCTGAAGTGGGTAGCCGGCAAAGTCGAGGCTCTCCTTGCGTCGTGCCAGGCTGTATCCAGCCAGCAGCAGAGCCGGCAGGGCCACGCTTAGTCCGGCGAGGCTCATGGGTAGCAGGCGAGATCCCGGTGCCAGGGTGAGCGCTATGCCCATGGCGACAAAAAAGGGTGACCAGAGGGCGGCGAGGCCAAAGCCACGGGACAGTACTATCGCCTGCACGGGTTGCAGCGGCCGTGCGCTATGCAGGCGGTCGCCGATGATCGTAAGGGCGGAAAAATTGATTGCAGCACCGAACAGGTGTGTGCCCAATAGCGTCTTCCACAGCGCTGCCCGGCCACGGGGCAGGCTGGCTGAGTTGCCCTGGGCCGCAGGCGCGGCAACCAGGCGCAAAAAACCTACCGCAACCAGCATGGCGATCAGTACCTGGCTGTTGGCCAGCGCCTGGGCGCCATAGGCAAACAGTTCGCCGTGATAGGCCGCCTGTAGCAAACCAGCAGCACCGACGCTCAGCATCAACAGCACCTGGATACGCTGCAAGCCCCCGAGGCGGTGGAACAGCAACAGGCCGGCAGTCCAGGCCAGAGCTCCTGGAATCTGAGACGGTACCCACCCGCTGAGCGCGCCTGTAATAGAGCTCAGTGCGGCGGCGAACAGCAGCCAGCCTGTTAGCGCACCGAGCCGGATGCTGGCCCTGGGGTAGCGGGTATTGGGTTCTGTGGCGCTCTGGGGACCGGCCTTGGCGGCAGGCTCAGTCACGGGTGCGACAGCGCTCAGCCGGTACGCTCAGTGCCTGCAGCAGGTAGTGCTTGAAGTCCTCGGGCCAGGGTTGCTGTTGCAGCGCCTTTTGCATGCACAGCAGCCAGGCATCACGCCTCAGGCTACCGATGCGCAGCTGGGCGTGGGCGGCGGGAATGCTGATGGGGCCGTATTTCTCGCGGTAGAGCTTGGGGCCGCCAAGCCAGCCACTGAGAAAACAGCTTAGCTTGTCCCGCGACTCGGCCAGATCCCGTGGGTGCATGGCTCGGATGTCTGCGGCGTCTGGCAGGCTATCCATCTGGTCGTAAAAGGCATCCACCAGGCGGCGGATACCGTCAATGCCGCCGGCACTCTGGTAGGAGGTGTCGCCGTCACCGTATTGCGGTCGGCCGGGTTCTGAAATATTCATGGTATCGACTATCGGTCAGGCTAAATTGTCGCGCGCCCGGTGGCGCACCTGGCATTCATTGTACGGTGGCGCACAGCGCTGAATCAAAACCGGTGTGCATCCAGTTCTATGGACTGTATCTGCTGCCCCAGTGTCACCACGCGGCCACGGTAGCGGTTTTCACCGGTGGCGGTGAACTCGAACTGATAGCTGCGCCAGAAGCGCAGACTGCCGCGCAGGTCGCGTTTGAGCCAGATGGCCCGCAGGCCCACGCTGTCATCGAGCAGCTGTACATCCAGTTCCTCGCAGCGTTTGCGGGTCGCACGCAGCGCTGTTTCCCGTACCTTCTGCCCCTGCCACCAGTGCAGGCAGACGAAGCTGACGAGGCTGAGCCAGAACAGGTCCTGTAGCTCGATATTCATAGAGTAAAGTCCATTGGCCGGTTTACGCGGGTACGCGCTTCAGGGTGCTGATAATAGTTGATAGAAATGCTAGGGTATAGAGCCGCGGCGGTACCGCTGATCTGCAGGACTCTTCTGCCCGATGCGACAGAGCATCCCGACAGAAACCTGCTGCGTTGCCCCAGTCCCTGTTAGCTGCAATGAGACCCACCATGAGCGTGCTGCGATCCCTGGAAAACCTAAATTTTGACAACAGTTTTGCACGGTTGCCGGAGCGATTCTACCAGATCACCGAGCCGCAGCCGCTTCAGGGCGCGCACCTGATCAGTTTTAATACTGAAGTGGCGGCCCTGCTGGATCTTGATCCCTGCCAGGTGACGCCCGAGGCACTGGCGAATTATTTTGGCGGGCATGAGCCATTGCCGGGCTCGGAGTCCCTGGCCATGAAATACACCGGACACCAGTTTGGCGTCTACAACCCGGACCTGGGTGACGGTCGCGGTTTGCTGCTGGGTGAAGTGTTGAACCAGGCCGGTGAACGCTGGGATCTGCACCTCAAGGGCGCCGGTAAAACGGCTTTTTCCCGTTTCGGTGACGGGCGTGCGGTACTGCGCTCCAGCGTGCGTGAATATCTGGCGGGTGAGGCCATGCAGGGATTGGGTGTTCCTACTACCCGGGCGCTCTGCCTGATTGGCAGTGAGGACTATACGCGGCGTGAAGGCATGGAGCCCTGCGCCATGCTGTTGCGCGTGTCGCGCTGCCATATCCGTTTCGGCCACTTCGAGTATTTTTACTACCACCGCCTGCACGATGAACTCAAGCAGCTGGCTGATTACTGCATCGAGCGCTACTTTCCCCACCTGGCCGCGGATGAAAACCCTTACCGTTCGATGTTTGCCGAGGTGGTGCAAAGCACAGCCGAGCTGGTGTCGCGCTGGCAGGCCTATGGTTTTGTACACGGTGTTCTGAATACCGACAACATGTCGCTGCTGAGCGAGACCTTTGACTACGGCCCTTACAGCTTCCTGGATGGCTACCAGAACGACTATGTCAGTAACCAGAATGATCACCAGAAACGCTATGCCTTCAAGGCTCAGCCAGGTGTGGTGCTGTGGAATCTGGCGTGTCTGGGGCAGGCCTTGCTGCCACTGGTGGAGCGCGCTGATCTGGAAGCACAGCTGGAGCGTTTTGGGGGGCTCTATGAGGCGGCGGAGCTGGCTCGCTATCGCGAGCGTCTGGGGCTTTTGGCGCAGGATGACGGTGATGCCGCCCTGGTGTCTGCGCTCAAGTCCCTGATGGCAGAACAGCGTATCGACATGACTCGGTTTTTCCGCAGCCTGAGCCGATTTGATGGCTCCGATGAGGCTCTGGGCAGGGTGCTGGCACTCTGGCCGGATCCGTCGAAAGCGACCGACTGGCTGGTGCAGTACCAGGCCCGACTGGATCTGGAAGTCGGCGAGTTTAGCGATCGTGAGGCTCGCATGCTGGCGCTGAATCCCAAGTACATACTGCGTAACTATATGGCCGAAGAAGCCATTCGGGCGGCGCACCAGGGCGATTTCACAGCGGTCAACGATCTCATGATCCTGCTGCGCAATCCCTTTGCCGAGCAGCCCGAGTTTGAGCGTTTTGCCGGCGAGCCGCCGGACTGGGCCGGCGCCATCTGCCTGACCTGCTCTTCCTGATTCTCGGGCCCTGAAAAACGACTGTACATACCTGCCTCTGGTCGGTATGTGCAAGGCCGTTGCCCGCTGGAGACGTGCAGTGGCTTGATTTACAATGGCGTGCATTCTAAGTTCGGGCGGATATTAATGACGAGCGATGTCGTGATGGATTTTATAGGGGCGCACTGGATCAACCTGCTGGCGCTGGGCTGGTTCCTGCTGTGTTTTCGCGGTTACATGACCTATGCACGTATCAAGGCGCACACCACGCCTTGCCTTGCCAGTGTGATGCACCTGTATCGGCTGGAATGGATGCGACACATGCTGATGCGCGATAACCGTGTGCCCGACACCACCGCTATCGCCAATCTGGAACGCACTGTAGCCTTCTTCGCCTCCACCACCATCCTGATTCTGGCCGGCCTTATGACACTGCTCAATGTGTCCGATGAAGCCATGAACATAGTGCGGGATATTCCCTATGCCTATCCGCTCTCGGCCGGGGAGTGGGAGCTCAAACTGCTGCTGCTGATCCTGCTGTTTGTCTATTCGTTCTTCAAGTTCACCTGGAGCCTGCGCCAGTACGGCTTTGCCTCGGTGATGATTGGTGGTGCACCAGTGCCAAGCGAGTCGCTCAACGAGCAGCGCCTGCAGGCCCACGCCGCCCGCATCGCCGACATGACATCGCTGGCGGCCAACAACTTCAATATTGGCCTGCGTACCTACTATTTCTGCGTCGCTGCACTGGGCTGGTTTATCAACCCCTGGCTGTTTATGTTGCTGTCGGGCACCGTTGTATTCGTGCTTTATAGACGTGAATTTGTCTCCCTGGCACTGCAGACGATGATGATGAGCACCGAAGTCGAGCGCTGAAAGGGCAGGCGTGCGGGCGTTTTGCACAGGCACTTTGCATCCAGGGCTTGAAATTGATTCTGCCGGCCCCATCTCTGGAACACAGGCGAGTTACCTGAAATTGTTGCAGAACCAAGGGCCTATATATTCATGAGTACCGAAACCCAGAAAGAAACTCTCGGATTCCAGACGGAAGTGAAGCAGTTGCTTCATCTGATGATTCACTCCCTGTATTCCAACAAGGAGATCTTCTTGCGCGAGCTGATTTCCAATGCCTCGGATGCGGCGGAAAAACTGCGTTTTGAAGCGCTGTCCAATGCTGATTTGTACGAAAACGACGGTGATCTCAGGATCCGAGTCAGCTTCGACGAAGCCGCCAAGACCATCACCATCGACGACAACGGCATCGGCATGAGCCGCCAGGATGTTATCGATCATCTGGGCACTATCGCCAAGTCCGGCACCTCCGGCTTCCTGTCCCAGATGACCGGCGACCAGAAGAAGGACAGCCAGCTGATCGGTCAGTTCGGTGTGGGCTTCTACTCGGCCTTTATCGTTGCCGACAAGGTCGATGTGTTTAGCCGTCGTGCAGGTCTGGCGGCAGCCGAGGGCGTGCACTGGTCATCCAAAGGCGAGGGTGAATTCAACATTGCCACGCTGGAAAAAGCCAGTCGCGGTACCTCTATCGTACTGCACCTGAAGGAAGAAGAAGGCGAGTTCGCCAATAGCTGGCGTCTGCGTGAACTGGTGCGCAAGTACTCCGATCATATCGCCTTGCCGGTGGTGATGCAGAAAGAAGCGGCTGCGCCTGAAGAGCCGGAGGAAGGTCAGGAACCTGCGCCGGTGGAAGCGCCTCAGGACGAGACGGTCAACAGTGCCACGGCTCTGTGGACGCGCAGCAAGAGCGAAGTGACCGATGAGGAATACTCCGAGTTCTACAAGCATGTGTCCCATGATTTCAACGATCCGTTGAGCTGGTCCCACAGCAAGGTCGAAGGCAGCCTGGAATACAGCTCGCTGCTGTATGTGCCGGAAAAGGCCCCTTACGATCTGTGGAACCGCGAAGCGCCCCGTGGCCTGAAGCTGTATATCCAGCGTGTTTTCATCATGGATCAGGCCGACCAGTTCCTGCCGCTGTACCTGCGTTTTATCAAGGGTGTGGTGGATTCCAGCAACCTGTCGCTGAATATATCCCGCGAGATCCTGCAAAAAGACCCGCATGTCGACAAGCTGCGCGCTGCGCTGAGCAAGCGTGTACTGGACATGCTGACCAAGCTGGCCAAGAACGATACCGACAAGTACCAGGCTTTCTGGAAAGAATTTGGTCAGGTGCTGAAGGAAGGCCCGGCGGAAGATCAGGCCAACCGTGAAAAAGTGCTCAAGCTGCTGCGCTTTTCCTCTACGCACTCCGGCACCAGCGAGCAGAATGTAGGCCTGGATGACTACATTGCCCGCATGCAGGAAGGCCAGAGCAAGATTTACTACGTGGTAGCTGACTCATTCAATGCCGCCAAGAGCAGCCCGCACCTCGAAATCTTCCGCAAGAAGGGTATCGAAGTCCTGCTCATGACCGATCGCATTGACGAGTGGATGATGAGCCACCTGTTCGACTTCGACGGCAAGTCCTTCCAGGACGTCAGCAAGGGCGAACTGGATCTGGGCGAAGTGGAAAACGAGGAAGAGAAAGCCGCTCAGGAAGAAACCGCCAAGGAATTGGAAGGTCTGGTTGGGCGTCTCAAAACTCAGCTGGGTGACCGAGTGTCGGATGTGCGTATCACTCACCGCCTGACCGACTCCCCAGCCTGCGTGGTACTTGGCAGTTACGACATGGGCGCGCAGATGCGTCGCATCATGGAAGCCGCGGGCCAGCCAGTACCTGAAGCCAAGCCGGTATTCGAGGTTAACCCCGTGCACCCGCTGATTCAGAAACTGGATCAGGAAGCGGATGAAGATCGCTTTGGCGAGTTGTCCCTGGTGATCTTTGACCAGGCCGGGCTTGCGGCCGGTGGTCAGCTGGATGATCCAGCCGCTTACGTGGCACGTCTCAACAAGCTGTTGCTTGAGCTGAGTCAGTAAAGCGGTAAGTCGCTAGCAGGGTATATAAAAGCGGCCTTTGGAGGCCGCTTTTTTTATGCTTTATATTCGGTTGCCCTGAGTATCAGAGGCTCATGAGGTCGCGTCTGTGGCATCTGTTGATCGTGGCTGCACAATGCTGGCATTTTGCCATCAGATCGGTGACACTCGGTATTAGTAACATCCGAATCAGTTAAGTCCACTTAGTTAAATTTATTTAGTTAAAGAGCACTCAGTTCACAATGTCCGTTATTCACAAGTCCACGAATGCCAGCCCGACCTTGCCCTGCCGGGGTAAGGCTCGCGCTGTCCTGATGCCCTTGCGGCATCGGGAGGCGGGTGCCATCCCGGAGCTGATGCCGATGCGATCAGACCCCTGATAGACTGCTGGAGTATCCAGGCGGGCCTTCGGGTCCGCCTTTTTTTTGCCCGTAACACGCCAGGCATTTTCGAGCCTAAGGCGCTGTCTGAAATCGACAAGTTGAGAGATCCATATTATGGAACACACCGTACAGGACGAGCAGATGCAGCTGATTATTCAGCGTCTGCACAAATTGCAGCATGACCTGAGCGAAGAAATTACCGGCCTGCGCGAGATGCTGGCGGAGGTGGGGGGCGACCGCGAGCAGTTCGATACCAGCGAGCGCAGCGATGCCCTGCAGCAGCGCAACATGGCCAAGGCCAACGTGATGCTGAGTGAGCGTCGTCTGCACCTGGTGGAAGCGGCGCTGCGGCGCATTGATGAAGGCGACGAGGAGTTTGGATATTGTCGCAGTTGCGATGCCAGCATCCCCTTTGCCCGTCTGAGCGTAAGGCCTGAGTCGCCCTTGTGCCTGAGCTGTCAGCAGCAGCAGGAAGTGCGTTAGGAGTCTGTCTGACGCACTCCCCGGCCAGCGGCCGGGTGGTGCGTTGTGGCTTATGCCCTTGGGCAGTATTCAGGACCGTCGATGTTGTTGTCTGGCGCAGCCGGTATAATGCTGACAAAACAAGACCCGTACCCAGGGGCTTAGACATGACGGGACCCAAGCATGAGCCATGAACTTTCCAACCTGCGCAAATTTGTCGCCCCTGAAATTCTCTTTGGTGCCGGTGCCCGCAAGACGGTCGGCAACTATGCGAGAACCTTTGGCGCGCGCAAGGTACTGCTGGTATCCGATCCCGGTGTACAGAAGGCAGGCTGGGTGGCAGATGTGGAGCAGACACTGCGCGAGGCGCTGATCGACTACGTGGTGTTTACCGATGTATCGCCCAATCCTCGCTCCGAGGAGGTGATGCGCGGCGCGGCCCTGTATGCGAGTGAGGGTTGCAACCTTATAGTAGCGGTGGGTGGTGGCAGTCCGATGGATTGCGCCAAGGGCATTGGTATTGTCAGCAGCCACGGCCGCCATATTCTGGAATTCGAGGGGGTCGATACGCTGACGGTGCCGATTCCGCCACTGATCCTGATTCCCACGACCTCAGGCACCTCCGCCGATGTCTCCCAGTTCGCCATCATCAATGACGAATTTGAACGGGTGAAAATCTCCATCGTCAGCAAATCCGTGGTACCGGACGTTTCGCTGATTGATCCCGAAACCACCATGACCATGGATCCCTTCCTGACCGCCTGCACTGGTGTGGATGCACTGGTGCACGCCATAGAGGCCTTTGTCTCTACCGGCTCGGGTCCCATGACCGATATGCATGCACTGGATGCCATTCGCCTGATCAATGGCAACCTGGCGGATCTGATCCGCCACCCCGATGACCTTCGGCTGCGCGAGCAGGTGATGCTGGGCAGCATGAAGGCAGGGCTGGCATTCTCTAATGCTATTTTGGGCGCTGTGCATGCCATGTCCCACAGTCTGGGTGGCTATCTGGATCTGCCCCATGGGCTCTGCAACGCCATGTTGCTGGAGCATGTGATCGATTTCAATTACCGTGAAACACCGGACAAATTCAAGGTCATCGCCGACACCCTGGGTGTGGATGTGCGCGGCATGAACAGCAGTGAGATCCGCAAGCGCCTGATGCAGCGTGTCATAGGACTCAAGCAGGAAGTGGGGCTCAAAGAGTCGCTTGGCGTCTTTGGGGTAAACCTGAGCGATATACCCTCGCTGTCGAAAAATGCCATCAAGGATCCCTGCATTCTGACGAATCCGCGCAAGTCGTCGCGGCGGGATGTAGAGGTCATTTATGAAGAAGCGCTCTGATGCGAATAGTGCCTCTGAGCAGAATCCGGCCACCTTCGAAGATCTGATCGGCCTTGGCAGTCAGTCGGCGCGCAAGAGTTACTACCCTGAACTCGAGCGCAAGATGCACGAGCTGGAGCAGGAGCGTAATCGCTACAAGTGGCTGTTCGAGAACGCCCTGCATGGGATTTTTCGCGCCGACATGACCGGTGGCGTGCTGGCGGCGAACCCTGCCATAGCCAGCCTCTGCGGTTATGATTCGCCCGCGCAGGTGATCGATCAGGTGCGCGATTTAGCTACCGAGTTGTTTGTTGATCCGGGGGAGCTGGTGGCGATACGCCAGATGCTGCTCGCCAGTCAGCGGCTTATCGGCTACGAAACCCGGCTGCGTTGCCGCAATGGTGGCACCGTGGATGTGGCCATGAATATCCTCCTCAAACAGGTTGATGGCGGCGAAATTATCGAAGCCTTCGTGGCTGACTACACCGAGCGCAAACGTGCCCGTGAGCGGCTGCAGCAGCTTAATGCCGAGCTTGAGCAGCGGGTCGCCGAGCGTACCGAAGAGTTACTCGAGCTGAACGAACAATTGCGTCTGGCCCGCGATGCCGCCCATGAAGCCAACAAGAGCAAGGACAAGTATCTGGCGGCGGCCAGTCATGATTTGCTGCAGCCCATGAATGCGGCGCGCCTGCTGGTATCCACGTTGCGCGAACGCGCGCTCGAAGGCCAGGACGGTTATCTGATTGAGCGCGTGCACCTGGCGCTGGAAGGGGCTGAGGATCTGCTGACCGACTTGCTGGATATCTCCAGGCTTGACCAGAATGCGGTGCGACCGGACCTGGCCGAATTTTCCCTGCACTCAATCCTGCAGCCGCTGGCGGCTGAGCTACAACCCGTGGCCGCCAGCGAAGGGCTGCAGCTGCGGCTGGCGCCCAGCACCCTGAGTATTCGCAGCGACAGCCGCCTGCTGACGCGTATTCTGCGCAATTTTCTCAGTAACGCCCTGCGCTATACCGAGCGCGGTACTGTGTTGCTGGGGGTGCGCAACCGCGGTGACCGGGTCAGCATTCAGGTGTGGGATAGCGGTGCTGGTATTGCTGACTCCAAACTCGAGGACATTTTCTGCGAATTTCACCAGCTGCCCGACCACCATGCCGGTGAGCGTCGCGGTGTGGGCCTTGGGCTGGCGATTGTGGATCGTATCGCTCGGGTGCTGGAGCATCGGGTTGAGGTCCGCTCCAGTCTTGGCAAGGGTTCAATGTTCGCCATTGAAGTGCCGCGGGTGCTGGGGCAGGTTGCGGCCGTAATGCCCGAGTCGCTGAGTGCGCCACTGGATAGCCTGGCAGGCACGCGGGTGCTGGTGGTGGATAACGACGAGGGCGTGCTGCTGAGCATGTGTGCGCTGCTGGAACAGTGGGGCTGCGAGCTCAGTGTGGCGCGCGATTGCGAGGCTGCGCTGGCGCTCTGTCGGCAGAATGGCGAAGAGGGCCGGGAGGCGGCCCCGCAGTTACTGCTGGCAGATTATCATCTGGATCTGGGTCGTACCGGGATTGAGGTGGTGCAGGCGCTGCGCCAGAAATTGGGTGCTGATTTTCCGGCCGCCATGATTACGGCCGATCGCTCGGCCGATACTCTGCAACTGTTCCGTGAGCAGGGCCTCCCGGTACTGCCAAAGCCAGTGCGGCCAGGCAAATTGCGGGCACTGCTGACCCATCTGCTGCAACAGGCCGAAAGGCCCCGCTAAAAAATTCTGTCTGCTCAGGCAACCCGGTCAATTTCCTGCAGCATCTGCTGCACTTCAATGCCCACCTGTTGCAGGGCTTTATCCTGTGCAGCAGAGGGCTTGTCCGAAAAATTCAGTCGCATGCAGTTGCGGTACTTGCCTGTGGCCGAGAACAGCACCCCGGGACCTATGCGGATGCCGTTGGGCTGCAGTCGGTTGTTCAGCTGCAGGGTGTCGATATCCCCCGGCAGCTCGATCCAGAGCAGAAAACCGCCCTGGGGGTAGCTGATCCGCGTACCGGCGGGGAAGTAGCGCTCCACAGTGGTAATCATCTGGTCACGTCCATTCAGGTATTGTGCCCGCATGCGCCTCAGGTGGCGCTCATAGCCACCCTTCTCGATAAACTCCGCCACCGCCAGCTGTGGCAGGGTTGAGCTGGCGGCGGTGCCAACATACTTCATGTGCATGACCTGATCCCGGTAACGTCCGGGTGCCGCCCATCCCACGCGCAAACCCGGAGCCAGTACCTTGGAAAAGGAACTGCACAGCAGTACCCGGTCATCGATATCAAACGACTTGATAGAGCGCGGGCGTGGAAACTGAAAGCTCAGATCACCGTAAATATCATCCTCGATAATAGCGACGTCAAAACGCTGGGCCAGACTTACCAGCTGACGTTTGCGCGCCTCTGGCATGGTGTAGCCCAGCGGGTTATTGCAGGTGGGTGTCACCTGGATGGCGCGGATAGGCCATTGTTCCAGTGCCAGCTCCAGCGCTTCAAGACTGATGCCAGTGACGGGGTCTGTGGGGATTTCCAGAGCCTTGAGGCCAAAAGCCTTGATTGCCTGCATGGAGCCAAAGAAGCTGGGCGAATCCACCGCCACCACATCGCCGGGCTGGGTGACGGCGCGAATGCTGGCCGAGAGTGCTTCCTGGCAGCCGGTGGTAATGACGATGTCATCGGGATGCAGCTTGCAGCCGGCATCGATACTCAGGCGTGCGACCTGCTGGCGCAATTCTGGCGATCCCTGCAGGCTGTCGTAGGCGAAGCCGCGCAGACTGTCACCGCGTTTGCCCTCGGACAGGGCTCGCTGCAGCGGCTTGAGTGTCGTGGCGGTGATATCCGGCATGCCGCGCCCGAGTGACAGCACGCCCGGTGTTTCGCCAGAGCAGAGCAAGTCCAGTACATGTTCCCAGTGGGAGACTTCCAGCGGGCGCTGTGCCGGTCGGCTGATATCCGGCAACTGTGGCGTGGCGGGTCGCAGGCGCACATAGTAGCCGGACTTGGGCTTGGGCCTGGCCAGGCCCTGATCCTCCAGCAGCCGATAGGCTTCCTGCACGGTGGCAACGCTAACCCCGTGCTCCCGGCTCAGGGCGCGAATGGAGGGCAGCCGGTCGCCGCAGCGATAAAAGCCCTGTTCGATGCGTGATGTCAGCTCAGACGCAACCTGCTCATAGAGTTTCATTACAGATCCTGTGTGCTTATAAAATATCAGTACAGATGCAAATAAAATTAGCAGTACAGTCGTAATTTCTCAATATCTGTAATGGATAAATAATAATTTTTTGAATCTGTAATGGTTCTCGGCCTTTCGTTACTCTGTACAACATCAACAACGGGAGGACGAAACCATGTTAAGCATTGAACTGTTCCACCGCATATGGAAAGCCCTGCGCCTTGCACTGCAACGCTATCATTCGCGCCGCCAGCTGCTGGGTTTGGACGACAGAAGTCTCAAGGATATAGGCGTCAGCCGGGCTGACGCTTACCTGGAAGGGCACAAACGCTTCTGGGAAAAGTGACAGCCAACACAGGGCTCTGTCCTGCCAGGTTAGAGCCCTGGAACTGAACGAATCAACGAGTACCGGCCATTCAAAGAGGGCAGATAGAGATGCAAGAGCTGAATTTCCATACCCTGGATGTGTTTACCGACACGCCCTTTAGTGGCAACCCGCTGGCGGTTTTTACCGATGCCGCCGAACTGCCGACAGCCTTGATGCAGCAGATTGCCCGCGAACTGAATCTGTCTGAAACAGTGTTCGTGGGGCCGGCGATGGCGGGAAATCGCTTTAACACGCGCATTTTTACACCGGGCGGGGAAATTCCCTTTGCCGGCCACCCGACTATAGGCACGGCCTTATTGTTATCGCAGCTTGGGCTGCTAGCGCCGGATCAGTCAGACACACTGGTGCTAGAACAGCGTGTGGGGCCGGTGCGGGTGCAGATCGAAACGACAGAGTCTGGGACAGTGGCGCGCCTGCGTACCGCCACACTGCCGGAAATCTCGACCAGTACCCTGAGCCGGGATGAGGCCGCGGTGATGATCGGCTTGCAGCCTGAGCAACTGGTGGCGGACCCGGTGATTGCCAGCTGCGGTTTGCCGTTTCAGCTGCTGCAGGTTCGGGACCTGGCGGCGCTGGGGCAGGCGGCGCTGGATTTGACGCACTGGCGTCGGTTACTGGGTGCTGGGTCTGTCTCCAATCTGTACTGCTTTGCTCTGCTAGAGGATGCCGGGCAGGTGCGTGCGCGCATGTTCGATCCCGCCAACAATATTCCGGAAGACCCGGCTACCGGATCTGCCGCCGCGGCACTGGCGGGCTATCTTGCGGTGAAGGCTGCGACCCCTGGCACACATCGGCTGCGGATTGAGCAGGGCATAGAGATGGGGCGGGCGAGCCTGATCGTGACACGGGTTGAGATGGGGGCGACGGGCCCCGAGGCCGTATTCGTCGAAGGCCAGGCGCGGCGTATCAGCGCGGGGCATTTCCTGCTGGATTAAATCCTGGGCGGGCACTATGCCTGTCTGTGATCTGGTGCCGTTCGCATTGAACAATGAAATAAGCTCCGAAACTCGCTATGCTTTTAGCCTTGCGCGAAGAATAATAACGGCAGTAGGAGCGCTTATGTTTCAGGAATTTCGCCATTTACGAGTGCAGGCGGCGTCGGACGTCGACCACTTGCTATCGCCCACTCAGGTCTGTCCGCAATCCACCCTGCGTAGTCCTGCGCTGGAAGTCATGACCGATTTTGTCGAGACCACTCCGGTTACTGTGCCGCTGCAGATGAGTGTCGACGAGGCGCTGGACTGGATGAAAAGCCAGCATGTGCGCATGCTGTTTGTCGTCAATGACAAGAACCAGTTCGCCGGTGTGATTACCGCTCGGGATATCGCAGGCTCAAGCGCCATGGTGTATGCGCAGCAGCATGGTATTGCCCGCTCGGAGGTGCAGGTGTGCCACATTATGCTGGGCAAGGCGAATATTCGTGGCCTGACGTTCGACCAGGTAGCCAATGCCACCATCGGTGATCTTATGCTCACCATGCAGGGGTCGGGCGACCAGCACGTTGTGGTGATTGATGAGGGTTATGCCGGTGTCAGACGGGTGCGGGGGGTTATATCAGCCAGCGATATTTCGCGTTTGCTCAAGGTTAGTTTTGAAGTCATGTACGAAGCCAAGACATTCGCCGAGATTGAGAAAATCGTCGCTCAGGGTGGGGAGCTCTGAGGGACCGGCTGCTTTTTCAATCGGCGGCGAAAATGTTTGCGCCCTGATGTCATTGCTCTATACTCCGCGAAAATTCAGAAAAGAACCCGCGCTGATGCCATCACTGCGGGTTCTTTTTTATGGGCCCATGACGCCGGCAGCATCCGATCTGCTCGCAGGTGAAGTCTGAGGCCCCAACCACCGCATATTAAGAGGTGCTGCGCCTGATGAAGCTGCCAGAACATATCAGTCCCGAACAGTGGCAACGTGCAAAGGCGATTGCCGATTGCCGGGAGACTCCTTGCCTGGTGATTGATCTGGACAATATCCGCCAGAAATATACGCAGCTGGAGCAGGGTTTCGACTACGCCCGGGTGTTTTATGCGGTGAAGGCGAATCCGGCGGATGAAGTCATTGCGCTGCTGGCGCAGCTGGGCTCGAACTTCGATATTGCCTCGATCTATGAGCTGGACAAGGTCATGAAGCACGGCGTGGATCCTTCGCGCATGAGCTTTGGCAATACCATCAAGAAAGCCCGCGATATTCGTTATTTCCACGACAAGGGTGTACGGCTGTTTGCGACGGACTCCGAAGCTGACCTGCGCAATATAGCGGCGCAGGCGCCGGGTTCGAGGGTCTATATCCGGGTGCTGACCGAAGGCTCCGAGGGCGCCGACTGGCCGTTGTCACGCAAGTTTGGCTGCAACCCGGAGATGGCGGTGGAGCTGGCGGTGCTGGCGCGGGATCTTGGACTGGTGCCCTGGGGCCTGTCTTTCCACGTAGGTTCGCAACAGCGTGATATTGATGTCTGGGATGGCGCCATCGCCAAGGTCAAGGTAATCTTTGAACGCCTGCTGGCGGAATACGGCATTGGCTTGAAAATGATCAACATGGGTGGCGGTTTTCCGGCCAGCTATCTGCACAAGGCCAACGAGTTTGCGATCTATGTGCAGGAAATTACGCGTTTCTTGAAAGAAGACTTCGGTGATGATGTGCCCGAGATCATTCTGGAGCCCGGGCGCTCTCTCGTGGGCGATGCCGGTATTCTGGTGTCTGAAGTGGTGCTGATCTCGCGCAAGTCCGCCACGGCGCTGGAGCGCTGGGTGTTTACCGATGTCGGCAAGTTCAACGGCCTTATAGAAACGCTGGACGAGGCCATCAAGTATCCACTGGCCAGTGAGCGTGATGACGACCCCGGGGCTGAATTCGAAGAAGTTATACTGGCGGGGCCCACCTGCGATAGCGTGGATATCATGTACGAAAGCTACCGCTACAAGCTGCCGTTGTCGCTGGAAATGGGGGATAGGCTTTACTGGTTCTCCACCGGGGCTTACACCACCAGTTACAGTTCGGTCGAGTTCAATGGCTTTCCGCCACTCAAGTATTACGTCGTCTAACGTCGGGTTCGAATTCAACAGCTGAAAAAAAAGGGTGCCATTATCAGGCACCCTTTTTGCGTTTTGC
Organism: Marinobacterium profundum; assembly: GCF_001528745.1. Classification (GTDB taxonomy): domain Bacteria; phylum Pseudomonadota; class Gammaproteobacteria; order Pseudomonadales; family Balneatricaceae; genus Marinobacterium_A; species Marinobacterium_A profundum. Next base: position 5,250 of record NZ_BCNS01000117.1, on the reverse strand, counting down.
CGGATCAGGCTTCCAGGCGGATGATATCCGGGTGCCCGGTCAGGGTATCGATTAGCCGTTGCATTTGGGCATCGGTACCGATGCTGATGCGCAGGTGGTTGTCGATCAGTGGGCGGCTAAAATGACGCACCAGCAAGCCGTTGGCACGCAGGTAGCCCATCAGTTCCGCCCCTTCCAGATAACGGTGGTGGGCGAAAACAAAGTTGGTGCATGACGGCAGCACGACAAACCCCAGTGCCTGGAGTTCGTTACAGGTCCATTCCCGAGTGGCGATGATGCGATCGGTGGTGCTGCGAAAGTACTCTTCATCTTCTATCGCGGCGACACCTGCACTAATGGCAAGCATGTCCAGCGGGTAGGAATTAAAGCTGTTCTTGACCCGTTCCAGCCCGTCAATAAGATCCGGATGCCCGATGGCAAAGCCAATGCGCAGTCCTGCCAGCGAGCGTGATTTCGAGAAGGTCTGCACCACGAGCAAGTTGTCGTAGCGCTGTGTCAGGGCGATGGCACTCTGGGCGCCGAAATCAACGTAGGCTTCATCCACCACTACTACGGATTCGGTGTTGCGCGCCAGCAGGCGTTCGATTTCGTCGAGCTCGAGCGTGCGGCCTGTGGGGGCGTTGGGGTTGGCGAAGATAATGCCGCCATTGGTCTGGCTGTAGTCATCCAGGCAGATGCTGAAGTCGGCCTGCAAAGGTACTTCGCTGTACTGAATGTCGTACAGATTGCAGTAGACATCGTAAAAGCTGTAGCTGATGTTGGGCATCAGCAGCGGTGCCTTTTGGCGGAAGAACGCCATAAAGGTATGCGCCAGTACTTCATCGGAGCCATTGCCGACAAAGACGTTGTCCCGGGTCACGCCGTGGTAATCCGCCAGCGCCTGTTTTAGCGCCCGGGCATCGGGGTCCGGATAAAGCCGAAGCCGCGCGAGATCGAAATCCTGCAGTGTCTGCATGACCAGTGGCGAGGGGGGATAGGGGTTTTCATTGGTATTCAGTTTGACGATCTGCTGCTCTTTCGGCTGCTCGCCTGGTACATAGGGAACCAGGTGCTGGATCGCTTCACTCCAGAATTTGCTCATTGCGGTGCTTTCACAGGATGGGTTGAGAGGGCGCCAAGGCGATACAAAAGAATGGCGCCTAGCATAGCAGCATTCTCGGACAGCCTCCTAGAGGCGGGCTAAAAGCTCTGTGTTCAGGCTCTGGAGTTGTTGCGATAAATCCAGGCGTTTCAGGAAGCGAATCGGCATGGCGGCGCCGTAAAGTCAGCCGACGTCCCACAGGCACCGGGGGCGCCGGCTGAGGATTGGGCCAGGCATGCCCTGTACCCAGGGCAGAGCTGATCCGTCTTAGTAGATCCACAGGACAGATAAAAGTTCAGTGTCAGATGCACGGTACAGGCGTTTTGTTGTGAGGCTCAGACGTGGCTATCGCTGCGATATGCATGGTGTCGAGGTTTTGCGCCATTTTGGTATAATGCGGCGCCTGTTTAACTCTGCTCCGGGCTTACGCCCCGGATCGCACGATGGAAAAGATATGACTCAGATAGTTGTTTGTGCGCTGTACAAGTTCGCGACTCTGGAGGACTTCGAGTCCATGCGCCAGCCTCTGCACGATCTAATGGAGGCGCAGGGGGTGCGTGGCACTCTGCTGTTGGCCCGCGAAGGCGTCAATGGCACTGTGGCCGGTTCCCGAGAGGGGATTGATAGCCTGCTGGCCTGGTTGCGCGCCGATATGCGCCTGGCGGACCTCTCTCACAAGGAGTCCTACAGCGACGATATGCCGTTTTACCGTACCAAGGTGAAACTGAAAAAAGAGATCGTCACCATGGGCGTCGAGGGTATAGATCCGCGCCAGATTGTGGGCACCTATGTAAAACCCACTGACTGGAACAGTCTGATTGCGGATCCAGATGTTGTCGTGATTGATACCCGTAATGACTACGAGGTACAGATTGGCACCTTTGAGCGTGCGCTGAACCCCTTGACCAAGACGTTTCGAGAGTTCCCGGATTTCGTGAAGCAAAATCTGGATCCTGCCAAACATCCGAAGGTTGCGATGTTCTGTACGGGTGGCATTCGCTGCGAAAAATCCACCGCCTACCTGAAGGAACAGGGTTTTGGCGAGGTGTACCATCTGGAAGGCGGTATCCTCAAATACTTGGAGGAAGTGCCGCAGGAAGAGTCTCTGTGGCGCGGCGAGTGTTTCGTGTTTGATAACCGTGTCACCGTCAATCACGCGCTGGAACGCGGCAGTTTTGAGCAGTGTCATGCCTGCCGTCTGCCGATTACCGAGGCGGACATGAGCAGTGAGAAGTATATGGCTGGTGTTAGCTGTCCGCACTGCTTTGATGAACTGTCGGATGAGCAACGCGCGCGTTATGCACAGCGTGAACTGCAGGTCAGGCTGGCCGAGCAGCGCGGTGAAGTCCATTTGGGGGCCGATGCCGCCAAGGCCATCAAGAAGCGCAAGGATGAGAAAAAAGCACTGCGCGAACGCCAGGCACAAGGGCCTGCTTCCTGAGGCGCACTGAGGCCTCAGAGAATTTCCGTACCGCAGCGCAGTGGTGCGCCGCCCTTGTTTTCTCCGCTTGCCACTTCGGACATGCCCGCCATTGGTGGGCTCTAGCAGCCTGTCGGACTTACCACTGATCTACTGCGGAAAAGCCGATTTTGGTTGTTTTTCGTCCTCTTTTTTACTCGTCGCAGGCTCCTCGGTCTGCGACCCCGCTAAAGCGGTTCTTTCCACTTCGTTTCAAGTGTTAAATAGAACCACGCAGTAGGTTGAGTATTGTCGGACAGGCTTCTAGCAGCCTGTCGGATTTACCACTGATCTACTGCGGAAAAACCGATTTTGGTCATTTTTCGTCCTCTTTTTTTGTTAAATAGAACCACTATTTGCCTCAAAAGAGCTCAAAAACTGCCTCAAAACGGACTTTCCCTCGCGACGATCGGCCAAGTCCGACAGGCTGCTAGGACCTCATTACAGAATGGCTTTGCTGCTTGCGGTATGGTGCACAAGCAGCTTTAGATATTTACTGTCTTTAAAAAGAGACATTCGTGTTGTGGCGAGTGCGCGTACTCCTTACAATGAATTCTTCGCGTTGCTCCCACATACGAAGGGGATTCTTTGCGGTTGGATAATCACAAGTATTTGAACAAGCGTCGCTGGCTACGGGAATTTTTGCTTAGTTGCCTGATATTGCTGATGATTTTTTATGTCGTTAGCTGGCTGGACCTGAGTGAGAGGCTGTATGCCTTTAGTCGTGACTATGAAGTTATCGACCTCGATGACATGCTCTTCTCGATGGGGCTTTTTCTGCCGATCTATATCGGAATTTTCGCGGTTCGCCGTTTTGGTGAGCTGACCATTCTGGTACGCGAAAGCTCAACCGACAGTCTGACCGGATTGATCAACCATCGTCGTGTACAGGTGTTACTGACGCAGGAGATCAGCCGGGCGCAGCGTTTTCAGCGTCCACTGTCGGTGATTCTGTTTGATATCGACAACTTCAAACAGGTAAATGATAACCACGGGCATCCCGTTGGGGATGCAGTGCTGCGCCAGGTGGCATCATTGATGTCTTCTGCAGTACGCGAAGTGGACTTCCTGGCCCGCACCGGTGGAGAGGAGTTCATGCTGATCGCCACCGAGACCGATGGCGTTCTGGCGAGGGAGATGGCGGAGCGGTTGCGTCAGATCCTCTGCGGGGCGGATTTTGGGATAGGCCGCCCGGTTACCGCCAGTTTTGGTGTGTCACAGTTGCGTAGCAAGGAAAGGGCTAGCGTCTTGTTGCAACGTGCGGATGAGCGTTTGTACTGGTCCAAACGGGAAGGTCGCAACCGTGTCAGTGGCCTAGCAGCAGGCCCGGAAGACCTGGACAACAACTGACAGCGAAGTCTGCCGAACCCGACAGACCCGCCGCCGGATGTTTATTCCTGTTCCAGCGCTTCACGAATAGTCTGAATCACGCGTGTCGGCAAGCGGCGCAGCGTAAGCGTCTGTCCCTGTTCGTCAAACAGAATGTCCCGATCCGAACCCTGGGCCCCCAGGGAACGGCGGGTAAAGTCCAGTTGCCAGTTGTCCGATTTGGTTTTGACCTTGCTCAGAGCTTTCAGGGTCGCGCGGTGTGGCTGAAATTCCTGGCTGACCTGGTAAGGCTCGGTATTGGCAAATTCGCCGAAGGTTGTCCCCGGTGCCGGATCTTCACTGGGCGGGATATAGGCATCGAACAGTCGTTCCACTTCATTTAGCGACGCATGGCGCTGCTCGCCGCGCTGTTGCTCCAGATAGCTAACGACGTCTTCCACGACTTCATCCTTGCGTTCGTGCAGCGCATTCTGATTGCAGAAATCACGGGTTGCACGAATCAGCTCGCGGGTGCTCTGGCTCGCAGGAATAGCTTGGCTGCAGCCCAGGGCGCCGGGGAAGTCCTGCCCAATGCTGCCATTGCGCTTGCCCGGAACGAAGCTGAGGTAACTGTCCTGGCTGCGGCCAAGGCGGGTGAGGTTGATGCGCAGGGCCTGTACCAGGCGCTCAGCTGCCAGCACCTGGGTCTGTATGGGCTGCAGGTTCGCGTCCAGGCTCAGACGGGTCTCGTGTTCCACCAGGGCGAGTAGCAGGTAGTGATAACGATCACTCTGATACAACAGGAAGATAACCTGACTGTCACAGGCGTCAGCTGGCTGGTCGGGTTCTGCGCTTTGCAGCAAGGCCGCCAGGCTGGCATCGGCCAGGGCTTCGAGGTCTGCGTCACTGGCACTGTCACCGGCCATTGGCAGCAATGCGGTTGCGAAGGGGTGCTCGCAGAGGGCGTCGTCGCTGAAGGCGCCGTGGGTCAGGGCTGAGCGGCGGCCAAAACCGCCGGTAACGGCTTCAAACAGTTGCTGTACCAGCGGTGCCTGCGGATCAAGCGCAGTCAGTTCGCCCGCGGCGCGGGTCAGTGATCGGATGGCGACTTTCTGTAATTCCATGGGAGTTCCAGCTGGGCTTCAGACCGGGGGATTTTACGATAAACAGAGCCCTGGGGGCGAGCCGGATTCGGCAATAGCACAGGATGGATGTTGTATGGCACCCAGACAACAAGATGCACGGGAACTGATCGCGGAGGGGAAATGACTCGCTGGAGAAAGACCTCGGCCTTATTGATCAGACAACTCCCGTGCCCAACAAGCATAGTCGAAACAACGCCTGGACGGCTAGGAGGCTGTCCGACAATACTCAACCTACTGCGAGCCACCTGAGTTTGGCT
>NZ_BCNS01000116.1 GCF_001528745.1 Marinobacterium profundum | reverse complement strand
ACCGCAAAAACCCGCTCAAATCAGTCGGCTCTCGCTACGGCCAGCATTCTCGGACAGGCTGCTAGTGGGCGGATTTGGCGCAGTGAGAAGAAAAGCGAAGTACTGGAATATATGCGAACGCAAATAATGGGGAATGGTTGGCGATCTATCCACTTGCGGGTGCTAAGGGTGATCGTAGAGAGAGCGGATACCAGGATAGCCGCTCGGGGAGGCTTCGCTGCCGAGGGCAGCGGCCTCGGACTTACTCGTAGAGGCTGTCTTCGTAGCCGCTGCTGATCTGGCGCGCCAGAAGACGTTCTTCCATGCGCTCCTCTATCTGGCGGCGTTTCTTGCTGTTGTAGCTGATCTTCTTGCCCCGGGGGCTAGTGTCCCGGTCTTCAAAGTCTTCATCCCAGTCTTCGATATCGTCCGCAGGGACTTGATCGACACGAATTTTGGTGCCCATCGGCTTTTGTTCTCACATCTCAGGTTGAAATCAAACAGGGGCATATCCCCTGTCGGTTAAAAAATAATGCTGCTGGGGTGCTGATCAGTTTGCATGCAACCTTAGCGCTATCCGGATTGCCGGCCCCGGGTGCTTGACAAACTGCAGTGCGGCGTATTTTGCGAATATATAGCAGCTTTTGGCGTTGGGTAAAGTGAATTCTTTAGTGACTGGGTATTTTATTGCCACAAGGCTGAGGCGCCGGGCTGGCAGGGGCTGCAGGCGAGTGCAATTTTTTTGAGTGCGGGCGCCTTGGTGCCTGGGTTGGGTTAATACGGGCAGGACTGAGCGGAACCGGTGCAGGCCGATTCCCGAGATGGATGTCTGTTAGCTGGCAGCGTCACAGGGAGCTTAATCGTCGCCAAACTCATCTTCGATCTGCTGTCGCAGGGCGCGCTCCTCGAGTCGTTGCTCGATGCGGCGTCGTGCAGCCGGGTCGATGGTTTTGCATTTTTCGGGTGCGTCGTCCTTGATCTCTGGCTCGGAGTCCCAATCCACGACATCATCGTCGTCTGTCATATCGCTGCTGTTGTGTTTTCTGCTCATAGATCTGTTCTCGATATCTGTGCGCGCATTGCCTTGCTGATAATGTGGTTGGCGCTGTATCTGTCCTGGTATGTGACAGCGCCTTACGCGCAGGGCCCGCTCTGCAGCACACCTTGCGGTAACTTCCTAACTAGTATGGAACAGATATTAGAGCTTGGTGCAGTGATTTTGCAACGGGGAAAAACACTGCCTGAGACCCTTTTTGTTGCGAGGGGGCAGGCAGCTTTGTCGTGTTAGCGCGGGGTGAATGTCAGGTAGGGAAACAGCTGTGCCAGTACGCCTGCGATTGCATCCCGCTGGCCGCGGCTGTCAAACATCAGTACTGCATCGCCCTCGGAAAAATAGGCGCCAAGTAATGCCGGCAGGCGCGTGCCTGACTTGAAGGCCGAGCTGTTGGTGAGCCCATTGCATTCGAAAGAGCCAGGACGCACGGGATCATAGGCCCAGCGTCCGGTACTCCAGATGGGGGCCCGGGCTGCGTTGATGGCAAAGCACAGGCGTGCCGGGCGCAGAATAAGCGCAAAACGTTGGCCGATCCTGGAGTCCTGCACGCGCAAGGATGTGGCTGTGGCATTGCGGCTCAGACTCCAGGCAACGAAGCCTGTATCACCACTGTCATTATCGAACACCATCATCAGCCGGTCCTGCTGGGTGGACCAGCGATTTTCACGAAAGCGGTACTCTTGTGCCAGGGTGGCGGCATGCTGGCCGCTGTAAAGTGACTGGCGCTGATAGTCATCGACAAAGTTGCGGGCCAGCTCGCCCGGATCGGCTCGCAAGGCCATGATCTGCGGCTGTACCTTGTCGGGGAAAATCTCGGTCACGCGTGGGGCGGGCTCCGGCGGCGGGGTAACTACGGACGGCGGCGTGCTGCTACAACCAACGAGCAGCAGGGCAGGCAAAAACAGGCGGAAATTGGGCAGGGGCATGCGGGGTATCTGTCCTTTGGCTGGAAATAATCCTAGGAGGCTGTCCGAGAATGCTGGCCGTAGCGAGAGCCGACTGATTTGAGCGGGTTTTTGCGGTGTTTTAAGGCGAATAGTGGTTCTATTTAACGCAAAACAGCACAAAAAACAGCCAAACTCAGGTGGCTCGCAGTAGGTTGAGTATTGTCGGACAGCCTCCTAGCAGCCTGTCGGACTTGGCCGATCGTAGCGAGGGAAAGTCCGTTTTGAGGCAGTTTTTGAGCTCTTTTGAGGCGAATAGTGGTTCTATTTAACAAAAAAGAGGACGAA
>NZ_BCNS01000115.1 GCF_001528745.1 Marinobacterium profundum | reverse complement strand
TATGTAGACGGTGTAGGGCGTCGGCAGGGTCAGATGTGTATAATGGACAGAAATAGTTGGCCCCGTAGAAGCGGGGCCGGTGCCAATCAACAATCACTCATAACACCATTTACGCTCACACTGTGGTTGAAGGGTGGTTTGCCTCCCTGGATTCCAGATTTTTGGTTTTTTGTTTTCAGGCTCGTGGCTCAGGTTTGGCTCTTGATTTCCTAGCCCCTAGCCCCTTTAATCTCGCCCCTCGCCCCTTTTTAACCTCCAGCTCAACCTGTGCCGCAAATAGTTGGCCCCGCAGAAGCGGGGCCGGTGCCAATCAACAATCACTCATAAAACCATTTACGTTTGCACTGTGGTTGAAGGGTGGTTTGCCTCCTTGGATTCCAGATTTTTGGTTTTTTGGTTTCAGGCTCTTGGCTCTTTCTAGCCCCTAGCTCCTAGCCCCTTTAATCTCGCCCCTCGCACCTCGCACCTCGCACCTCGCACCTCGCCCCTCGCACCTCGCTTTTGAGCCTTAGCTCAGCGGCCAGGGGAGCTGCACCATTTCTTGCAGCAGTCCGCGGGGCATATCCAGCACCATCAGGTGGGACAACACCACCAGGAAGGTCAAAGCCGCACCGGTCAGTGACAGGGTTCTGATCATCGACGTGCGTGCCTTGAGCAGCAGGAAGATAACGAAGAACAGGCCAATGGCGATCAGGTAACCGAACAGGTAGCAGCCCAGAACCAGGCCACTCAGCCAGTAAACATAGTGGGGCAGGCTGGTGATGCTGCTGTCGAGGCTGTAGCCGGCTTCCACTTCGTTGTCGAAGTTCACCGGGTCTTCCAGTCGTCCACGCAGCAGTTTAACCAGCACGATCAGCGACATCAGGAGCATGAAGGCGCACAGACCTGCGGTGAAAACGCCGCCCAGGAATGAGTGCTGCAGCGCATCGTAGAGACCGTAGCCAAAGAGGCCGACCACGGCGAAGGCGAAGATGATCTGCGGGCGCAGGTTGCTGGCGCGACGACGCGGAGCTTCGGCTGTGGTTTCGGTGTTTGCGTCTGTATCGTCGGTTTTGTCCGCAGGCTTGGTGCGCACGGCGAAGTAGATAGAGGCGACAGTGATCGCGGCAATGATCAGCACGCCGGGCTTGGTCAGGAAAGACCAGCCATCAAACTGCACCGCCTGATAGAGATAGGTTTCCATGCCGCCGGCCAGTACGAAGCCGATCAGGAAGGCCGGGCGTGGCCAGTCGAAGCGTTTCATTACGACACCCAGCACGCCAATGGCCAGCAGTGCGACCAGATCGCCCAGGCTGCGTGTGGCCTGGAAGGCGGCAAAGCAGATGACCATCAGCATGAAGGGCGCCATCAACGCGTAGGGAATCAGCGTCAGGCGGGCGACCCACTTGGACAGCAGCAGGCAGGAGCCGGCGCCAATCACATTGGCCAGAGCCAGCGACCAGACGATGGTGTAGGTCGTGCCAAGCTCGGCACCCACCATGGCGGGGCCAGGTTCCAGGCCGATTAGTACCATGCCGCCGAGGAAGACAGCCATGCTGCCGGAACCCGGGATGCCGAACAGCAGAGTAGGAATCAGACCGCCACCCTCTTTGGCATTGTTGGCCGATTCAGGTGCGATAACGCCGCGCACATCACCGTTGCCGAACTGGGGATTGTCCTTGGCCTTGGTGGTTTGTACTGCATGGCCATAGGCAATCCAGTCCACCACGCTGCCGCCAAGACCGGGCAGAGCGCCAACCAGGGTGCCGAGTATGGCGCAGCGGATCGACAGCCATTTGTGCTTGATCACATCCTTGAAGCCTTCAATCCAGCCACTGCCAAGGGCAGCGGTTTCGGCGATGGCGCGATTCTGGCGCAGCAGATCGATAATTTCCGGTATGGCAAAAATACCCAGACCCACCACAACCAGCGGGATACCATCCATCAGGTAGGTATTGTCGAACGACATGCGGTATTCGCCGGTGGCAGGAGCTGCACCCAGGCTGCCCAGCAGCAGACCTATACCGCAGGCGCTGATGCCTTTCACCAGGCTGTTGCCAGCCAGTACGCCTACCATGCTCAGGCCCAGCAGGGTCAGCATGAAAAGTTCGGCCGAGCCAAAGGCCAGAATCAGGGGCCGCGCAATCAGCACGAAGACCGTCAGCATCAGGGCGCCAAAAAGGCCACCGAACAGGGATGCCGTAAAGGCCGCCGCCAGGGCCCGGGCTGCATGACCGCGCTTGGCCATCGGGAAGCCATCCAGCACCGTGGCCTGGGAGGCGCTGGAGCCTGGAATACCCATCAGCACCGAGGTAAAGGTATCGGAGGTGGGGATAACCGCCACCAGGCCGACCAGCATGGCCAGCGCGGAGATGGGGTCCATGCCGTAGAGGAAGGGCAACAGCAGGGACAGGCCGGCGATACCGCCAAGACCCGGAAAAATACCGATCATCAGGCCGAGGAAGACACCGCCGGCGAGATAAAGAATATGTTGCATGCTGAGTACGGTCAGCAGCGATGTAATCAGAGTGTCGAGCATGGGAGTCACCACTTGGCAGGGTGCGAAAAGGGCGGGATTACCCGCCCCTGTGGGTCCGCTTATTCTTGTGCTTCAAGACCGGCGCTGTATTTGGAGTTGAGCCAGTCGATGACCCAGGTTTTGGCGGCGTCATCCATGCTCACGGCTTCGGCAAACATCTGGCTGGCCTCATCGCCCACGGCCTGTTCGTAGTCACCCAGCACGTCCTGCGCCTTTTCCTTGAAACCCGGTACTGCAATCACCTTGGCGGCGGATTCGCGGTACGCCTGGACAACGTCGTCTGGCGTGCCCTTGGGCAGGAACAGGCCTTTCTGGGCGGCATAGCCGGCTATGAAAAAGGATTTCCAGGCGCGAAAGCGTTCGCTGTCCGGAGCCTTGCCGTGCACCATTTCATAGGCTTCAACAAAGTGCGGCAGATCCGGGAAAGAGGGGTCGCGCTGGATCTTGCCATCCTTGCCCAGCACGCCCCAGCTGAACAGCGGTACGGCCTTGCCTTCGTCGACCAGCGGCTGCACTTTCTTGATAAAGCCGGAGGTGGTCTGGTCGTCTATGTTGACCTCGCCGCGCTCAAACGCCAGGCGGGCTTCGCCGCGCCCTTTCATGCCAAATACGGCTTTGACATCCAGCCCCAGTACTTCGAAAGACAGCAGTGTGATCAGGTCGAGGCTGGTGGCGCCCTGGCTGGCGTACTTGAGATCGGCATCCTTGAGCTTGACCAGGTCGGCGACGTTTTTCACGCCCAGATCGGAGCTGATATAGACCACGCCGCCGGTGGGGGAGGCCAGGATGGCGGTCCAGTCCTTGTATTCATAGCGCACGCGCTTGTCGCCCAGAATATAGGGGAACATGGTGGAACCGGAGGAGGCGAAGATATCGCGGCCATTAGCCTTGGCGCGCATATGGAACTGGTTGGCACCGCTGGTGGAGCCGCCGCCGGGAATGTTCTTTACCACCACGATCGGCTGGCCAGGCAGCTGCTCGCCAATCAGGGGTGCGTAGAAGCGGCCCCAGGTGTCGGTGCCACCGCCTTCCTTGAAGGGCATGGTCATTTCGATGCGGGCGCCATCAAACTCCGCCGCCAGGGTAGGCGTCGTTACGCTCAGCGCACTGGCGCAGGCGATGGCGGCAACCAGTGGGCGAATGGCGCGGGCGGAAAGGTTGAGCAGGCTAAGGTGGGTATTTTTCATTTTTATGGTCTCTTTTATTGTGATCCCGAATCCGTGCAGGCCCGGGTTATGAGTAAATCTATGCCCCCAAGCTGTCACCAAGCTGTCATGGATGTGTTGGGGGATTTATTGTGTTGCTTCAGGAGACTCTGGCGCGCGGTGTGCCACTCCAGATGAAGCTCGGCACGTACAGATCGCCGCTGATCAGCTTGCGGGCGGTGCGGATGACACCTGCGCTGCGCACATCGATGCCTTTGGCCGCAGGCTGAATATCCAGCACTATTTCGATCTGGCCGCTGGGGTGTTCGATGCGCAGGGTCGAATCGCCAAAGACAGTGCCCAGAAAAGGCGCTGCCACTGAGCCCGGTACCATGGCGCAGGTGCTGACGCAGATTGCGCCTGTAACGGCATGGCTGGCGTGGCAGTTGTCGGGCACGAAGTAGCGCGATGTGATACTGCCGCCGTTGCGCGGTGCCGACACCAGCGCCACCTTGGGTATGACCTTGCCACTGGCATCGCCCAGACCCATCTTCCAGGACGCCGCACGACGAATGCTTTCGATGCGCGCCATCATGTCGGTATCGCTATCCAGCTCAGCCTTGGTTTCGGCGCCGTTCTTGCCCAGAGACTCGGCAGCGATGACCACCATGGGTACGGCGGCGTCGATACAGGTCACGGGTACGCCTTCGATCAGGTCCCAGGCGTTGCCGGTGGGCAGCAGGGTGCCGGTCTTGCTGCCGGCCACATCGAGAAAGTTGAGCAGTACAGGCGCTGCGGTACCGGTGACGCCGTCGATGGCGGTGTCGCCTTCGTATTCAACCTGGCCGTTGGGGGTTTTTACCCGCACTTCGATCAGCTTGCTGGTGTTGACGTTGAACACCCGCACCACGGTTTCGACTGCGCCGGGTTCTACCAGACCAGACTCGATGGCAAAGGGGCCTACGCCTGCCAGAATATTGCCGCAGGAAGGCGCTATATCGACGGACAGCGTATCGATGCCGACCTGGGCAAAGAGGTAGTCGACATCGGCGTCTGGCCGGGAGGAGGCCGAGATGATCGCCGTCTTGCTGGTGAGGGAAGTACCGCCTCCAATGCCGTCGATCTGCTGGGCGCTGGGGGAGCCGAGCGCCGCCAGCAAAACCTTCTCCTGGGTGGGCCAGTCTTCAGGCAGACTGGTTGCCAGGAAATAGGGGCCGCGGGAGGTGCCGCCGCGCATGATGGTGCAGGGGATGGATGTCTGCATGCTTGCTCTCCTGGTGGATGAAGGGAAAGTGGATTTAATTTTTCTATGTCATTTGTTATCGAGCCAGGCTTGTCTGGCTGATTTGTGAGCAAGATACGCCCGGCGGTTTTGCGCGACAAACCATATAATTTCGATTCTTGGTATAGAAAAATTAAATCTATTATTTTTGTTATTTAAAAATATGGCGTACTTTCATGCAGCTTTTAGCTGTTCGTCCTGGTGTTGAAAGGTGTTAAACACTTTGGTGAGCTAAAAATGTTTTTCAGTTAAGTGTTTGTTATTTATATTTTTAAATTTAAATTTCTGACCCTTTTGAAGACCTTGTGCGAGTCTCATCAAGCGTTGATGTCGCACAGCCAGGCTTGCTCAAAATACGACGAGGGGCTGTGCTCTGAACGAGGCTAAGAGGCTTCAGAATTAGAATATCTAAAACTTTAAGGTGCCGGCTTTTTATTGTTTTTATACGTCGGGTGTTTTTCAGCTATCGAAATTGTCGCTATTTGATATAGATAATCTACACTAAATGGCAATTGGCTCCGCTGGAGCCGCGTACTACCGGATCCAGGATCAGCATCATGCGACGATTACCCCCCCTTAAGGCGCTGCGCGCCTTTGAAGCGGCCGGGCGCCACGAAAGCCTGAAACAGGCGGCGGACGAGCTGCATGTCACCACCGGTGCCGTGAGTCAGCAGGTCAAGTTGCTGGAGGAGTTTCTGGGGGTTGATCTGTTCAAACGCCTGAACAAGTCTGTGCGCCTGACCGAAGCCGGTCGGGCGGCGCTGCCGCTAATCGAAAGTGGTTTCGATCTGCTGAACCAGGCGGTGACGCGGGCACAGGAGTTTGGCAATCAGAACCTGATTACCATCAGTGTGGCGCCCTCCTTTGGTGCCAAGTGGCTGTTGCCGCGTCTGGAGTTGTTTCGCAAGGCGCACCCCGATATAGACCTGCGGGTGGATGCCTCGACCCGGCTGGTGGATTTTTCCTACGAGGATGTGGATCTGGCCATCCGCTACGGGCCGCCGAAGGAGCGGGGCATGCACCTTGAAGCCCTCACCGATGAAATTGTGTTTCCGGTATGCAGTCCGCGATTGCTGGAGCGCGGCACTGTTTTCCGACAGCCGCGGGATCTGGCGGGTCAGACGCTGCTGCACTTCGAGGGCCGGGCGGATGACCGTGAATTTCCCGGTTGGGGGCAATGGCTGGGGGCCGCAGGTGTAGCGCCGCTGGAGGTGGTCAACGGGCCGCGTTTCAGCATGTCGAGCATGGTGCTGCAGGCGGCGATGGACGGCCAGGGGGTTGCACTGGGCAGCAGCGTGCTGGCGGCGGATGACCTGCGCGCCGGGCGTCTGGTGCGCTTGTTTGATGTCAGCGTGCAGGCGCGGCACAGCTATTATCTGATCTGCACGCGCAATACCCTGAACCGGCCCGACATTCAGCGCTTTGTGCAGTGGATCAAGCAGGAAATGAGTGCCGGGCAACGTGACAGCAAGTGAGGCAGCATGCGAATTCTGATCGTGGAAGATGATCTGACCCTGGCCGAGGCCATAGGCCGGCGCCTGCTCAAGCAGGGCCACGCCGCCGATGTGGCGCCCGATGGCCGCCAGGCGGACAGCATTCTCAGGCATCAGGCGTTTGATCTGATTATTCTGGATCTGAACCTGCCGGGGCTCGGCGGTGAGCAGGTGCTGGCCCAGCTGCGCCAGCGTGGCAGTACCACGCCGGTGCTGGTGTTGACCGCCCGTGGCCAGATAGAAGACCGCATCAGCCTGCTGGATCTGGGGGCGGATGACTATCTCAGCAAGCCGTTTGATTTTGGTGAGCTCGAAGCGCGCAGCCGCGCCCTGTTGCGGCGCAGCCAGGGCCAGGCGCAGGACCGGCTTTGCATCGGCAATACCGAGCTCGACCGCCACGCCTGCACTGTTACCGTTGCGGGCGCTGTGGTGGAGCTGAAGCAGCGCGAGTTTCGCCTGCTGGAAATTTTCATGAGCCGCACAGGCCGGGTGCTGAGCAAGGAAGAGCTGCTGGATCATCTGTATAACTTTGATGAAACACCGGGCGCCAATGCCATAGAGCTCTATGTGGCACGCCTGCGCAAGAAGCTGCCGCACAGTTCCGTACAGATACGCACCCTCAGAGGCCTGGGCTATGTGGTTGAAAATACGCCTGCCTGATGTGGGGCGCTGGTCGATCCGGCGCAAGCTGCTGTGCATCACCAGCCTGCTGCTGATCGCGGTGTCGCTGCTTGGGGTGCGCGCCGCCCAGAGTTATGCTCAGAACGCGGCGCAACTGTCCTACGACCGGCTGCTTACCGGGGCTGCGCTGCAGATTGCCGAGCAAATTTCGCTGCGCCAGGGCCGTGTGGTGGCAGATCTGCCCCGGGCCGCCTTTGAAACCCTGGCGCTGGCGCCGGATGACCGGGTCTATTACCGCATTATGGGGCCGGGGGGTGAGCATATTACCGGCTATGACGATCTGCCTGGGGCCCCGGCCCGCGTGGGGAAAATGGCGCATGGCTCCAGCCAGGGGGATGCCGGTGATGCTTTCAGGAAACAGTTTTTCGATGCCGATTACCGGGGTGAAGCGGTGCGCTTTGTGCTGCTGGAACGGCTGCTGACCGAAACGGATTTTAGCGGCTATATCCGCATCCAGATCGGCCAGACCAGGCTAGCGCGCACCAGCCTGGCAGACGAAATCAGCCTGCGGGCGCTACAGCTGATCGGGCTGCTGTTTGGTGTTGCCCTGCTGCTGGTTTCCTTAGGCATCTGGATGACGCTGCGCCCGCTGGATCAGCTCGACCGTGCTCTGGCCCGGCGTTCCTCCGTGGACCTGAGTCCGCTGGATATGGCAGTGCCACGGGAGATCTCGAAACTGGTACACACCATTAATCATTTCATGCAGCAGCTGGGCGGCACCCTTAATGGGCTGCAACGCTTTACCAGCGAGGCGGCGCATCAGATTCGCACACCCCTGGCGGGGCTGCGTTCCCAGGCACAGAACGCGCTGGACGAAGAAGACAGTACCCTGCGCCAGCAGCAGCTGGGCCGGGTGCTGGAGTCGGCGGATCGCCTCAGTGATACGGTGAACCAGCTGCTTAGCCAGGCGGTGCTGGCCCATCGCCTGCGCAGTCAGCCGGCCGAAGCTGTGGCGCTGGATTCGCTGGTGCGCGACCTCTGTCGCGAGCTGGCGTTGCCGGCGCTGGAACAGGGCGTGGAGCTGGGGTACGAAGGTGATGCCCAGGTGCTGCTGCAGGGCAATGCCTTTGCGCTGCGCCAGATGGTGCAAAACATCCTCGAAAATGCCATTCGCTACAGCAATCCGGGCAGCGAGGTGCGGGTGCAGCTGCAACAGGATGAGCGCTCTATCAGCCTGGCGGTGGCGGATAACGGCCCCGGTATCCCTGATGCGGAAAAGCCGTTGGTGTTCGAGCGCTTTTACCGCAGCCCCGGCAACAGCCGCACGGGCTCGGGCCTGGGGCTCGCCATTGCCAAGGAGGTGGCCAGTTACCATCGCGCCTCACTTAAACTGAGTGACAATGAGCCCGCGGGCCTGGTGGTCACAGTGCGCTTTCACCGCCGGAGGGCTACCTGATGCGGTTGTCAAAGAGGTTGCCAGGCTGTTTTGTGCGTCTGCTGCTGAGCCTGTTTTTGAGTGTGTTTTTGGCTGGCACAGCGACGGCGCTGCGGGCCGAAACCCTGTGGGATCTGCCGTCCCGTGGGGCTGAAACATCGGTGCTGCAGGTGTATGGCGGCGCCGACTTTGTCGCCATAGCGCCGCTGCTTGAAGCCTATCAGATGCAGTATCCATCGGTGCGGCTGCAATACAGCGAATTCGGCACCCTGGAGCTGTATAACCGCTTCCTGCAGGACCTGCCCCGCACGCCTGATCTGGTGATGAGTTCGGCCATGGATCTGCAGTTCAAGCTGGTTAATGATGGCTACGCCCAGGCCTACAGCTCGGCCCAGACCCAGGCGCTGCCTGACTGGGCGCGCTGGCGTAACGAGATCTTTGGCATCACCTACGAACCTGCCGTAATGGTGATCAACAGCGGCTTTCTGGACAACGAAACGCTGCCCTCTAGCCGCGCCGAGCTGATCGACCTGATCCGGCGCAAGGGGGATCAGGTGCGCGGGCGCATTGGTACCTTCGATATTGAAAAGGTCGGTATCGGTTATCTGGTCTGGTCCCACGATAACCTGCGGACCGCCAGCAACGGCCGCCTGCTGGAGTCCTTCAGCCTGCACGATGCCCAGCTCTTCCAGAGCAGTGCTGCCATGCTGCAGCAGCTGGCCCTGGGCAATATCGTTATCGCCTACAACGTGCTGGGCTCCTATGCCCACGCCTGGGCGCGGCAATATCCGGTGCTGAGCGTCATCAAGCCCAGCGACTACACCACAGTGATTATGCGCAGCGCCTTTATCCCCGCCGCCGCCGCCAATACCACCGATGCCAAGCGCTTTCTCGACTTCATGCTGTCGCTGCAGGGCCAGCAGGTACTGGCCGACAAATCGAGTCTTTACCCCATTCGCGACGAAGTCTCGGGCGAAACCAGCGCCCAGGGCCTGCGCCTGTCGAACAACAGCCCGCTGCGCCCCATCCCGCTGGGGGTCTCCCTGCTGGTGCAGACCGATGCCATGAAACGCAGCCTGATTCTGGAAGAATGGCGCAACGCCTTCAGCCGCTGAGTGTGGTTTTAACGCTGTAATATCCGGGCCATAGCCGTGTTACGCCAGCGGACAGATTATAACGAATTGCCCGCTCGACAAGCCGGCACGGGCCGCTTAGTCTGTATTGCCCGCACAGCGGGAATTTTAGCCAGCAAAACCGGATCGAGCGCCTACAAGGATGTGGCATGCAGCAGTCGGATATAGAGCGGCGTTATTGGCTGATCGAACTGATCGCCTACTGGGAAGGGCGCGTCGCCACGACCCACCTGAGCGAGTTCTTCGGCATTGGCCGCCAGCAGGCCAGCAAGGACATCGGCAGCTACAAGCGGGCCTTTCCGCGCCATCTTGAGTACGACACCCACAGCAAGGGCTATGTGCCCACAACGGCTTTTCAGCGTCAGCATATCAGCGGCGATGTGACCGAGTACCTGAGCCTGATGACGGGCATGCGTGCCCATGCGAGCCCGCAAAGTGCAGCCTGCCAGTTGCCCCATCTGGCGCTGGCCCATCCTCCACGCACAGTACCGCCTGAACTGATGCGCCCGTTGCTGCGGGCCATCCGCCAGCAGCGACGTGTAGAGGTGGACTACGTATCTGTCAGTAACCCCAGCCGGGACGGGCGCATTATCGTGCCCCATACCTTCGTCAGCACAGGCCTGCGCTGGCACCTGCGTGCCTACTGTGAAAAGAGCCAGGGATACCGGGATTTCGTGCTCAGCCGCTTTCGCGGCATCCCCGAACTGCTGGATCGCTCGGCGTATTCCAGTGCCGGCGATGACGCCTGGAACACCCAGGTCACCCTGCGCCTGCAGCCCGACCCACGCCTGAACTCCGCCAGAAAAGACGCCCTGATACACGACTACGCCATGCACAACGGCGAGCTGCAGCTGCGCACCCGTGCGGCGCTGGCGCACTATCTGCTGCTGGAAATGCAGGTGAATATCAAAATGCTCGACGGCAACCCCGAAGCCCAGCAACTGGTACTGGTGAACCTGGATGAAATCAAACCCTGGCTGTTCAGCTGACAGCAGGTGAGGGCGCCGAACCTGTCGCTTCAGGCGACCTGTTTATTTTCGCAGGATTGGCGAGGTGGAGGTGATGCATGGATAGTGGCGATGGAGTTTAAAGGATACGCACGATGATACGACGTAGAAATACAACGATCACCAGAACAGTCTTGCTGGTAGACGCGATTCCTTTTGGTGATTGCCCTGCCAAAAGCTATCAGGGCGAGGACGGGCGAACTTACCCCGGCCGGAGCGTATTCAACCACTGTCAGATCGTGGGAGAAGTCGCTCGTGAAATTATCCGGCGCTCACCTTGTGGAATAGCACAGGCGCTTTTTCCAGAAGGAGCGCCATTTGCCGCCGCCAATCATGATATCGGCAAGGTGAGCCCTACCTTCTACAACAAAATCACGCGCGCCTGTGCCGGTGAACTGATACCGGGTTTCAGCCCGGATCTGGAGAAAGGGTGGGGCGGCCATGCGGGCGTCAGTCAGTTGACGGCAAGGGCCATGGGGGCGCCTGATTTTGTGCCGGAAATCATGGGTCAGCATCATGGGTTTTCCCCGCCGGTTGCCGGGAAACGAGCAGCAGATGAAATTTTCGGTGGCGCAGCATGGCAGAATGAACGTGAAGAGCTGGTGCAGGCGCTGCAGGAATATTTCGGTGAGACCTGGCCTCATGTCGAATCTGCACCGCAGGCGCGTCTTCTGGCCGGATTGACATCGGTGGCGGACTGGATTGGTTCGGGCGAGCTTTTTGAAGATCCACTGGCGCCCTGGGAAGAGAATATCGGCAAGGCGCTGGATGCTGCCGGCTTTGTTCCGCCAACCTACAAAACTCGACTCAGCTTTGAACAGGTGTTTGGCTTCTCTCCCAGAGACGCTCAGTCCAGCCTGATTGAGCAGGTAGCCTCGCCCGGCGTCTACGTGCTGGAAGCCCCGATGGGGCTGGGCAAAACAGAGGCGGCCCTGTATGCCGCTTATAGGGTGCTTTCCTCCAGCCAGGCCAGCGGTATTTACTTCGCACTGCCTACTCAATTGACCTCCAACAAAATTTTCGAGCGGTTCAACCAGTTTCTGCAAGGCGATGACGAGAAAGGCTTGTCGGGAATACTGGCGGATGACTGTCGTCATCGTTCCCTGTTGCTGCACGGAAATGCCTGGATGCTGGATACCGATATGGGCGAAGAGGGCAGGCCGGGCGGTGCCTGGTTCAATCAGGCCAAGCGCGGGCTGTTGGCGCCCTTTGCCGTGGGCACTATCGACCAGGCGTTGATGGCGGCGATGAATGTCAAGCATGGCTTCGTGCGTGCCTTCGGCCTGGCCGGCAAGGTGGTTATTCTCGATGAAGTGCATACCTATGATGCCTATACCGGTACCTTGCTTGATGCGTTAGTGGCATTGCTGCGTTCCTTGCATTGCACCGTGATCATTCTCAGCGCCACTCTGAACCGAGATCGTCGTCAGCAACTACTCGCCGATACGCTATCCGCTAGCGATTATCCCCTGATCACCGCCTGCCCCGCCCTGGCAGAGGTACGTGAAGTACCTGTGCCTGCGGGGCCCTCCTGTTCGTTCACTATTCGTTTGCAGCGTGATGAAAAGTTGGCGGTGGAGCAGGCCTTGCTGCGCGCCGAGCAGGGGCAGCAGGTGTTGTGGATCGAAAACACCGTGCTGGAAGCTCAGCAGCGTTATCTGGATCTGGCCGCCCGAGCCAGTGAGTTGGGTGTGGCCTGTGGGCTATTGCACTCGCGTTTCACCGCCGATGACCGTCAAAACATGGAAGACAAGTGGGTCAACCTTTTCGGTAAAGCCGGTTGGCCACAGAGAGGCGAGCAAGGCCGGATTCTGGTGGGCACCCAGGTGCTGGAGCAATCTTTGGATATCGACGCTGATTTCATGGTCACGCGCTTCGCGCCCACCGATATGCTGTTGCAGCGCCTCGGCCGGCTCTGGCGCCATGAAGACACCCTGCGCTGCAAAATGGCCGGACGAGAGGCCTGGCTGTTGGCGCCGGAACTGGAAGCCGCCATCGACGAGCCTGAAAAACATTTCGGCAGCAGTGCATTCGTATACAGCCCCTACGTTCTGTGCCGCAGCCTGGAAGTCTGGCAAACAGTCCAGACGGTCAAGCTGCCGGAGGACATCCGCGGGCTGATTGAAAGTACTTACGCCACTCGGCTTGAGCAGGGGCAAATGAATCGCTGGTCGCTTGAATTAGTGGAAGGTACTCCAGGGCGTAATGGAAAACTTAAGCGCGCAGGGCGCAAGACACTACGGCAACTGGCCAGAGTCACGCTGGCTGATGCCGGTAACACCCTGCCAGAAAGCAAGGCGCAGACCCGCTACAGTGAGGCAGATAATTTTGAGGTTCTGCTGCTACGCAACTTGCGCCTCGTCCCGGAAAAGGAGTTGACCTTGCTGACGCTACTTAGTGGTGAACAGTTGCATTTGCCATGGAAGCGTCACCATCGTGACAAGGCGCAATGGCGGCAACTGAGCGCCGCCCTGATGCGTCAGGTGGTGGCTGTCAGGGTGCAGGACGCGCCTAAGGCTCTGCCGGTGGACAAGCTCAAACGCTTTGGCTTGCAGCATTGCTTTTATCTCGGCAGCCCGGACTGGCCGAACGACGAGAGTGTATTGCGTGTGGCATTGGTAGACGACACCGGCAGCCTGCAAGGCGTTGAGTATGCAGAGGTTCACGAGAAATACACCTTGGAATACCGGAATGACCTCGGTTACCGGGTAATCAAAGACTAGGGGAAATTGCTGATGGAAAATCGTTTCAACTTGATTGATGAGCCCTGGATACCGGTGGTCGATCACGGGCGCGTCAGCCTGCGGCAGCTATTCAGCCAATCGGACTATCGCAGCCTAGGTGGCAATCCGGTTCAGAAAATTGCGTTGCTCAAGCTGCTGCTGGCGATTGCCCAGTCTGCCGTCACACCTGAAAACGAGGACGAGTGGAAAGCATTGGGAGCGCAAGGCCTGGCTGAGCGTTGCCTGGCGTATCTGGATAAATGGCATGATCGATTTTATCTGTATGGCGAGCGGCCGTTTCTGCAGATGCCCACGATCAAGACGGCAAAAATTCAACCCTTTGGTGCTGTGCTGCCGGAAGTGTCTACCGGCAATACCACGGTGCTTAGCCAGATACAGGTTCAACGGTCGCTGGATGATGCTGGCAAGGCTTTGTTGTTGCTGACCCTGATGGGCTTTGCTTTGTCTGGCAAGAAAACTGATAACAGTGTGGTGCTGTCGCCGGGCTATGCCGGGAAGCGCAATGATAAGCGAAAGCCTTCTACCGGCAAGCCTGGCCCGGCCGTAGCGCATATGGGGCTTTTGCATAACTTCTTGTTGGGAGGTCAATTACAGGAAACGCTCTGGCTCAATCTGCTGAGCCAGAGGCAGATCGAGCAAATGAACATTTATCCCGAAGGATTGGGTGTCTCTCCTTGGGAGCAGATGCCAGAAGGTGAGCACTGTATACAGGCGCAACAGCTAAAACAGTCGCTTATCGGGCGGCTCATACCACTTTGTCGTTTTTGTTTGCTTGCCGATGATGGCCTGCATTACTCGGAGGGCATTGCACATCCGGGCTACAAGGAAGGTGTTGTTGACCCGAGTATGGCAATCAATAACTCAGGCAAGGAGCCGAAAGGATTGTGGGTAGACCCGGAAAAACGACCGTGGCGTGAATTGACGGCGTTGCTGGGCTTCTTTGAGCAAGGAGAATCACAAGGGTTTCAAAGCTGGCAGCTGCGCAGTGGTCTGGAGCGTGCCAGAGATGTAACTGACGCTTTTGCTGTCTGGTCTGGAGGACTGCGAGTCAGCAGTAATGCGGGTGAGCAGTATGTATCCGGCAGTGATGATTTTGTTGAATCGCAGGTCTGGTTGCACAGTGACATGTTGGGCGCGCTTTGGTTTAGCCAGTTGAAAGTGGAAATGGATGCGCTCGATACGCTGGCCAAAAACCTGTATGGCAGAGTCATGGCCTTTTTAAAGGAGCAGAAAGTTGATGGCGCCAAGCTTGCGGCCCAAGCCACACAACTGTTCTGGCAGCTCTGCGAACGCGATTTCCAGCCTCTGGTAGACAACTGCGACCAAACCGAGAATGCCGCCAGCCAGCGTCAAAATCTGCGCCGTCGCTTTGCCGACTATGTTCAACAGGCTTATGACCAGTTTTGTCCACGGGAAACTGCCCGGCAACTGGATGCCTGGGCCAAGTGCCGCCCCAATAACAGTAAATACTTGAAGCAGGAGGCTTGATGCCGATGCAAGTTGACACTCAGCCTGCACAAGCAGGTGCCAAAAAGAGCAGGGAGCAGCGTTTTGTCGAAGCCGTTGTCGAGCGCTGTAGTAACGATAAGGGGCTGGCGGCGCGTCTGCGTCGGGCCGATAACCCGGCTACCGAATACCAGAGCTGGGAGTTGCTCGGCGCCATGGGCGTTGACCTGGAAAAGGACTACCAGCGTCTACCTTTCGTTACGGTGGCAGCCGCTATCGCCAAATCCAAGGCGGAACACAACGGCAGCTTGAAGCTAGGGCGTGCCATTGCCGCCTGCTATGAGGACGGGAATCAAAGCGATCAGGCCAAGGCTCGCCTGCGCCGCCTGCTGGCCTGTGATGAGCTGGCAGAAGCCTGCCGCATTCTGCGTCCGATTCTTACCCTGATTGACAGTAAGGTAGGGCAACCGCTCGATTTTGTCCGCTTACTCAGGCAACTACGCAACTTTCATTTCGACGGACAGCGCGTCAAAACCCAGTGGGCACAGGAGTTCTATGGCCAGCCGGCACAGACCGAAAACGAGGAGGCCACCCCATGAGCATGATTGCCAGCGTACTGCACCTCGACCGCCCAGCGGTGAAAGCCTTGCGTATCACCGATGCCTATTCTCTGCATCGAGTGGTGTATAGCCTTTACGACGATGTCCGTGATCCGGAATCGAAACAGACCAGTGAGTCCAGCGGCATTCTTTATGCTGACCAGGGTGGTGATTACAAGGGGCGGAAAATCTTGATGCTGGCTAACCGTCAACCTATGGCTGCCGTGGGCGGTCAGCACGGTGAGGTACTGAGCAAGCCGATACCAGACAATTTTCTGGAACACAGCCAGTACCGCTTCAAGGTGATCGTCAACCCGACCCGACGTGATAGCGCCAGCCGCAAACTGGCTCCCGTGCGTGGCCGCGAGGCGGTGGCCCAATGGTTCGCGGAGCGGGCAGCGACCAGTTGGGGTTTTGCCATAGCCACCGAGCATCTGCAGGTGGATAAAGTTGAAATCCAGCAGTTCAAGGATAAACAACAGCGACAGGTGACCATTGCGCAGGCCCATGTTCAGGGTCTGCTGCGTATCACAGACCCAGCGCAATTTAAAACGAGCTTCAGCCAGGGCATAGGTCGAGCCCGTGCCTATGGCTGTGGTTTGCTGCAGATTGTTCCCGTCCTCGACAACCCCTTCGCTTAAGACAAGGAAACTAAAAATGACCAATACCTACACCAATACCCGTATTGAATTTCACATCCTGCAGTCATTCCCGGTTACCTGTCTGAACCGGGACGATGTGGGCGCGCCGAAAACCGCCATGGTCGGCGGCGTTACCCGGGCGCGAGTCAGTTCCCAGTGCTGGAAACGGCAAGTAAGACTCTCACTGCACGAGATAGGTATGGTACGTGGAACCCGGACGAAGCTTATCGCTGGTCTCATTGCAGATGCTTGTATGCAGCAGGGCGCAACACAGGATCAAGCTGTTGTATGCGGCAACAAGATCGAGCAGATTTTTATCAAGAAGAAAGAAACCAAGCCCAAGAAAGGAAAGGACGAGGCATATGAAATCGATATGCATTCGTCAGAGGGGGAGAAAACAGACACATTGCTGTTTCTCAGCCCCAATGAAGTACAAATCATTGCACGAGCGTTTCGTGAAGCTGGCTTTGATTCTGGCGCAGTCATCAAGCAAAAGGATGCCAAAAAACAGGCAGCCGAGCTTGCGCAGCTGATCGGGAAAACCAATGAACACATCAATGCACTGGATATTGCATTGTTTGGTCGGATGGTAGCTCAAGCCGCCAGTATGAATGTGGAGGCGGCGGCATCCTTTGCCCATGCCATTTCCACCCACAAGGTCAGCAATGAAGTGGAGTTTTTTACAGCGCTGGACGATAGACAGGAAGAACCGGGCTCCGCACACATGGGCAGCCTGGAATTCAACTCCGCAACCTATTACCGCTATATCAGCCTGGATTTGGGGCAACTAGCGCAGACCATGGGTGAGCAGGAATTGAAGGAAGCTATTGCTGCGTTTACCCAAGCCTTGTTTGTCGCGGTCCCCAGCGCCCGCCAGACCACCCAGTCCGGCGCCAGCCCGTGGGAGTTCGCCCGCGTCATGGTACGTAAAGGCCAGCGCTTGCAAGTGCCGTTCGAAACTCCGGTCAAGGCTCGTGAGGGTGGCTACCTGCAACCGAGCATTGAAACGCTCAAGAGCTATCTGGATAAAAAAGAAAAACTGGCTGGTTCCTTGTTCGGCAAGCAGGAGGCTTATGACTGGGGCGAGGATGAGGATTTCAGCATCGACCACCTGATCGCCGCACTGCAAACCCATGTACAGTGAGGTGCGCCATGAGCGAACCTTACCTGTTGCTCTGGCTGGAGGCGCCGCTCCAGTCCTGGGGGCATGATTCCAAGTTTGGGCGGCGTGATAGTCTGGACTTCCCCACCAAATCCGGTGTGCTTGGTTTACTGTGCTGCGCCAGGGGCGCGGCAGGGGAGCAGACCGAATGGCTGGCACGCTGGGCCGATCTGGATATGCAGGTGGAAGCCTACGTTCCTATTGATCGACAGGGCAATGCCACGCCCCGGCTGCCATTGATGCGGGACTTCCATATGGTGGGTAGTGGGTATGACGACCAGGACCCCTGGGAGAACCTGCTGATCCCGAAAACCAGTGAAGGCAAGAAAGCGGTGGGAGGAGGCACCAAGATGACCTACCGCTATTACCTGCAGGATATGGCCTATGCCGTCGCCCTGCAGGGGCCGGAAGCGGAGCTGCAGGCTGCTGCAGAGGCCTTGCAAAGCCCCGTGTGGGATCTGTACCTGGGTCGCAAAAACTGCGTGCCCACAGAGTTCATTTTCCAGGGCGTCCATGTCGACGCCCAGCAGGCATTGGGCGCAGCTCGACGATTGGCAAAGGACAAGGAGCGTCTACCCACGTTTCAGGTGTTGCAGGGGGAGCACGATGGTGAGGTGCTCACCCTGAATGACGTGCCGCTGCAATTTGGTGAGCACAAAAAATACCGTGACCGGCGGGTGACCGTAATGAGTATGGAGTGAACTATGACCGCAGGGCAGCGATTGTTCGTCAAGGTAACCCGGGATTCACTTCCGCAGGTTAAGGACAAGTACCCATTCATCTATCTGGAGCGGGGAAGGCTGGAAATCGATGACAGCAGTGTCAAATGGATCGATTCCGAAGCTAATGTAGTGCCACTGCCAGTGGCTACTCTGAACGCTCTGCTCTTGGGACCGGGTACCACCGTTACCCATGACGCCATCAAGACAGCGACAGCGGCCAACTGCGCAGTTTGCTGGGTAGGGGAGGACAGCCTGCTGTTCTATGCAGCAGGTTTTCTACCGACTGCGGACACCCGGAATCTGAAACGGCAGATAGAGTTATCTGCCGACCCGGAGCAATCAGTGGAGGTGGCGCGGCGGATGTTTACTCGTCGTTTCCCCGATGCTGATCTGCAAGGTAAGACCCTCAAGGAGATGATGGGCATGGAGGGTTATCGGGTCAGGTCGCTCTATCAAGCCAAGGCCGAGCAGTATCAGGTCGGTTGGAAAGGACGGCAATTCATACCGGGGAAGTTTGATGTCAGCGATATCACCAATCGGATTCTGACAGCCAGCAATGCTGCTTTGTATGGGATCCTCTGTTCTGCGGTCCACAGTATGGGTTATTCGCCGCATATCGGATTTATTCATTCCGGCAGTCCGTTGCCCTTTATCTATGACTTGGCTGACCTGTACAAGGAACATCTGTGTATCAGTCTGGCCTTTGAGCTGACCCGCGACATGGCCGGGCGCTACAACAAGCACAAGGTATCTTCCGCATTTCGCGAACGTGTCATTGAAATGGATCTGCTGGCGCGGTTGGCGGAGGATATACCCGATATGCTGGGGGTGAAGAATGCTCGTCGTCGTAGCAAATGATCTGCCGCCAGCAGTACGAGGGCGGATGAAATTATGGTTTGTTGAACCCCGGCCGAATGTTTTTGTGTCAGGTGTGAAAGACTCGGTTGCAAAAACTGTTATCGAATATCTCTATCAACATTGCCCCGCTGAATCGGGTGTGATGATTTTTCGTTCCCTACCAAAACCACCTGGTTACGACATTCGCACTATAGGTCCAACCAGAAAACAGTTGGTCGAAATATCGGGCCTCCAGTTAGTTATTGAAACCTTGAAAAATTCGTAAACCCTATATGTTGTGTTGTTAGGGTGGCTCTTTAACAATATATTGGTGTCTTCCCCACGCCCGTGGGGGTGTTTCCGTTTTAAAGGGTGGCCCTTTGGATGGTGTCCAGTCTTCCCCACGCCCGTGGGGGTGTTTCCGGCGCCGGCGTGGCCCGCATGACCCTGAGCGAGTCTTCCCCACGCCCGTGGGGGTGTTTCCAGCAGGGCATTTTAGTTATCTGTCCCGGTGTATGCGCGCCACGGTCTTCCCCACGCCCGTGGGGGTGTTTCCATCCGGATTTCCGCCCAGGGGCCCGGGTTGGTGTCTTCCCCACGCCCGTGGGGGTGTTTCCTACAGGAGCAAATGCCGTGCTGATTATCGGGAGTCTTCCCCACGCCCGTGGGGGTGTTTCCATCGCGCTCGCAGTCTGAGCAATAAATCCTGCGTCTTCCCCACGCCCGTGGGGGTGTTTCCTGCCCCAGCAGCATGCGGGCAAGGCCGTAGAGGTCTTCCCCACGCCCGTGGGGGTGTTTCTTATACATGCTTTCATCTGCCGTCACAGTGTCAGTCTTCCCCACGCCCGTGGGGGTGTTTCTACTGTTTGATACCGCCTATGCTGATTATCGTGGTCTTCCCCACGCCCGTGGGGGTGTTTCTATTGGCGACGCGTTTAAGCTGTCGTGGCCTAAGTCTTCCCCACGCCCGTGGGGGTGTTTCTCAGCCATGACACCGGCAGTCTTGAAAGACCCGGTCTTCCCCACGCCCGTGGGGGTGTTTCTGGGACGCCGCCCCCACAACGACCTTGATCAGCGTCTTCCCCACGCCCGTGGGGGTGTTTCCATCGCCGGCGGCTGGTACCTCTGGTGCATCGAGTCTTCCCCACGCCCGTGGGGGTGTTTCCGCTTTTTGCTTTGTCGCTGGTTGATCTTCTCAGTCTTCCCCACGCCCGTGGGGGTGTTTCCACAGGCGCCTTTGAATTTTTCAATATGTCCGAGTCTTCCCCACGCCCGTGGGGGTGTTTCCGCTTTCTCAAATTGATCGTATTTACCAGGGGGGTCTTCCCCACGCCCCGTGGGGGTGTTTCTCCGTAAGGTGCCTGCAAGTGACCCCGTGCTAGGTCTTCCCCACGCCCGTGGGGGTGTTTCTCGGCCCTCAAGGCGCGCGATGCTGAGTTAAAAGTCTTCCCCACGCCCGTGGGGGTGTTTCCGCCGGGACCCGGTGGCCCACCGCGCATTTCTCGTCTTCCCCACGCCCGTGGGGGTGTTTCTACTCCTCCCCTCGATTACGCCGATCCGCATTTGTCTTCCCCACGCCCGTGGGGGTGTTTCTGCAGCAGATCACCCGCACTTTCGTGATGGGGAGTCTTCCCCACGCCCGTGGGGGTGTTTCCAACGCCCTGCTGGCCAAGATCCTGCTGGGTGCGTCTTCCCCACGCCCGTGGGGGTGTTTCTGAGGACACGCGGGACGCCGCCATGCTGGCTCTGTCTTCCCCACGCCCGTGGGGGTGTTTCCCGACCCCACCCCGCATACTTATCCACCGGGTGGTCTTCCCCACGCCCGTGGGGGTGTTTCCAACCCCATATCAACCGACGCGGACCAGGCAACGTCTTCCCCACGCCCGTGGGGGTGTTTCTGCCAGGTGCGCTGGATAGAGCGCAGCTGATAAGTCTTCCCCACGCCCGTGGGGGTGTTTCCGTATTAAGCATCCCCGAAAACACCTCCGAAATGTCTTCCCCACGCCCGTGGGGGTGTTTCTCTTTGCCAGCATCGGTTCATCGTTGAAGTTTTGTCTTCCCCACGCCCGTGGGGGTGTTTCTCATCCAGAGACCCAGCCGGCTGGGACGGCTGAGTCTTCCCCACGCCCGTGGGGGTGTTTCCATGTGGCGCATCGGCAGCGGGCGCTGGAGACAGTCTTCCCCACGCCCGTGGGGGTGTTTCTTTTCCACATCAACAGAATTCATAGTCATGCCAGTCTTCCCCACGCCCGTGGGGGTGTTTCTTAGCCGGGGCGTATATGGCCAAGGCGGCGGGCGTCTTCCCCACGCCCGTGGGGGTGTTTCTGACGCAGCGCGATAAGTGGCAGAAGCGGCCTGGTCTTCCCCACGCCCGTGGGGGTGTTTCCGATATTACCATCAGCACAAAGCCGCCGGTGAAGTCTTCCCCACGCCCGTGGGGGTGTTTCTAGAGGCCGGGCATCGTCAGAGACGGTGGGCAGGTCTTCCCCACGCCCGTGGGGGTGTTTCCTTCACGAAGCTGTTTCTTTTTATCGCGCTTTGGTCTTCCCCACGCCCGTGGGGGTGTTTCCAAATATGTGGTTATCACATACATCTGCAATTTGTCTTCCCCACGCCCGTGGGGGTGTTTCTCACAGTCACCAGCCTGGGCGCCATTGCCGTGGGTCTTCCCCACGCCCGTGGGGGTGTTTCCTTGGTACAAACGCCAAATCTTCTACCCCCGTCCTTCCCACGCCGGTAGGGACAATTGTGAATTCGTAATTATTTGTTTTGATGCAGTAGTGATTCTTCCAGTGCGTTTACACCGTGCGCCGGCCGTCGTTCTTGGCTGCAACAATTGAAATTGGCTTAGTCGCTGCGCTTGCTAGGATGCGAGTAGCGTTTTTTATGGATAGCGAGGCGCAGCGGGTAGGGGGCAGCGGTTTTTGTGGGTTTGTGGGTGCTGAGTGCTGGTCTGCTGCGGGTTTTTCCATGGGTGTTTGGGAGTCTGTTAATGAGTGCCAATTTTCTGAGTGAACTGACCGGGTCTTTCTCGCAGCCGTCGGCGGAGAATCCAACGGTGGCGATGGTGGAGGCGGCGTACCGTCATCATGGGCTGGATTGGCGCTATATCAATTGCGAGGTGGCGCCCGGGGATCTGGAGGATGCGGTGCGCGGTGCCAGGGCGATGGGCTGGGCGGGTTTTAACTGTTCGATTCCGCACAAGGTGGCGGTGATCGAGCATCTGGATGGGCTGGGTGAGTCGGCGCGCATCATTGGCGCGGTGAATACGGTGGTGCGCCGGGGTGGTCGCTACGAGGGCGAGAATACCGATGGCCGGGGTTTTGTCGAGTCGCTGCGGCCGGTGCTGGATCTGCGGGGCAAAAAGGTGGTGCTGCTTGGGGCCGGCGGGGCTGCGCGGGCAGTGGCGGTTGAGCTGGCGCTGGCGGCTGTGGCGCAGATCAGGGTGGTGAATCGTGACCCTGGGCGCGGGCAGGAGCTGGCGCAGCTGGTGAATGACAAGACCCAGGCCACAGCGGATTTTGTGCCCTGGGATCATACTTTTGTGGTGCCCGCAGGCACCGATCTGCTGGTCAATGCCACCAGTATCGGGCTTTATCCCAATGTAGATGCCTGCCCGGATATTGATCTGGATTCACTGCATGCAGCCATGGTGGTGGCCGATGCGATTCCCAATCCGCCGCGCACCGCGCTGATTCGGGCCGCCGAAACTCGGGGCTGTACCGTGCTGGATGGCCTGGGCATGCTGGTGAACCAGGGGCGTATTGCGATTCGTTACTGGACGGGTATCGAGGTAGAACCAGAGGTGATGCGTGAGCGTCTGCTGCAGGTGCTGGGTGTGACGGACAAATAGCGTGATGCAACCCAATGCCCGGGTGTCGGTCGAATGCTTCAGGCGGCGGTAAAAGGGTGCAGTGTTAATGTGCATAGCCTTTGCGGGCCGCGTTTCTTCAGACGGCAGGAGCAGGGCTATGACTTTCTGGCGATGGTGCCTTTGGCCGCTGTTGATATGCGTGAGTTCGGCTGCAATGGCAGGCTCCGTATACCGCTGGCGGGATGAAACAGGCGTGCTGCATTTCAGTGGCGTACCCCCGGCGGGCGTTGCGGCAGAGGAGGTGCGCCTGGGCAGGATCTCGGTGGTATCGATGACCAGGTCTACATCGGTCGGCGAGGTGCCAGTGGTGCCAGAGTGTGCGCCGGGATACAGCGATGATGAGGTCTGTGAGTCCGCGCAGCCAAGCCGTGCACTGGAACCCGAACCTGAGGTTGAATCACCCCAAGACCAGTTAACGCCGACCCGAAAACATGGCGAAATTCGCGACGATACTCTGGAATCGCGAACAGAAAAGCTCATTGATTACAATAAGAGGAAGCAAATGGAGGATGTCGATAAGCAGGGACGGATTAAGGAAATTAAAGCAGAACGCAAGCTTAGGGCGGAACGGCGGTTTACGCCAGGCACCCGAAAACCGAAAGATCCCGAGACTAAGGCTACCGTAAGGATGGTGCCGAAAACCGTGAACAAAAGGCTGAGCGAAAAAAACAACGTGGATGCGTCTAAGTAACGCAGCTATTAACGGCAGGCGCTGGCAGGCCCGCGCTGCAGGTGCCTGCCGGTCAGCGGGTTACCTTCCGTGTTTGCGAATGGTGCGGGCAATGCGCGTTGCGTAGCGGTCCACCGAGTGTTCGACGATGTCGGCGTTGCTGACCAGAAAATCCACTTTGTAATTTAGCTCCGCCAGCACGAAGGCCAGGGTGTTAAGCCCTTCGCTGCCGCTGCCGAAATCCCCGCGCTCAAATGCCTGCATGACACGCTTGAGGCCGGAATCTACCGGGGTGAGGCGAAAATCCTGCGGCGTATCGGTCTTTTTCAGCAGCCGGGTTACGGCTGTCTGCACCAGCGGCATGACAATGGCGCCGGCCACGCTGAGGTTGGGAATGTTCAGCGCCAGGCTGCCATCATCCTGCAGGCTGATATCGCTGAGCGGGCGGTGGCCGTTGGCGGTGAAGCTCTTATAGCGGTTGGCAGGGCGGGCCTGGGGGCCGAAGTAGCGCTCCAGCGGTTCCTGATCACCGGACTCCAGCAGGTCGGAAAACTCTATCAGTCGATGTATATCAGTGGCGATCCAGCCAAGGCTGTGCAAGTTGGCGAGGTCGCCCCCCAGGCAGAGACTAACTTGTTGATCCATCATGTTTCTCTAATGGTAAGCGACCTGCGATCGGGCAACGGCGCAGTTATAGCTGGCGGTCGGGGCCTGTGCTTTAACGTTCTGCCCTGCTTTGCATCCCGATTGAATCGGGCACGAATTTTCTGCAGCAAGCATGAATACAATCACATTGGCGGGCTGCGGGCAACCGGTGCCGCTCTTGAGTGGGGCAGGCAATGGGCAAAAAAAGCGCATGCGCTGCTAGGAAGCTGTCCGAGAATACTCAACCTACTGCGAGCCACCTGAGTTTGGCTGTTTTTTGTGCTG
>NZ_BCNS01000114.1 GCF_001528745.1 Marinobacterium profundum | reverse complement strand
TCTCGGACAGCCTCCTAGATAACTGAAGGTGCAGACCGAAAAGAGACCGGGAGGCTGCACCTTTTTTGAATCAAGCGGTTACTTGGGTTGCGGCACTATGCGCAGGTAAGGCTTGGGGGCCTTCCAGCCATCGGGGAATTTGGCTTTGGCGTCGGCATCGGACACGGCCGGCACTATGATCACGTCTTCGCCCTGTTTCCAGTTCACAGGCGTGGCGACCTTGTGTTTGGCGGTGAGCTGGCAGGAGTCGAGCAGGCGCAGCACTTCGTCGAAATTGCGCCCCGTGCTCATGGGGTAGGTGAGCATGGCCTTGACCTTCTTGTCGGGCCCGATCAGAAACACCGAACGGATGGTGGCGTTGTCGGCTGCGGTGCGTGCCTTGTCGCCACTGGCATTGGGGTGAATCATGTCGTACAGCTTGGCGATATGCAGATCCGGATCGCCAATCATGGGGTAGTTCACGGCATGGCCCTGGGTTTCTTCTATATCACCCATCCAGGCGTGGTGGTCGCTCACAGGGTCTATGCTCAGGCCTATGATCTTGCAGTTGCGGCGTTCAAACTCGGGCTTGAGTTTGGCCATATAGCCAAGCTCGGTGGTGCATACGGGGGTAAAGTCCTTGGGGTGGGAAAACAGAATGGCCCAGCTGTCGCCAATCCAGGAATGAAACTGAAGCTTGCCCTCGGTGGTGTCAGCTGTGAAATCCGGGGCCTCGTCGCCAATTCTAACGGCCATGGTGATGCTCCTGGTTGCTTGGTGTTGATGGATATGAACTTGGTTAACAGTTTTAGTTATAGCCGAGAGTCCGGCTGCGGCCCCGCTGCTGGACTAGGCTTTATGGTTATATCCATAGAAGTGCCGTTGCGGGGCTAAGCCCGGTTGCTGGCGGCTTATACTCAGAGCACTTTGGTCGCCGGAGTGGCTGACATGCCCGATAATTCTAATGCGTCGTCCTGGCGCGAACTCTTCGCAACGGATGCCTGGCCCGACAGCCGCGCCTGGCCGGGGCTACTGCTGCCGCTGCAACAGGCGTTTGCTGAACTGGGTACAGAGCCTGCGCCGGCGCAGACCAAGGCCTGGCAGCCGCAACTGGCCCGTGCACTGCTGCAGCTCGATTTGCCCCCCTGGCGTATCAGCCAACTGCTTAGCGATCACAACGACTGGCTCTACAGACGCGCTATAGAGAATGCGCTGGCTGAGATGGCGCAGCAGGGCTGGGGGGCACCGCCCTGCGGTTTCTGTGTGTTGAGTCTGGGTTCAGGGGCGCGGCATGAAAGCCTGTTGGGGCCGGATCAGGACAACGCCATGATCATTGAGGATTACCCGGACGTGCGTCATACGGCCATCGATACCTGGTTTCAGTCCCTTGGTGAGCGCTTTACGGCCCGCCTGCATGAATATGGCATTCCGCTGTGCAATGGCAATGTGATGGCGCGCTGGCCCTCCTGGCGCAAGCGCAGCCACGAGTGGCAACAGCAACTGCAACTCTGGACGGGCCGGCGGGTGGTCAAGCTGGTGCAGCTGTCTAATATTCTGCTGGATTTTACGCCCCTGTACGGCGATGCCGTGCTGGCGAGCGGCCTGCGCAGTCAGGCGCTGGCACTGATGCCCAGAGCCGGATTGTTTCTGCACGAAATGGCGACGCTACTGGATGAGGCGCCGGTGGCGCTTGATCGTTTTGACCGGCTGCACGGCGATGGCAAGGATGCGCCCCATGCCCGTGCGCTCAACCTCAAGGCGCAGGGGTTGCTGATACTGCAGGGCGGGGCCCGTTTGCTGGCGCTGCTGCACGGTATAGCTGCGGTGGATACGCGCTCAAGACTCTGGTCATTGGCCGAGGCCCGCGTACTGGAATTGGCGCAGGCGCAGCAACTGGTCGAGGCGCTGAACCAGCTGCAGGCGTTGCTGTTGCGGGCACAGCTGGAGGCGGTGGCGGCTGGCAGAGCGCCGGATGCCTGGGTCGACCAGGGGCAGTTGAGTGCGGCGGATTGCAGCCAGCTGCGCCAGAGTCTGCAAGCGATCAGGGACTTTCAACGCCAGGCCGTTGCCGCGATTTAGCAAAATCCCAAAGGGCAAGCTACAGAGCCCAATCTAACCCGTAGGAGGCGCGCCTCGGAGAACCCAGCCATAGTTCCATAAGCTTCGCAGCCCGTAGCCAGGAATGAGCGTAGCGAATTCCGGGAAATGAGCCTCAGGCGAATTTCGAGGACGCGTCTGCAAATTCCGGGGAATTGTATAACCCCCGCCCGCCTGTCGGCTTTAACTTGCCCCTTTCACCTTGCCCCTTGCCCCTTGCCCCTTGCCCCTTTAATCTCGCCCCTAGCCCCTAGCCCCTAGTCTCTCGCACCTCGCACCTCGCACCTCGCACCTAGCACCTAGCACCTAGTCTCTCGCCTCTCGCACCTCGCACCTCGCAGCTCCCCGCGGTGGTTGTCGGAATTCGCTGCGCTCATTGCCAACCTACGAAAACGTCTATTAGCCCGCTTCGACTGAAACCCAGTGGCCGACTGAATCTAACTCGCGGTAAGCCACTCGTTGTCGCTATTTTGCTCCGGCGCTCTGGGCAGTTCGATTACGAAGCGGGCGCCCGTGAGTGTGTTGCCCGATTCTATCCACAGGCGCCCGCCCAGGTGGGCAATGATGCCGCGGCTGATGGGTAGGCCCAGACCCGTGCCGCGGGGGCGGCCGCTGGCATCCTGACCGCTGTTTTCCAGTTGGTGAAATTTCTCGAATACGCGCTCGCGTTCCGACTCCACAATGCCCTCACCGTTGTCCTCCACCGACAGTCGCCAGTGATCCTTGAAGGGTTCCAGGCAGAGCCGTGCCTGGCCCGCCTCTGGGGCGGCGAACTTGCTGGCGTTATCCAGCAGGTTGATGATGACCTGCTGCAGCCGGTCGGGGTCGGCGGTAACGGCTGCGCTGTCTTCGGGTAGCTCCAGTTCCAGGCTCAGGCCCCGTTCGCTGCACAGGTGGCTGACCGCTTCGGCTGACTGGCGCGCCAGGCGGGTGAGATCCAGCCGCTGGGGTTTGAGCGTCATGCGGCCGGATTCAAGGCGCGCCAGATCGAGAATTTCCTCGATCAGGCGCGACAGCCGCTCGCTTTCGCGCACCACTATGGATAGAAAATGACTGCGTTTTTCGCTGTCCATATCCGGAGTATCGCGCAGGATTTCGGCGAAGGCCCGGATGGAGGTCAGGGGCGTGCGCAGCTCATGACTCACCATGGCGACGAACTCGTCTTTCAGCCGATCCAGCTCGCGCAGTTGCTCGTTGGCGTGCCGCAGTTGTTCACCAATAGCTGCCAGTTCGCTGGATTTCTGCTCCAGCCGGCGGTTGTACTCCAGCGCCTGGGATGTGGTGTCCAGCAGGCTGAGCACCGCTTCCAGATCCAGCGCTTCGCCGCGTACCACCGAGTTGATCAGAATGCGCGCAGAAGCCCCACCCAGGGCGCCTGCCAGGGCGTGTTCGGCCTGGCTTATCAGGTGTGGCGACGCCGGCGTGGCATCGTTCACGGGGTCACTGGCAGAGGTATCCGCCGGGCCCGGGGCGCTTTGCAGCACCCGCGCCGTTGCACTGGCGCCCAGGTAGCGGTGCAGCAGGCGACGCAGCTCGCCGCGGCTCGTCTGCCCCAGCCAGAGCGGAGTCTGAATCAGGCCATGGTGCAGCGCGCCGGTAAAGAGCGCCGCCTGGGTCTGTTCCAGCCGGCTCTGGCGGCAGAACAGTGATACCAGTACCAGCAGGCCTATATTCACCAGCAGGCTCCAGAACAGTCCGTGGCTGTAGATATCCCAGCCTTCGAGGCCAAACAGCGCATAGGGCCGCAGCCAGTAAATGCCCCAGGGACCATCGCTCAGCAGGCTGGCATCAAGCCAGCCGGATAGCGCAAAGCCCGGCAGCAGCAGGGTGTGCAGCCAGACCACAAAGCCTCCCAGCATGCCGGCGGCGGCCCCCAGACGTGCGGCACCGCGCCAGTAGAGGCCGATCAGCAATGCCGGCGCGAACTGGGCCGCGGCGGTGAAGGACACCAGGCCTATGGTCACCAGACTGTAGGATTCACCAATCAGGGCGTGGTAGAGGTAACCCAGCAGCAGAATAAGCACTATGGCGATGCGCCTGATGCCCAGCAGGGCGCCGCTGAAGTCCTGGTAATTTTCGATCTGCAGACGGCGCAGGCGCAGCAGAATCGGCATGATCAGGTGATTGCTGACCATGGTTGAGAGCGCGATAGTCTCGACAATCATCATGCCGGTGGCGGCGGAGAGGCCGCCGATAAAGGCCAGTGCCGGCAACCAGCTGGAGCCGCCGACAAGCCCGACCGTGAGCACGAAGCTGTCCGGGGTTTGGGTGCTGTCGCCCAGCAGGGTGCCGGCCAGGGCAATTGGCAGCACGAACAGGTTGATGGCCAGCAGATAGAGTGGAAACAGCCAGCTGGCACGCCTGATATGGCGCTCATCCACGTTCTCCACCACCAGTACCTGGAACTGGCGCGGCAGCGTTAAAAAGGCCAGCGCCGCCAGCACCAGGGTGCTGACCCAGCCAATGCTGCCGCCGGGCACCGCATCCAGCCCGAACTTGTCCGCCAGCCCCGGCAACTGCGCGGCGCGGCGCAGCATTTCGCCGGGGCCGTCGAACAGCCAGAACACCACGTAGAAGCCGACGGCACAGAAGGCCAGCAGCTTGACGACAGACTCGAAGGCGATAGCGGCCACCATGCCCTCGTGGCGCTCGCTGGCGTCCAGCTGGCGGGTACCAAACAGGATAATGAACACCGACAGCACCAGCGCCACCCAGAGTGACTTGTCGGTCCAGAAGGGCGCTTCGGCCAGGTGCAGCACCGGCGAGGTGGGAAATTGTGTCAGCACCGCGTAGCTGTAGGTGATGGCTTTAAGCTGCAGCGCGATGTACGGCATGATGCCAATCACGGCTATGAGTGTGACCAGAGCGCCGAGCCAGCCGCTCTTGCCGTAACGGGCGCTGATAAAGTCGGCAATGGAGGTAATGCGCTGGGCACGGGCGATACGCACCATGCGTCTGATCAGCAGCCAGCCCAGCAGCATCACCAGGGTCGGTCCCAGATAGATGGTTAGAAAGGCAGGCCCGTACTGGGCGGCGCGCCCGACACTGCCGTAGAAGGTCCAGGCGGTGCAGTACACTGCGATCGAAAGCGTATACACCAGCGGTGAGCCAATCACCGAGCGCCCGGCCCCGGCGCGCCTGTCCGCCCAGGCGGCAATGATGAACAGCAGACCCAGATAACCAAAGGCCACGAACAGCAGCACCCATTCGGCATTCATTCCATGACTCCGGTGTCCTTACCTGGCTGGCCGTGGGCCTTGGGCGAATAGCAGCTTTTACGGGTGAAACTGGAAACTTCACCATCGCTGCGCGCGGCGTATCGTCGGGCGAAGCGCTTTCGTATGGCACTCATAATGTGATCAATCGTCATCATCGTTGAGTTCCAGCGTCAGCGCCGCGAGCAGGATAACGAGGGCCCAGGCACCGAAGAGGTACAGCAGCAGCCACGACAGACCGCCGCCGCCGGGTTGATCAAACAGTCCCAGCAGTGGCGGCGTAAACAGCAGTGCGGCCAGCAGTGTGACGGCGATCAGGCGCGATGGCAGGGGGGAGGGGCGCATCATGGTGTAGTTCTCTCAAGCTGGCCGCCGGCCTGGAACTGCAGTGCCTGTTCAAGGCTGTGTACGCCCCTTGCCTGCAAACGCGGCAGCAGCTGCAACAGCAGCTCGGCGGTCACCCTGGCATCGCCCAGCGCAGAATGGCGCGTGCCGGGGGCAAAACTGAGCTGAAATCGCTCGGCCAGGGCATCCAGGCCGTGGCCCTCCAGGGTGGGGTCCAGAGCGCGGGACAGCAGCAGCGTATCCAGCACCGGCATTTCAAAGCTGACCCCGGCGGCTTCTGCATGCAGGTTGATGGCCAGCAGGTCGAAGGCGGCATTATGGGCCACCAGAACGGCGTGGCCGACGAAGTCACGAAACTGCGGCAGCACCACGGCGGCGGGCGGGGCCTCGGCCACGTCGCTGTCGCCAAGGCCGTGAATCAGTGTGCTCTGGGGCGGTATGGGTCGACCGGGGTTGATGAACTGATCGTAAGCCTCCTGGGCCAGCAGGCGGCCATTGATAATGCGACAGGCGCCTATGCTCACCAGGGTATCGCCCTGGCGCAGTTCCAGCCCGGTGGTTTCGGTGTCGAACACCACCATTTCCAGTTGCCCCAGCGGTCTGGCGCCGAGTTCTGCCTCAGGCGGTGGCAGGTCGGCGATACTGAAATCGTGGAATTCGGGTCTGGTTTGACGCGCTTTCGGCGGTGCTCCGACGCGCTCCAGCGCGGGCAGTGGCAGCCGCAATCTGGCATGCAGGCCGTCCTTATCGGCCAGGGACCAGCAGTCACTGTCGTGGCGGCGCAGTACATCCAGCAGGCTGGGGAAGGTGCTGGCATCGGTTAGCGGCCGCTGCAGCCAGCAGTGGATGCGTCCCTGGTCGATCGGTTGGCCGGGCCAGATAAGATCCAGGTACACGCGCTGGTTGCCCAGGCGCAGCTCGGCTTCGAATCGATGCTCGCCGGTAACTTCATGCAGCTGCCCCAGCAGACGGCACAGCAGTTCAAGCAATGCGGGCCCGTCGGCTCTTAGCCAGGCGGGAATGCCAATGGCCAGCAGTTCGATATTCTGGCGCTGTATACGCTCACTCAGGGCATTCCAGAGATCGTTGGACCAGGTATCCTGCAGCAGGCCCGAATCCTGTTGCAGGCTGTCAAAGTGCCGGGCCAGCTGGTCTACCAGTTCTCCAACCGCCTGACTTTCCTCGCGCACAATGGCCTCGAGTCGGCCTTGCAGCTCGGGGGTGGCCTGGCAATTGGCCAATACTTCACTGCTGCTGACAAGACTGGCGCTGCGCCGTCGCAGATCTGGCAGCAGGCGCGCCAGCGGCGCATGCCAGCGCTGATCCGCCGTCTGCAGCGCAGTGCTGTCCTGCAGCGTGATCAGTGCCTCGCCCTGGCTGGCGGCGACGCGGCGCAGATCGCAGCGCAGCCAGTGTTCTCCCCAGGGCAGCAGCAACTGGCGGGCGCGGCCGTCACGGGGCAGATCTTGCAGTGCATCCTGCAGGCCTGGCAGCGGCAGCAGCTCGGACAGGCGCCGACCGAGGCCCAGAGCGGGTGACTGGGCAAACAGCTGCTCTGCAGCCGGGTTAAACAGCAGCAGGCGCTGGTGCTGATCGCACAGTAGCAGCGGGGTGTGCAGCACCTGCAGCACAGCTTCCAGTTCGTGGCGTATCCGAAGGGCCTTGCTGGCGCCCTGTTCAGCGGCGCAGTGCAGTGCCTGGCGGTCTTGGCGCCAGCCGTCGCGCAGGCGCTCGAAATCTGCCCTCAGCGGGCGTAGCCAGCCTTCGGGGGCAAAGTCATGGGTGGCATCGGGGTTGGCGGCGAGACGGGCCAGCTGGACCTGCAAATGGCGCAGGGGTGCCAGCAGCCTGTGCTCCAGTATGCTGCCTAACAGCAGTATCAGTGACCCTGGCAGCAGTGCCAGCAGCCAGAGGCCTGTGCGCTCAACCCCAGCCGGTTGCAACGTGCTGTCGAGCCAGAAGCCCAGAAAGATACCGCTGAAAAGGGTGGTGCCACTGAGCAGCAGCCAGCGACCCAGCAGGGACTGGAACGAAGGCACCTCAATTGCCACCTTTCAGCAGGGCCTGAACCTTTTCCACCAGCAGGCGGGTTGAAAAGGGCTTGGTTACATAGTCGTCGGCCCCCAGGGCCAGGCCTTTCTCGCGCTCCACTTCACGGCCGTGGGCGGTGAGCATGATAATGGGCAGCTGGGCATGTTCGGGCTGGGCGCGCAGTTGTTCGAGTACTTCAAAGCCGCTGAGGCCGGGAAGGCTGATATCCAGCAGAATCAGATCAGGCCTTTGTTCAGCCACCCGCTGCAGCGCCGCTTCACCGTCATTTGCGGTTATCACCTCAAAACCGGCCTGCTGCATCAGAAATTCCAGCGACAGCACTATATTGGGTTCATCATCAACCACCAGCACAAGGGTCATAAGCGCCTCCTGATTACTAGAGTCTGCAGGACCTGAAGTGGGTTCAGGACTGGCAAAGACCGGCAGGCTTTCAAACCGTTGTATGAGTTTAGCAGCCTGCCGGGCTTACCACTGATCTGCTTGGCTTGGGCACGGCGTAACCCAACAATGAGCCGTTGCCTGTTGACGGGTTTCGCTGCGCTGCACTGCATCCTACTGGGGGAAATGATGATGTCCGGTTGGAATCTAGGTTGGGTGAAGGCCCGAAGGGGCGCAACCCAACGATGGGCGTAACCCACAGATGAACCATCGATTGATGAGCTTGGTTTCGCTGCACCGCATCCTGCTCGGTTAAAGAGGTCTTAAAGGGGCGGTACATCCGACATGAAAAAAGGGCGCTGCCGGTGGCAGCGCCCTTTTTATGGCGGCAAGCTGTGTTCCTGCGGGGCTGCTGGATCAGCCGCCCAGATAGGCCTTGCGCACGTTTTCGTCGTCGAGCAGATCGGCACCGCTGCCGCTGAGGACCACGCGGCCATTTTCCAGCACATAGCCACGGTCGGCGATTTTAAGCGCCTGGTTGGCATTCTGCTCCACCAGAAAGATGGTCACGCCATCATCACGCAGCTTCTGGATGATCTGGAAGATCTGCTGGATGATGATGGGCGCCAGGCCCAGCGAAGGTTCGTCCAGCAGTATCATGCGCGGTTTGCTCATCATGGCGCGGCCAATGGCCAGCATCTGCTGCTCGCCGCCGGACATGGTGCCGGCGCGCTGGTTAATGCGCTCGCGCAGGCGCGGGAAGAGCAACAGCACTTCCTCCAGGGTTTCCTCGTACTCGGCCTTGGTACGAAAGTAGGCGCCCATATGCAGGTTTTCCTGCACAGTGAGACGGGCAAAGACCCGCCGCCCTTCAGGCACTATGGCCAGACCCTGGCGCATGATCTGTGCGGTGGGCATCCCGCTGATGGGCTTGCCATCGAACAGAATCTCGCCGCTGGTGGCCTGGGGATCACCACAGATGGTCATCATCAGGGTGGTCTTGCCGGCACCGTTGGCGCCGATCAGGGTGACGATTTCGCCCTTTTTGACCTCAAGGGAGACATCATGCAGCGCCTGTATGGGCCCGTAATGGGTGTTTACATTGTTGATTTGCAGCATGTCATTCCTCTCCGAGGTACGCCTTGATGACGTCGGAATTATTCTTGATCTCATCTGCGCTGCCATCGGCCAGGGGTGTGCCCTGGGCGATAACGTAGATGTGATCGGAGATTCCCATCACCAGGCTCATGTCATGCTCGATCAGCAACACCGATATTTCGTGCTCATCGCGCAGGCGCACGATCAATTCATCCAGCTGCTTGGTCTCGTTGGGGTTGAGTCCGGCCGCCGGTTCGTCCAGCAGCAGCAGTTCTGGCTGGGTCACCATGCAGCGGGCGATTTCCAGCCGGCGCTGCTGGCCGTAGGACAGGTTGCCGGCTTCGCGGTTGGCGAAGGCCAGCATATCGACCTCTTCGAGCCAGAAGGCGGCGCGATCCATGGACTCCTGCTCCAGACGGCGGTAGGACGCCGTCTTCAGCAGGCCCGACAGCAGGTTGGTATTGAGGTGGCGGTGCTGTGCCACCAGCATGTTTTCGATCACCGTCATGTTGGAGAACAGCCGTACATGCTGAAAGGTGCGCACCAGCCCCTTGCGGGAGATGTGAAAGTCTTTCAGCCCGGCGATCTGCTCGCCCTTGAACAGCACGCTGCCGTCGGAGGGAATATAAAACCCCGACAGACAGTTGAAAACGGTGGTTTTGCCAGCACCATTGGGGCCTATAACGGATACGATCTGGCGGTTCTTGATCTTCAGATTGACGCCATTGACTGCCACCAGACCACCAAAACGCATGGTCAGAGCATTTACGTCCAGCAGTAACTGACTCATTACTTCAACTCCATATGCGGACGCTTGCTCGGTAACAGACCCTGCGGGCGCCAGCGCATCATGAGCACCATCAGCAGTCCGAACAACAGCATGCGGTATTCCTGAAATTCGCGGGCAAGCTCGGGCAGAATGGTCATCACTATGGCCGCCAGTATGACGCCAAGCTGTGAGCCCATGCCGCCGAGCACCACGATCGCAAGAATGATCGCCGACTCGATGAAGATGAAGGATTCGGGGCTGATAAAGCCCTGCCGTGCGGCAAAGAAGCAGCCGGCAAAACCGGCGGTGGAGGCGCCGATGGTAAAGGCTGAGAGCTTGATCACGGTGCGGTTCAGGCCCAGTGAACGGCAGGCGATTTCATCCTCGCGCAGCGCTTCCCAGGCGCGGCCCACCGGCATGCGCATCAGTCGGTTAATGACATAGAGCACGGCCAGCACCAGTACCACGGCGATCAGGTAGAGGAAGATCACCTTGTAGCTGCTGGAATAGTCGATGCCCATGAAATCATGGAAGGTGGTGCCGCCGTCACTGGCACGGCGGTTGAACTCCAGCCCGAACAGGGTGGGCTTTTCGATCCCCGAAATGCCGTTGGGACCGCCGGTGATGGAGGTCCAGTTGTTCAGCAGGATACGGATGATTTCGCCGAATCCCAAGGTCACTATGGCCAGATAGTCACCGCGCAGACGCAGTACCGGAAAGCCCAGCACAAAGCCAAAGAGCGCCGCCATCAGGGCCGCGATCGGCAGGCAGATCCAGAACGACAGGCCGAAGTAGTTCGACAGCAGCGCGTAGGTGTAAGCACCTATGGCGTAGAAGGCCACGTAGCCCAGATCCAGCAGGCCGGCGAGGCCGACGACTATATTGAGACCCAGACCCAGCATGATGTAAATCAGTGTCAGGGTCGCCAGATCGACGGATCCGCGAGATACCATGAAAGGCCAGATGAACAGGCCGACAATGACCATGGCGATCAGCCAGGGCTTGAGGCGCGAACGCACGGACTCGGCGGGCAGGATTGCCTCCAGGTTCGGGCGCGGAATGCCGGCCGTGGCGGCGCTGATCTGATCACGGAACAGTTGCGACAGAAAAACGATGGCGATGCCACCGAATATCCAGGTCCACTGGGCGGCGGTGGCGCCGACCACGCGCAGCTCTGTACCTTCGGAGGTGAGCTTAACGCCCACCATCAGACAGGTGAGGATCAGGGTAATGCCGGCGGCGAAAAAGGCGGTATAGAAGTTCTGGCGCATCATACTTTCTCCACTTCCGGTTTGCCCAGCAGGCCACTGGGGCGGAACAGCAGAATCAGTATCAGCAGGCCGAACGACACCACGTCCTTGTATTCAGAGGGGAAATAGGCCGAGGTCAGGGCTTCGGTGACACCCAGAATCAGACCGCCGAGCATGGCGCCGGGAATGGACCCAATACCGCCGAGCACCGCTGCGGTGAAGGCCTTGAGACCGGCAATAAAGCCGACAAAGGGGTTAACCACACCGTAATACAGGCCCAGCAACAGGCCCGCCACGGCGGCGAGCGCCGCGCCAATGATAAAGGTCATGGCGATGGTGCGGTTGGTATCAATGCCCAGCAGGTTGGTCATGCCCTGATCTTCAGAGCAGGCGCGACAGGCGCGACCCATGCGTGAGCGGGATATAAACAGCGTTAGCGCGGTCATGCAGACGAGGGTGACAGCCCAGATGATCAACTGCATATAGGACAGCGAGACTTCAAACAGCTGCGGGTCACCGAAAGTCCAGCTGCCGCTGATCTGCGGTGCCAGGGCTACATCACGCGAACCCTGGGCCAGAACCACGTAGTTCTGCAGAAAAATCGACATGCCGATGGCGGAAATCAGCGGGATAAGCCGGTTGGAGCCGCGCAGAGGGCGATAGGCCACGCGCTCTACAGCCCAGCCGTAGGTGCTGGCTATGAATACCGCAATAACAAGGGCGATAATCAGAATAACCGGGAGTGCGACCATCCCCATGCCGAGCAGGCCGGCGATGACGATGAACGAAATATAGGAGCCGATCATGTAAATCTCGCCGTGGGCGAAATTGATCATGCCGATGATGCCATAGACCATTGTGTAGCCGATGGCGATCAGGGCATAAGTGGACCCGATCGTCAGCCCGTTTATGAGCTGTTGCAGGAAATAGAGTGATGCTTCAGACATAGTAAAAACCAGGTCAAAGGATACCCTGGGCGCAGGCCTGTGGATCGACCGGCGCCCGGCCCCGGATCGCGGGGCTGGGTATCGGGGCAGCGAAGGGCCTGGGGCCCTGCTGCCTGATTATTGTAATTATTTACTGGGGAGCAGGTGTCTTGGAGCCATCTTTGTGCAGGCTGTAAACCAGGAAGGTGGACTCGGTCAGGTCACCTTTCTCGTCGTAGGTCACCTTGCCGATAGACGTATCGAACTCGTTCTTGCGGATATAGTCGGCCAGTTTGACAGGGTCGGTATCACCGACAGCCTTGATGGCGTCGCCCATAACCTGAACGGCGGCGTAGGCGGTAAAGACGAACGGGCCTGAGGCATCTTCGCCCTTGGCTGTAATGGCTTCAACGCGGGCTTTGTTTTCCGGGTTCTGATCAAAGCTCTTGGGTGCTGTTGCCAGCACGCCTTCGGTTGCATCGCCAGCGATCTTGGCCAGATCGGCGTTGACGATACCTTCAGGTCCCATGAACTGGGCGCTGAAGTTTTTCTCCGAGGATTGGCGCAGAATCAGCCCCAATTCCGGATGATAGCCGCCGTAGTAAAC
This sequence comes from Marinobacterium profundum, assembly GCF_001528745.1. Lineage (GTDB taxonomy): Bacteria > Pseudomonadota > Gammaproteobacteria > Pseudomonadales > Balneatricaceae > Marinobacterium_A > Marinobacterium_A profundum. Next base: position 12,229 of record NZ_BCNS01000114.1, on the reverse strand, counting down.
GAAATCGACGCTCTCTTTTTTCAGCTTGGCGATCAGCGCCGAGAAGTCCTTGTCGCCCGGTGTCACACCTTCAAACATAACTGCGGAAATACCCTTGGCTTCCAGACCGTCTTTTACTGTCTGTGCCAGGCCTTCGCCGTACTGCTGTTTGTCGTGAATGATGGCCAGGGTTTTGGGCTTCACTGTGTTGGCGATGTAATCCGCCGCCATGCTGCCCTGCAGGCTGTCCAAACCGATGGTGCGGAAAACCAGCTGATGGCCTTTCTCGGTGATGGAAGGGGAGGTGGAAGCGGCGGTAATCATCAGCACGCCTTCTTCTTCGTAAACATCGGCTGCAGGCTCAGTGGAGCTGGAGCACAGGTGACCGACTACATGGGTGATGCCGTCGTTGACGATCTTGTTGGCTACGGCCACGGCCTGTTTCGGATCGCAGGCGTCGTCGTAAATAACGCCTTCAAGCTGCATGCCATTTACGCCGCCTGCCTTGTTGATATCGTCAATCGCCGCCATTACGCCGATTTTCTGCATGTCGCCGTACTGGGCAACAGGGCCTGTGGCCGGGCCTGCCAGGGCGATTTTGAGCGTTTCAGCCTGGACTGCAGCGGCTGAGCCCAGAATGGCCAGTGCGGTACCAATACTGAGCAGTGTTTTAGAAAACTGTTTCATTGCAGAGATTCCCCTTCGATTATTTTGCGTCTGGCGAGGGCCAAGTAGTTCTTGTTATAGCTCGCCGCCTACGTTTACGTTGTCTGCGGCATAAAATCAATTATAGACCGCGCAAATTGTGCAGATGATCGATATTGTCAGGATATGTGGTGCCGATTGTTATTGAGCCCTTGCAGGCAATCGCTGATGCTTCGATCAACTGCGGTCTAGAATGCAATGGGCGACCGGGGTTGCAGTCTGGCACGTTGAACTGTCGCTGCACCTGAACCTTCTGGTTCGGCTTCCCAGCATAATAAAGATAAAACGCGGAACACTGTCAATCTGCCACTGCGGCAGGCCGGCGGACTGGAAGGGAAAACTATGGGATTCAATATTCAGGGCCGCAAGCGGCTGCTTGGCCTGCTGCTTGGTTGCAGCCTCATCACTGTGCCGGCATTCGCGGCGACCCCATTCGATCGTTTGCAGGTGGCCGCCCAGGTGACTGAGCGGGCGACCCAGTCGCTGCTGCTGGATATCACCCGTGCTGGTGAGCGCCTTGTGGCTGTGGGCGAGCAGGGGCTGGTGCTCTTGTCCGATGATGGCGGTGAGCACTGGCGTCAGGCCGAGGTACCGGTGAGCGTGTTGCTGACAGCCGTGAGTTTTGCGGACGAGCAACAGGGCTGGGCGGTCGGGCACGATGGCACTGTATTGCACAGCACCGATGGCGGCTCCAATTGGAGCCTGAAGCTGGATGGCAACCGCATCAACGCATTGCGGGTGGAGCAGCTTGAAGCGCAGCTGGATACCCTGAGCCTGGAAGCCGAGGCGGATCCTGTGGTGCAGGAAAACCTCGAATTCGCGCTGGATGATGCTCTTTTTGCGCAGGAGGATGGCCCCAACATGCCGTTGCTGGATGTCTGGTTCGCCGATCCGCAGCACGGCTTTGTACTGGGCGCCTATGGTCAGCTGCTGCAAACCCGGGATGGTGGCAGCAGCTGGCAAACCCTGGGTCATCGCCTGCCCAACCCCGATCGTTTTCATCTCAACAGTCTGCTGGCAACAAGCGCGGGTGATCTCTATATCGCCGGCGAAGCTGGCCTGCTGCTGCGCTCCCGCGACCGTGGTGAACAGTGGGAAGCACTGGAGTCCCCCTATGAGGGTTCACTCTTTGCCATGGCCGAACTCAATGGCCTCTGGCTGATGGGGTTGCGCGGCAATCTGTTCTACAGTCCAGATGGCGAAAACTGGCAGGCGCAGGCGCTGAATGCCACTGCGACCCTTAACGGCGCCCTGGCGGTGGACAACAAGCTGGTGCTGCTGGGGCAGGGTGGCCTGCTGCAGGCGGGCGATCGCGCAGGCTTTGCGCCGCTGTTGCAGGAACGCTCGCGTCAGAGCCTGAGTGCGGCCCTGGTGGCCGGCACGCAGCTGCTACTGGTGGGTGAAGGTGGTATTCAGCGCAAGACCTTGCCGGCGGGAGCTGCACAATGAAAATACTGACCCTGTCGATACTGGGCCTGGTAAAAAGCAGCGAACACCTGATCGAACGGGTGCTGTTTCACCGTCGTCGCACGCTGCTTGCGCTCTTCGTGCTCGTGACCCTGGTGCTGGGCTGGCAGGCCAGCCAGATCAGGCCTGATGCCAGCTTCGTCAAGATGATTCCCACCGAACATCCCTACGTTGAAAATTACCTGACCTACCGCGACGACCTGTCGGGGCTGGGTAACAGTCTGCGCGTGGTGGTGGCCGCAACCGAGGGCGATATTTTCACGCCTGAGTTTCAGGAAAGCCTGCGCAAGGTGACCGATGAGCTGTTCTTCCTGCCGGGGGTTGATCGCTCGGCGCTGGCCTCGATCTGGACGCCCAATGTGCGCTGGACCGAAGTCACCGAAGAGGGCTTTGTTGGCGGGCCTGTGATTCCCGACGACTACGATGGTTCGGCCGCCTCGCTGGAAAATCTGCGCACCAATATTCTGCGCTCGGGGCAGTTGGGGCGGCTGGTGGCCAATGACTTTGGCTCGGCCATAGTGCAGGTGCCGCTGTTTGACCGCGATCCTGAAACAGGGGCCGCGCTTGACTATCAGCAGCTGTCCCATCTGCTTGAAAACCTGGTGCGCCAGCCCTACGAATCTGACCAGATTAATATTCACATCACCGGCTTTGCCAAGGTGGTGGGGGATCTGATTGATGGCGCCCGGGATGTGGCGCTGTTCTTCGCGGTGGCCTTTGGCGTCACCCTGGTGCTGCTCTATCTTTATTCCGGCAGTGTCAGCGGTACTCTGATCCCGCTGGCCTGCTCGCTGGTGGCGGTGATCTGGCAGCTTGGCCTGCTGCGTTTGCTGGGCTTTGGGCTGGATCCTTACTCCATGCTGGTGCCCTTTCTGGTGTTTGCCATCGCTGTGAGTCACGGCGTGCAGATCGTCAATACCGTGGCTCAGGAGTCGGCTGAGGGTGCCGATAGTCTGCTGGCGTCCCGCCGCGCCTTCCGTGCTCTTTATATTCCGGGCCTGACGGCGCTGCTGTCGGACGGGCTTGGCTTTGTGACCCTGATGGTGATCCAGATTCAGGTCATTCAGGATCTGGCGATAGCGGCGTCTATTGGTGTGGCGGTTATTATCCTGACCAACCTGTTGCTGCTGCCGCTGCTGATGTCCTGGACGGGTGTAGGGACGCGGGCCATAGCCCGGGCAAAGCGCAGCCAGGCGGCGGTGCACTCGCGTTGGGCTATCCTTACGGTCTTTGCCCGTCCCCGTGGCGCTATTGTGGCGTTGCTGGTGGCGGCAGGCCTGGCACTGGCGGGGCTGCAGGCGAGCTCCGACCTTAAGATCGGTGATCTGGATTCAGGTGCGCCCGAGCTGCGCAAGGACTCGCGCTATAACCTCGACAATGCCTTTGTGACCAGCCACTACTCGACCTCCAGTGATGTCTTTGTGGTGATGGTCACAACCGAGGCTGAACAGTGCGCCAGTTTCAAGACGCTTGAACTGGTGGATCGCTTCCAGCAATACCTCACCAACGTGCCGGGGGTACAGTCCAGTCTGTCGCTGGCGGATGTGTCCGAACGTGTCACGGCGGGTCTTAACGAGGGCAGCCTGAAATGGCGCTCGGTGAGTCGCAACCAGTTTGTTATCAATGCCTCCCTGGCCTATGTGCCCGGCGGTTTGATGAACGGCGACTGCTCCTTGCTGCCACTGATCATGTTCCTGGATGACCACAAGGCGGCGACGCTAAGCGGAGTCACCGACAGCGTGAAGGCCTTCGCGGCAGAGCACGACAGCGAGCAGATTCAGTTCCGCCTGGCGGCGGGTAACTCCGGCATAGAGGCGGCCACCAATGAAGTGATCAGCACCGCCCAGTACAAGATGCTGCTCTGGGTTTACGGGGTGGTGAGTTTGCTCTGCCTGCTGACTTTCCGCTCGCTGCGTACGGTGATCTGCATCATCCTGCCGCTGGCGCTGACGTCTTTGCTGTGTCAGGCACTGATGGCCAAGATTGGTATAGGCGTAAAAGTGGCCACACTGCCGGTGATCGCGCTCGGCGTCGGCATAGGGGTGGATTACGGTATTTATATCTATACCAAGCTGAACAGTTTCCTGCTGCAGGGACAGTCGTTGCCCGATGCCTATCTGGCGACCCTGCGTACTACCGGCAAGTCGGTGGCCTTTACCGGCCTGACGCTGGCGATTGGCGTGGTTCTCTGGGTGCTTTCGCCCATAAAATTTCAGGCCGATATGGGCATCCTGCTGACCTTTATGTTCCTGTGGAACATGCTGGGTGCGCTAATCCTGCTGCCAGCACTGACCTGTGTGCTCTATCGTCATACCGCCACCAAGGTGGAACAAGGTTAAACCAGTAAGTTGCCATACTGAGTAGCTGCACAGGCGCGATTCGCGTCAACTAAAAGAGGATTAGCCAATGCCGTTGGCGCCGAACAGAATACTGGTCCTGCTTGATGGCGGATCCCATTGCCTGGAGGCATTAAATCGCGCCGGGCTGATTGCTGAAGTGACCGATGTGCCGCTGGATTTGCTGTGGTTTGGCAAGGGCCCGGCCTGGGAGGGCATGGATGATGCGCTGGCGCAGCTGCATGTCGACCGAACCGTGCATCTGCTGGATCCCACCACCTCGCTGTTCGACAGCCTGCGCAGCGAGTGGGCGCGCGAGCCTTACTCGCTGGTGGTCAAGGGCTGCGACCCGCGACACAGCAAGCCTGCGCTCAAGGCTCCGCTGGACTGGCGTTTGCTGCGCGAAGTCCCGGCGCCTGTCTTGCTGGTCAAGCGTCTCGACTCCTGGGTCGGCGAGCGGATACTGGCGGCAATTAACCCGCTGCATGATGGTGAGGTTCAGGGTGCGCTGGATGAGTCGGTGCTGCGCGCCGCCCACCTGGTTTGCACCCTGGCCCAGGCGCAGCTGCATACGGTGATCGCCACTGAGCCTCCCATGCTGGGTGCGGCGGCGGAGGATCAGGTTGCCAGCCTTATTGATGCCAGGGCCCGTGCTGCGACACAGGTATTGTGCCAGCGGTTGGCGCTAAGCCCGCAGGAACATCACATAGGTGAGGGGCCCGCCGAATTCTGGATCAGCCAGGTCAGCAATAAGCTGAACGCCGCGCTGCTGGTTATCAGTACCAGTGCCCGCAGCGGTGTTAGTGGCGCGCTCTACGGCAATATGGCCGAGGACATTCTGGATAGTACCAGCACTGATGTGCTGGTTATGCGCGCCGGTGGTGTGATGGTGGATCATTACTGAATATTGCTTTGATTGTGCTTTACCCTTGGCAAGTCCTGAGCCCGTACCCTGTGTGCGGGCTTTTTATTGCCTGACTGACCGTAAATGTTATTTGTTTATCGAGCCTATGATAGCCGTAATATGGGTCTTCTTGCGGGCCTGGTAATTTTTGTCACTAAAACTGAGGGCATTTGTTATTGGTCGAACGGGCGAATTCGGTGATCCTGTGGACTGCAGAATAACGAGAGCGTCCGCCAGCCGGATGCCTGTGATTAGCCAGTTGAGGATAAGAATCATGCCAGAGTACAAAGCCCCGCTACGCGAGATGCACTTTGTGCTGAACGAACTGCTGGATGCAGATGCGCATTACCAGGCGCTGACCGGTGCCGAGGATGCCACACCGGACATGATTGAAGCGATTATTGAAGAGGGTGCCAAATTTTCCGAACGCGTGCTGGCGCCACTCAATGGCATAGGCGACCGTCAGGGCTGCCGTCTGGAAGGCGGTGAGGTTATTACGCCTGAGGGCTTCAAACAGGCTTACAGCCAGTTTGTTGAAGGCGGCTGGTCTTCACTGGCCCATGACCCGCAGTGGGGCGGTCAGGGTCTGCCGGAGTCCGTGGGTATTGTGATCAATGAAATGGTCGGCACCGCCAACTGGGCCTGGAGCATGTATCCGGGCCTGAGCCACGGCGCCATGAATACCCTGGAAGCCCACGGCACCCAAGAGCAGAAGCAGCAGTATCTGACCAAGCTGGTGAGCGGTGAGTGGACCGGCACCATGTGCCTGACCGAATCCCATTGCGGCACAGATCTGGGCTTGCTGCGCACCCGCGCCGAGCCTGAGGCCGATGGCAGCTACCGCATCACCGGTACCAAGATCTTTATCTCCGCCGGCGAGCACGACATGGCTGAGAATATAGTCCACATAGTACTGGCGCGTCTGCCGGATGCTCCTGCGGGTACCAAGGGTATTTCGCTGTTTATCGTGCCCAAATTTTTGCCTGATGCCCAGGGGGCTGCCTGCGAGCGAAACAGCCTTGAGTGCGGTTCGCTGGAACACAAGATGGGCATTCACGGCAACGCTACCTGCGTGATGAATTTCGATGGCGCGACCGGCTACCTCATAGGCCCTGCCAACAAGGGTCTCAACTGCATGTTCACCTTTATGAACACGGCACGTCTGGGTACAGCGTTGCAGGGCCTGGCCCACGCCGAGTGGGGCTTTCAGAACTCGCTCAGCTATGCCCGCGACCGCCTGCAGATGCGGGCGCTGACAGGTCACAAGAATCCGCAAGGTCCGGCTGATCCAATTATCGTGCACCCGGCGGTACGCAATATGCTGCTGACGCAGAAAGCCTTTGCCGAAGGCGGCCGCGCACTGATTTATTACTGTGCCCAGCTGGTGGATCGCGGCAAGCAGGGCGCTACCGAGGAAGACCGTTCCGAAGCGGATGCGCTGCTGGCTTTCCTGACGCCCATCGCCAAGGCTTTCCTGACGGAAGCCGGCTATGAGTCGGCCAACCACGGCATGCAGATATATGGTGGTCATGGCTACATTGCCGAGTGGGGCATGGAGCAAAACGTGCGTGATAGCCGCATCTCCATGCTCTATGAGGGTACGACCCAGATTCAGGCGCTGGACCTGCTCGGGCGCAAGGTGCTGATGACCCAGGGTGAAGCTCTTAAAGGCTTCACCAAAATAATGCACAAATTCTGTCAGTCCCAGGAAGGCGATGCCGCCATGCAGCCATTTGTGGCACCGCTGGCGGAGCTGAACAAGGAATGGGGCGAGCTGACCATGAAAATCGGCATGAAAGCCATGCAGGATCGGGAGGAAGTGGGGGCCGCAGCGGTGGATTACCTGATGTACTCGGGTTACGTTGTGCTGGGGTACTTCTGGGCCCGCATGGCTCAGGTGGCACAGGCCGAACTGGCAAAGGGGACAACGGACAGCGCCTTCTACGAAGCCAAGCTGCAATGCGCCCGCTTCTACTTTGAGCGCCTGCTGCCCCGTACCCGCAGCCTGAGTGTCACTATGTTGTCCGGTGCCGACAACCTGATGTCACTGGATGCCGAGCACTTCGCTTTCTGATATGGCTACCAACTAAGATGTGGCTACTAAAATACAAACCGGGACGCGCTTTGGTGTCCCGGCTACTGAAACTGCGCACCAGGCGTTACAACAAACAGACGACAGACCCGGAGACAGGCAGCATGAGCGATATAAACGCACTTTTTTCCAAGATGGAACAGCAGTTTGATGCCACGGCGGCGGCGGGCGTAGAAGCCGTGTTCCAGTACCAGCTTGACGATGGCGGTCCCTGGTTTGTGGCCATTGCCGACGGTAGTTGCACTATCACCGAAGGTGAAAGCGAGTCCCCGACAGTCACGCTGTCGCTGGACAGCCAGACCCTCGGCGAGATTATGAGCGGTGAGCTGGACGGCATGAGTGCCTTTATGGGCGGGCGGGTCCGGGCTGATGGCGATATCATGATTGCCACCCAGCTGGCGAAGCTGTTTCCGCCGGCCTGATGCTGGGCGTTTGCCGGGGTCTGCCCACGCAGTTCCGGCAGATGGCATACACTCACAGCACTTTGCTATTAACCCGGCGGGTTAATAGCAAAGCATGGGGGCCTCATCATTGGGCTTTGCGCTGGATCTAAGGCTCAATGCGAACATTAGATTAAAAATCGATAACAATAACATTCAAAGGTAACGGCATGGCTCAGGCAAGAGGGCATTCAATTCCGCAAGAGCTCAATCCGCAGCAGCACGCAACGGTGCTGGATGTGGTGGCGCGGGCGTGCCGCGACTACCCAGAGCGCCCGGCTTTCACCAGTTTTGGTCGTACCCTGAATTATGCAGAGCTGGATCGCCTGGCGGATGCCTTTGCGGTCTATCTGCAGCGCAACACGGATCTCAAACCCGGTGATCGTATCGCCGTGCAATTGCCCAACCTGATTCAGTATCCGGTGGTATTGTTTGGTGCCCTGCGGGCCGGTCTGGTGGTGGTCAATACCAACCCGCTGTACACGCCCAGGGAGATGGAACATCAGTTCCGTGACTCAGGTGCCAAAGCGCTGGTGATCCACAAGAGCATGGCCCATAACGCCGAGAAGATTATTGGCAACACCGATATCAGCCATGTGTTTGTGACTCAGATCGGCGATTTGCACGGCTTTCTCAAGCGCACTTTGCTCAATGCCGCTATCAAGTACATCAAAAAGCTCGAGCCTGCCTATTCGCTACCAGGTTCAGTGTGCCTGCGCCATGCGCTGGACACGGGGCTGGGGCTGAAACCCGAGCCGGTTGAGCGGGCAACAGCCGACCCTGCCGTGCTGCAATATACCGGCGGTACCACGGGGCTCGCCAAGGGTGCGGTGTTAAGCCACGGCAACCTGGTTTCCAACATGGTGCAGGGCTGCGAGCTGATCAGCCAGGCCGACGGGCACTGGAGCCAAACAACGGTCGCGCCTCTGCCGCTTTATCACATCTACGCCTTCACCATATCGCTGATCGTGATGGAAACCGGTGGCCATACCGTCTTGATTCCCAACCCCAGGGATATGGATGCCTTTGTGCGCGAGCTCAAGCGCTGGCAGGTGTCCTGCTTTATCGGCCTCAATACGCTTTTCGTGGCGCTGTGTAACCGGGCGGATTTCCGAGAGCTGGATTTCAGTCACCTGATCGTTACCATTTCGGGCGGTATGGCCCTGACCCATGATGCCGCCGACAAGTGGCGTGAGGTGACAGGTTGCGAAATCATGGAAGGCTATGGCCTGACAGAAACCTCGCCGGCGGTGTCGATCAATCCGCCCAAGGGGGTGCGCGTGGGAACTATAGGCCGACCGCTGGCGGGTACCGAAGTGCGTATTCTTGCCGCGGATGATACCGACGCAGTGCCGGGGGAGGCGGGTGAACTCTGTGTGCGCGGTCCCCAGGTGATGGTGGGGTACTGGCAGCGCGAGAAAGAAACGGCGGATGTGTTTACCGCCGACGGCTACTTTCGCACCGGTGATATAGCGGTTCAGGAGACTGATGGCTATCTGCGTATCGTTGATCGCGCCAAGGACCTGATTATTGTGTCCGGCTTTAATGTCTACCCCAACGAAATCGAAGATGTGGTGGCGTCCCACCCGGACGTAGTTGAATGCGCCGCGGTGGGTGTTGCCGATGAAAAAACCGGCGAGTCGGTGCGCCTGTTCGTAGTGAGTCGCAATGATGCGCTGACCGCTGCGGACGTGCGGGCCTGGTGCAAGGAGCGCTTGACCGGCTACAAAATACCCCGCGAGATCATGTTTACCCATGATCTGCCCAAATCGAACATTGGCAAGGTCCTGCGGCGGAAATTGAAAGAGTCCGGCCAGGACGCCGAAGTAGCCTGAATCAAGGATTGGAGCAAGTCTGTATGCCGTTACCCAAACCCGCTCGTCGTAGCCAGCAGCATCATCGCATCGTCAATTGTGTGGGCTTTAAGCGTGAAGATGGCCTCTGGGATATAGAGGGCCGCATGACGGATATCAAGACCTACGACGTCGACAACGAGGAGCGTGGCGGCTATGTGGCGGCGGGCGAAACCTTTCACGACATCAGCATGCGCCTGACCATAGATCAGAATTTTCTGATCCACCAGGTGGAGTGTGCCATTGATGCGGCACCTGCACGCATGTGTGCCGGTATCGTCGGCGTGTTCAAGCGTATTGAGGGCACCCGCATAGGCCCCGGCTGGTTGCGCCAAACCCGCGACCTGGTCGGTGGCGTCAAGGGATGTACGCACCTGAACGAGATGCTGCAGCCACTGGCGACCACGGCTGTACAGACGCTTTGGCCGGCGACTAGTGGCGATGCAAAGTCCGAGCGTCGCGGCGCCATTATCAATACCTGCCATACCTGGGCGCAGAATTCCGAAGTGGTGAGGCATGTGTTGCCAGAATTCTATACCCCGGATCCTCCTTCGACCTGATTGCCTCCGGCGTCCGGCCTGAGGGTACGGGCGCCCCATAACTATAAAACCTGGAGAACAGCATGAGCTTACCCGAGTCCTTCCACGGGCGGCTTCGCCTGCCCCTTATTGCCGCGCCTATGTTCCTGGTGTCAGGCCCACAACTGGTAACTGAGACCTGCAAGGCCGGAGTTATAGGTACTTTTCCGGCACTGAATCAGCGCAGCAGTGAAGGCTTCGAGCAGTGGCTGGAGGAAATCAATGCCGCGCTGCAGGATCACACCCAGACTACCGGCGTGGCGGCAGCGCCCTTTGGCGTCAATCTGATCGTGCATCCCACCAACCCGCGCCTCAAGGCGGATCTTATGCTGTGCGTGAAGCACCAGGTTCCGCTGGTGATCACCTCGCTGGGGGCGGTAAAGGAAGTGGTGGATGCGGTTCACAGCTACGGCGGTCTGGTGTTCCATGACGTCACCAACCTGCGCCACGCCAAAAAGGCCGCAGCGGCGGGTGTGGATGGGCTGATTGCCGTCTGCGGCGGTGCCGGCGGTCATGCAGGGACTCTGAGCCCCTTTGCGCTGATCAATGAAATCCGCCAGTTCTTCGATGGCGTGGTGATATTGTCCGGCAGCCTGTCCAGCGGTCAGGATCTGGCCGCCGCCCGCATGCTGGGGGCGGATCTGGGATACATGGGCACGCGCTTTATCAATACTCGCGAGAGCATGGCATCGGATGACTACAAGGACATGATTATCGGCAGCAGTGCCTCTGATATCGTCTACACACCCAAGGTGTCCGGTATCCCGGCCAGCTTTATGCGCCAGAGCCTGGAGGCCGCAGGCCTATTGGACACGGAGCACAATGCCTCCAAACCAATGGATCTGAGCGATGAGGCCAAGGCCTGGAAAACGGTCTGGTCTGCGGGCCAGGGGGTGGGTTCCATCGAGGATGTGCCAAGCACCGCCGAGCTGGTTGCACGCTTGAAGCAGGAATATACCGAGGCCGGCCAGCAGTTTGCGGCCGACAGCGCTACATATCTGGATTAAGAGGACTTGTCATGTCTGAACTGATTACCCGCCAGTGTACCGATGGCGTGCTGGAGCTGACCCTGAACCGGCCGCAGAAAAAAAATGCGCTGAACAGGGAAATGTACCTGGGTCTGACCGAAATGCTGCAGCAGGCGGATAGCGACGACGCGGTCAAGGTTGTACTGCTCAGCGGCGCCGGCGACAGCTTCTGCTCTGGTAACGATATTGCTGACTTTGTCAGCAGTGGCGCCAGCGCAGAGGCGGCCAGCGTACCGCTGCGTCTGTTGCAAGCCCTGGCCGGGCTCGAAAAGCCGCTGGTAGCTTCGATCCATGGCCATGCGGTAGGTATAGGCACAACGCTGCTGCTGCACTGCGATCTGGTATATGGGGCGGACAATACCCGCCTGCAGTTACCGTTTGCCCGCCTGGGGCTGGTGCCTGAAGGCGGCAGCAGTCTGTTGCTGCCGCAGCTGGCGGGGCATCGCAAGGCGTTTGAACTGCTGGTACTGGGGGAAGCTTTTGATGCCGATTGCGGTCGCAGCATAGGCCTGATCAACGAAGTCATCGCGGCAGACCAGGTGCTGGTGCGGGCGCGGGAGCGAGCCTGTTCCCTGGCGGCGTTGCCCCAGCAGGCGCTGCGCAAGAGCAAGCAGATGCTGCGGGCGCATCAGCAGGATTTGCTGCAGCAGGTGCTGGTGGAGGAAATCGATGCCTTCCGCGAGCGGCTGAATTCGGCTGAAGCCCAGGGCGCGCTTATGGCATTCATGCAGCGCGGCTAAATGCACAGGCATTCAGCCCCTAGGAGGCTGTCCGACAATACTCAACCTACTGCGAGCCACCTGAGTTTGGCTGTTTTTTGTGCTGTTTTGCGTTAAATAGAACCACT
>NZ_BCNS01000113.1 GCF_001528745.1 Marinobacterium profundum | reverse complement strand
CATTCTCGGGCAGCCTCCTAGTGCCGGCACTTGTGCCGGCCTTGTTGTATCTGGCGTTTGGGCCCTCTATTTATAGCTGCTCTTTGTGATACGCCCGCAAGGTTCGGGCGGGTGGTGTACAGAGGCGTATAAAAGCCTTGATTGTCACCATAGTGTTATTGAATGTTTTGTTTTTAATATTTTTAACTTGTTGAAAAATATAAATAAAAATTTACATGAAACAAAGTGTCAGTAATGCGGGCTGATTTTGTCATTGTTGCCAACGCTGCCAAGACTACTATGGTCAACAGTAGCAAGACGTTTGAAGCCAGGGACTGCAACCCTGGCCCCGGCTTTCAGCGGGACCGACTAAAGACTCCGGACAGATTCCGGCAGGAGAACAAGAATGGTGTATGCAGGACAGGCGGTCAGCGTACGAGACGCAGGCGACGGTCTTTATGAGGTTGTTTTCGATCTCGCAGGCGATTCGGTTAACAAATTCAATCAGGCTACCCTGGCCGAGTTGCGCGATGCCGTAGCTGCGTTGCAGGGCACCGCCGGTGTGCAGGGTGCCTTGTTCAGCAGCGCCAAGGACGTTTTTATCGTCGGCGCCGATATCACCGAATTCACGCAGATGTTCGAGCGCAGCGAAGAAGAGATCGCCGCCGGCCTGCTGGAAATGAACCAGGTGTTCAACTCTATTGAGGATCTGCCTTTCCCTACCGTCACCGCCATTAACGGTGTGGCTCTGGGCGGCGGCTTCGAACTTTGTTTGGCCACCGATTACCGGGTGGCGAGCACGGCGGCCAAAGTTGGCCTGCCCGAAGTGAAGCTGGGTATCTATCCGGGCTGGGGCGGCACGGTACGTCTGTCGCGCCTGCTGGGCGTGGATAACGCCAATGAGTGGGTCTGTGGCGGTTCTGAACACAAGGCCGCGGCGGCACTGAAAGTGGGTGCGGTGGATGCGGTGGTGGCGCCTGCGCAACTGCGCGATGCGGGTCTGGATCTGCTGCGCAACTGCGTCGCCGGCAAGTTTGATTATCTGGCGCGCAGGCTTGAAAAACAGAGTGCCATCAAGCTTAACCAGGTTGAGCAGATGATGGCGTTTGAGTCCGCCAAGGGCGTGATAGGCGCCCAGGCCGGGCCGCATTATCCGGCGCCCATGGCGGCGCTGAAAACCATGCAGAAACACGCCAACCTCAAGCGCGATGCCGCCCAGGCGGTGGAAGCCAAGGGCTTTGCCAAACTGGCCAAAACTGATGTCTGCAAGGCGCTGATCGGCTTGTTCCTGAAGGATCAGCAGGTCAAAAAGGTCGCTCGCAAGCATGCAGCCGGTGCTGCTCCCGTGCAGCAGGCCGCCGTGCTCGGTGCAGGCATCATGGGTGGCGGTGTCGCCTATCAGTCGGCGTCTCGCGGGGTGCCGATCCTGATGAAGGATATCAACGAAAAAGCGCTGCAGCTGGGGCTGGATGAAGCCTCTCAGTTGCTGGGTGGCCAGCTCAAGCGCGGTCGTATGGATGCCGCCGGTGTTGCCAAAACCCTGACCATGATTCGCCCGACCCTGAGCTATGGCGATATCGCCAATGTTGATCTGGTGGTTGAGGCGGTGGTGGAAAACGTCAAGGTGAAGCAGGCGGTATTGGCTGAAACCGAGCAGTATCTGAAGGACGGCGCCATTCTGGCCTCCAACACCTCGACTATCTCGATCACCGAACTGGCAACGGCGCTGAAAAAACCGGAAAACTTCTGCGGCATGCATTTCTTCAACCCGGTACACAAGATGCCGCTGGTGGAAGTCATTCGTGGCGAGAAAACCTCGGATGCCGCAGTGGCCCGCACCGTGGCCTACGCCCAGACCCTGGGTAAAACGCCGATCGTGGTCAACGACTGCCCGGGCTTTCTGGTAAACCGGGTGCTGTTCCCCTATTTCGGCGGCTTTAGCCTGCTGCTGCGCGATGGCGGTGATTTCCGTCGCATCGACAAGGTAATGGAAGGTTTCGGCTGGCCGATGGGCCCGGCCTACCTGCTGGATGTGGTCGGTATAGATACGGCGCACCACGCCGACGCGGTGATGGCGGCGGGTTTCCCGGACCGCATGACCCACGAGGGCGAAAATGCCATTGATCGCATGTATAGCCTGGAACGCTTCGGCCAGAAAAACGCCAAGGGTTTCTATGCCTATGCGCCTGATCGTCGCGGCAAGCTGAAGAAAGCGCCGGATGAAGCCGTAGCCGCAGCGCTGAAGGGTGTTGTGGGCGCGGCTCGAGATTTCTCCGATGAGGAAATTATCGAACGCATGATGATTCCGTTGTGCATCGAAACCGTGCGCTGCCTGGAAGACAACATAGTGGCCTCGGCCGCTGACGCCGACATGGGGCTGATTTACGGCATTGGTTTCCCGCCGTTCCGTGGCGGTGCGCTCTACTACCTTGATCAGCTGGGCCTGGCGAATTTCTGCGCCATGGCTGCCAAATATGCCGACCTTGGGCCTTTGTACCAGCCTACGGAACGCATGCAACAGATGGCCGAGCGCGGCGCAACCTACTACGGCTGAAAGGGAGGATACCTAGATGAGCCTGAAACCCAATGACGTGGTAATCGTCGATGCGGTGCGTACCCCTATGGGACGCTCCAAGAACGGATCCTTCCGCAATGTGCGTGCCGAAGCGCTGTCCGCTGCTGCCATGCAGGGCCTGCTGGCCCGGCATCCGCAGATCAACCCGGCCGAGATTGAAGATGTGATCTGGGGCTGTGTTAACCAAACCCTGGAGCAGGGCTTCAATGTCGGGCGTAATGCTGCACTGCTGGCGGGCATTCCGCACACAGTGGCGGCCCAGACCGTCAACCGACTCTGCGGTTCGTCCATGGCGGCGCTGCATACAGCCGCGCAGGCGATTCAGAGCGGCAACGGCGATTTCTTTATGGTCGGTGGTGTCGAGCACATGGGGCATGTGGCCCTGACTCACGGCGTGGATGTGAATCCGCAGATGTCCAAGCAGGTGGCCAAGGCTGCCATGATGATGGGCGTGACCGCCGAGATGCTCGGCAAGATGAACGGCGTATCGCGCGAGCAGCAGGATGCCTTTGGTGCGCGTTCGCACCAGAAGGCCCATGAGGCCACCCTGGCCGGTCGCTTCAGTAACGAGATAGTGGCGGTTGAGGGCCATGACGAAAACGGCTTCAAGTCACTGCTTGAAACCGACGAAGTCATTCGCCCGGAAACCACAGCGGCATCTCTTGCAGCCTTGCCACCGGTGTTCGTACCCAAGGTCGGCACAGTGACCGCCGGTACTTCGTCTGCGCTGTCCGACGGTGCCAGCGCCATGCTGCTGATGTCCGCCGAGCGGGCCCAGAGCCTGGGTCTTAAGCCGCGGGCACGAATTGTCAGCATGGGTGTGGCGGGCTGTGATCCGTCCATCATGGGCTACGGTCCGGTCCCGGCCAGCCAGAAGGCACTCAAGCGCGCCGGCCTTAGCATCGATGATATCGACTACTTCGAGCTTAACGAAGCCTTCGCCGCCCAGGCGCTGTCGGTGATGAAGGGGCTGAAGCTGACGGACAAGATGGATCAGCAGATCAACCTTAATGGCGGTGCTATTGCCCTGGGGCACCCACTGGGATGCTCAGGTACACGTATCACCACGACCTTGCTGAACGTGCTTGAACAGCAGGATGGCACTCTGGGCCTGGCTACCATGTGTATCGGCATGGGGCAGGGCATAGCCACTGTGATCGAACGCCTGAACTGATCGGCTACCCTGGAGCGCTGGCATAAGCGCTTGTAGAAAGTCCAGCGAGCAAAGGCCCCTGTGTGCAGATCACTCTGTGCTCAGGGGCCTTTTTTTGTGGGCTGGGTAACGTTTTGTATTGCCTGGGCAATCATCGGGGGGGGGTGGGGCTTATCTCCCTGGATTCCCCGCTTGGAAAACGCGTTTGTTGCGCTAAAACTACGATTTGTAGGGCAGGCTGCCCAGGTAGTCTTTTTTACCAATTTCCACGCCATTGTGACGCAAAATGGCGTAGGCGGTCGTAACGTGGAAGTAGATATTGGGAACCGCGTGCTGCAGAGCAAAATCCCGGCCGGTCAGGTACTTTTCCTTCCAGCGGGGCTGAGTGATTGTTTGGGTTTCAGCCGCGGCGAAGTCTTCCTGGGTAAAGCCAGACAGGTACTCCACTACAGACTGAATCCGTGCCTGCAATTCCGCCAGTGTTGTTTCATCATCTTCGTGTTTGGGGGCGCTATCTGCTTGGCCTGCCAGGCGTGCCACGGCCAGTTTGGCGGTGTCGCAGGCAATCTGTACCTGACGGGTCAAATTGAACTGATCGGGTGCCAAGCGTGAATTCAGCAGAACCGCAGAGTCAATTTTCTTTGTTTCAGCAAAGGCTTCTGCTTTATCAAGAATGGCGCTCAGGTTTTGTAGCATTTTACTGAATTGAACAACTGTTAAATCATACAGCATGGGATACACCTCTATTAAACCGCTGGAAAGCCCAGCTGACATGGAACGCATTTTCAAAAGCCAACAGTCTTTTACTACTCAAAAATTTTCGGAATCATCGTCAAGGGCCAGTCTTGTCGCTTCTGCTACCTTAGGGAGCCAGGATTCAGGCTGCCAGTGTAGTCCAAATTGATGTCACATTTTCACAAGATTGACCTTGGGCCCATCACGTCATTGCACCTTCCCGACCCCTATCGACCGCCGCATCGCAGGCTTACACTACATAACGATCAGAGCGGCTCTTGCTTGCCCCTTATGAAGCCGGCGAGCACTGAGGTCATTCGGCGATCAGGCCCGAAGGGGCGCAACAGGGACTGATGCGCCTGCGATGAGGTACATGGATGTACCGTCAGCGCAGCCCGCTGAATGATCTCAGAGCGCAGCGAAAAGGCTTCACCGGGGCGTGCTTTCTTTGCATACTTTCTTTGCACGAGCAAAGAAAGTATGTCGCCGACAGGCGAAATACGGGCTCGAAAAAATTAGCGGAGCTTCCGCCTGCAAGCGCGATCTACCGCTTTATCAGCAGCTGCTTGAGAAACTGATGGCGGGCATTAAACAGGCGCCGGTATGCCAGAAGAATGGCGCCGAGTGAGCCCAGGGCTGCGGCCGAGGTAATCATGAAAATAATTACTATCTGGTAACGCACAGCATCCACCGGGGCTGCACCTGCGAGAATCTGGCCGGTCATCATGCCGGGCAGGCTGACCACACCCATGACCAGCATGCTGTTGATGGTGGGTGTCAGCGCCGTGTGCAGTGCTTCGCGGATTTCTGTACGTGCGGCTTCCCAGCGGGTCGCGCCCAGTGCCAGACGGCTGTCGATCAGGGCGCTGCGATCGAACAGGCTGGTGGTAAAGCGGTCGAGCCCCAGATTAATGCCATTGAGAATATTTCCTAGCACCATGCCGAGCATGGGAATCAGGTATTGCGGGTTATACCAGGGCTCCACCTGCACAATGCCCGCCAGTGCCGCACCGGTGACAATCATGGCGGCGGCCAGCACAGACAGCAGGCTGTCCCAGTAGATGCCGGCAAAGCGCAGGCGCGTGCGGCCGGCGGCGGTGATTCCGGCCAGGCTTGCCATTACCAGGGCGATACCCAGCACCGGCAACGGCGAACTGAGCGCAAAGACCCATTCCAGAATCAGCCCGACCAGCAACAGCTGCACCGTCATGCGCGCACTGGCAATCAGCAGAGAGCGGGTCAGCCCCAGCTGCAAGCCGATGGACAGCCCGACATTGACCAGCAACAGCAGCGCGGCCAGCCCAACCTGGGTCATGCTGAGGGAGTAGTAGCCATCCGTTGCCAGGCTGTTCATGGCAGTGTTATCCGGCGTGTGCACATGCGTGTGATCTGATCGCCATCATGGCTGCTCCACAACCAGGCGCGGCCGGGCGTTTCGCGCTGCCAGGCATCCAGCAGCTGTTCAACCGCGAGCGCGGTCTTGGGATCGAGTGCGGCAGTGGGTTCGTCGAGCAGCAGCAGGGCAGGCTGCAATGCCAACAGGCGCAGTAGCGCCGCAATTTGCTGCTCACCGCCTGAGAGCGACCCCACTGGGCGCTGCACAAAGTCAGAATCGCGCCCAAGTTGTCGCAGTGCTTGCTCAATCAGATTGCGCGGGCAGTCTTGATTACGATGGCAGCGGTAGCTGAAAGGGGCGGACAGCACCGCCTGTACCGTATCACCGTCACCCAGTTCCGGCCGTTGCGCCAGATAACCGATACGGCTTCGGTAGTCTGGCATTGACCAGTGCTGCAGCGGACGCTGCTCCAGCACCAGCTCCCCTTCGGTTAGCGGTACCAGGCCGGCCAGCGTACGCATCAGGGTGGTTTTGCCACTGCCAGAGGGCCCCGTCAGCGCGACCCGCTCGCCTGCCGCAATGGCCAGTTCAAGCCCGCGCCATAACCAGCGCCCGTGATCCTGCAGCCCGAGGTTACGGCCCTGCAGCAGGGCTGCTGGGCTTTTTGTCATGGGGGAGGTGTCAGCGGTGTGCGTGGCGGCGCTGGTAGCTACTGGCTTCACGCGTTCTCCTTCGGACGACAGGTTCGATTGCTGTATCACTGTAGTATGTGCCGCTGAGCAACAGCGAGTGGCGCCAATGGAAGGGCCCGTATTCTTGGCATGTGAAGGTATTTTAGCGCACAGGAGTTTTGGGATTGCTGGAACCACAAGGTGCAGGGGTTTCTATCGGAAGTAGCAGTTTGAGCGGGTTTTGCAGACCCACCGGCCACACATCTATACTCATCTGTACCGCCGTGGCGAGACACCGGTGCAGCGCGAGCGTTATCGCCGCCTGGCCGAAGAGGCCCTGGGGCAGGCTCTGCTAACGGAAGGGGCTGTTCGCGTGGCGCGACTGAGCCGTTGGGTGCAGGCGAGACTGGATTAGAAACTAGGCTGAAAATACTGGAGCGCGGTTTGATGAACATCCGATACCTGCTGTTGTGCGTGGTGCTTTTGACAGGCTGCAGCCAGAACGACTGGCGCAGCGCCAGCCGGGCATCCTCCGGCCAGGCACCTGATCCTGCGACCACGCCCGAGGCAGTGCTGCAGGTATACGGCGCCAGCGCCTACGGCTGGCGCGGCTGGTTTGCCATCCATACCTGGATCGCCGCCAAGCCTGCCAATGCCGAGCGCTATACCGTGTACGAGGTCATTGGCTGGCGCGAACGCCGCGGCCTGCCGGTGCTGCGTATCGAGCCCGTAGACGCCCCCGACCGCTACTGGTTCGGTGCCAAACCCGAGCTGCTACTGGACAGGCGCGGTGCCGGCGTACAGGAGCTGATCCTGGCGGTGGACCAGGCCGCCAGGGATTATCCGTGGAAAAACGAATACCGTGTATTCCCCGGCCCTAACAGCAATACCTTCCCCGCCTGGGTGGCACAGCAGGTACCGGCTCTGGAGCTGGAACTGCCCTTTAGAGCCATCGGCAGCGGCTGGGCGGAATGAGTGGGTTTCTTTGTGAGAGAGGGGGGATTCTCGGCTTGAGCTCTTTCATCTTTCATCTTTCATCTTTCATCGACTCATTGCGATAGTTGAGACGATATCAAGGTGACCCTGTTGGAGCCTGTGCCGGCTGGGGTATCGGAGCGGTTTGATGGCTCATGTTGCGCCTTGCTGGCGCGTTACTGGCAAAGAAAGCAACCAAAGCTCTTTACCTTGAAGAATACGCCCTGATGAAGCCTATTCGCTGCGCTCTGAGATCATTCGGCGCGGTACATCCATGTACCTCATCGCAGGCGCATCAGTCCCTGTTGCGCCCCTTCGGGCCTGATCGCTGAATGACCTCAGTGCTCGCCGGCTTCATAAGGGGGAATAAGAGCCGCTCTGATGTTTCGGTGGCAGTAGGCAACTCGAGCATTTTCATCTTACCTCGACCCATATCAGGCCGCCTCGAAGTAAGGAAGCACTCAAAATAACCTCGATCAACAGACAAGTGTTTCGTGAAAGTGCTCTAGATCGCGCCCCCTGGGGGCTTCAGAATACTCGTTCTGAAGCCATTCTGCAGTGCAGAACGGTACAGGCAATCAC
>NZ_BCNS01000112.1 GCF_001528745.1 Marinobacterium profundum | reverse complement strand
CACCACCATAGAGCCGACCGAGCTGTTTTCGCTCGAGATCACGTTCGACGGCGCGACGGTTCGCTCGGACGCGACGATCGAGAACGACGATTTCCAGAACGCGCCAGACGCGAAACCGGACACTTACGAGACGACCGTCGGAGAAGTTCTTTCCGTTGATGCCGCCTCAGGCGTTCTTGCAAACGATACCGATGTCGAGGGCGATGCTCTATCGGCAATCCTTGTCAGCGGCGCATCGAAGGGAGCTGTCGCACTGGCGGAAGACGGCTCGTTCGTCTACACGCCTAACCCCATCGCATCGGGAACGGACAGTTTCATCTATCAGGCGTTCGATGGCATTGACCTGAGCGAAACCACGACCGTCACCATTAATCTGCAACAGGTAAACCGCGATCCGTTGGCCGTGGGCGACGCCTACACCGCGGTGCGTGGCGAAACGTTGAGCATCGACGCCTTCCGGGGAGTGCTGCGAAACGACCGCGATCCGGACGGTGATGCCATCGAAGCGACCGTCGTCTCCGGTCCAACGGCCGGAACCCTCAACCTCGAAACGGATGGTTCTTTCACTTATACACCTGCAGCTGGCACGCAAACCGCAGACAGTTTCGAGTATCTCATTTCGGACGGGCGGGGCGGAACGGATACCGCGACCGTCACATTCTCGATCGAGACGCCGGGCCTCGGCGATCTGACGCTCGATCTGCCCGAGCGTCTCGCCGTTGGCGAGGCTGGCATCGCAACTCTGACCTATACGGATATCTCGCCTACGCTGATCGCCGTGACTGCCGAGCGTGGGCTCTTCGCCGACCCGCTATCCGGTACCTACTCCAAGACAGTATTTCTGCTGAGCGACGGTTCGGGCAGCGAAGAAATGATCGAGATCGATGTACGCGGTACGGCCGGCCCGCGCTCACGCGTTGATGCAGTGGCCCAACTGGCCGACCCGGATGCGATCACCGACCTGGCCGCTCGATATGTCGCCTACCAGCCTGACTTCATCGATCCCGCGATCGTCGAGCGGATAGAGGACAACATCACCGCCCAATTCGGCACGACGATCCTGTCTCTGACATCCGGCCTCGCGCCGTTCGCGGAACGACTCGAATCCTTTGGCCTGGACGGAAGCAGTGCAACCGCGGCACTGGCCTTCGCCTTCGAAGCTGCGGGTGATTTCGGCTCTATCGAAGAACGCGGCATGACAGGATCACTTGGCCAAGGCTGGGCGACGCTGGCCGATATCGGTTTGCAAATCGATGGAACCTCGGTACAGATGGCCGGACTTTCCGACATCGACGCTCTGCGTGCGCTCTCGGTGGACGCCGCCGCGCTCTACACCGTCTCGAACTCCGCTGGCCGCTCAGTCTCGCTTGCGGGTGACGTGCTTGCGCTGACACCGCCGGCCCGCCCACGCTTCGAGCAAGTCCGCGATGGCTCGTTCGTCACGACGAGCGCTTTTGACGGAACGCTCAGCGAGACTGATGGCGGTTATGCGCTGACCCTTTCCGACGGGGATGCGCTCATCTTCGACGCAGCCGGTAACTTCCAGCATCTGGAGATGGCAGGCGGACTTCAGATATCGGCGTCTTATGACGGCGACGGAAACATCGTCGCGCTGAGCGGACCGAACGGCGAGGAGGTCAGCTTCGACCGGCGCGGAGACGGACGCGTCACGCGGGTCGAGGACGCGGACGGCATCGCGGCCACGTTTGCCTATGACGGCGCGGGTCAGCTGCAGGCCGTCACCCGCCCTGAGGGCCAGTCGACATTTGGCTATGGCTCGGACGGCGATCTCACGACGGCGACTGCTCCCGGCGGCATCGAGGCGCAGTTCGTCTACGATGCCCTCGGGCGTCTCGACGCGGCGCGCTATGGCGATGGAGCCCAGACCGAGGACATTGCCTACGACAACGCAGGCGGCGTGACCATCACCGATGGGGCGGGCACGGTGACCGAGCTCGACTTCCTGCCCGGCAGTATCGTCGGCCGGATCACCGATGCCAAGGGCGGCGTTTCGGAGATCTTCTATGACGATGCCGGCGCGCTGGCGGGCGTGCGCGCGCCGGACGGAACCGAGACCACGTTCGAGTTCGACAGCCGTGACCGGCTAACGAAGATCACCGACGCCAACGGCGCGGAACTCCGGTTCGTGTACGACGGCACGGACGAGGAACCGGTGAGCTTTACCGATGCGGGCGGCGGCATCCGCAGCTTTACTTACGACGCCGGCGGGCAAATCACCGAGGCGATATGGCCCGACGGAACCGAACTGCAGTTCGACTACGACGCCCAGGGCAACCTGACCGGCTACACCAACCGCCGCGGCGACGACGTCACCTACACCTACGACGCGCGGGGGCGGTTGCTGTCGGAATCCGACAGCTCAGCCGGGCCGACCACCTACACTTACGACGCGCGCGGACGCCTGACCTCGGCCACGAACGACCAAGGCACGACGACGCTCGCCTACGACAGTGCCGATCGGGTGACGCAGATCGACTACCCGACCGGACGCTCGCTCTCCTATACCTACAACGAGGCCGGATTGCGCTCATCGATGTCGGACGGTGCGGGCTACGAGCTCTTCTATGACTACGACGCACTTGGCCGCCTGACGGGGCTGCGCGATGGCAGCGGAGACCTCGTCACCTACACCTACGATGCCGGGGGCAACCTCGTGCGGGAGGAAAACGGCAACGGCACCGTGTCGCTCTTCGACTACGATGACACCGGAAGGCTGACGCGGATAGAGAACCGGGCGCCAGACGGCGGCATCAACTCGTTCAATGCCTACACCTACGACGTTGCCGGACAGCGGGTGACGAACGAGACGCAGGACGGCACCTGGACCTACGGCTACGACGCGGTGGGGCAGCTGGCCTCGGCAGACTTCGCCTCCACCAACCTGGAGATCGACGACAAGAGCATCACCTACGAGTACGACGCAGCGGGCAACCGGACGCGAGTGGTCGAGGACGGGGTGGAGACGCTCTACGAGGCCAACGCGCTGAACCAATACACCAGCGTAGGCGACGCGACCTTCACCTACGACGACGACGGCAACATGACGTCGCGCAGCGACGGCGACGGCACGACGACCTACGCCTACGACCTCGACAACCGCCTGACCACGGTCACCCAGGCCGACGGCACTGTGCTGACCTTCGCCTACGACGTGTTCGGCAATCGGGTCGGCAAAAGTGTCGACGGCGCCGCGACGGAGTTCCTCGTCGACCCGTTCGGGCTCGGCGACGTGCTGTCGGAGTTCGAAGGCGGAGCGCGGAGCGCGACCTACGCCCATGGACTGGGGCTTGCGGCGGGCGTGATTGGCGGGCAGACCGCGTGGTATGACGCCGACGCGGTGGGGTCGGTGATGACCGTCACGGGCAGCACTGGCGATGTTGCGAACGCCTATGCGTACACACCGTTTGGAACCGAGTTGCGCGAGATTGAGAGCATTACAAACGATTTTGAGTTTAATGGCATGTTCGGAGTCGCAGAAGACACCGACAATTCTTCATTCATGCGAGCGAGGAGTTATTCCGACGAGCTAGGACGCTTCCAGAGTGAAGACCATCTGTGGATTACAGGATCTGTAGATAATCTATACAGTTTTTCCTTCAACAATCCTGCTCAGTTTCTCGATCCGACCGGTTTAGAAAGTCGGATCGAACGCTATAGTCGTCAAAAGCAGCTAGAAGCCATCGCAAAAAAACAGTCCTTCTTTCCCATTGATCAGCCGCCAAAGTACGATAGTGCCTTCGAGAGGGCCTATGACTTTGTTGAAGGAGGTCTTCAAGCTGGAATTGGCTATGGCCTTAACAAGCTTGGATCTGGTTTGAAGAAGTTTCCGGGTGGCCAAATTCCCGGTTTGCTGTCACAAACCTTAGGCTTCGCAATAAGAAGTGAAGGGCGGCAAAAGCTTACGGATGCTATAAACAACGAAGACTTTGAAGATGTTCCAGCCTCAATTGTTGCGCTAGATATCTACAACCAAATGCGTGATGGCGGCGAGGATGGCCGGGAAAAGCCAGAGGTTCCCGAAGATCCAGATGCGCCGGCGGGACCACCCATTCCCGATGATGAGGCTGAAAATCCGAACCCAAACGCCGAAGTTTTCGGCCCTCCTGCGCCAAGTGACACAGATAGTGCCCCTGTCGATCCCGCCGACGGCGATACCCGAACATACGGCGATCCACACCTGATCACCTTCGACCGCACCGGCTACTCCTTCCAGGCGGTCGGCGAGTTCACCATGGTGCTGGGCGACGGGTTCGAGATGCAGGTGCGGATGGAGGCGATCAACGACTTCGCCTCCGTCAATACGGCCGTTGCCATGCAGGTCGGTGACGATATCGTGGCAGCGTACGCACGCGAGACGATCCCGCTGGTCGCCAACGGCACCGCGGTGGTCCTTGCGCAGGGCGAGTCCATCGCGGTCGGCGGCTTCACCCTTTACCGCACGCCGCGCGGCGCGGCCGATGATCTGGCCAACGCCGAGTACATCGTCACCGACAGCGCGGGCAACGGCTTCTACGTGCGCGTCTTCAACGGCAATGCCAATATCCTGCCCTTCGTCTCGGACGACGCCCCAGTCGCGGGCATCCTGGGCAACCTCGACGGTGACCGCAGCAACGACTTCGCGCTGCGCGACGGCACGGTGCTGACGCAACCCCTGCCCCAGACCGTCCTTTACGGCGAGTATGCCGACAGCTGGCGGATCGACGGGGCAAACTCCCTCTTCCTTTACCGCGACGGCGAAAGCACCGAGACTTTCACCGACCGCAGTTTCCCCGCCGGCATCGTCACCTACGACGATCTCGATCCGGTCGCGCGTGCAGAGGCCGAGGCGATCGCAGAGGCGGCGGGCCTGGTTCCCGGAACCTTCGTATTCGAGACCACGGTCATCGACATCGTCCTGACCGGCAACAGCGACTTCGCCGAGGCCATTGGCGAGGTGCCGGAGTTCGCCCCTGAGGACGAGCAAGACGAACCCATAATTCCGGTCGAGGTCAACGAAGCCCCTGAATTGCCCGACGAGCCGGGTGTCACCGTCGGACCCGACGGCAGCTTCGACATCGACGCCCTCGCCGGAGTAACCGATCCTGAGGGCGACACACTTACGCTGCTGGGTGGCACCGACGCGAACGGCGGGACAGTGGAGATCGTCGAGGTTGATGGCCGCCAGGTAGTGCGATTCACCCCGGCGGACGGCTTCTCCGGCGATACCGAAGTGTCGTTTCAGATCGGCGACGGTCAAGGCAACGTCGTGACAGGCTCCGTGACCGTGACGGTCGACGGCGATGGTGGCGGCGTACCGCTAGTGGCCGCCGACGACTCGCTCTCCACCGACGAGGACAAGGCCCTCACAGCCTCGCTCTTCGCTGACAACGGTGCAGGTCCCGACCAGGATGCGGATGGCGACACTTTCTCGATCACGACCGCGAGCATCGCGGGGATCCCTCTCGCGATCGGCACGAGCAACGCGCTGACCGACGGTGGGACGCTGCAGATCGATGCGGATGGCACGCTTACCTTTGATCCCGGGGCCGATTTCCAGTCTCTCGGTGTAGCGGAAAGTGTGACTTTGGAGTTTGATTACACCATTTCCAACGCAGGTGGTTCAGACAGCGCCACTGTGACGCTGACCATCACCGGCAACAACGACGCGCCCGTTGCAGCTGAAGACAGCGGAGCCGGTTTTTCGACTGACGAAGATACAACCTTCACGACGGCGAGTGTGCTTGGCAACGACACGGATGTCGACGGCGATACACTGAACGTCTCGGCGCTCGATACCACCGGGACACTTGGTCTGGTCACCGACAATGGCGACGGCACCTTCAATTACGATCCCAACGGCGCCTTCGAGAGCCTCGGCATCGGCGACAGCGCGACCGACAGCTTTACCTACACCGCTTCGGACGGCAACGGCGGCACCGACAAGGCGACGGTGTCGATTATGATCAACCCGGTCAACGATGCACCGGCGACGACGGCGGACATGTTCTCCGTTTCCGTCAATGGCGTGCTTGTCATACCGGTTGCTGATCTGCTCGTGAACGACAGCGATGTGGACGGTGACGCATTGCTCCTAACAGGTGTATCCGGCGCCGTAAACGGCACAGTGGTGCTGGATGACAAGGGGGATGAGGATACCTCGAACGACGAGGTGGTGTTCACGCCGGACGCGGGTTACTTCGGGGACGCGGAGTTTGACTACACCATAGCCGATGGCTTTGGTGGCAATGCGACGGGTCGAGTGGATGTCACAGTGACCGATGCGCCGAATGTGGCACCCACGGCTGACCCGATCGACGCCGGTGCAGTGGGCGAGGACGGTGCTGTCGTCAGCATTGATCTGCTCACGGATGCTTCGGCAGCCGACAGCGATGGTGGCACGCTGGGTGTCGCGAACGTAGCGGTTAAAGACGCGAACGACAATGCAGTGGTCTTTGGTCTGGCGGGCGCGCTGCTGACGATCAATCCGACACAGTTTGCGGTGGCTCTGAATACCGGCGACAACCTGACACTGAACATCAGCTACAACGTGACGGACGGGCAGGGTGGTGTGACGCCAAACACAGGCACGTTGGTGGTGGCAGGTCTGGACGGTCCCTTTACCTGGTATCTGGATGGCGATGCGGACGGTTTCGGTGTGGATGATGCGGCGACGAATCAGTTGGCGTATGAGATACCGGAGGGAACGGCAGCGGTTGCGGGCGACGCGGATGATGCCGATGACACAGTGTATCCGGGTGCACCTGAAATCAACGACGGCAAGGACAATGACCAGGACGGTTTACTGGATGAGGATAACCGGAACCCGGTAGCGGACAGTGAAGCCTTTGAGGTCGTGCAGGATGGCTCCCTGGTGATCCCGGTGGCGGCCTTGCTGGACGGGGATACCGACCCGGACGGCGATGCACTGACGGTGACGGCTGTCTCGGGTGCGGTCAACGGGACAGTCGCCCTGGATGACAAAGGCGATAGCGATGCCGCGAACGACGAGGTGACCTTCACACCAACGGCGGGCTTCTTCGGTGATGCGTTCTTTGACTATGAAATCTCGGATGGTTTCGGTGGCAGTGATACGGCGACCACCCTGGTGGCCGTCAAAGAGCTGAAGAATGTCATTACGGGAACTGCAGCGTCGGACTACCTGGTTGGAACGCAAGCCGCTGATGTGATTTACAGCGACGCTGGTAGCTATGACCGAATGATCGGCGGGGGTGGTGCGGACGAGTTCGTATTTGGACAGGAAACGCGAAACGGCATTCGTGAACGTGACGTCATCATGGACTATGAGGTCGGCATCGATTCAATTGTTTTGATTAACGGCGCAAGTGTCGGTGAAATCCGCCAGACCAGCAGTAGCGTTGTCGTATTCCTGGATGGAGATAATGACGCTATCTATGTACGGGGTGACGGCGTGACGGATCAAAATCTCGATATATTCACAGAAGCTGAATTCTACTTTGGGTGAGGGGATAGATAAAATGAATAACAAATTGCTATCAATAATCCTGTTAATGGGTGGCTTGATGCTGGTTGCACCGACCTATTCTCTCGCCCTGCCGATCTATCCTGTGGGCACATCATTAGGGTTAACGACCCAATCACCAACGCTTGAGGCCAGTTCTGCTTCTATCGACTACCTCGAATTCGGGCCTGACGGTGACCTGTCAACCTTTGGAGCTGAGGTTGACTCTACTAATGGCGTATCGACGGTCGGATTGACCGAATTCGATTTTGGGTTCGGGTTCTCGTTGGCTGATCCGACCGTCGGTGCGACGGGGGGCTTTGGCATATTTGACCTGAATGGCCTGTTCCTTGGCGGTGACCTCATAGCGGTTGGTTTTTTAGAGGATGTCATAGAGCTGCAATTCGGCAGTCTCATAGGTGGCGGAGCCGGTGCTTTTGGCTCTTCGGTTGTAGCGCAACTCGCTTTTGATGACCCACTAGGCCTTGATCCATTCGCTTCTCTGAATAATGGCCAGCTCTATACTGCGTTTATTACGGTTTCGAATGTAGCAGAAATTCATGCTGTACCAGAGCCTAGCACGCTGCTGTTGTTCTTGTCTGCGCTGCTCGGCTTTGGCTGGTTTCGTAAAAAGCCTGGTGCGGGAGCAGGATACCAGTCGTGATAATCAGTACGGATCATATGCTTTGTGAATATTTTGCGTCGAAGCGAGGTAGTGCCGAGCGTCGTTTGCCGTTTGCTGACGGGCTGTCACTGGTTGCACTGCGTGCTTTGCCTGGCAACGTCGATCGGAGCAGGGCGTGAGGCAGCGCAAGTCACTGCATCCTTTAGATGGCGCCTTCCAAATGGCAAGGCCTGCGCTGCTGGCGGTGGGGTTTTTCAGTCTGTGCATCAATCTTTTGATGCTCACTTCGCCGCTCTATATGCTCCAGGTCTATGATCGAGTCCTGGTTTCACGAAGCCTGGATACCCTGCTTTTACTGTCGGTTGTAGCCCTGGGTGCCCTGATTGTTTTCGGGATGCTTGAGGCTGTCCGTGCACGTGTGTTGGTACGCGTTGGTGCACGCTTCGATCGGGGATTGGCGGATACTGTGTTTGCCACGGTGATGCAAAGTGGCGCTGGTGCCCAGCCATTTCGTGATCTGGAAACTATTCGTACCTTTATAACGGGCCGCAGCCTGATAGCGCTTTTTGATGCGCCCTGGACGCCGATCTATATCGCGCTCGTCTATTTTTTGCACCCCTGGCTCGGGCATGTGGCATTGTTCGGTGCAGTGATATTACTGGTCATCGTACAGGTCAACGAAACCGCCACTCGTCGGCCACTGAAGGAGTCGGCCGGTGAGATAGCGTTGGCAAATCAGTTTGTTGAGGCGGGCAGTCGTAATCGGGATACGGTGCAGGCCATGGGCATGTTGCCGGGATTGAGCAAGGTGTGGCACCACTGGCACGATGCGGGTTTAACGCTCCAGGCCCTGGCCAGTGATCGCGGTGGAATCATAGCCGGCGCAGCAAAATTTATCCGTGTTGGGGTCCAGGTTGCGATTCTGGGTATGGGTGCCTACCTGGCGATCAATGAGATCACCTCAGCGGGTGTGATGATTGCCGCCTCAATTATTACCGGCAGGGCCTTGGCTCCGGTTGAGGCGGCCATCACGGGGTGGCGCTCATTTATACAGGCTCGGGAATCACGGTTACGTCTGCACGATCACCTCGCCAGGAGTCTTGACGCTGGTGATCCCATGCAGCTACCTGAGCCTATAGGAGAACTGGTATTCGACAATGTCTTTGCATGCCCGCCGGGTTCTCAGCGACCGGTATTGTCTGGAATTAATTTTCGACTCGACCCGGGAACCAGTATCGGGCTGACCGGCCCCAGTGCAGCTGGCAAGTCGTCGTTGGCGCGGCTTATGGTCGGGGTTTGGGTCCCAATGGCCGGAGAGGTTCGCCTTGATGGCGCTGAGCTGGGTCAATGGTCACCGTCGATTCTCGGGCCATCTATCGGTTATTTGTCACAGGATGTTGAGCTGTTTCCGGGGTCGGTGGCGCAAAACATTGCCCGTTTCGGTGATATCAATGCCGATGCTGTGGTTGATGCTGCTCAGTTGGCAGGTGCCCACGAGACAATCGTGCAACTGGAAGACGGCTACGAGACCTCTATCGGCCCTGGTGGAACCAATCTCTCCGGCGGTCAGCGGCAGCGAATCGGTCTGGCCCGGGCGTTTTATGGGCGACCTGCACTTATTGTCCTGGATGAGCCGACCTCAAATCTTGATGCCGTGGGTGAAGGGGCGGTGCGTGCAGCTGTGGATGCACTAAAGAATACGGGCAGCACTGTGGTGCTGATTGCGCATCGACCGTCGCTGGTAGACGGTGTTGACTCAATGATGGTCGTTCAGGACGGCAAGCTAACGCACTTTGGCCCGACTGCTGAAGTAATGCCTAAGATTACCCGGCGACCATCTTCGGTTGTATCGACCATAGGCGCTCCAGAATGACCTCACTCCCCCGTGATCAATTGCCTGAGGTTCCGGTACGGCCTAGAGCAACAATCCTGTTTGGATTGGCTTTAGTGTTATTTACGCTCGGTGGATTTGGGCTTTGGGCGACCTTGGCGCCATTGGCTGAGGCGGTTGTCGCAGGTGGCACCATCAAGGTTGATTCCAGCCGTAAACAGATTCAGCATCTTGAAGGCGGTATCGTTAAAGACATTCTTGTCCGTGATGGGGATCGGGTAAAGCAAGGCGAAGTGCTGGTTCGGCTTGACGAAACCCGCGCGGCGGCTTCTGTTGCCATACTGCGTGACGGATACGATGCAACCTTGGCTCAGGAGGCTCGGCTGCTGGCAGAGCGGGACGGCCTGGACAGCGTGATTTTTCCTGACTCGCTTACTGCGCGAGTGGGTGACCCTAAGGTGGACAGTATTTTGAAATCGCAGGTTATTCTGTGGGAGGCCAGACGCAGTGCTCTGGAGGGTGAGGTAAATATCCTCAAGAAACAGGTTGCGCAGCTACAGCAGGACATCAGTGGATACGAAGCTCAAGCCAACGCCAAGTCGAGACAGTTGGTCTTCGTGGGGGATGAGTTGGATAGCATACGTGAACTCCAGAAAAAGGGGCTGAGTGGAAAAAAACCCGTGCTGGAGTTGGCACGCGAAGCGGCAGAGTTAGAGGGTGATCGTGCAGGGTTAAGGTCACAGATGGGAGCGACAGAAACCGAAATCTCACGAAAAGAGCTGGAGGTTTTCCAGGTTGGCAAAAGCTTTCGTCAAAATGTAGTCGACGAGCTCAAAAAGATCCAAGCCGACATTAATGATTACCGCGAACGTCTAAATGCGGCAGAACATCTGTATGGCCAAACCGAAATTCGTGCCCCGGTCGATGGCGTGGTTGTAGGCAGTGGTGTACATACTATTGGTGGTGTAATTTCGCCCGGACAGACGCTGCTTCAGCTGGTGCCGGTAAACGACAAGTTGATTGTAGAAGCCCGAATTAATCCTCAGGATATCGACAAGGTCCGCACCGGGTTGCCCGCAGGGATAAAGCTGACAGCCTTTAATCAACGCACCACGCCAGAGCTGGCAGGAGAGCTCCGGTATGTTTCGGCGGATGCCTTGCAGGATCCTCAGAGCGAGATGATTTACTATGTGGCGCGCATCGAGGTCTCCCGGCAGGAGATAAAGCGTCTTGGTGAGAAGCCGATTCAGCCAGGGATGGCGGCCGAAGTTTTTATTCGTACCGGTGAGCGCACCATGGCGGATTATTTGCTTCAGCCGTTGCAGGACAGCTTCCGCAGGGCCTGGCTGGAGGATTGAGGGTATCGGGCTTGCAGGGAGCGTATTGCAAGGTTAAGGCTGTATCCTGACTGATCACTGGGATGAATTAACATATAGGAGATTGGATTCTGTGGCCCTGATTGAATTTTCAAAGGAAGAAAAGGCAACCGTTGTGCTGCAGATTCAGCGCTATTTTAGGGATGAGCTGGAGCAGGATATTGGTCAGTTTGATGCCGAGTTTCTGCTGGATTTTTTCTCCGAAAAGGTGGGTGCTTACTATTACAACCGCGGCTTGTCGGATGCTCAGGCGGTGCTGAATGGCAAGCTGGATGATATTGCCGAGGCTATCAGTGAAATCGAAAAACCGACGGAATTTCTGCGTTAGTGCATGCGGGGCAGGCTGCTAGTCAGTGATGGTCTGATGATTTCAGGTGGTAGTGATGTGGAGTTTCAGGGCCTGGCGGCGCAGGCGTTTACTGCAGAGGGTTGCGCTGCCGCAGGCGCAGTGGCGGGAGTTGGTGACATCCTTGGGCCTCTTGCGAGGCCTGAGTGCGGAGGAATTGCGGCGTCTGCAGCAGTTGGTGCTGTTGTTCCTGGCGGAAAAGTCTGTGGTGGGTGTGCAGGGGTTGGTACTGAGTGATGCCATGCGTTTGCGCATTGCGGTGCAGGCCTGTCTGCCCGTATTGGCGCTGGGGCTGGATTGGTACCGTGACGTGCGCAGCGTGCTGGTCTATCCCGGCGGCTTTGTTGCTCGGCATGAGTATCAGGACGCGGATGGCGTGGTGCATATCGAGCGTGCGGCGCTAAGTGGTGAGGCCTTGGAGCAGGGGCCTGTGATCCTGTCGTGGGAGGATGTGGCTGCTGAGTCAGCGGCGGGTGTCAATCTGGTGATTCACGAATTCGCGCACAAGCTGGATATGCTCAACGGTGCGGCCAATGGCTTGCCGCCGCTGCATGAAGATATGTCGGTGCAGCAGTGGTCGGCGGATTTCAGTGCGGCCTACGCGAGCCTTGTAGCTGAGGTCGAGCGGGGTGGGGTTACGGTGCTGGATGCCTATGCGGCAAAGGATCCTGCGGAGTGCTTTGCGGTGCTGAGTGAGGCGTTCTTCGCGGCGCCAGCGCTATTGCAAGACAGCTACCCAGAAGTCTATGGGCAGCTGCAGCTGTTCTATCGGCAGGATCCGGTACTGCGCCTGGGGCGCTGATCAGGTGGGTTTGCGGGCAGTGTTTGCGGTTTCGGTCCAGAGCGCGGCGATGCCGGCCTTGTCGGCGTCGCTGAGGCGATCAACGGCGAAGGCGCTTTCCAGACTCAGGTTAACGCTGTCATCCAGCAGGTCGCAGTCGGCAGGCTCGGTACTGGCGGCCAGGCTCAGGTGGCCGAGCAGATAACTGCAATAGAACAGGCGGTCGTTGTCGTCGGTGCTCTGTTCCTGTGTCAGCAGGTAGTTGTGGAGGCTGTCGCTGTAATCATTGGGGGTCATGGAGACTCTACCTTCTTCAGTAGTAGTTGTGCTTTCTTGCCGTCGCTTTCAATCTGGTAAAGCTTGACGATCATGTAATCCAGTTCGGGTGCAAACCAGATGTAGGTTTCGCGCTTGGCGTCTTCACCGCGATCGCGCTGTACCTTGATGGCATCAAAGGTGCCTGCGGGGGTGTCGACCGATTCGGTGCCCAGGACTTCGAAGTCATATTGCTTGAGGCTGCCGCCATCGGCGACCGGGTAGCTGAGCTTGGTCTTGCCGCTGGGCAGGTCGAGGCGGATCTGCATCTGGTAGCCGAGCTTGTCGAGGGTGCCGGCGGGGATGTCCATCTGCCAGGGCTTGTTGTCAACGTCGTTGGTGACGCGGGTGTTGGGCCAGTCGAAGTTGAGAGTGGCGTCGCGGCGCTTGCCGAATACCTTGTGATGGTACTGATACTCTTGCGGTACGACTTGCAGCTGATCAAGGGTGAAGCGGCTGCTTTCCTCAATGCCGGCAATGGCTGCGTCGGCGGTGCTGGTGAGTAGCCATTGGCCATCACTCTGCTGGCGCAGTTCGCGCACGGCTTCGAGGGTGAGCTCGATGCCAACATCCAGATGCGACTCGTACAGGGCGCGAAAAGGCTTCAGTTCGGTCGCGCTGCTCAGGGCTTGGGCGCTGATGCTGCTGCCCAGAAGCAGGGTGCAGCACAGGATCTGTTTTATCCGGCGGTACATCATTGGAACTCCGTGTGGATTGCGCAGTGCGGTGGCTGGCGGCCAGGGGTTAAATCTGCCCGGCGCCCGCTCAGGGGTGGTGCGCCGGTTGGGCTATGCTCTGGATTTATACGCGCTGTCCGCTTGCCGGTAACTGAACGCCATCCAGGATTACGCTGCTTGTCTCAAGTGTCAGGCGTTCGGCGCAGAACCACTCTACTGCGAGCGGGTAGATGTCGTGCTCGCGCAGCTGGACCTGTTGTTGCAGTTTTTCGACGCTGGTGTCGGCTGCGATGGGTACGGCTGCCTGCAAAATCAGTGGGCCGCCGTCGAGTTCCGGGGTCACGAAATGTACGGTGCAGCCGTGTTCGCTGTCGCCGGCCTCAATCGCCCGCTGGTGTGTGTGCAGGCCCTTGTATTTGGGTAGCAGAGAGGGATGGATATTAAACATCCGGCCCAGATAGTGGCGTACAAAGTCGGCGGTGAGTATGCGCATAAAGCCCGCCAGTACGATCAGATCGGGGTCTTGCTGGTCGATCAGCGCCTGCAGGGCGCCGTCAAACGCCTCGCGGGACTCGTACTGGGTGTGATCCAGCAGCAGGGCATCGATACCTGCGTCGCGCGCACGCTCCAGGCCTTTAACGTCGGGCTTGTTGCTGATCGCGGCGACGATGCGGCCATTGATGCGACCCGATTGGGTCGCATCAATGAGTGCCTGCAGATTACTGCCGCTGCCAGAAAGCAGTACCACAATCCGCTTTTCAGTCACGCTCAGGCCTCCGCGCTGCGCAGTTCGACCTGCTCCTCGCCATCCTGTGCGTCTTCGATCTGGCCGATCACCCAGGCATTTTCGCCAGCGGCGGTCAGCTGTGCCAGAGCACTGTCGGTAGCGGATGCCGGTACGACTATAACCATGCCGACGCCGCAGTTGAAGGTGCGGTACATTTCGCGCGCATCAACATTGCCGTTGCTCTGCAGCCACTGGAATACGGCCGGCAGTTCCCAGGACGACGTGTTGATCACGGCTTTGCTGGACTTGGGCAGTACGCGGGGGATGTTTTCAAGCAGGCCGCCGCCGGTGATGTGGGACAGGGCGTTGACCTGACTGTCCTTGATCAGCTGCAGTACGGACTTGACGTAGATGCGGGTTGGCGCCATAAGGGCGTCGGCCAGGGTGCCGTCGCCCATGGGCTGATCAAGATCGGCGTTGCTGACTTCAATGATCTTGCGGATCAGGGAATAGCCGTTGGAATGGGGGCCTGAGGCACCCAGAGCAATCAGGCTGTCACCGGCCTGTACGCGGCTGCCATCGATAATATCGGCCTTTTCTACCACGCCCACACAGAAGCCAGCCAGGTCGTAGTCTTCACCTTCGTACATGCCAGGCATTTCTGCAGTTTCGCCGCCAACCAGTGCTGCGCCTGCCAGTTCGCAACCACGGCCAATGCCGGTCACTACGTCAGCGGCGGTGTCGATGTTGAGCTTGCCGGTGGCGTAGTAATCGAGGAAGAACAGCGGCTCTGCGCCGGCGACAATCAGGTCGTTAACGCACATGGCGACCAGGTCGATGCCGATGGTGTCATGCTTTTTCAGATCCATGGCCAGGCGCAGTTTGGTACCGACTCCATCGGTTCCGGATACGAGGACAGGCTGGCGATATCCGGCCGGAATTTCGCACAGGGCGCCGAAGCCGCCGAGTCCGCCCATGACTTCAGGGCGCGCGGTGCGTTTGGCGACACCCTTGATACGCTCAATAAGGGCGTTACCCGCGTCGATATCGACACCAGCGTCTTTATAGCTCAGTGATGTTTTGTCGGATGCGGTAGACATGAATCAGATAACCTTTCAGCAACGGGAGTTGGCGGCAAAAAAATGAAGGCGACATTCTATCAGGTTGCGCGTGGGGCGGCTATTGTGTGTTAGAGTTTAAGCGTCTTTTACCTCGTAGTTTGCTGGTTTCGTTGTAGTTGGGAATACCTCATGTTTATCAAATGCTTGCGTCAGGTTTTGGCCTGTGTCGCGCTGCTGTGGGCGATCTCTGCCGGCGCCGTTACTGTGCCGGGGCTTTACAGTGCAGAAATAAAAGTTACCCGCGCAGGCGCAGGGCCTGACTCGCAACAGGTGGCTGAAGGTCTGGCGCAGGTGCTCATCAAGCTCAGCGGCAGCACCGAAGTTGCGAACGAGCCAGGTTACAGTGCGGTACTTGCCCAGGCACAGAGCTTGCTGCGCGAATCCGCCTATCGTAGCTCGGCTGATGGCGAGCACTGGTTGCAGTTGCACTTCGATCCGGCGCAGCTTGATGAGCTGTTGCAGGATGCGGGTATTCGCGGCCCAGGGCAGCAGCGTCCGGCGCTGTTGCTGTGGCTGGTGGTCAAGCAGGCCGGGGCTGCGGAAGATTATATAACGGCGGATCATCCGGCTTTGCAGGCGTTGCTGGTACAGGCGCAGCGTCGTGGCCTGGCGCTGCAGTTGCCTTTGCTGGATTTGCAGGACTTGCAGCAACTGCCGCCGGAACTGCTTTGGCGGCAGGCCTCTGATGAAGTGCGCCTTGCTTCGCAGCGCTATGCGCCGGATGCGGTGCTGGCCGGCCGGATATGGTTCGAAGCGGGTTTCTGGTTCAGTGAGTTTGAGTTTGGCGGCGAGCGGCGTGAGACGCAGCGTTTTACGCCTGTCGGAGAACTGGATGAGCAGATGGCGGACGTCGTTGATACCGTGGCGGACTCTTTGCTGCATGTGTCTGAGCTGGCGCCACTGGATTATCGGCCCCAGGGGCTGGTGCTGCAGGTAGAAGGGATCAATGGTCAGGCGGACTATCTCGCGCTGGTGGATCGCTTGCGTGCCAGTGAAGGGGTCACGGCGGTTTTTCCGGAGCTTCTGTCCCAGGGGCGGCTGCGCCTGCGTTTGCAGCTCGATACCAGTGTGGAGCAGTTACAGGAAACGCTGCGGCTGGATAGTCGCCTGGCGCCGGTGGGGCCAATGGATGGCGTTTATATGCCGGACACAGGTTTGCTGCAGTATCGCTGGCAGAACTGAACGCATGGATAGGGAAGGCATCGCATGACGGAATCGCAACGCTGGTTTTTACTGATAGTCACTCTGATTATGGGGGCGCTGGTGTATATGCTGGCGCCGATTCTGACGCCCTTTCTGGTGGGAGCCTTGCTTGCCTACCTGTTCGATCCGGTGGCGGACCGGCTGGAAGCGAAACTGGGACGCACCGGTGCGGTGGTGACAGTGTTCGTATTTATGACGGCTGTGCTGGCACTGACGATACTGTTGCTGCTGCCGCAGTTGGGTCGTCAGATTCAGGTGCTGCTGGAACGGGTTCCCATGATTATCGACCTGGTTGAAAAGCGCCTGGTGCCGCTGCTCGAATCAACATTGGGAATGGATTTGGCGGCCATGGATCTGGGCATGCTGAAATCCATGCTGGCGGGCAACTGGCAGCAAACCGGCAGTCTGATGGCACAGCTTGCAGGCGGTATTACCCGCTCAGGTCTGGCGGTGCTCGCCTGGATCGCCAATCTGGTGCTTATTCCGGTCGTGCTGTTTTATCTGCTGCGGGACTGGGATCTGATGATGGCACGCATTCGCACGCTGCTGCCGCGTTATCTGGAGCCCAGAGTTGCGCTCTGGGCCAATGAATGTGATGAGGTTCTGGGTGCCTTCATAAAGGGGCAGTTGCTGGTCATGCTGGCGCTGGGCATTATTTATGCGGTCGGTCTGTGGCTGGTAGGGCTTGATATTGCGCTGTTGATTGGTATGCTGGCCGGCCTCGCCAGTATCGTGCCCTATATGGGGTTCATTATCGGCATCGTTGTAGCGGGTGTTGCAGCCTTTATACAGTTTCAGGATCCGATGATTCTGCTCTGGGTAGGCATGGTATTCGCAATCGGGCAGGCACTGGAAGGCATGGTGCTGACGCCATTGCTGGTGGGGGATCGGATAGGACTGCATCCTGTGGCCGTGATCTTCGCGATCATGGCGGGTGGGCAGCTGTTCGGGTTCGTTGGCGTATTGCTGGCGCTGCCGGTTGCGGCGGTGATTATGGTGCTGTTGCGCCATTTGCACCGGGGTTACAAGAGCAGCACGCTGTATGGGTCGGCGCAGGTTGCCGAAGTGGAATTGCTGAATACAGAAGCGGATGAATAACACGGCTCCTTTCCAACTCCCGCTAGGCGTATCGCTGCGGGATGATGCGCGTTTTGAGAATTATCTGACCGGCGCCAACGGCCTGGCTCGCGCAATGTTGCAGCAGGCGGCCGAAGGTGAGGGTGAGCTGCTTCTTTACCTCTGGGGGACTCCAGGGGTTGGCTGTACCCATTTGTTGCAGGCCGCATGTCACGCCAGCGAGCCCGCGCGCCGCACGGCCGTCTATTTGCCTTTGCAGGAATTGCTGCACCTGGGCCCCGGCCTGCTGGATGGCATGGAGCACCTGGACCTGGTGTGCATCGACAATGTGCAACTGGTGGCGGGCAACAAGCAGTGGGAAGAAGGGCTGTTTCACTTCTTCAACCGCATTCGCGCACAGAATAACCGTCTGGTGGTGGCAGCCAGCAGTGCACCGCGTCAGCTGGGTATCAAGCTGCCGGATCTGGCGTCACGCTTGAGCTGGGGTATGGTGTTTCAGCTACATGCGCTGCCGGATGAAGACAAGGAACGTGCTCTGCAGCTGCGTGCCCAGGCTCGCGGCTTCCAGCTATCCAGTGAAGTGGTGCGCTACCTTATTCATCATGCCAGCCGCGATATGGGGGATCTTTTCGGTCTGCTTGATCGGCTGGATCAGGCATCCCTGAGTGCCAAGCGCAAAATTACAATTCCCTTTATCAAGCAGGAGATGGGCTGGTAGCACCGGCGCATTTCCTGTCTTGTGTCTTGCCCCTGCTGGGGCTTTTCTGCATCATCCCTATACGGTTGAACAGCTGGGCTATGGAATCATGGCGCTGTTTATTGGCTGTGCCAACGGCTGCTGGCAATGAAAAATTTATAATTTATGCAAACCAAGACCCCGGTGATAAATAAGATGTTAGACGAGCGGACAATGCGGGATTTCGGCGCCCGGGATGAAGACGAGCAGCAGGCGTTTCTGACTCAGACCTGGTGCGACAAGTGTCAGCAGGCCAATCTTGGCATGCATACGGTGATCGAGTACGAACTTAAGGGTGTTCTGTTTATCGAGGGCAAGTGCACGGGCTGCGGTGAGCCGGTATTGACCGAGCTTACGGATGACGATTTCTGAATAGCGGGGCTGGGTGAACGGTGTCCAACGAATTTGAAAACCGCTTTGGCGGCACTCGCAGGCTGTACGGCGTTGATACGGTTGAACTCTACCGTCGCAGCCATGTGTGCGTGGTGGGTATTGGTGGCGTCGGCTCCTGGGTTGTCGAGGCACTGGCCCGTACGGCCATAGGCCGGATTACCCTGATTGATCTGGATGATATATGTGTCACCAACATCAATCGCCAGATCCATGCGCTGAGCGGCAATATCGGCCGTTCCAAGGTTGAGGCCATGGCCGAGCGAGTGCGGGCGATCAATCCTGAGGCGGTGGTGGGGGAAGTTGAAGAGTTTATTACCACGGAAAATGTTGCCGAGCTGATCAGCGGCGACTTTGATTATGTGGTGGATGCAATCGACAGCCTGCGAGAAAAGTCTGCCCTTATTGCACACTGCAAGCGGCGCAAGATTCCGCTGATTACCATCGGCGGGGCTGGTGGGCAAGTGGATCCGACCCGCATCGATATTGCTGATCTGAGCCGTACCAGTCAGGATCCGCTGGCGGCCAAGGTGCGCTCCTGGCTGCGGCGCCATTATGGTTTCAGTACGTCTAGAAAGTTTGGTGTTGATTGCGTCTATTCGACCGAACAGCTGGTGTACCCGCAGCCCGACGGCACTGTCTGTCAGCAGAAGACCCTCGCAGAGGGGAGTACGCGGCTGGATTGCGACGGCGGCTTTGGTGCTTCCGTTTGTGTTACCGCCAGTTTCGGCTTTGTAGCGGTCTCGCGGGTGCTGAAAAAACTGCAAGAGCGTGAAGCCCGTCGTCTGGCGGCGCTGCCCGATCCGAACTCGATCTAGCCAGTACCCTCGCGTTTCGAATATTACCTCTGCTATTGAAGCGTGCCTGGGTATCTCAGCCCAGGCCGACCTTGATCCCCAATGCCATCAATGTCACGCCAATCGCACCTTCAATGCGCTGGCGTGTGCGCGCCAGTGCCTGCTGTACTGCGGGTCTTGTCAGCAACATCACAACCAGACTTAGCCACGCCAGCTCAATGCTGACCGGCGTTAGCCCGTAGAGCATGAGTGCGGGCCAGCCATGGTCCTGCTGCAGCACCTGGGAAAACATGGCCATAAAGAACAGCAGCACCTTGGGGTTGAACAGGCTGATCATAAGGCCTGCGAGAAAGCTGTGCTGGTTGCTCGTTGCTGCGCCGACTGTGTCCGGGCTCTCGGGCTTGCGGCTGCTGAGCAGAAAAATCACACCCATATAAAACAGATAGGCGCTGCCGAGCCAGCGAATGCCGGCGTACAGCCCTGGCGACTGGCTGATCAGGGTGGCGATACCGACGAGAGACAGGGAGGCGTGTATCAGCAGTGCGGTAGCCAGGCCTGCTGCAGTGAAAAAGCCTGCCCTGCGACCGCACCCCAGAGTATTGCGCAGCACTATGGCCATGTTTGCTCCGGGAATCATGGCGCCGAGCAGGGTAATGCCAGCAAAGAGTAACCATTCAAGCATAGTGTCAGTCTCTGGGGTCGTAAATCGTGACGCCCAGTGTACGGAGTGGGATACAGATGCCGCTAATCCCAATTGCTGATAGGGGTTATAATTCCTGATTATGACCTGGCGAGGGCTTTGAAAAACGCGATTTTTCCAGTGCATGGTAGAAGCGTTCGCGTACAAAGCCATGGGCGGCATCATGTTGCTGGCGCTGATGCCAGATCAGAGAATAGCGCACCCGTTCGACCTCAAAGGGGAGCGGGCGCAGTGCCAGATTATGCCGCTGCCTGAGGTTTTCAGCCATGTGGGTCGGCAGGGTCAGGATGCCGTCACTGCTGGCGCAAAAGGCCAGCGCGGAGTGAAAGAAAGGCACGGTGATGCGGACCCGTCTGAGTCTGCCCAGTGTCGCCAGGGCGTTGTCCAGAGCGCGGTTTTTGTCGCCACCGCCGCTGATGCTGATATGGTCTGCCTGGCTGTATTGATCCAGGTCGGGGCCGCCGTTCAACAGCAAGGGGTGATCGGCACGCAGCAGGCAGCTGTAGCTGTCTTCGCCGACCTGGCGGCCGTGAATATCGTCGGGTACTTCATTCAGGATGCAGGCGGCCAGATCCATGCGGCCTTCACGCAGGTCAGTGATCATGGCGGGCTCCCACAGATGAAAATGCAGTTGCAGCCCGGGGGCGGTGCGGCACAGATCCTCGACCAGGGTAGGCAGAATATGTTCGCTGGTATAGTCGGTGATGGCGATATTGAAGCGGCCCTGAAACAGTGCCGGATCGAAGTGGTCAGGCATCAGCAGGCTCTCAATGTTCAGCAGCAATGGTGCTACTTGTGCTGACAGGGCTTCGGCCCTGGGGGTCAGTTGCATCTGGTTACCGACCCTTACCAGCAGTGGATCCCCCAGCAGGGTTCGCAGCTGGGCCAGATTGCGGCTCATGGCGGGTTGCGTGACGAAGAGGGCGCGAGCGGCCTGGCTGACGCTGCGACATCGCAGCAGCTGATGCAGTGCTGTTAACAGGTTGAGGTTGATGCGTGATAATTCCATGGTGCAAGGATATCAGTTCAAGTTATGCCCGAGCATGGAGAAGTGAAAATACCTTAAGCAGTTGGGGATGATTCGCTCAAGGGCAGGGATGTGGCGCCGATAGAGAGGGTTGTATCACGGGATAAACGCTTCAAGCCCGACCCAAGGTAAATAAGCAGTATATAATTGGCGGGTGCGCGACGCTGGCCTTGCCGGTGATGCGTAGCAGTTCCCGCGCTGAATATGGAGATAGCCTGGATGCAGCCTGACCGAAGGCCGTTGAGTCGGACCGATATGACACACTCAGAGGCCTCGTGCGCCAAGGGAGGACTTGATCGCGGTTTTGGAAACATGCTGCAGCAAGCTGCCATCTCGCCGGAACTGGCTGCAGAGCTAGCGGCAGATCAGACAAGTAATCGGTTGGCGCCACTCGAAAAGACACTGCTCGCGCGCTGGCCGGTAGCGAACTACACGTCGGTGCTGCGCGACCCGCTCCAGGCACTGGAGGATGGCCGGGCAGATTACGATATCTTTCTTGATGGCGCTCAGCGGGTTCTCGATGAGTTGTACCAGTTTGATATCTCAGCGCTTATTGAATTACGCTATCCGGTCGGTGGCGTGCAGTTCGATTCGCACAGATTTGAATTGTCGGATCTGTTTTTGGGGCAAATGTGGCTCGCCCAGGCTCCCATGCTTGAATGGCTCGCTACCCATGCTCCCCGGCTTGAGTCTCTTGCTGCCCGTGCCCGGCCCTATGCGCTGGCACAAAGCGCGCTGTGGCTCGAGCGTGAGGGTGCAAAGAGTCGTGCAGGGGCCATCGATTCGGGTCAGCTTTACCCCTATTTGCAACGTCTGTTTAGTGACGCTTTTAACCTTGTGGGTATTTTCGCGCTCAAGCCCTCGCACCGCTTGAGTGCAGGCCTTGATCCTCTGCTGCTGGCTGGTGGCGCCCTGCGCCTGGATCAGGCGGATGCTTCGGTTGGCCAGGCGTTCGATTTGCTGGAGGTCGATGTGCGTGGTGCGACCTTCACGCAACTGCGTTGCGCAGCAGAGCTTTTGTATGAGGCGCAACTGATAGACGCGCAGCAATATGTATTGCTCAGCCATGGACAGCACTTTGCTGAGTGCGTCACAGACGGCGTGCATAAGGCTGCCGATGTCAGGGTGCGGGACTGGATCGACGTTTTTGAGCAGGTGCTTGCGGACCTGTGGATGCGGGGCGATCTGGGGGCCTCTATTCAGGCTGTGCTGGAGTTGCTCAAGCAGGCGGACAGTGCCGCAGTTGCCTGACTGGAGTCGGGTATCGCTGTGTTGCCCCTTTCTACATTGCTGGGCGATCACCCAAATCTGTAATCCGTTAGGCAGTATTTGTGTGTGCGGGGCGCGCAGGCGATTCTAGGCCTATGCTATAGCAACGGTATTCAAGTTGCAGGGCCTGACCCAATAGGCAGAAAAATCTGAAAAATACTGGGATATTCGCCTTGTATTTGACATAACCGATTGATTTTATAATGGGTATCGCCGACCCTATGGGTCTTGCCTTTGGCGCTCATCCGGGCGTTAACAGGCTCCGTTAGAGGCATCCATAGTGTGGCAGTCGCGTGCTGCATGGAATCACTGGATAACAACGAAGGAAACAAACAACATGATAAAAC
Source organism: Marinobacterium profundum (assembly GCF_001528745.1). Classification (GTDB taxonomy): domain Bacteria; phylum Pseudomonadota; class Gammaproteobacteria; order Pseudomonadales; family Balneatricaceae; genus Marinobacterium_A; species Marinobacterium_A profundum. The sequence continues at coordinate 33,535 of NZ_BCNS01000112.1, read as the reverse complement.
TTAAATCCGCCTTCACCGCTTCGGTACTGGCAGCCGGAGTCATGCTGGCAGGCGCTGTGCAGAGTGTATCTGCGGCTGAACCGACCTATGTGACCATAGGCACCGGCGGTCAGACGGGCGTCTATTACGTCGTGGGTCAGTCGATTTGCCGACTGGTGAATCGCGGTGCCGATGATCATGGTATCAAGTGTACAGCGCCTTCTACCGGTGGTTCAGTCGCCAACCTGAACGCCATTCGTGAAGGCGGGCAGGATATGGGCGTGGCACAGTCCGACATGCAGTTCCATGCCTATAACGGCACCGACAAGTTTGCCGAACAGGGTGCCAATCCTGAGCTGCGGGCGGTGTTTTCCGTACACCCCGAGCCCTTCACCGTGGTTGCCCGCACCGATTCCGGCATCAAGGTGTTTGATGATCTCAAGGGCAAGCGCGTGAACGTTGGCAACCCGGGATCCGGTCAGCGCGGTACCATGGAAGTGCTGATGGAACGCAAGGGTTGGACACTGGACGACTTCAAGCTCGCCTCCGAGCTCAAGTCTTCCGAGCAGTCCCAGGCGCTGTGTGACAACAAGGTTGATGCGATCATCTTTACCGTGGGTCACCCCAATGGTTCCATCAAGGAAGCCACAACCTCCTGCGACGCCCTGATGGTGCCTGTGGAGGGTGCTGAAGTGGACACGCTGATTGGTGAAAATGACTACTACGCCAAGGCGATTATTCCGGCTGGCATGTACAAGGGTACTGATGCAGACACGGCCACCTTTGGTGTGGGCGCGACCTTCGTATCCTCAACCAAGGCTGATCCTGAAGTGATCTACCAGGTGGTCAAGGCTGTGTTTGATAACTTCGATCGCTTCAAGCGCCTGCACCCGGCATTCGAAAACCTGGATCCAGCGCTGATGATCAAGAACAACTTGTCGGCACCGCTGCATGATGGTGCGGTTCGATACTACAAAGAACGTGGCTGGATGTAATCACGGGCTTTTTTTTAGAACGGCTTGCCAATTAGGCAGGCCGTTTTGCGTTTGGCTCACCGCGTTTTGCGGCTTAAGTGTGGGCGCAGTAATTAACCGGAGATTTTATGAGTGACCCAAAAAAAGGCCCTTCAGCCATTGATGAAGCCGGGCTGCAGGATATGGTTGCAGCCACTGACAGCGGTGCACGCAACCCCCTGGGTTTTCAGAAAATTCTGTTGCTCGGTACGGCGCTGGGGTGGTCCTTGTTCCAGCTTTGGATTGCGTCGCCCCTGCCATTTTATGACTGGCCACTGATCGGCAGTTTTGGTGTTTTTAACGATACCGAAGCGCGTTCTATTCACCTGGCGCTGGCGGTGTTTCTGGCGTTTCTGGCTTATCCCGCTTTTGATGGTTCCCCTCGAGACCGGGTTCCTGTCATGGATCTCGTGCTGGCCGTGCTGGGAGCATTTTCGGCGGCCTATCTGTTTATTTTTTATGTCGAATTGTCGACCCGCCCGGGCGCGCCCCTCATGCAGGATATAGTGGTGGCCTGTATTGGTGGTGTCCTGCTGCTGGAGGCAACCCGACGTGCGCTGGGGCCTCCACTGGTGGTGGTTGCGCTGGTATTTCTGATCTACACCTTTGCCGGCCCCTATATGCCGGAAATTATTGCCCACAAGGGCGCGAGCCTGAAACAAGTCGTAAACCATCAGTGGGTCACTACCGAAGGCGTCTTTGGCATTGCGCTGGGAGTGTCAACCAGCTTCGTATTTCTGTTTGTGCTCTTTGGTGCGCTGCTCGACAAGGCCGGTGCCGGTAACTATTTCATCAAGGTCGCCTTTTCGCTGCTTGGGCACATGCGTGGTGGCCCAGCCAAGGCTGCGGTGGTGTCCTCGGGCATGACCGGGCTTATTTCCGGCTCTTCCATTGCCAATGTGGTGACCACGGGCACCTTTACCATTCCAATGATGAAGCGGGTGGGTTTCAGTGCCGAGAAGGCCGGTGCCGTCGAGGTGGCCTCGTCGGTCAATGGCCAGATAATGCCGCCAGTCATGGGGGCTGCGGCTTTCCTGATGGTTGAGTATGTTGGGCTGTCCTACGTTGAGGTCATTACCCATGCGTTTCTGCCGGCACTGATTTCCTATATAGCGCTGGTATATATCGTTCACCTTGAGGCCCTGAAACTGGGTATGGAAGGACTGCCGCGCCGCGGTGTTGTACGCCCCTGGCAGATGCGACTCATGGGCCTGTTGCTGGGCTTTATGGGCACAGCGGTGGTGGCTTTTGCGGTTTACTTTGGTATCGGCTGGATAAAACCGCTGCTCGGCGATGCGGCCGGTATTGTTATAGCGCTACTGCTCTTTGGGGTCTATGTCGGGCTTATTCGCTTTGCTGCAGGTTACCCGGAGCTTGAGCTGGATGATCCCGAGTCCGAGGTGGTGGAGCTGCCGGAGACCGGGCCGACCGTGAAGTCGGGTCTGCACTTTATCCTGCCGGTGGTGGTACTGGTGTGGTGCCTGATGGTTGAGCGACTCTCGCCTGGGTTGTCTGCCTTCTGGGCCAGTGTGCTAATGATGGTCATACTGGTCACCCAGCGTCCGCTGTTCGCGTTATTCCGTAAAGAGGGACAGCTGGTGGCAGCCTGCCATGCAGGCTTTGATCAGCTGATTGATGGCTTGATTACCGGTGCCCGCAACATGATCGGTATCGGTATTGCCACCGCAACGGCCGGCATTATTGTCGGTGCCGTATCCCAGACCGGCGTAGGCTCGGTGCTGGCGGATCTGGTGGAAGTCATGTCATTCGGCAACTTGCTGCTGATGCTGATACTCACCGCCGTACTCAGCCTGATCCTGGGTATGGGGCTGCCGACCACCGCTAACTACATAGTGGTGTCCTCCCTGCTGGCGCCGGTTATCGTGACACTTGGGCAGGAGTCCGGGCTGATAGTGCCGCTGATAGCCGTGCATCTGTTTGTGTTCTATTTCGGCATCATGGCCGATGTCACACCCCCTGTAGGGCTGGCGTCCTTTGCGGCGGCGGCGGTGTCTGGTGGTGATCCGATTCGCACCGGCTTTGTGGCTTTTTTCTATAGTTTGCGCACCGCCATACTGCCGTTCCTGTTTATCTTCAATACCGATCTGCTGCTGATCAATGTCGACTGGCCCCATGGCATCATGGTGTTTGTAATCTCGACCATCGGCATTCTGCTGTTTACCGCGGCCACCCAGGGCTATTTCCTGGTGCGCAGCCGTGTGCACGAAACGCTGTTGCTGCTGCTTATTGCCTTTTCGCTGTTCCGACCGGGCTTCTGGATGGATCGGATTGTGGATCCATACGAAGTACGCGATGGCTCTGCGCTGCTGGATGAGGCCCTGGATATCCCTTCGGGCACGGCTTTGCGGCTGCATATACTGGGCGAAGATGAAATTGGCAACGAGCGCCGTTTCGTCGTCTTGCTGCCGGCAGGTGAGGGCGACAACACCCGTGATCGGTTGATGGATGCAGGGGTCGAGCTGATGGACGATGACGGCAAGGCGCTGGTGGATGGCGTGAACTATGACAGCCGGGCAGAGCGTGCAGGGCTCACGTTTGATCAGGTTATTGAGCGTATCGAGATTGCTCAGCCTCAGCCTGCGAAGGAGCTGATCTTCATTCCTGCGTTGTTGCTGCTGGTACCGCTTGTCATGATGCAGCGTCGTCGGCGCGAGACTCAGGCGAAGGGCGGGACTGCAAAGGCCTGAAAATCGGCCGCCCACCTGCGGGTGGGCGGTCCTGACAGAGCCGGCCGCGGGCCGGTCGAGGACCGATCATGTTCAAAACTATTCTGATACCGGTTGACCTTGAAGAACCTGCTTTTGCCCAGCCCGCCATTGCAATGGCGCTGCGCGAACTGGACCCCAATGGTGGCACGCTGCATCTTATGACGGTGATGCCGGGTTTTGCGTCCCCGCTGGTGGCGTCCTACTTTGATCCAGCCGTGCTGAAAAAGGCCCATGAGGGTGTGAACAGGCACCTGGTGGAGTTTGCCGCCAAGCAATTGCCCGCCGATGTAACGCACAGACTGTCGGTGCATCAGGGCAATCCTGCAGAGCGAATTATCAAGCAGGCGGCGGCGATTAACGCCGATATGATTATCATGTCGGCGCATCATCGCAGCCGCCTGGATAGCGCGCTGCTGGGGTCAAACTCCGCCCGCGTGGTCGAGCGTGCACAGTGTTCAGTGATGATTCTGCGCGGTGATGCGCTTAAAGCCACCTGATCTGCAAGGTTTCAGGTTGTTCTTCACGACAGCGGTGATAATTCGCTGATCAATTCCTCTCTGCGGCGCAGCGCCACTATCGCTGTGTCGCCCAGTCGTGCGGCTACTTCACTCAGAAGCGCTTCCCCCAGGACAAAGAATCCCGCCATGGCATTGCTGTAAAACAGGCTGCGGTTGGGTACGCAAAAACTGCAGCTGGCAATTTTGTGCAATGGTGAGTCTTGGGCGTCGGTCAGTGCAATGACTTCGATGCCATGGTGCCGTGCAATTTCGGCTGTCCTGATCACGCTGTCCGTGTAGGGAAAGCAGCTGGTGACAAGCAGCACGTCGCCAGGCTGCAGCGGGCTCAATGCATCGGCGATGCCCTGGCGCCCGGCCTCGAGCGTCGCAACGTTGGGTCTTATCATGCCAAGGGCATAGCCCAGGAAGTAACTCAGTGCATAGAACTGGCGCACGCCATAAATCCGTATCTGCCCGGCTGCGGCCATCAGTTCGGCTGCGCGATTGAAGCTGTCTGGGTCCAGGTTATCGATCATTGCGCTGATGTTACTGCATTCCTGCTGGCCGACTTTTGCGGGTAGGCCAGAGTCTGCGAGGCCGGGTTCACGCACCAGTTGACTGGCTTGCTCGCTGTAAAAATGCAGTGGACTGCCGGTTAGCTCAAGTCTGAACAGCTGCTGCAGGCCATTGAAGCCGCTCAGCCCCAGGCGATGTGCCAGGCGGGTCAGGGTGGATGCGTTGACGCCATGGCGTTCGGCAAGCTCGGTGATGGAGGCCACGGCAACCTTTTCCGGGGTACCCAACATGGCGTTGAGGACCCGGCGTGACTGGCCACCAAGCCGGATAGGCGCCTGCTTGCTGTCAATATCGGCCAGCAGTTGCCGCAGGCTGCTAAGGTTGTGGGGCGGGGTAAAGCCTGATGTATTCATCGCCAGAGTCCGCTGTATATCGTTCAGGCACTGTCGCCGGGTGCGCAGTATAACCTGCACTTAGCGCAAAATTAATTGCATTTTAATTTATATGCAAATATATTTGCAAAACACCAACACTGCCGAGTGCACTTTAATGACCCATGTCTTTCATCGCAATATCCACCAGTCCTACCCGGTCGCTGTTGCCGGTGAGGGCCCATATATTATTGCTGCTGACGGGCGCCGCTATCTGGATGCAAGTGGTGGCGCCGCGGTTTCCTGCCTGGGTCATAGTGCAACCGAGGTGGTTGAGGCCATTCAGAAGCAGGTGGCCAGCCTTGCCTATGCGCATACCTCGTTCTTCACCACAGAACCGATGGAGCAGCTGGCGGACTTTCTTATCGAACGGGCGCCTGCGGGGCTTGAGTACGTCTACTTTGTGTCCGGTGGTTCGGAGGCGGTTGAAGCGGCGCTCAAGCTCGCGCGTCAATACTTCACTGAGACAGGGCAGCCGCAGCGCAGGCACTTGATTGCGCGGCGTCAGAGCTATCACGGCAATACTCTTGGGGCCCTGGCCACCGGTGGCAACGCCTGGCGCCGTGCCCAGTTTGAGCCGCTACTGACTCAGGTGAGTCATCTGACGCCCTGTTACGCTTACCGTGAGCAGGCTGAGCATGAATCGGACGATGCTTTCACGACGCGGCTGGCGCAGGAGCTGGAGGATGAAATTCTGCGTCTGGGAGCGGATGAGGTGATGGCCTTCGTTGCAGAACCCGTGGTGGGGGCAACGCTGGGGGCTGTTCCGCCTGTGCCGGGGTACTTTCGCAAAATACGCGAGGTATGCGACCGCTATGGCGTGCTGCTGATACTGGATGAAGTCATGTGCGGCATGGGGCGTACCGGAACACTTTTTGCTATCGAAGAAGATGGCGTCAGCCCCGATATCACTACTATTGCCAAGGGTCTGGGGGCGGGTTATCAACCCATAGGCGCAACCCTGGTGAGTGGCCGTATTTACGCTGCGATTGCCGCAGGCAGTGGTTTTTTCCAGCACGGGCACACTTACATTGGTCATGCCACCGCCTGTGCTGCGGCCCTGGCGGTACAGCAGACCATAGAGTCGCGCCAGTTACTGCCCAGGGTGCAGATGCTGGGTACTGCGTTGCAGCAGCGCCTGCACAGCCGCTTTAGTGAGCACCCCAATATCGGTGACCTGCGCGGCCGGGGCTTGTTCCAGGGGATTGAGCTGGTGCGTGACAGGGCAACCAAGGAGCCCTTTGATCCGGCGCTGAAATTGCACGCGCGCATCAAGCAGGCCGCGATGAACGAAGGGCTGATGTGCTACCCCATGGGCGGTACTCTGGATGGTCTGCGGGGCGATCATATTCTGCTGGCGCCACCCTTTATCCTCGAAGAGTCGCATCTGGATGAATTGGTGGAGAAACTCGAGCGTGCAATTAGCCAGTCACTGCGTGCCGTAAAGGGAGCAGGCGCATGAAGTCACGCCTGAGTGAGCTGACGCCGGGGACTATGAGCGCTGAACAGCAGCGCGTGCTGGATGCTATTCTCAGCGGCCCGCGGGGCAATCTGGACGGCCCCTTCCTGGCCTGGATTCACAGCCCTGGGCTGGCCGACCCTGCCCAGGCGCTGGGCGCCTACTGTCGCTACCATACGTCGATGGCGCTGCGCCTGTCGGAGCTGGCGATTCTGGTGACGGCAGCCTGGTGGCAGTCCCAGGCTGAATGGCAGATCCACGAACCCATAGCACGCCAGGCGGGTATTGCCGATTCCGTGATCGATGCACTGCGCCTGGGTAATGCGCCCGCGTTTGAACACGCCGACGAGCAGCTGGTGTATCAAATCGGCTGTACTCTGTATCAAACAAGGCGTATCGATGATGCACTCTATCATCGCGCCGTCGCCGAGTTCGGCGAGCCCGCACTGGTCGAGCTGGTGGGAATCTTTGGCTACTACGCCCTGGTTGCCATGACCCTGAACGTGTTTGAGGTGCGCCGCGATGGCGCGCCTGAGCTGCCTTTCAGTGAACCCGATCCCGTGGGTTCTGGAACTTAAAGACATAGCTTGGTTTAAGGCGCTTTAACCCAGATCCAGCCCTCTTTCTCAGCCAGTGACTGATTTTCCGGCGGCAGTGTTGTGCCCCGCAGAAAGTCAGCTGCGGCCAGGCAGCAGATCACCGCGTCCAGAGTATCGGCTTTGCTGAGCAGCGGGGCAGGATCAGGAATCTCAATGAGGGCGGACAGGCCTTCAATTATCTGTGCCCGCATCTGGCGTTGCTCGGCGCTGTTGTTCTTGTAGCTTTGGTATGGCAGGCCATGGCTGAGCAGAGTGCCGCCAGGGTACACCTCTATCGCCGAGGTCTGTTGCAAAGCTGGATTCCAGGCGAGCGGTATGGGGTTGCTCGTCAGTTCACGTAGCCGGGCAAGGATCGCGAGTGCGGCCAGAGCGGTTCTGGCGATACGGTCAGCCCCGACGTCCAGCGGCTGTTTGCCGATCCTGCTTTTGATAAAACGGTCGGTCTCTCGCCGGAACAGCAGATTGCCAGGGTACTCAATAGGCATGCCCGCAGAGTGGGGCGCCAACGAATCTCCCAGAGAGCTGGGCCAGCCCAAGGGAGCATCCAGCGCGATGAGCGTGGGACTGGGGACTGAAATCCATTGGACTATGTGCGTAGCGATATTCATTCCTGAGCAGCCTTGCTCTGCCGACTCGAGGCATAACTGACCATCTTTCAGTACAGACTTGGCTAACCCCACCTTTTTGGGGTCTGTCGCACAGTCGATCCCGATAATAACGATCTCCATATCACCTCCATATCACCTTCAAGTCACCTCCATACTAACTTCGTAGCTGATGATCTGAACAGCCATGCAGTTGCGCCAAGGCCTGCTTGATTCTGAACACCGTGCCTTTGTGGCTTCCGCTCATTCAGTTGTAAAAAAATTATTCATGCGTTTGCCCTGCCGTTGGCGCCTACTGAAGGTCTTTTTACCCGGGGAACAGGGGGAGCGGCGGCGGTTCCTGGTGCTCGCCAGACATCCATAAGGGAATCTAATGTTTAGCAGAAATAATTGGAATTTTGTTTTGGCCTGATGTTAGACATTATTGTCGCTGTGGTACGCAAAAATATAAACAAAAGTTAGTGAGGCTAGATTATGTCTAATATTATTAAGCAAGTACCCAAAGTTTATGTTCTGGACAACGGCCGTATGAAGATGGATAAAAACTTCATGGTCAGCATGCATAATCCCGCCACAGCTGCCGATCCCAATAAACCAAATCAAATGATCGAGTTTCCGATTTATACGGTTCTGATCGACCACCCCGATGGCAAGGTTCTGTTCGACACTGCCTGCAACCCCAATGGAATGGGCGAGGGTGGCCGTTGGCCGCAGGAAATTCAAAACCTGCTGCAGTTTACCGCCGAGGTGGATGGCCAGGACTGCCATTTGCATAGTCGCCTGGAAGAGATTGGTGTCGATCCGCGGGAAGTCGATTATGTTGTCGTATCACACCTGCACCTTGATCATTCAGGCTGCCTGGAACTCTTCACCAACGCCAAGATTATTGTGCATCAGAACGAGTTCAACGCAGCGCTTCAGAACTATGCGCAAAACAGAAGTGCGGAAGGCTTTATCTGGGACGATGTCGATGCCTGGATCAAGAACGACCTGACCTGGCGCGTTGTGAAGGACGACGAAGGGGATCTGGATCTGCTGGACGGAATTCGCATCCTGAACTTTGGCAGTGGCCACTCCTACGGCATGCTGGGGCTGCATATTGATCTGGCCGATCATGGGGGCTTGATTCTTGCGTCGGATGCTGTGTACTCATCCGAAAACTACGGTCCCCCGTCCCGCCTTCCCGCGACTATCTACGATTCGATCGGCTATATGAAAACGATTGATAAAATCCAGAAGTTGTCCAGTAAAACCCAGTCAGAAGTCTGGTTCGGTCACGATGGTGAGCAGTTCAGTACGCTCAGGAAATCCACAGAAGGTTATTACGAATAAGGCGGTTTATAAAGTGGGTGATATCATGTTTATAGAATCCTTTCGTGTAAAGGTTTATGTGATCGAAGAGTATCTGGAAAAGGTTCTGGGCGCTATTCAAAGCGTAACGGATTTGAAGTACGGAAATTACGACGGGGTTTCCTGGTGTTCTCATCCCGGAATCGAACGCTGTACCCCCCGTGCAGGCTCCGATACCTACGACGGTGAAATCAATCACCCTTTTTCCATCGAATCGATCAAGGTCGAGTTTTCTATACCACGTGACAAGGCGCTTCTTTCGAAAATCGTCAAGCAGATTTTCGAACATCATCCCTGGGATGAGCCCGTTATATCTATTTCAGAAACGCTGGATACCCGAAAGAACGGCGTTGTCTGACTGTAAATTCTAACCGGTTACAGGTTGGGATTTTATCGCTGACTTTCATATTTCCGAACTTTGGAAGTCATGCCGTACATATTATAAAACCCATGGTGGTAGTGCGATGAAAGGCAAAATTGCTGTAATGAGTAAACCCGGTAGTCTGGAATATCAGGAGTACGAGGTTCCGTCGCCGGGTCCCGGATCGGTTGTCGTTAAGGTGCTGTGCAGCAATGTTTGTGGCTCTGAGCTCCATATCTGGTCCGGGCACCATCCCAAGAAATGCGGTGGTCTGGGGCACGAAACGGTTGGTGTCGTGCACGAGCTCGGGGAGGGGGTTGTCACCGATAATGCCGGTCAGGCTATCAAGGTGGGGGACCGTATCGCGGCGACCTACTTTATCGCCTGTCAACGTTGCGCTTCCTGCCAGTCGGGCAAGCTCAATCTCTGTGAGAATGCCTACAGCTTCTGGGCAAAACAGCCGGAAGAAGCGCCTCATTTTCATACCACCTTTGCCACGCACTACTACATTCACCCCGGGCAGTTTTTTTACAAGGTCCCGAAAAACGTTCCGGACAAGCTGGCGGCCGGTGCCAACTGCGCGCTGTCGCAGGTCTACTACGGTGTCGATCTGTCGGGCGTGTCCATCAACGATTCGCTCGTCGTACAGGGTGCCGGCGGCCTGGGCATATATGCGACCGCAATCGCCAAGGCCAAGGGTGCCAGGGTCATTGTCATTGACGCCGATTCATCCAGGCTCGAACTGGCCAGGGAGTTCGGAGCGGACCACGTTCTGAATATCCAGCAATACCCGACCAGGGAAGAACGCATCCAGGCCGTCAAGGCTCTGACCGATGGTCGTGGCGCGGATGTTTGCGTCGAAGTGGCGGGTGTGCCGGAGGCGTTCGTCGAAGGGTTGGAGCTGGTGCGCAGCGGCGGGCGGTTCGTCACCATGGGTAATGTCACCCCCGGTAAAACCATCCTCATTGATCCGGGCTTCATCACCCGGCAGCAGATCAGCATCATTCCGGTGATGCGTTATCAACCGCAGTATCTACACAAGGCACTGACGTTCTTGAGCGACAATATCGAGAAGCTGCCGTTCCACAAGATGCTGGACGCCGAGTACAGCCTTGAAGGTGTTGAGTCTGCACTTTCGGACTCAATGTCGAGGAAGGTAACCCGCGCATCCATCGTAATGAGCGAGGGCTGATTTGACAGGAGATCGCGGGTCGAACTTCCAGTGCCGGTGACGGCCTGGTTGTTTGACATATTCCTGGACGGCTTTTCAGTTTATTTGCGTTACATCACCTTTGGGGTCTCGCTTGGGCTAGGTAAAAGCCGGGACCCTTTTTTAATTCACACTCGCAATCGCTTTTATGCTTTAGAAAGTGATAGTCATTTACTGCGACCTGATAAATTAGGTCGTAAACCTAATGGGTATAGCGGCGAGGAAGGGCATATATCATGACGTCTTCGATAATTGATTCCAAACTTTTTGCTCCACTTTTTCATTCGAATGAAATGCAGGCTGTATTCAATGATGACGCCCGAGTTGAGGCTTATCTGGAAACGGAAGCTGCGTTGGCCCGTGTGCAGGCAAAGCTGGGCCTGATTCCTGCGTTAGCAGCCGAACAGATTGACCAGGCCGCCAAAAGTGTCGAGATCGATATGGATCGCCTCGCCAGTGATACCGGAACGGTCGGTTACCCGATTCTGGGCCTGGTGCGCCAGCTGGCTGGTGCTGCGGGCGAGGATGCCGGTGGTTACGTCCACTGGGGCGCGACCACCCAGGACATCATGGATACCGCGACAGTCCTGCAGATACGCAAGGGTCTGGAGTTGATCGGCCGTGACCTGGATCGGGTGGAAAAAGCGCTGATGGTGCTCGCCAGGGACCATCGGGATACCGTGATGGCTGGGCGTACGCACTTGCAACACGCGCTGCCGATCACTTTCGGCTACAAGGCGGCCATTTGGCTCGAAAGCATTCGGCGTGCGCAGAGTCGTCTCCAGGAGATGCGTCCGCGGGTTCTAAACGCCCAGCTCTGGGGCGCCGCCGGCACCCTGGCGTCGATCGGCAATAATGCCGAGTTGCTGACCGGCAGCCTGGCGCAAGAGCTCGGCCTGTTCACGACTATTGCGCCCTGGCATTCGACGCGTGACGGTTTCGCCGAGGTCGGCTGTGGCTTGGCCCTGATGACGGGGTCGCTGGGCAAGATCGCCTTCGATATCATGATCATGTGCATGGACGAGATCTCCGAAACCGCGGAGCCCTTCGTCAAGGATCGCGGCGCATCGTCCACCATGCCGCAAAAGCGCAATCCGATCTCCTGCGAGGTGATTCGTGGTTGCAATCTTGGGGTCGGCAAGGCAGCGGCCATGCTCATGGATGCCCAGGAGGCGGACTTCGAGCGTGCCACCGGACCCTGGCACGCGGAGTGGATTGGCCTGCCGCAGGCATTTGTACTCGCTCACTGCGCACTGTCCCAGGCTGTGTACCTGCTCGAGGGGCTGGAGGTTTTCCCCGACAGAATGGCGCAGAATCTCGATATCAGCAAAGGGCTGATCGTTGCCGAATCGGCCATGATGGCGCTGGCGCCTTACGTGGGTCGACAGTCCGCCCATGATATCGTCTACGACGCCTGCCGCGAGGCGCAGAGAAGCGGCGGCTCGCTGTACGAAACGATGGTGAAGAATGAAGAAGTCACCCGGCATATCAATGCTGAACAGCTGAAAACGGTACTGTCGCCTTCGTCCTATCTGGGGCTGTCCCAGCACATCGTCGATAGGGTGCTAACCGGCTGAGAGAGGTATCGAGCAAGATCACAGCGATGACCGCCTTTTGGGGAGCCTGCAGGGAGCACTCGGCGCTCGAAGCGCTTCATCATTGGGCCTTTCGGGAATCATGGGCCCTGTGCGGCCCCCATGAAAGCCGGCAGGCCTGCGCCCGCGTTTTATGGGGTGGCTGATCCGTATGCAGAGAAACTGTTCGTCAGCCTGATTTGTAAAGGCAGGCCGTGCTCTGGCCCGGTGTGGTAATGGAAGGATCGCGGTCGTCGAGATGAAACATAAGTATTTCTACTGATTTAGAGAAAGAAATGGAATTTTGTTCTGATGCAGTTTTTGTCACCATGATAAACCTCATGGCAGAGGAACAGGGCGTCAGGACAGTCGGAGAAATAAAAACATAATTTTTACTTTCTTGAATTCCTAAATGCCAGAAGGTTGTAGGCATTCGATAAGAACAATTAGGGTAATCAAATGAATACCGATGCTAAAGAATACGTAGGTGCCATTGCCGCTCCTATCTCAACGGGTGGGAATAGCATTCGCAGAATGCAGATCATAGGTATACTGTCCGTGATCGCCGCAGCTTTCCCTCTGGTTGCATTTCCCGAAGAAGGGAAAATATTAATCGACGCGCTTTTCAAGTGGATGACGCACTCTTTCGACGTTGTCTTCCTGTCGATCCCCATCATTTCTATTATATTCCTCACCTATCTGGCGTTTTCCCGCTATGGGAATATCAAGCTGAGTTCGGACCAGGACGCACCGGCGGAGTTTTCCATGAGTTCCTGGGCCATGATGGTGTTCCTGGCAGGACTGGCGACCGGGCTGATGCTGTGGGCCGGAACTGAGTGGGGTTATCACTATGCCTGGACGCCATTTGGTATCGAGGCCAACAGCATGGAAATGTATACCGTGGGCCAGGCCTACGGGCTTTTCCACTGGGGACCCTCTGCCTGGGCGATCTACTGTGTACCGGCCATCGCCATGTCCTATATTTTTTATGTCCGTAAAAAGCATATCTACAACCTGAGCGAAGCCTGCCGCGGTGCCCTTGGAGACCTCGTGGACGGTCGTCTGGGCTCCGTTATCAATTACATGTTTATTTTCGGCATGCTGGGGGCGGCGGCGACGTCCCTTGGGCTCGGTACGCCCATGATCAGCCTGGCTGCGGCACACGTGCTGGGCGTGGAGCCGGGCCTGACTATGGATATCGCCGTTATTCTCGTCTGTACTGCGGTTTTCACGGTGAGCAGTGGGCTGGGTCTCGCCAAGGGCATCAAGCGCCTGAGTATTTTCTCGACCTTCGTGACCGTTGGCATCGTGGTGTACATCCTGCTTGTTGGCCCGACCCACTTCATCATGGGTCTTGGTTTTGACTCCGTGGGCTACGTTGTCGAAAACTTCATCAAGATGAGTACCTGGACTGACAGCATCAACAAAAGCGGTTTCCCCCAAGCGTGGACCATTTTCTATTGGGCCTGGTGGATCGCGTATGCCCCCTTTGTCGGCATGTTCGTGACCCGTATCTCCTATGGACGCACTATCCGTGAAGTCATTGTCGGCATGCTTGTTTTCGGAACCATCGGCTGCGCGATGTTCTACGTGGTGCTGGGCGGGTACGGCATTGATCTTCAGATGACAGGGCAGCTGAACGTTTCAGAAATCGTCAATAACGACGGTGGGCCTGCGGCCATGCTGGAGATTTTCAAGACGCTGCCGGGGGCTTTCCTGCTGATTGCCTGCCTGGCGGTATCTGGCATCGTCTTGCTCGCAACCACCTTCGACTCCGCCGCCTACGTGCTGGCCTGCACGACCTCGACGGCGCTGGACGAAGGTCAGGAACCGGCAAAATCCAATCGCCTGTTCTGGTGCCTCGTGATTACGATCCTGCCGCTAGCGCTGCTGTTTGTCGGTGGCCTGAAAAGTCTGCAGACCGTCTCCATCATAGTCGCTCTGCCACTCATCCTGATATTGTTCTGCATGATTATCACGACGATAAAGTACATGAACGAGGACAGGGCCATGCTGGCGGATCGCTTGCAGGATTAACTTTTTACACAACGCTTTGTGTGGTTTGTAGCGAGTCCCGGATTTTTATCTGGATTATTGAGAAAACCAGGGTTTACTGACTGAAAATTTATACCTTTCAGATGTGGTAACCTGATAAGTAAGCCCTGATTGTCTCATGCGCGATAGGAGAAAATATAATGAGAAGACCTCCGCCACATAACTGGTTGTTCGTTTTTAAGGTTATCGTTGAGTCCGGTTCGATCACCGAGGCTTCCGAGAGACTTAACGTATCCCAGTCAGCAGTCAGTCAGCAGATAAAGTCACTGGAAGACTATCTTGGAAGACGGCTTATAATAAGAAGTAAAAAAGGGGTTTCTCTGACCGACGTTGGTAAGCATTATTATAATGTCATAAAAATCTCACTGGACAGAATATCGCTGGCTACGGATCAGCTATTTGGTCAAGGGCACAGAGGTACAATCACCGTAAAATCGAACTACTCCTTTGTGGACGTCTGGCTATCCAGAAACCTATCTGAGTTTCACGACTTGTATCCGAACATCTGTGTCGAAATATATACTGGCCTTTGGTTGACTGACTTCGGTGGCTTGGAACATGGTATTGAAATCAGATATGGAGATGGTGACTGGAACGATGCGAACTGCTATCAACTTACAGATGACAGTATATTTCCAGTGTGCTCGCCAGCGCTGAAAAGCGAAGTAAAAAATATAGAAAACCTTCTCGACTACCCACTTGTTTCAGTAATGGGTAACAAGGTAGGTTGGTCGGAGTGGTTTCGTCATCACCAGGTGGATTTGAAAAACACGCCTTCCCGACTTTATGTCGAGAGCAACTTGCTGGCCTATAAATCTTCAATGTCTGGAGATTATATATCCCTGGGTATCGATTCGCTGGTGAACGGATTTGTCGAACGTGGCGAATTAGTGAAGCTTGATTTCGGAAGTATAAAGACGCGAGAGAACTTTTTTATACTGGAGCCCAGTGAAAATTCCGTGTCGGAACAAGAGACTTTGTTTGCGGATTGGGTAAAGTCTAAATATGTGTTCTCCCGGGTATAACGAGTGTTTAAAAATAAATGCAGGCTTGCTATCAAGTCGTGGAAACGGAAAATTTCGACTGGAAATAAAATATTCTAGTCTGATAAGACGGGAGTCAATATGAATACCTACCAGCTATATATCGACGGTCGCTGGACCGATGGCGCCGATGGCGTTGTGGAGCCGGTCATAAACCCGGCAACGGAAGAACCCATCGCGCAGTTTTCCCATGCCACCGCGGCAGACATTGACAGGGCCGTTGCGTCGGCGAAGGAAGGCCTCGAGCAGTGGAAGGCGGTGCCCCAGTGGAACAAGGGCACAATCTTGATCCGTGCGGCGGAACTGCTGCGCGAGCGCAAGCAGGAGATAGCTCAGGTGCTGACGCTTGAGCAGGGCAAGCCGCTGGTGGAATCCATTGGTGAAATCGAGCGCGCGGCGGACTTTATTGAGTGGGGTGGCGAAGAAGCGCGTCGTGTTGCCGGCCGCCTGGTCGCGGGGCGTGACAACGCCAACACTGTTGAGATTCGCAAGGTGCCGGTGGGTGTGGTCGCGGCTTTTGCACCCTGGAATTTTCCTGTTGTCCTCACCGCCAAGAAGTTGGCCGGTTTGCTGGGCGCTGGCTGTTCCTGCGTGCTTAAGCCCGCCGAAGAAACGCCCGGATCCGCTATCGAACTGGTCAAGGCGCTGCTCGATGCCGGCGTGCCGCCGAAGGTCCTCAACCTGGTTCTGGGCAACCCGGCCGAAATTTCTAGCCGTCTGATTGCCGACCCTGCGATCAAGAAGATTACCTTTACCGGTTCCTCGCCGGTCGGCAAACTGCTGGCCGCGAAGGCGGGGGAGGTGATGAAGCCCGTTACCATGGAGTTGGGCGGGCACTCCCCGGTCATCATCTTCGACGATGCCGATATTGAGCCGCTGGCAAAACAGCTGGTTGCCAAAAAGTTTTTCAATGCTGGCCAAGTGTGTGTTTCACCGACCCGTTTCTTCGTCCATGAAAGCCTTTACGAGGCCTTCGTGTCGGCTTTCTGCGAGCACGCCAGCCGTCTTACCCTCGGCGAAGGTACGGATAGCAAGACGCAGATGGGCCCGCTTGCAAATGAGAGACGTTTGCAAGCCATGGAGAGTCTGGTCGCTGATGCGGTGGCCAAAGGAGCCAAGGTCGAGACCGGTGGCAAACGGGCCCGAGACATAGGGTTTTTCTTCGAGCCTACCGTACTGACCAATGTCAGTCTGGAAGCCGACCTGATGTCGACCGAGATTTTCGGACCGATCGTTCCGATCCTGCCGTTCAGCGACGAGGACGAAGTGCTGAAAATTGCAAACGGCGTCGACTATGGACTGGCGGCCTACTTCTTTACCAATGATGCCAAGCGCCAGCGACGCGTCAGTGAGACACTGTTCGCCGGTACCATCGGCGTCAACGACGTCCCGGCGCATATCGCTGAAGTTCCCCTGGGTGGCTGGGGCGACAGCGGTTACGGGGTAGAAGGCGGCATTGAGGCGCTGGACGCCTATATGAAGTCACAGTTCGTCAGCCTGCGTTAACGTCAAGACATCAGGTGGGAGCCGCGGCTTCTACCTGTGTTATCGTACCGAACACATTACTTTAGCCCTGGCATATCATGGGCCTGCAGCGCCACTAGCTCGACCTCCGCCCGGCTCACGCCAAGAAATCTTAAGTTCGACATCGCGGGTCCCGGTTAGCCCCAGTACTGCTTAGCGGAATATCAGCGCTTGTTATCAGGGCCTGGTCTGATGTGCAGCATGAGTGTCAAAGGCAACTGCTACGACAAGCCCTCACACTTCTGCTGCAGGAACTCCTTCATCACTCTTACCAGTGGGCTCAACTGCCTGCGATCGGCAACCACCAGGTAGAGTGGGGCGACTTCGCCCTGCCATTCGCGGCATACCTGGACCAGGCGCCCGGCGCGCAGGTCTGCTGTGACGTCGAGCTCGGACTTGTAGGCGATGCCCTTGCCGCTGACCGCCCAGCGCCTGACCATGTCGCCGTCATTGGATGAGCAGTTGCCAGTGACCGTGATCATGGCTTCATCCTGCTTGTGTCTGTTCAGGAAGTGCCACTGATCGTGCACCCTGTCGCCGACCATGAAGCACAGACAGTTGTAGTTCACCAGGTCGTAGGGTGTCGCAGGCTGTCCTGCACGGGCGATGAATTCCGGCGATGCGCAGAGTATGCGTCTATTACTGGGCGCCAGTGGCACCGCGATCTGTGTTGAATCCGGTGGTACGCCATAGCGAATGGCGATGTCGACCTCTTCCTTTATAACGTTCGAGACGTGGTCCGACAGGATCAGGCGTATTTGAAATTCCGGGTGTGTGGTTTGAAAGTCGTCCAGCCAGGGCGCCAGCAGGTTGCGGCCAAAGTCGGAGGATACTGATACGCGCAGGGTGCCGCCGGGTGCTGTGTGTATCGAACGGGTTGCATCCCGGGCTTCCGTCATCAGCTTGAGCGCCTGCTGGCAGTAGCGCAGGTACAGGGTTCCCTCCTGGGTTAGGCGCAAGCTGCGGGTCGAGCGGACGATGAGCAGAGCATCCACATCCTCTTCTACCCGCTTCAGGGCTGCGCTTGCGGCAGAGGGCGTGATGCCCAGGCTTCTGGCGGCTTCCGAAAGGCTTCCGAGCTCCGCAGTACGGGTAAAAATTTCGATATCCTTGAAGGCTTTCATAATCAAATATTTTTTGAAAGTGTTGGCATAAATTAGCTATTTTTCAAATTTACCACATAAAGTAACCTGTCTGAATAGACTGCAGGCTGATGCAACTCCTGCGGCCCCGGAATTTTGCAGCCTGTCCTGCGCATGGCTAAACACCATTACCAGACAAGAGATCGGAAAATGACTATCCAGCACGTTTCAAAAGCGCGTTACACCACCAAGGTGTTCGACTCGAGCTACCAGATACCCCAGGGCAAAATTGACGAAATCAAGGCGCTGTTGCAGATGAGCCCGTCATCGGTGAATTCGCAGCCCTGGCACTTTGTGGTTGCATCCACCCAGGAAGGCAAGGCGCGTATTGCCAGGGCCGCGACCGGAGCCTATGCGTACAACGCACCCAAAATTCTCAACGCCTCGCACGTCATTGCTCTGTGCTCGAAAACCGCTATCGATACGACTTACCTTGAGCAGCTGCTGGATCAGGAAGACGCGAGCGGTCGCTTTGCCAATGCGGATCTGCGTGCTGCCCAGCAAAAGGGCCGTTCAACCTTTGTGAATCTGCACCAGGATGAGCTCAATGATATGCAGCACTGGATGGAAAAGCAGGTTTATCTGGCGCTCGGTACAGTATTGCTCGGCGCCGGCGCGCTCAATATAGACGCCTGTCCGATGGAAGGTTTTGATTCCGAGATACTGGATGAGGAGCTTGGGTTGCGCGAGCAGGGATATAGCAGTGTTGTTTTGGTATCCCTTGGCAAACGATCGCTGGATGACTTTAATGCGCCTTTACCCAAGTCACGTCATGGGGCGGAACAGGTATTCACTGAAATATGATGTTCCATCACTGTCCGGTGGAAATTTAAGTGTTTCATAGTATTTCAGTTTAACCGCTGCGGATAGGCCTTGCCTGTCCGCAATTTTGGCACGTTTATAATTATTGTTCATAAACTTTATTGGGCGATATTTTAATGACGCACTTTAACTGATAAACGTTATGCGGTCTGGGGATTTAGATTTCCGCAATTATAGCCTTATGGCCCGCGGTACGGGCGTCTTGGCGTAGTCTTCCCTTCTATTGCTTTTACCTTCATTTAAGACTGATGGTCTCCTGCCTTCTATGGGGGGGTATTAACTACTCTTCAGGGTGATGACGTTACTGCGTTAATCTTCATAAAGATCCTACAGTGACGAGATTGGATGGATCTTTTTTATTTGTTGTGGATCGTTTATTTTTGTTACTGGATCAGAATTTTTTAGGGTGACTGATGCGTGGTATTTTTGACTAATATGCCGGATCGATTTGAAGTTTATCTGTGTTCTTCTGCTGATTGATCTGCTCTTTTGGTGATTTTGACTCAGAGCCTAATGTTAGGATTATTTAAAATACAACGAGCAATTCAAAGAGTGGGTACTGGTAATGAATAGCCTGAATGAAAAAGATGAATATGACGCGCAGGATCTCGCGCTTGAAAATGCCGACTGGATAGAGGCGCTGGAGTATATCCGGCGGGACCAGGGCGAAGGCCGCAGTCGCGAGATGCTGCGGTTGTTGCAGGATCACCTGCTGAAACAGGGTGTCAGCCTGGCAGAGGCGACCTTGAATACGCCCTATCGCAATAGCATCCATCCGCATCAGCAGCCAGGCTATCCCGGCAATATCGAGCTGGAACAGAAGGTGGAAAACATCATCCGCTGGAACGCCATGGCGATGGTGCTTAATGCTAATGATAACGGCTCGGGCGTCGGCGGGCATATTGCGACCTATCAGTCCGCGGCCACCACTCTGGAGGTGGGTTTCAACCATTGGTTCCGCAAGCGCACTGAGTCCTATGGCGGCGATATCCTGATGGTGCAGGCCCATTCGGCGCCTGGCATTTATGCCCGTGCCTACCTTGAAGGTCGTTTGAGCGAGCAGCAATTGAACAACTTTCGTCGCGAGCTGCAAGATGGCGGCGGTTTGCCATCTTACCCGCACCCGCGGCGCTTGCCGGAGTTCTGGCAGTTGCCGACCGCATCCATGGGCCTGTCGACGCCTTCGGCGATCTATCAGGCGCGATTCATGAAGTACCTGGAAAACCGCGGGCTCAAGCCGAATAACGGCGGCAAGGTCTGGTGCTTTATCGGCGACGGTGAATCGGATGAACCGGAGGTTCTGGGCACCATTAACATGGCAACTCGCGAGAGTCTGGACAATCTGGTGATGGTGGTGAACTGCAACCTGCAACGTCTGGATGGCCCGGTGCGGGGCAATGGCAAGATCATTCAGGAGCTGGAGCGCAGTTACCGTGGGGCCGGTTGGGATGTGATCAAGGTGATCTGGGGTAGCGAGTGGGATGAACTCTTCTCCCGCGATCACGATGGCCTGCTGCAGGCACGCATGGACCGGGCGGTCGATGGCGACTACCAGTTCTATACCGTGTCCGATGGCAAGACGGTGCGTGAGCACTGGATAGACGGTGATGAGCGTCTGGCCGACCTGATGAAGTCGCTGAATGATGACGAGATTCGTGTTATCCGTCGTGGCGGGCATGATCGCAAAAAGGTCTACGCCGCCTTCGAGCGGGCAGCGAAGAATACCGGTCGACCGACGGTTATTTTGATGAAGACCGTCAAGGGCGAGGGCATGGGCGCGTCCGCCGAGGGGCAGAATACGGCGCATCAGAAGAAACAGTTCAGTGCAGAGGAGCGTATAGCGATTGGTCGGCGTTTCGGTATCCCGCTGAATGATGAACAACTTGCGCGGGCCGAGTTGTACAAGCCCGCAGGCGAGAGCCCGGAAGCGCAGTATCTGCATCAGCATCGCCAGCAGCTCGGGGGTTATCTGCCGGCTCGGGAGGTCGCCTGTCAGCGCCTGACGGCGCCGCCATTGAGCCTGTTCAAGGCCGCGACTGATGGAAGCACTCGAGAGCAATCCACCACCATGGCCTTTGTGCGAATGCTGGCGGCGATGCTCAAGGACAAGGAGCTGGGGCAATACATTGTGCCCATAGTGCCGGATGAAGCACGCACCTTTGGCATGGAGTCGTTGTTTAAGCAGTTCGGTATCTATTCCAGTGAAGGGCAAAAATACAAGCCGGTGGATGCCAGTTCGCTGCTGCCCTACAAGGAAGCCAAAGATGGCCAGCTGTTGCAGGAAGGTATTTGTGAGGCCGGGGCAATGGCGTCCTTTCTGGCGGCGGGCACGGCCTATGCCAATTTCGCGGTGCCGATGATTCCGTTTTATATCTTCTACTCGATATTCGGTTTCCAGCGTGTTGGCGACATGATCTGGGGCTGTGCTGATTCCATGGCCAAAGGCTTCCTGGTGGGCGGTACGGCCGGGCGCACGACCCTGAACGGCGAGGGTCTGCAGCATCAGGATGGCCATTCACAGGTGGTGGCGTCCACGGTGCCAAACATGCGCAGTTACGACCCGGCATTTGCCTACGAGCTGGCGGTGATTGTGCGTGATGGTGTCGAGCGCATGTATCAGAACGATGAAAACATCTTCTACTACCTGACGCTCTACAACCAGAACTACCCGATGCCGGCCATGCCGCAGGGCGTGGAGCAAGGGATTATCAAGGGGATGTACTGCTATCAGCGCAGTGATGCGCAGGGACACAAGGTCCACCTGCTGGGCAGTGGCAGCCTGATGCAGGAAGTGCTGCAGGCGGCCGACATTCTGCAGGGCTTTGGGTGCAGCGCCGATATCTGGAGTGTCACCAGCTATAACGAACTGCTGCGTCAGGCCCAGCAGACCGAGCGGCAGAACATGTTGACGCCAGAAGCGGCAACGCAAAATTACATTGAGCAACTGATGGCGGATGAGGGCGGGGTTGTAGTGGCGTGCAGTGACTTCATGAAGTCGCTGCCAACCGGCATTGCCCGCTGGTTCCCGCAGACGTTCATTGCCCTGGGCACGGATGGCTTTGGTCTGAGTGAGTCAAGACCGGTTTTGCGTGATCACTTCGAGGTCGATGCGCGCTATATCGCCTGGTCAGCCCTGACCGGCCTTTACCGTGACGGTGTCTTGAGTGCGGATGCGCTGCGCCAGGCGCGGGTGCAGCTCAGCATTCCTGAGTCCAAAGCCGACCCTGCCTCGTTCTGAGCAGTGGTCTGGCTTCAATTTTCTGTGGCGTGAATGGAGTTACTCTCGCCAGGCTTTGATCTGATCAATGACCGGGCGCAGTTGTGTTGTCTCATCCCCGCCGCGGCCCCTGTCTGCAATGGCAGCGGATTGCTTTATAATGCGCACCTTTGTCACTGTGGCGCCGCGGGCGTCTTGCGGGTGCGGTTGAGCTTATGAGATGTGAAAAATCTGTGCGCATTTTGCTGGTCTGTCTCGGGAATATTTGCCGCTCGCCTACGGCCCATGGCGTGCTGGAGCATCGTCTTGGTGCCGCCGGCCTTGAGTGGGTCAGGGTGGATTCGGCCGGTACTGCGGCCTATCACCAGGGCAATGCACCGGATGCGCGTGCAACGGCGGCTGCGGCGCGCAGGAATGTACCGCTGGCGCATTTACGGGCACGTCAGGTAGTGGCTGCAGATTTTGAGCAGTTTGATCTGATTCTGGCGATGGATGCACAAAACCTCGAAGATCTGCGTGCCCTGGCTCCTGCGGGTTCTTTGGCATCGGTGCGACTCTTTATGGACTTTGCCAAGGGGTTGGGGGCTGAGGTACCTGACCCCTACTACGGCGGTGCGGCGGGTTTTGAGCAGGTGCTGGATATGGTGGAGGCCGCGAGTGATGGCCTGATTGACCAGTTGCGCAGCGGCGCCTGGCGAGGAACGCAATGATGGATAACCTTGTTCATAATCAGGATCTTCGTCAGCACAACAGTTTTGGGTTCGCGGCCAGTGCCGAGAACTTCGTGCGTGTCGAGACACTGGAGCAGCTGCAGGCTGCTGTTGCCCAGGCAGGGGATAACGGCTGGCCTGTGCTAGTGCTGGGTGGCGGCAGTAATCTGGTGCTGCGTGAACGGATACCGGGTCTGGTGATCCAGATGGCCATCGGCGGGCGCCGGGCTGAGCCTGTGGGTGATGATGAAGTGCGGGTAACGCTCGGCGCCGGTGAAATCTGGCATCAGAGTCTGGACTGGATGCTGGATCAGGGTTACTTCGGACTGGAGAACCTGGCGCTGATCCCGGGCACTGTAGGTGCGGCCCCCATGCAGAATATTGGCGCCTATGGTGTGGAGCTGGAGCAGGGATTCGACTCCCTGCGAGCGCTTGATATCCATACCGGTGAGCTGCGCGTTTTTAGTCGAGAAGACTGCTGTTTTGGCTATAGAGACAGTCGCTTCAAGTCTATTGAACCTGGACGCTACATTATTATCGACGTGACCTTTCGACTCTCGCTGCAACCACGGCCGCTGTTGCGCTATCAGGCACTGGTAGACGAGCTGCAGGCTCGGGGCATTGCGGATCCGCAGCCCAGGGATGTATTCAGGGTGGTGTGTGATATTCGCAGGGCCAAGTTGCCGGATCCGGCCGACATTGGTAACGCTGGCAGCTTCTTCAAGAATCCACTGGTATCCAGGGCTCACTATGATGAGCTGGCACAGCAGTTTCCCAGGCTCGTGGCTTATCCGGCAGGCGAGGGTTACAAGCTTGCGGCGGGCTGGCTGATCGAGCAGTGTGGCTGGAAAGGACGGGCACAGGGCGCTGTTGGGGTCTATGAGCGTCAGGCACTGGTGCTGGTTAATTTGGGCGCAGGCACCGCAACTGAGCTGATGCTGCTGGCGGGCGAAATCGTGCAGTCAGTTGTGGAACGTTTTGGTGTAGAGCTGGAAATGGAGCCGCGCCTGTATCCGGCCTGATGGGCCGGTCGCTTTTTGGCGTGAGGAGTGACAGACCGCACAAGGACGATGCAGAGGGGGAAACTCTTGCTCAGTAAAATAAGGCTTGGCAAAAGGTTCAGCAATAAAGACTCAGTAAAAAATGCTCAAAAAAAAGCCGGCGATTTAAGCCGGCTTTTTCGTATTTAGCACTCAGGAGTGCTGGTTTTCCACGTTTTCATCCTGCGCTTTCTGCTGACTGCGGCGTTTCTCCCGCGGGTCATTAGGCGCGCGGCCTGAGCGACGGCGACGACGCGGTGCAGGCTGCTTTTCTTCGGCCTGGGCGACAGCTGTGTCGACAGCAGGTTCGGCTACGGCCTCTTCAGCTGGCGCTTCAGTCGCATCGATCGAGGTTTGAGCTTCCGTGGTCTGAAGGGCGGTTTCAGCGACGGTTTCAGCCGTTGCTTCTGCTTTTGCTTCAGTCACTGCGTCAGCGGTCTGGGCTGCAGGTGCGGCTTCGACGACGTCGCTAGTAGTAGCTTCAGCGGCTTCGGCCGGTGCAGGCTCGGCAGCTTTTTCAGCTTCGGTGGTGTCCGGGCTGGCTGTCACTTCTGCCACTTCTGCGCTTTGGGCTGCTGCATCTGCAGGGGCTTCTGCTGTGCTGTCGGACTGCGCAAGCGTTGCCGCAGTTTCCAGCTCGGCTTCAGCTGGCTGTGCAGGTTCGTCAGTCGCAGTTACTTCAGCAGACTCCTTGGGTGCAGCAGGCTCGGCAGTCACTTCGGCGCTAACCGTTTCTGCCTCGATAGCTTCTGTCGGGGCTTCAGTCACTGTGTCAGTGCTTGCCTTTTTGGCTTCTGCTTCTTCCTGTGCCGGCTCTTCAGCTTGAGCTGCTGTTACAACATCAGCGTCAGCTTCAGCAGCTGCTTCTGCGGTTTCTGCAGGAGCAGTCGCTTCAGTGGTTACGGCTTCAGCTTCAGTCTCTGGCGTCGCTGCCTGGGGTGCTTTCGCATCATCCTGCGTGTCGCCGGAGGCGGCGGTGGCATTCTGAACGGCTGCAGTCTGATTGGCCTTATCGTTTTCAGCCATGTGCACTTCGGCCGACGCTAGAGTAGCCGGAGCATCCTGTGCGGCAGAAGCCTTGTCAGCAGTGGACTCTGTAGCGTCCTGCTGAGCGGTATCGGCAGCTACCGAAGTTGCGGCAACTGCTGCAGTGGTGTCAGCGTCCGGTGCAGTACGCTCGGCAACGCGATCAGAACCGCGACGACGACGACCACGGCGACGACCGCGGGTTTCGCTGTCTTCGGCGTTGTTGTCACGCGCTTCGCGTTTCTCGGCAGCAGGTTTTGCCTTAGGCGTCTCATCAGTGTCATTCGGGCTGATTACATCGGCCTGCTTGGCGCTGGTGTCCGGCTGCTCCTTTTGCTCGCTCTGCTGTTCGATCTGCGACTCTTCGCTTGTTTCAGCGTTGCGGGCAGAGCGATCGCTGCGGGACTCATCACTGTCATTCTTGCGGCTGCGACGGCGACGACGCGGCTTGCTCGAACCCGTCTGTTCTTCAGAAGAAGAGCTGGGTGCCGGTGTGGTGTCGGCCTGTTGCGGCGTGATGGTGATGATTTCGTCGGAGTCCTGCTGCGAACGGCGACGACGGTCATTGTCACGGCTGTCGCGACGGCGCTTGGGCTTGCTGCTGTTGCTGTTGCTACGCTCCTGAGCTGGACGGTTGCGCTCTTCGCGGTTCTGGCTAGGGGCTCGACCCTGACGAATTTCGGGCAGCGGCGTCGGTTCCGGTTCAGGCTTGGGCGTGTCGCCAAACAGGCTCTTGATAAAGCCGGCCAGCTTGGTACCCAGGGATACAGGGGCAGCAGATGCGACAGGTGCAGCCGGTGTCGGTTTAGCGGCTAGAGGGGCGCGCGGGGCACGCTGGGTGCGCGCAGGTGCAGCGGCCGCCGCTGGCTTGGGTGCAGGAGCCGGTTCAGGCGCTGCAGCCGGGGCTGGCGAGGCGGGCGCAATGCCCTGTACCGCGGCTTCCTCGCGCTTCACTACTTTATCAGCAGTGGCGGTGAACTCTTCCTGTTTAGGAGGCGGCTGCAGGTTGTAGCTGGCGTCGTTGGTGGTGGCCACTGTGTGGTCATCGCGCAGGCGCACGACTTCATAATGCGGCGTTTCCATGTTCGGATTCGGCACTATGACGATGCGTACGCGGTGGCGCAGTTCAATTTCGTGAACTTCGTGACGCTTTTCGTTCAGCAGGTAGGTCGCAGCCGTGACCGGCAGAATGGCGCGAATCTGGGACGTGCGATCCTTGGACGACTCTTCCTCGATCAGGCGCAGAATCGACAGCGCCAGGGATTCGGTATCACGAATGGAGCCCTGGCCGTTGCAGCGCGGGCACACGGTGCCGCGGGATTCAGCCAGTGACGGGCGCAGCCGCTGACGCGACATTTCCAGCAGGCCAAAGCGGGAGATACGACCCATCTGGACGCGGGCGCGGTCCAGCTTGAGGGCATCGGCCAGGCGATCTTCTACTGCACGCTGGTTCTTGATTGGTGTCATGTCGATGAAGTCGATGACCACCAGGCCGCCGATATCACGCAGACGCAGCTGGCGGGCGATCTCTTCCGCCGCTTCCAGGTTGGTGTTGAGTGCCGTTTCTTCGATATCGCCGCCACGGGTCGCCCGGGCCGAGTTGATATCGATGGATACCAGGGCTTCGGTCGGGTCTATTACGATGGAGCCGCCGGAGGGCAGGGTGACTTCGCGCTCAAAGGCCGTTTCGATCTGAGACTCGATCTGGTAACGGTTGAACAGCGGTGTCTGTTCTTTATAGAGCTTGATCTTGCTTTCGAAGCTCGGCATCACGTGGCGGATGAACTGGCGGGCTTCATCGAACACCTTGTCGCTGTCGATCAGCACTTCGCCGATATCGTTGCGCAGGTAGTCGCGAATCGCACGGATAACGACGTTGCTTTCCTGAAACACTAGGAAGGGCGCGTTGCGTTTGGTGCCGGCTTCGGTGATGGCTTCCCACAGGGTCGCCAGGTAGTTCAGGTCCCACTGCAGCTCTTCAGAGGTGCGGCCAACACCTGCGGTGCGAATGATGATACCCATCTTTTCGGGCACATCAACGCCGGACAGGGCTTCCTTGAGCAGGCTGCGCTCTTCCCCTTCGATACGACGGGAAATGCCGCCGGCACGGGGGTTATTGGGCATCAGAACCAGGTAGCGCCCGGCCAGGCTGATGAAGGTGGTGAGGGCTGCGCCCTTGTTACCACGTTCTTCTTTTTCAACCTGAACAATGACTTCGGTGCCTTCCTTCAACACATCCTTGATGTTCGGACGGCCGCCTTTTTCGGGCTGCTTGCTGAAGTAGTCGCGGGAAATTTCTTTCATGGGCAGGAAGCCATGACGATCAGCGCCGTAGTCGACGAAGGCCGCTTCAAGGCTAGGCTCTACACGGGTGATTTTACCCTTGTAGATATTGGCCTTTTTCTGCTCACGGTTGGATGACTCGATATCCAGATCATAGAGCCGCTGCCCGTCAACGAGGGCGACCCGCAACTCTTCTGGCTGAGTTGCGTTAATTAGCATTCTTTTCATGTAGTTAGCATTCTTTAATAGGGGAACGCACGTCTGGCCACTGGTCGAGCTGCTTGACCGTATCTTGATGGTACGGTCCGGTCTTATGACGCGGTCAGTGTGACGCGGCCGGGGGCTGAAAGTGCCGCCTGGCAATGTGTAGACTCGTATCGTCGGTGGAGGAAACGCCAGCCAATTATAGTTCTAAGTTCTTTGCTTGTTACTGCCGTTTCGGGCAGGTTCTGGGCTGATGTACATCTTCACCTGCAACCGGACCGCTCAGGACCGATGGCTGGAGTGCATTCCTGGAAACTGTTGTCGAATAGGTCTTTTTGCCGGTGCCCGGGCTTCTGCGCCCACCGCATCGCCAGAAATATCGTGGGGAGGGTCAGGCGGTTCGATAAATTTACATTCTCTAAGAGCCAACCGCACACGGCAGCGGTAGAATATATCAGCTATCCCTACAGGCATCAATCAGAGCGCTCTATCCTATTAATATGTCAAAAAATATTGCGGCCGCGCCGGTCAGTGTCCAGTTTGTTGAAGTGACGGAAGATCAGGACGGTCAGCGGATCGACAACTTTCTGCGCACGGCGCTCAAGGGCGTCCCCAAAAGTCTGATCTATCGCATCGTTCGCAAGGGCGAGTTGCGCGTCAACAAAAAGCGGGTAAAGCCCGATTATCGGGTGAAACCAGGCGATCTGGTCAGGATTCCGCCGATCCGCGTATCCGCGCCGCGTGAAGATGTGCCCGTCAAGCAGGGTCTCGCTGACGTGCTCGAAGCCGCGGTGCTTTATGAAGACAAGGATCTGATCATTATCAACAAGCCTTCAGGGCTGGCGGTACACGGCGGCAGCGGTGTAAGCCTGGGCCTGATCGAGGCACTGCGCCAGATCCGCCCCGATCAGCGTTTCCTTGAACTGGTGCATCGGCTGGATCGGGATACATCGGGCTGCATTATGGTGGCCAAGAAGCGTTCAATGCTGAAGTTTCTGCATGAGGGCTTGCGTCAGAAGGGCCGGATCACCAAAATCTACCAGGCGCTGGTGGTAGGCCGCTGGTCGACACGCACCCACCAGGTTGATGCGCCGCTGAACAAGAACGAACTCAAGTCCGGCGAACGTATCGTCAGGGTGCAGCCCGAGGGCAAGCCGTCGATCACGCTGTTCCGGGTATTGCGTCGTTTCGGCATGACGGCGACGCTGGTTGAGGCGCAGCCAGTCACCGGGCGCACGCACCAGATCAGGGTGCACGCACAGTTCGCCGGTCATCCGATTATCGGCGACGAAAAATATGGTGTAGATGAGCTTAATCGTGAGATGAAAACACATGGTATACGCCGGCTCTTCCTGCATGCGGCGCAGCTGCGTTTGACGCTGCCCAATGGCGAACGCCTGCGAGTAGAGGCTCCGCTGGAGGCGTCGCTGCTCGCAGGTCTGGCCAAGCTGGGGGAAACCGAGTCTGATGGTGTGGAAGTCCAGGAAGGATCAAATGAGTAACGAAGATTTGAAACAGCAGGTGTTTCGGGCGGCAGATCAGTTGCTGCTCAGTGGTCGGTCGCCAACGGCGGCGCTGATTGAGCGGCAGCTTGAAGTCGAGGCTGCAGAGATCGAGCCCTGTCTGGTGTTGTGGTGGCAGATGCTCTCTGAACGCGTGGGTCTGGATGCTGCGGTAACGCCTATTCCGGAAGTGCCCGATAGTCTGGCGACGGCGTTTTCCCGTGTATGGCAGCAGGCGGTGCAGGAAGCGTCTTCGGCTGTCACGTTGGTGAAACGTCATGCTGAATATGGTGCTGAGGCAGAGCGCCGTGTCTCTGAGGATGCGCTTAAGCAGTCCCACGATCACTATCAGGAGCTGGAAGCGCGTTATCGCGAGCAGACGCTGAAGCTTGAAAAGGCTGTCAGTGCCAGCAAGGCGGCGGAGGCGGAATCGGCTCACCTGAGGAACAGTCTGACCGCCGAGGCGGCGCGTTTTGCCAAGGAAGAAGCCCAGCGCATGCAGCTGGAGCAGGAGCTTGAGCACCTGCACAAAACCTATGAAGATGCCAAGCGCAGCTTCGATCTTCGCATCAAGGACGAGCAGCGCCATAATCTGGAAGCGCTGGCCAAGAGCGAGGCGGACGTAAAGCACTACCGTTCCGTGCAGGAAAAACTGCGTGACGAATTCGGCAAGAAGGAATCTGTTCTGGGGCGGGATATCAGTGACCTGCAGGCGCAGCTGGCCAAGAGGGACAGTCGGATTGAGACGCTGCAGACCAGCATTCGCAGCCTGGAAGATGAGCTCAAGTTGACGCAGCAGGAAATCACCCTGCAGCAGCGTGAGCTGTCCAAGCTCAATGCCAGCCTGTTGTCTGAAGTCAATCGCAGCAAGCGACTGGATGGCAAGGTCAAGGAGCTTGAGGGCGACATCAAGCAGCAGATACAGCGTAATGCTTCTGCCTCCAGCGAAGCTGCGCGGCGGGAAAATGCGTTGCGGGCTCAGGTGCAGGCGCGAGAGGAAGAGCTGCTGCGAGCCAATGCCAAGGTGGTAGCGCAGGAAAAACGCCTGATAACTCAGGATGAAGAACTGAAGCGGATGACAACCCGCATTTAAAGGCGGGATTCGGAGGTTGGGGCCCTGTCCATCTTATTCTATACTGTTATAAGTCTCTGCCTTTTTTGAATGAGTAGCGATATGTTAACAGCCCGGATGCGAGGTCAGGCCGACCAATGAAACTTCAGCAATTGCGTTATATCTGTGAGGTTGCCAAGCATGACCTCAATGTGTCGGCGACCGCGCAGAGTCTTTATACGTCGCAGCCAGGTATCAGCAAGCAGATTCGTCTGCTGGAGGATGAGCTCGGCG
The DNA here is from genome assembly GCF_001528745.1 of Marinobacterium profundum. Lineage (GTDB taxonomy): Bacteria > Pseudomonadota > Gammaproteobacteria > Pseudomonadales > Balneatricaceae > Marinobacterium_A > Marinobacterium_A profundum. The sequence goes on along the minus strand of NZ_BCNS01000112.1, from coordinate 3,299 downwards.
TTGAGGTCTTTGCCCGCAGTGGCAAGCACCTGACCCGGGTCACCACTGCTGGTGAGGCCATTTTGGCGGTGGCCGGCGAAATTTTGCAGAAAGTAGAAAGCATCAAGCAGGTGGCGCAGGAATTTAGTGATGAGCGCAAGGGCAGCCTTGCCGTTGCCACCACCCACACTCAGGCGCGCTATGCCTTGCCTTGGTCGATCACACAGTTTATCAAGAGCTATCCCGATGTATCCCTGCATATGCATCAGGGCACGCCGATGCAAATTTCGGAGATGGCCGCCGATGGAACTGTGGACTTCGCGATTGCCACCGAAGCCATGTCCCACTTTAGTGACCTGATAATGATGCCCTGCTATCGCTGGAATCGCTCGGTGGTGGTGCCCAGGGATCATCCGTTGTGCCAAGTCTCGAAGTTGACGATCAAGGAGCTGGCGGCCTATCCACTGGTGACCTATGTATTCGGCTTTACCGGGCGTTCCAAACTCGATGATGCCTTTGTGCGTGAAGGTCTGACCCCCAAAGTGATTTTCACTGCGGTCGACTCCGATGTGATCAAGACCTATGTGCGGCTAAAGCTCGGTGTTGGCATTATTGCCACCATGGCGTATGAGCCTGATATCGACAGCGATCTGGTGGCGCTGGATGCCAGTCATTTGTTTGAGGCCTCGACGACGCGTATCGGTTTTCGCAAGGGCACCTTCCTGCGTGGCTACATGTACTACTTCATCCAGAAGTTCGCGCCTCACCTTACCGAGGATGTGGTGCGCCAGGTACAGGCCTGCTCCAGTCGGGCTGAAATTGACGCCCTCTTTGCAGGTCAGGTTCTGCCTGAGATGTAAGGCGGAACAGCGATGAAGCAGTAGGATGGGTGACACCGCCAAGGCTGCTTGCGTAACCGGCTCGCACCGGGGTCTATGGCGGTGAAACCCATCATGGACATGTCGGGTACCCTTGGCGCGGAAACCTTGATGGGTTACGCGGCGCGCACACCTGGCAAATAGCCTTTTTGATTCAGAAAGTGACGTCACTTCACCCATCCTACTTCCTGGGCCGTGATGAAAATCGCCTGGGTGAAACCGCTATCCGCGGGTCCTGCCTAATATCAACCTGGCCTGAGGTGGTCTAACCCATCTTGCGTGCCTGTGGGGCAGAGGGTAGATTGACCGGCAAGCATTTTGCCCGTTAATCACGCAAGGAGACTGATGTGGAACTGGCCTGTCTTGATCTGGAAGGTGTACTGGTCCCGGAAATCTGGATCGCATTCGCAGAAGAAACGGGCATTGATGCCCTTAAAGCCACTACCCGGGATATCCCTGATTACGATGTGCTGATGCGCCAGCGTCTGCGCATTCTCGATGAGCACGGCCTGACACTGCCGCAAATCCAGCAGACTATCAGCCGGCTTAAGCCTTTGGAGGGTGCCGGTGAGTTTATCGACTGGCTGCGCGAGCGTTTTCAGGTGGTGATACTGTCCGATACCTTTTACGAGTTCGCAGCACCTCTGATGCAGCAGCTGGGTTATCCGACACTGCTGTGTCACAAACTCGAGAGCGATGAGGCGGGGCGCATTACCGGTTACAAGTTGCGCCAGCGTGACCCCAAGCGTCAGTCCGTGCGGGCGTTCCAGTTGCTCAACTACCGTGTGATTGCCGCCGGCGATTCCTACAACGACACCACCATGCTGGCCCAGGCTGAGGCCGGTATTCTGTTTCATGCGCCTGCCAATGTGATCGCCGAATTTCCGCAGTTTCCGGCGGTGCAGACCTTTGCTGATCTCAAGCGGGAGTTTATCCGCGCCAGTGAACGGGATCTGAGTGAATAGCGTGCCCTGTTATGGTTTCAATCAACAGGTGGCTTCAAGTGTCTTCAGCAGGTTATTGACCTTGTTGTAGGTCTCTTCGTATTCCTGCTCGGTGATCGAGTCGGCAACGATGCCGCCGCCGGCCCAGCAGAAGATACGGTCTTGTTCACACAAGAGGGTGCGGATGGTGATGCTGGTGTCCATGCGTCCGCACAGGCTGATATAGCCAATGGAGCCGCAGTATATATTGCGTCGTTGCGGTTCCAGTTCGTCGATAATTTCCATGGCGCGAATCTTGGGCGCACCGGTGATCGAGCCGCCGGGAAAGCAGTGTTCCAGCAGATCCAGCGGCTGCTGTTCCTGCGCCAGGGTGCCAGTCACGGTAGTGACCAGGTGGTGCACGTTGGCATAGCTTTCGACGGCAAAGAGTCGCGGTACCTTCACCGATCCCAAGGCGCAGACCTTGCTCAGGTCATTGCGCATCAGATCCACAATCATTAGATTCTCGGCTCTATCCTTTTGCGACTCGCGTAGCGCCTGTTTCAGCTGTGCGTCCGTTTCTTTGTTGTCGCCCCGAGGTCTTGTGCCCTTGATGGGCTTGGTGGTCACCTGGCGCTGGTCGGTACTCAGGAACTGTTCGGGTGACAGCGACAGCACGGCACCATCATCACTTTCCAGATAGGCCGAATAGGGTGTGGGGGCGGCCTGGCGCAGCATCTGATAGGCCCGCCAGGGGTCGCCCTCAAAGGTCGAGCTAAAGCGCTGGGTAAAGTTGACCTGGTAGCAGTCGCCATCCTTTATATAGTCATCAATACGCGCCAGCGCCTGATTGTATTGCTCTGGGGGCAGGTCATTGTTAAAACCCGCGCGCAGTTTGAACTCAGGTGTCGTTGTGGCTTTGGCTGGGCGCTGCAGACGCTGCAGACGCTGCAGTACAGCCTGCAGTTGTTGTGCCTCGCAGCTTGGGTGAGCGATCAGTTCGGCCCGGGCCTGATGGTGATCCACGATAATGGCCCAGCTGTAAAAGCCCATGCGCATTTCCGGAAAGGCAATATCATCGCCCGCCAGCGCCGGCAGCTGCTCCAGTGCGCGTCCCAGGTCATAGCCCAGGTGGCCAATCAGCCCGCCGCAGAACGGCAGGTCATCCTGGGGTTCGGGGGCAGGGTGTTTGGCCAGCAATTGTCTCAAGGCATCAAAAGGTGAACCTGGAAGGGTTTCGCTGGTGCCGTTGCGGGTTAGCTGCAAATTACCGCGATTGAAACGTACCAGGAAATCCGGCGCCGCCGTGATGATGTCGAAGCGACCGTAAGGGCTGAGCGGACGGCCGCTGTCCAGCCACACCGGGCTGCCAAGGTCGCGTATGGCCTCGAACAGGGGGCTGCTGTCTTCGCGGTAGTCTAAAGCTGTACGACTGATCACGTGCCTGGTTTCTGCCTGCCGGTAAGAAAGCCGCAATTCTACCCGCGGCGCAGGGGCAATGCACTAGGAGGCTGTCCGA
>NZ_BCNS01000111.1 GCF_001528745.1 Marinobacterium profundum | reverse complement strand
TCGGACAGCCTCCTAGGAGCCTGCGCAGAAGCGGCATCGATGCTCGGTCTGGAATGCAGTCCGTCCAAGTACTGTTGTGCGCCTGTGTGCTGAAAATCTATATAAGGCTGCGCAATCAGGTGAGGGCGCTATAATTGCCTTGCTGTGCTCGAAGTGTCGACACTTTATTCAATTGAGCGGCTGCGCCCTCTGTGCTTATTCAAGGACCCTGTATGCGTCACCCTTTTTCTGTGGACAGGCACTGCCTGAAACTGGCGGACCAGCACCTGAGCTATCGGCTCTATCACAACGAGGCGGCGTTATCGGACCGCAAGCTGGTGCTGTTGCACGGTGCCGGTGTGGCTGGGCTGGACACCTGGCATGCGCTGACCGCCTTTACGCAGCAGTGGCGCTGGATACTGGTGCCCGATCAGCGGGGCATGGGGGATACCCGCAGTCCCGATGGTCAGGAGCATCCCTATGTAGTCCAGACGCTGGTGGCGGATCTGGAGGCTCTGATGGATCACCTGTGCTGGGAGGCGTTTGATCTGGGGGGGTATTCCCTGGGCGGGTTGGTAGCGATGTTATTCAAGCAGCGGCATTCGGCGCGGGTAAGGAAGCAGTATCTGCTGGAGTCCGCCATCCTGGACCGGCCGGACTGGAGCAGTACTGTGGCGTTGCGCCAGCGTTACAGCCATGCGGCGGTGCACCTGAGTGGCAGCGATGCTGCGCAGGGTATCACTCAGTTTCTTGACGCAATTTCACCGGATCGCAAGATCAAGCCTGAAGCTGAGCGGATGATGGTGTCCCGGCTGGCGGCACGTCCGCAGGGCTTTGCCAATGCGCTCAATGCCGTTACCCGGGCAATTAATGAGGTGAACCGTGACGAGATAGTCGCGGCCCAGGGTGATGTCAGCAGCTATGTCGGTGGGCGCAGTGTCGACCCCATGCACCAGTATCACCGTCATCTGGCTGAGCGCCTGCCTAACTGGCACTACTTTCTGGTGGCCGGCACCGATCATTCGCTGCCGTTTCAGAAGCCTCGCCAGATTGCCGCAAGCATGCAGGCCGAGCTACTGCGTTATATGGAATCTGCTGACACTTAGGCCTGATTTATGGCGTGGCAAGTGGTTTTTAATAGGTATATATACCTATAGTGTCGACACTTTATATCAATTCGACTGTTGACCTCTGTTTTAAGCGGCGTTATGGTGGCGTTACTTAAACATTGTCGACAGTCTTCAGTTCTCGAGTCCCTATGACAGACAAAACGATTGTACGGTCAATTCAGATGGAAACCCGAACACTGGCAGATCGCGTCTGTGAGGAAATTGTCACCGCGATCGTCAAGGGTGAGATGCCACCGGGTTACAAGATCAGCGAGCCTGAGCTGGCTCGTGTTTATGGCATCAGCCGTGGGCCGCTGCGTGAAGCCATGCGGCGCCTCGAAGGTCTGCGGCTGATTGAGCGCAAGCCCCATATTGGTGCCCGGGTGGTTAAGCTGTCAGCCAATGAGCTGGTCGAGATCTACCGGGTGCGCGAAGCCCTTGAAGGCATGGCGTGCCGGCTGGCAGCCGAGTTCATGACCGACGCCGAAATCCAGGGACTGCGGGATCTGCTGGATGCACATGAGCGTTCGGTGGAAGAACTCGAAGGTCGCGCCTACTTTCAGAAGGAGGGCGACTTGGATTTCCATTTCCGCATCGTGCAGGGCAGCAAGAATGCCAAGCTGCTTGAAATTCTCGGCAGCGATCTTTACCACCTGGTACGTATGTACCGCTATCAGTTCAGTGTCTCCAGTTCGCGTCCCAAAAGGGCACTCAAGGAACACCGCCAGATCGTGGATGCGATCGATGCGCGGGATCCCGAACTGGCGGAGTTGCTGATGCGTCGTCACATCAGTGCGGCCCGTCGCAATATCGAAAACAAACTCGAAGCAGTGAACTCAACTGCAGGTGAAAATCATGGCTGACAAATTGACCGCAGACGGTCGCTTTCGCCAGCCAGTGTCCGACAGCAAACCGTAGCTCGGGCATCGCGTTACCTTAAAGTCGAAGACAAACGGGATAACCCGAATCAGAATCTGGGAGAAAAACATGGCTGACAAACTTACCGCTGGCGGACGCTTTCGCAAGGCTCTGGCTGACAACAAGCCGCTGCAGATCGTTGGCACCATCAATGCCTATCACGCCATGATGGCCACCCGCGTCGGACACCAGGCTATTTACCTCTCCGGGGGCGGCGTGGCCAACGCGTCCTACGGTCTGCCGGATCTGGGCATGACCTCACTGAATGACGTGCTGGAAGATGTGCGTCGCATCACCAATGCAGTGGAAACACCGCTGCTGGTGGATATTGATACCGGCTGGGGCGGCGCCTTCAATATTGCCCGCACAGTGCGGGAAATGATCAAGGGCGGCGCGGCGGCGGTGCATATCGAAGATCAGGTGGCGCAAAAGCGCTGCGGTCATCGTCCCAACAAGGAAATTGTATCGCTGGAAGAAATGGTCGATCGCGTCAAGGCGGCGGTGGATGCCCGTACCGATGACGACTTCTTCATTATTGCTCGTACCGATGCCTTCCAGCAGGACGGCCTGAACGCAGCTGTTGAGCGTGCCCAGGCCTGTCTGGAAGCCGGTGCCGATGGCATCTTCGCAGAAGCCGTGCATACGCTGGAAGACTACCGCGCTTTCACCGACGGTATTAAGGGTGCGCACCTGCTGGCCAATATCACCGAGTTTGGTGCCACGCCGCTGTTTAACAAGCAGGAGCTGGCTGATAACGGTGCCAGCATGGTGCTCTACCCGCTGTCTGCCTTCCGGGCGGCCAACAAGGCGGCACTGAATGTGTTCGAACACCTGCTGCACGACGGTGACCAGCGCGCCGTGGTCGACAGCATGCAGACCCGCATGGAGCTGTATGATTTCCTGAACTATCACGATTTCGAACAGAAGCTCGACGCGCTCTTTGCCGAAGGCAAGAACAAGTAATAGTAACGCGGGCGAGTGGGGCTGCGGCCCGCTCGCAGCGCGTTCAATTCTAGTATCCGGACAGCGCTAAAGCGTTGCCCCTAATAATAAGGAGAGACAGGATGGCTGAAGCAAAACAACTGGGCGGCGCCGGTCTTCGTGGGCAGTCTGCCGGCGCAACTGCGCTCTGCACCGTGGGTCAGTCCGGTGCCGGTTTGACCTACCGTGGCTATGATATTAGCGAACTGGCCGACAAGGCGCAGTTTGAAGAAGTAGCCTATCTGCTGCTGTACGGAAAATTGCCTAACCGCGCTGAGCTAGATGCTTACATCACCCGGCTCAAGGGTTATCGTGATCTGCCCCAGGCGCTCAAAGCCGTGCTGGAGCAGATCCCGGCGGATGCTCATCCGATGGATGTAATGCGCACCGGCTGCTCGATGCTGGGTAACCTGGAAACCGAACACAGTTTTGCGCAGCAGCATGATCACATTGATCGCATGCTGGGCTGCTTTCCATCGATCATCTGTTACTGGTACCGCTACAGCCACGATGGCGTGCGCATTGATACCAGCGCGCCTGAGGTCGACTCCATAGGTGGTCATTTCCTGACGCTGCTGCGCGGTGAAAAGCCTAACGCGCTGCACGAGCGCGTCATGAACGTGTCGCTGATTCTGTACGCCGAGCACGAGTTTAATGCCTCGACCTTTGCGGCTCGCGTCTGTGCCTCCACCTTGTCCGATATCCATTCCAGTGTTACGGCGGCCATAGGTACGCTGCGCGGTCCATTGCATGGCGGTGCCAACGAGGCGGCCATGGAAATGATCGAGAACTGGACCTCGGCGGACCAAGCCGAGCGTGAAATCATGGGCAAGCTGGAGCGTAAGGAAAAGATCATGGGTTTTGGCCACGCGATCTACCGTGAGTCCGACCCGCGCAATGCCCTGATCAAAAAATGGTCCAAGCTGCTGGCTGATGAAGTGGGCGATACGGTGCTGTATCCGGTTTCCGAGCGTTGCGAAGCAGTGATGTGGCGCGAGAAGAAACTGTTCTGCAACGCCGACTTCTTCCATGCCTCGGCCTATCACTTCATGGGTATACCGACCAAGCTGTTTACACCGATCTTTGTCTGCTCCCGCGTCAGTGGCTGGACCGCCCACATTATCGAGCAGCGTGCCAACAACCGCATTATCCGCCCCAGCGCCGATTATACAGGCCCTGATCACGCGGACTGGATTGCGATCGAAGATCGCACCTGATATCCCTGGCGCTCGTACTGCGGGCGCCCTGTTCACTTTTATGCTCAGACAGGCAGTCGCCGGCAATAATCCCTGAAGGGTGCTGGCGCTACCTGGCACAGAGCCACTCGATGGAGTCCCGGCGCCATGAACACTCAATACCGCAAACCCCTGCCCGGCACTGATCTGGATTATTTCGACACCCGTGCCGCCGTCGAAGCGATCCAGCCTGGCGCCTACGCTCAACTTCCCTATACCTCCCGCGTGCTGGCTGAAAACCTGGTGCGCCGTTGTGATCCTGCAACCCTGACTGACTCGCTTAAACAGTTTATCGAGCGCAAGCGTGACCTGGACTTTCCCTGGTTCCCGGCCCGCGTGGTGTGTCACGATATTCTGGGTCAGACGGCGCTGGTGGATCTGGCCGGCCTGCGCGATGCCATCGCCGAGCAGGGGGGGGACCCGTCCAAGGTCAATCCCGTGGTGCCGACCCAGCTGATTGTCGATCATTCTCTGGCAGTGGAGCACGGCGGTTTTGAAAAGGACGCCTTTGACAAAAATCGCAGTATCGAAGACCGTCGCAACGAAGACCGTTTCCACTTTATCAACTGGACCAAAAAGGCGTTCAAGAACGTCGACGTGATTCCGCCCGGCAACGGCATCATGCACCAGATCAACCTGGAAAAAATGTCGCCGGTTATCCAGGCCCGTGATGGCGTGGCCTTCCCGGATACCCTGGTGGGTACCGACAGTCACACGCCCCATGTCGATGCCCTGGGCGTTATTGCCATCGGTGTTGGCGGTCTTGAAGCCGAAAGTGTGATGCTCGGCCGTGCCTCCTGGATGCGCCTGCCCGACATCATTGGTGTCGAGCTGACCGGTCGGCGTCAGCCCGGCATTACGGCCACCGATATAGTGCTGGCGGTAACCGAGTTCCTGCGGGCCCAGAAGGTCGTATCGTCCTACCTGGAATTCTTCGGTGAAGGTGTGGCGGCGCTGACTCTTGGCGACCGTGCCACCATCTCCAATATGACGCCGGAATTTGGCGCCTCTGCGGCGATGTTTTATATCGATGAACAGACCATCGACTACCTGCGTATTACCGGCCGTGAAGACGAGCAGGTCAAGCTGGTGGAAAACTACGCCAAAACCACAGGCCTCTGGGCAGACAGCCTGGTGGATGCGCAGTACGAGCGTGTGCTGAAGTTCGATCTGTCCAGCGTAGGCCGCAATATTGCTGGCCCCTCAAACCCCCATGCACGGGTTCCCACCTCCGAGCTTGCCGCCCGCGGTATCTCCGGCACGGTGGAAAATGAGCCGGGCCTGATGCCGGATGGCGCCGTGATCATCGCCGCCATTACCAGCTGCACCAACACCAGTAACCCGCGCAATGTCATTGCCGCAGGGCTCCTGGCGCGCAACGCCAATGCCCGTGGCCTGAGCCGCAAGCCCTGGGTCAAAACCTCCCTGGCGCCGGGCTCCAAGGCGGTGCAGTTGTATCTGGAAGACGCCAAACTGTTGCCGGAGCTGGAGCAGTTGGGCTTTGGTATCGTCGGTTTTGCCTGCACTACCTGTAACGGCATGAGCGGTGCGCTGGATCCCAAGATTCAGCAGGAAGTGATTGACCGCGACCTGTACGCAACGGCGGTACTCTCAGGTAACCGCAATTTCGATGGCCGTATTCATCCCTATGCCAAGCAGGCCTTCCTGGCTTCACCGCCGCTGGTGGTGGCCTACGCCATCGCCGGTACCATCCGCTTTGATATCGAAAAGGATGTGCTGGGCATCGACAAGGATGGCCAGCCGGTGACGCTGAAAGATCTGTGGCCGAGCGACGAAGAAATTGATGCGATTGTGAAGGCAAGCGTCAAGCCGGAACAGTTTCGCCAGGTATACATTCCGATGTTTGCCGTCGAGGAAGACAATGGCGAGCAGGTGACACCGCTGTACGACTGGCGCCCGCAGAGCACCTATATCCGTCGTCCGCCCTACTGGGAAGGCGCCCTGGCCGGTGAGCGTACAATGCGTGGCATGCGCCCGCTGGCAGTGCTGGGTGACAACATCACCACCGACCACCTGTCGCCCTCCAATGCGATCCTGCTGGACAGCGCCGCCGGTGCCTACCTCGACAAGATGGGCCTGCCGGAGGTGGACTTCAACTCCTACGCCACGCACCGCGGTGACCACCTGACGGCGCAGCGTGCAACCTTTGCCAACCCGAAACTGTTTAACGAAATGGTGCAGGAAAACGGCAAGGTGAAGCAGGGCTCCCTGGCCCGTATCGAGCCAGAAGGCAAGGTCTCCCGCATGTGGGAGGCGATCGAAACCTATATGGAGCGCAAACAGCCGCTGATCATTGTGGCCGGTGCAGACTACGGTCAGGGTTCGTCCCGCGACTGGGCGGCCAAGGGTGTGCGCCTGGCCGGGGTTGAGGTGATTGTGGCCGAAGGTTTTGAGCGCATTCACCGTACCAACCTGGTGGGCATGGGCGTGCTGCCGCTGGAATTCATGCCCGGCGAGAATCGTCATAGCTACGCCATTGATGGCACCGAAACCTACGATGTTATTGGCGAGCCCACACCCCGTGCGGCGCTAACGCTGGTGATCAATCGTCGTAACGGTGAACGGGCCGAAGTGCCGGTGCGTTGCCGTCTGGATACCGCCGAAGAGGTGTCGATCTATGCCGCCGGTGGTGTGCTGCAGCGCTTTGCGCAGGACTTCCTTGAATCCACTGTTAGCGCCTGATCGTTACTCAAAGGGTTTGTGGGGCGCGCTTGTGCGCCCCGCAGGCTCGTCAGGATCTTTTTAACCACGGGACCGTTTTCAAAGGAACAGCTGCCATGGCTCATGTTGCTCAAGTAAAAATTGCCGCCACCTATATGCGTGGCGGCACCAGCAAGGGCGTGTTTTTCAATCTTAGCGATCTGCCGACGGTTGCCCAGGTGCCCGGCAAGGCGCGCGATGCGCTGCTGCTGCGGGTAATCGGCAGTCCCGATCCCTACGGCAAGCAGACCGATGGCATGGGGGGCGCGACCTCCAGTACCAGCAAGACTGTTATTCTGTCCAAAAGTACCCAGCCGGATCACGATGTTGATTATTTGTTCGGCCAGGTGTCCATCGACAAGCCCTTCGTCGACTGGAGCGGCAATTGCGGCAATCTCACCGCGGCGGTGGGCTCTTTTGCCATCAGCAGCGATCTGGTTGAGGCCAGCCGTATCCCTGAAAACGGCGTCGCCGTTGTGCGCATCTGGCAGGCCAATATTCGCAAGACCATTATCGCCCATGTACCTATGACCAATGGTGCCGTGCAGGAGACCGGTGATTTCGAGCTCGACGGTGTTACCTTCCCGGCGGCGGAAGTACTTGTCGAATTCATGGATCCGGCTGATGGCGAGGGGGCCATGTTCCCGACCGGCAATCTGGTGGATGATCTGGAAGTGCCAGCCGAGGTGGTCGAGGGTGGTGTAATCAGGGCAACCCTGATCAATGCCGGTATCCCCACCATCTTTGTAAATGCGGCTGATCTTGGCTACAGGGGTACCGAGCTGCAGGATGCGATCAATGGTGACGAACAGGCCCTGGCCCGGTTTGAAACTCTGCGTGCCCATGGTGCGTTGCGCATGGGGCTGATTTCAAGTCTGGAAGAAGCCGCCACGCGCCAGCATACGCCCAAGGTCGCTTTTGTGGCGGGGCCTGCGGCCTATGTGTCTTCCAGCGGCAAGCAGGTCGCGGCAGAGGATGTGGACCTGCTGGTGCGGGCGCTGTCCATGGGCAAGCTGCACCATGCCATGATGGGTACAGCCGCCGTGGCCATAGGTACCGCAGCTGCGGTACCGGGCACCCTGGTCAATCTGGCCGCTGGCGGCGGTGCGCGCAGTGCAGTGCGCTTTGGGCATCCGTCGGGCACGCTGCGCGTTGGTGCACAGGCGACTCAGGTTGCGGCTGACTGGGTGGTGCAAAAAGCCTCCATGAGTCGCAGCGCCCGGGTGCTGATGGAAGGCTGGGTGCGCGTACCGGGCGACGCATTCTGAATATGCGGGTTTCGTATATTTACGCAAAGGCGCTCTGAGGGCCCAGGCAGCAAGGCTTCGCTCGTTAACTATTAACGAACGAGGCCTTTTTTGTGGTCGGGCGCTTCGGGCCCATTTAGAGCTATCGCCCCAGCCGTGCTTCGGAGATGATACGGGTGGCGATTTCTTCCACCGAAAAGGTGGTGGTGTTGATGTAGGGTATCTGTTCCTGGCGAAACAGTCGCTCAATGGTGCGTACTTCCAGGGTGCACTGATCAAGGGAGGCGTAGCGGCTGTTGGCGCGGCGCTCGTGGCGAATGGCCGCCAGCTGAAAGGGGTCTATGGTGAGGCCATACAGCTTGGCACGGTGGGGCTCCAGTGCGTCGGGCAGGCTTTGTAGCGTCATGTCTTCTTCAGTGAAGGGGTAGTTGGCCGCGCGAATGCCGTATTGCATCGCCATATAGAGGCAGCTGGGCGTTTTTCCCGAGCGTGATACGCCCACCAGAATGATATCGGCGCGGTCGTATTGCTGGGTGCGGGCACCGTCATCATTGTCGATGGCGAAATTAACCGATTCTATCCGGTCCTTGTAGCGGTTCATTTCCTGGATGCCGTGGGACTTGCCAACCGTATAGGTAGAGTGCACGCCCAGCTCTTTCTCCAGTGGTTTGATAAAGGTCGCGAAGACATCGATCATCATGCCATTGCACTGCGCAATGCAGGCGCGTATGTCCTCGTTGACGATGGTGTCCAGAATGATGGGTCTAAGCTGATCCTCTTCAATGGCCGCGTTAATCTGCAGCGCCACGGCGTGGGCCTTTTCAAGGGTGTCTATATAGGGCAGCGTGATTTTTTTGAACTCGATGCCATCGAACTGCGACAGCAGGCTGTTGCCCAGAGTTCCGGCGGTAATTCCGGTGCCGTCGGAGATAAAAAATGCGGTACGTTTCATGGCGTGCGTCCAGGTTTTTGAGGCCGCTGGGGGATGGGTCTGGCGGCATGCAAGCCGCTGAATTTTGGCACTATAACAGATTTTCACGTAGTTAAATTACATCCCCCGTGGCGGGGCTTTTCTGGTAAAACTGCAGTATTATTTCGGCTGATTCCGTAGATTGCGCGCGGTTTGGCAGTACTTACGAAGGGCAACAGGAGAACGCATTTTGCAGCATTATGTACAGCGCCTAGACCAGGTTGGCATGGCGGACGTCGACACGGTAGGCGGGAAAAATGCATCTTTGGGTGAAATGATCAGCCAGCTGAGTGCGGCCGGTGTTCGGGTTCCTACGGGGTTTGCCACCACGGCCCAGGCGTATCGTGATTTTTTGGCGTTTGAGGGTCTTTCGCAGCGCATCCAGGATGCGCTCGAAACACTGGATGCCGACGATGTGCAGGCGCTGGCGGTTACCGGCCGCAAGATCCGACAATGGATTCTCGAAGCGCCGCTGCAGCCGGAACTGGAGCGGGCTATCGAAACCGCCTTTGGCGAGATGACCCAGGGGCACGCGGAAATGGCAGTGGCGGTACGTTCATCCGCCACGGCGGAAGATCTGCCGGATGCCTCTTTTGCTGGCCAGCAGGAAACCTTTCTGAATATCCGCGGGCTGGATAACGTCAAGCAAGCTATCCGTGAAGTCTTTGCCTCTCTGTATAACGACCGCGCCATCTCCTACCGCGTGCACCAGGGTTATGATCATATAGATGTTGCTCTGTCCGCCGGTATTCAGCGCATGGTGCGCAGCGAAACCGGTGCTGCGGGCGTTATGTTTACGCTGGATACAGAGTCCGGCTTTCAGCACGCGGTCTTTATCACCTCCGCTTATGGGCTGGGCGAAACAGTGGTGCAGGGCGCGGTGAACCCCGACGAGTTCTACGTATTCAAGCCGACGCTGAGCCAGAAGGTGCCCTCTATCCTGCGCCGTAATCTGGGGTCCAAGGCCCTCAAGATGATTTATACGGCGGATGGTCGTGCCGGCAAGGCGGTGGCAACCGTTGAAGTGCCCCAGGCACAGCGCAATGAATTCTCCATTACCGATGCCGATGTAGAAGGTCTGGCGCGAATTGCGGTGATTATCGAAAATCACTACGGTCGGCCTATGGATATCGAGTGGGCCAAGGACGGTGATGATGGCCAGTTGTATATAGTGCAGGCGCGGCCGGAAACGGTTAAAAGCCGGGCCCAGAGCAATGTGATCGAGCGTTACCTGCTCAAGGAAAAGGGCAAGGTGCTGGCCCAGGGGCGCTCCATTGGGCATCGAATCGGTTCTGGTCCGGTGCGTCTGGTGAGTGATCTGAGTCAGATGCATCTGGTGCAGCAAGGTGATGTGCTGGTCACCGATATGACAGACCCGGACTGGGAGCCGGTTATGAAGCGTGCGGCGGCTATCGTAACCAATCGCGGCGGTCGTACCTGTCATGCCGCAATCATTGCCCGCGAACTTGGCATTCCTGCCATCGTCGGTTGTGGCGATGCCACTGAGCTGCTCGCCGAAGGTCAGTCGGTGACGGTGTCCTGCGCGGAAGGGGATACCGGCTGGGTTTACGAGGGGGAGCTGAGCTTCGAGCATCAGACCAATAGCGTGGTGTCCATGCCGCCGTTGCCATTCGATGTGATGATGAACGTTGGCAATCCGGACCGTGCCTTTGATTTTCAGGCGCTGCCCAACGCGGGTGTTGGCCTGGCGCGGCTGGAATTCATCATCAATCGCATGATCGGTGTACATCCCAAGGCATTATTGAATTTCGACAGTCAGGCGCCGGAGTTGCAGCAGACCATAAAGCGCCGCATCGCTGGCTACGCAGGGCCCGTGGAGTTTTACATCGAAAAATTGGTGGAGGGCATTTCGACCCTGGCGGCGGCTTTCTATCCGAAAAAGGTCATAGTGCGCATGTCGGACTTCAAGTCCAACGAGTACAGTCATCTGATTGGTGGCGCGGAGTTCGAGCCCAGCGAAGAAAATCCGATGCTGGGATTCCGCGGTGCAGCGCGCTATATCTCTGAGTCGTTTCGCGACTGCTTTGAGCTGGAGTGCCGGGCGCTGAAAACCGTGCGCGATACTATGCGTCTGACCAACGTCGAGATCATGATTCCCTTTGTGCGCACGCCAGGTGAGGCGCGTCAGGTGGTGGAGCTGCTGGCCGATAACGGACTGCGCCGGGGCGAAAATGGACTGCGCCTGATCATGATGTGCGAGATTCCCTCGAACGCACTGCTGGCCGACCAGTTCCTGGAGTACTTTGACGGTTTCTCCATCGGTTCCAACGACCTGACCCAGCTGACCCTGGGGCTGGATCGTGATTCTGGCGTGATTGCGCACCTGTTTGACGAACGCAACGAGGCGGTGAAAAAGTTGCTGTCCATGGCAATAGAGGCCTGCCGCCGCCAGGGCAAGTATATAGGTATCTGTGGCCAGGGCCCGTCGGATCATCCGGATCTGGCCCAGTGGCTGATGGAGCAGGGTATCGACAGTGTGTCCCTGAATCCGGATTCGGTGCTGGATACCTGGTTCTTCCTGGCCAATCACCTTAAAGACGCAGCGCAGACTCAGGCGTAACAGCCGGTCAGGCATGTGCGGCTATCGTACCAGCTAGGATAGCCGCGCTTTAATGGCGGGCAACAGTGAGCTGTCAGGCTGTACGGCGTGATCGGTATGGATGTTTGGCAAAATTTTCCGCAATGATTCAGCGGCCTTAGGGCCGTTTTTTTTTGCCAATATATTTTATACCGTTATCTTGTGGTGCTGTCGCAGCCGTACCTTTCTGGCTGTGCAGTTATTCGGCCGCTATCCAGCCTGTTTGCTCGGCGGATCTATTCAGAGTACGCATTCGACATGGGCGGGCAGAGGCATGGCGGCGAAGGTTTGTTGCAGCAGTTGCAGCATGGCGTGGGCGGCGGGGCTGAGGGAGCGGCCACGACGGTGGATAATGTAAAGATCGCGGTAGATGGCCGGTTCCGACAATGGCCTAAAGGCGAGGTGTTCAAAGGAGCGGGTGCCGGCGGCCAGGGCCGGCAATACGGACAGACCGATACCAGCTTCCACCAGTGCAGCCAGGCCTGCGGGGTTGGAGACTTCGATGGCAGGGCGATCGAGTCCCAGGCGGATGGCGTTGCCGGCGGGTGTTTGCGCCAGCTGGGCGCGGATACCGGTATCGGCCGAGAGCATCAGCAGTTCTTCGTCTGCCAATGCCTGCCAGGGTAGCGGTGTTTCAGTGGGGAGCGTGACGCCTGGCGAATCGCACAGAGTGAGTTGTTCAAAACGGTGGCCGCGGCAGAATACCACGCCAAAGCGATCACGCAGAATGGGGGTATAACTCAGGTCGGGCTGATCGGAGTGATTACCCCCCACGCCGAAGTCCACATCGTTTGCCAGTACATGCTGTTCGATGCCGGCGGCGCTGTCGTCGCGCAGCAGAATGCCGATATTGGCATGGCGCGCACGGTAGGCCTGCACCACCGTCGGCAGCAGGCAGGCGATGGTGGAGGGCGATGCGGCTATGCCCACCTGGCCATGCTGATATTCCGCCACGGCCTGCAAGTCAGACAGGGCGGTATCAAAATCCGATAGCAGTCGCTCGGCCACCGGCAGAAAACGTTCACCTTCGGGATTGAGCAGGACCCGTCGGGTCGTGCGATCCAGCAGGATCAGACCGCTTTGTTGTTCCAGCTGTTTAATGGTGGCGGTGAGGGATGACTGGGTCAGGTGCAGGTGCTTGGCGGCCTGGGTAAAACTGCCTTGATGGGCCACTGCGACAAAGGCGCGCAGATGCCGGATCGAAAGATTATTCGCCATTAGTTATTAATCTATAAAATTTTAGCGTTTGAATGATAAATGCTAATTCTGCATCATAGCGTCCATACAGACAATCCCGCGCATCCACGCACCCGGGATGCGATAGCGAGGACCCGCGAGCCCATGATTCCGCACATCAGCCATACCGATACAACGGCTCCGCTCTATCTGGAGTTTATCGAGCAACTGCAGCAGCAGGGATTCGGGGGTGATACCAGCCCGGATTACGCTAACCGGGTGGTGCAGTCCACTGACAACAGCATTTATCAGATATTGCCCCAGGCCGTGGTTTACCCCGCTTCCGTTGAGGATCTGATGCTTATTGCACGGCTGTCCAGCCAGGCGCGTTTTAGCCGCCTGCGCATGAGCCCGCGGGGCGGCGGTACCGGCACTAACGGTCAGTCCCTTAGTGATGGTCTGATTGTCGATACCTCGCGCCACATGAATCGAATCATTGAGATCAATGCTGAAGAGCGCTGGGTACGGGTGCAGGGCGGGGTGGTTAAGGATCAGCTCAATGCAGCTCTCAAACCCTATGGCCTGTTTTTTGCGCCTGAGCTGTCAACCAGTAACCGCGCCACCATTGGCGGCATGATCAACACCGATGCCAGTGGTCAGGGTTCCTGTCTGTACGGCAAAACCCGCGACCATGTGCTGGAGCTGCGCTCGGTGCTGCTCGACGGCAGTTTCTGGGAGTCCAAGCCGCTGAGTGACGCCAAGCTGCAGAAGATACAGGCGCGGGAGGATCTGGTCGGTGCGGTACATCGATTGGTGGATGGAATTTACTCGGATAAAAAGGAGCTGATTGAGGCTCGCTTTCCCAAGCTCAACCGTTGCCTTACCGGCTACGACTTGGCCCATATCCGTGACGAAAAGGGGCGTTTTAACCTGAATTCAGTGCTCTGCGGCTCGGAAGGCTCGCTGGCGTTTATCGCCGAGGCCAAGCTCAATGTGCTGCCTATCCCCAAGTACTCCGCGCTGGTTAACGTCAAGTACGATAGTTTTGAAAGCTCTCTGCGTGATGCCAAGGCACTGATGGCCTGGGGGCCGACATCGCTGGAAACCGTGGATTCGCGGGTACTGAATCTGGCCATGGGCGATATAGTGTGGGATTCGGTGAGTGATTATTTCCCGCACCATGAAGGCGAGCCAACGATTCAGGGTATCAATCTGGTGGAGTATACCGGCGACGATGAGGCGCAGCTGAGGGCTGATGTCGCGGCACTGGTGGCGCACCTGGAGCAGGTCAGTGGTCAGCCGGGCCGGAGTTTCGGTCATACAGTGGTGTTCGGTGCCGCCGAGATCGGCAAGATCTGGGGCATGCGTAAAAAGGCCGTGGGCCTGCTGGGCAATGCCGAAGGCGATCGGCGGCCTATTCCCTTTGTGGAAGATACGGCGGTACCGCCGGAAAATCTGGCGGACTTCATTATGGAGTTTCGTGCCGTGCTGGACGCCCGGGGTCTGACTTACGGCATGTTCGGTCATGTGGATGCGGGTGTGCTGCATGTGCGCCCGGCCATCGACATGAAGGATCCGGCGCAGGAGAGCCTTGTGCGCGAGGTCACCGATGAAGTGGTGCGCCTGACGCAGAAATACAAGGGTCTGCTCTGGGGTGAGCATGGCAAGGGGGTTCGTTCGGAATATTCGCCCGAGTTTTTCGGCGAGCTCTATCCCGAACTGCAGCGCATCAAGGGCGCTTTCGATCCACACAATCAGCTCAACCCCGGCAAGATTGCAACACCGATGATCGATGGCGCCGAGTTGCTTAAAATCGATGGCGTGCCCACCCGCGGCCAGCATGACCGTCAGGTTGGCGAGGCGGTACGCAAGAGTTACGATTCCGCCATGAACTGTAACGGCAATGGTGCCTGCTTCAATTACGATCCCAATGACGCCATGTGTCCGTCCTGGAAGGGCACCCGCGAGCGAATCCACTCACCCAAGGGGCGTGCGTCCCTGGTGCGTGAATGGTTGCGCCTGATGTCCAATCAGGGTGTGGATCTGAATGATGCCAGCGCCCAGGTGCGCCGCTCGTCCTTTATTGGTGGTCTGCCACAGCGTATTCGCAACAGCCTGCGCAAGCGCCGCGGCGAGTATGATTTTTCCAATGAGGTGCATAGCTCAATGATGGGCTGCCTGGCGTGCAAGTCCTGCGTGGGGCAGTGCCCGATCAAGGTCAATGTACCGGACTTTCGCGCGCGCTTTCTGGAGGTTTATTACGGCCGTTACCTGCGTCCGTTGAAGGATTACGTCGTGGGCAGTCTGGAATACATGATTCCGACTCTGGCGCGCTTTCCTGGGCCCTATAACTGGGTCATGGACAACATGCTGGTGAAGCGCTTCTTCAGAAGTCAGATTGGCATGGTTGACAGTCCGGCTATCTCGACGCTGGATCTGCAGTCCAGCCTGCGCCGCCGTGGCATTGAGCTGGCAACGCCTGAACAGGTGGCCGGTCTGTCCGAGGCCCAGCGCAGCAAGGCGGTGGTTATAGTGCAGGATGCCTTCACCAGCTACTTTGAAACGGGGCTGGTACTGGATCTGGTGGATCTGCTCAGCCGGCTCGGTTTTTATGTGCTGGTGGCGCCGTTTCGTCCCAATGGCAAGCCGCTGCATGTGCACGGCTTTATGGGAGCCTTCGAGAAAGCGGCGCAGCACAATGCGCAGATGCTCAATGCGCTTGCCGCCAGCGGTTTGCCACTGGTGGGGATAGATCCCTCCATGACCCTGACCTACCGACAGGAATACGCCTATGCGCTGGCCGCCGACAAGCTGCCACCGGTACGGCTGGTGCAGGAGTGGCTGGTAGAGCAGCAGGCGGTGCTGGAAGCGGCGGCTAAGGGTATGCCGGCGGCGCACTTCAAACTGCTGGCCCACTGTACCGAGAAAACCTCCGCGGCGCCGTCCATTCGCAACTGGCAGCAGATATTTTCGGCCATGGGGCAGCGTCTTGAGCTGCTGGCGGTGGGCTGCTGTGGCATGTCCGGCACCTACGGTCACGAGAGCGCCAATCTTGAAACTTCGCGACGTATCTATGATTTGAGCTGGCGCGAGCCTGTGAACGATGCCCAGAACCACGACCGTCTGCTGGCGACGGGCTATTCGTGCCGTAGTCAGGTGAAGCGGCTGGACGATCAGGAAGTACCGCATCCGGTGCAGGCCCTGCTGGAACAGCTGTGCCAGGCCAGGGTTGATTAGCCGTTAATTTTTAGACGAGCTTGGCTGCGAAGCACCAACGAAAAGGCGCCCGTGTTTTGCACGGGCGCCTTTTTTGCAGGGGATTGTTAAAGTCAGCGTCTTGCGAGGCGCGCGCCGGCTTTTTCTGCAGCCTTATTTTTCAACGAAGGCGCGTTCGATCACGTAGTGGCTCTGTTCGCCATGGCGTGATTCGCTGAAACCCCAGTCATTCAGAATGTCACAGGTTTCCTTCAGCATGCTCGGGCTGCCGCAGATCATGAAGCGGTCATCCTCAAGATTAGGTTGTGGCAGGCCCAGGTCGCTGAACAGCTTGCCGCTGCGCATCAGGTCGGTCAGGCGACCCTGATTACGGAAGGATTCGCGGGTGACCGTTGGGTAGTACAGCAGCTTCTCGCGGATTTCCTCGCCGAAAAATTCGTTGTTCGGCAGTTCTTCCAGTATGGTCTGCTGATAGGCCAGCTCCGATACCGAGCGTACGCCGTGGGTCAGAATCACGCGGTCGTAGCGATCATAGATTTCGGGGTCGCGGATAATGCTCATAAAGGGTGCAAGACCGGTACCTGTGCTGAGCAGATACAGGTTGCGCCCGGGCAGCAGGTGGTCGGCCACCAGAGTGCCAGTCGGCTTGCGGCTGATAAGCACCTCGTCACCCACCTGCAGACGCTGCAGGTGGGAGGTCAGTGGGCCGTCCTGTACCTTGATGCTGAAGAATTCCATTTCGTCTTCGTAGTTGGCACTGGCAATACTGTAGGCGCGCATCAGCGGGCGGCCTTCGAGCTCAAGTCCGATCATGGTGAAATGGCCGTTCTTGAAGCGAAAACCCGGATCACGGGTAGTGGTGAAGCTGAACAGTGTTTCGTTCCAGTGGTGTACGGCGGTAACCGTTTCGCGATTGTGATTGCTCATGCTGCCTTGTCCTTCACCCTGTGGTGATGCTTATAACTTAATGATTGCAAGATTACCTCTATCTATAACCATTTGTAAAAATGGATTTATCAATAACCTTTATCGGTTTTAGCGATTATGAAGTACACCCTGCGTCAACTTCAGGTGTTTCTGGCCGCGGCTCACAGCCAAAACATCACCCGTGCGGCCGAGGAGCTGGCGATGTCGCAGTCTGCCGCCAGCGGTGCTCTGCGTGAGCTCGAAACCCACTTTGATATCCAGCTGTTCGACCGTGTCGGCAAGCGACTGCAGCTGAATGAGCTGGGACGCCTGCTGCAGCCCAGGGTCGAGGCGCTGCTGGCCCAGGCGCTAGAGCTGGAGACGGCGCTGTTGCAGCACGCCGAGGCGGGGCCGCTCAAAGTGGGCGCCACCCTGAGTATCGGTAATTACCTGGCCGTGGAGATCATGGCGCGTTACATGACGGACCATCCCGATGCGAGGGTCACGCTGGATGTCGAGAACACCGCCGCCATCGCCGACAAGGTGCGCAACTTCGAGCTGGATATCGGCCTGGTGGAAGGTGAAGTCCAGCACGCGGATCTCGAAGTCATTCCCTGGCGCGAGGATGAGCTGGTTGTGTTCTGCGGTGCGAGTCATCCGCTTGCCCGTGAAGGTGCGCTCAGTGATACGCAGCTGCTGGCGGTGCCCTGGATACTGCGTGAAGCCGGCTCAGGTACGCGCCAGGCGTTTGATCGTGCGCTCTATGGTCTGATGCCGCAGATGCATATTTTGCTGGAGCTGCAGCACACTGAAGCGATCAAACGGGCGGTGCAGGCAGGGCTTGGCGTTGGTTGCCTGTCCAGGGTGACGCTGGAAGATGCCTTTAGTCGCGGCGATCTGGTACCGCTGGAGGTGCCGGGGCGAGACTTCAGGCGCTTGTTTTACTTTGTCATGCATCGGCAGAAATACCGCAGTGCGGGCCTGGTGCGCTGGATTCAGTTATGTCGCGAGGCCTGAGGGTCTCGGTGGCGCTGACATGAGTTCGTAACACGGGCGTGCTACAAAGCGCCTTTTAGGCAGATCTCGACGGATTCATCTTCATGTGGCAGATTTTTGTGCAGTTCCTGATGCTGGGCTGCGTCAGTTTTGGTGGCCCTGCCGCCCATATTGGTTACTTTCGCCATCACTTTGTACAGCGCCTGGGCTGGATGGATGAGCGCAGTTTTGCCGAGCTGCTGGCGCTGTGCCAGTTTCTGCCGGGGCCGGCGTCCAGTCAGCTGGGCTTCGCCATTGGTTATCAGCGCGCAGGTACATTGGGTGGTTTCTGCGCCTTTTTGGGGTTTACGTTACCCTCAGTGCTGTTGATGCTTTGCCTGGCCGCAGGTGGTGGCTGGCTGCTGGATCAGGCCTGGTTCGATTCTGTACTGCATGCTTTGAAGCTGCTGGCGCTGGTGGTGGTAGCCGATGCTCTTTGGGGCATGGCGCGGTCTTTCTGCAATGGCCGGCTTGTGCTGGCTATCGGGCTGTTCGGCGCCATGGTGGCGTTGCTGCAGCCGGGTATAGGCCCGCAGCTGGCGGTGCTGGTGCTGGCCGCGGCGCTCGGTGCCGTTATGCTGCGAAGCGTGGCTGCGCCCGCTCAGACGGAGGCTAAGGTGCCAGTGCCTGAATCCAAAATACCGCGCAGGCACCGCTGGGCACTGGTGCTCTTTATAGGTCTGCTGGCGTTGTCATGGTGGGCTCGCGAGTCAGCTCTGGCGACGGTTGCGGCAGACTTCTTTCAAACCGGCAGTCTGGTGTTTGGCGGTGGCCACGTGGTGTTGCCCTTATTGCAGGCGCAGCTGGGCGCGGATCTGGCGTCATCGCAGTTTTTGCTCGGTTACGCCGCTGCCCAGGCCGTGCCGGGCCCCATGTTTACCCTGGCGACCTTTCTGGGATACGAGCTTGCGCCGCAAGCGCCAGTGCTGGGGGCGCTGCTGGCAACCCTGGCTGTGTTTCTGCCTGGATTCCTGTTGCTGATTGCCGTGCTGCCCGATTGGCAGCGCTGGGTGGCCAGGCCCGCGCTTGCCGGGGCCGTTGCGGGTGTTAATGCGGTGGTGGTGGGCTTGTTGCTGGCGGCGCTGTATCAGCCGGTGTTTGTCAGTGCCGTCACCGGCGGGCGAGATCTGGCGCTGGCGCTGGCCGGGCTCTATCTGTTGCGCGGCTTGGGGCTGGGGGTCATTGCCCTGGTGCCGCTGGCGATCATCACGGGCCTGCTCCTGCTCTGATAGGGTGTTTTAGGGGCGAGGCGGGTTGCTCCCGGCCGCGGTGGCGCGCGCAAGAAAACGATCGAGCTGGTTGGCAAAGGCCTGTCGGTCGGTGTTGCCCAGGGTTGCAGGCCCGCCGGTCTGAACGCCGGAACTGCGCAGGCTTTCCATAAAGTCCCGCATCGACAGGCGCTGGCGGATGTTTTCCTTGGTATAGAGCTCGCCTCTGGGGTTGAGCGCCCAGGCGTTGTTGTCGATGACCTCGGCCGCCAGCGGAATGTCGGCGGTAATGACCAGATCGCCGGGCTGCAGTTTGCTGACGATGGTGTTATCGGCGACATCAAAACCGCTGGCCACCTGTATTGAATCAATCAAACTGCCGGGTGGTGTGCTCATGAACTGGTTGGCGACCAGTGTCATTCGCGTATGGGTGCGCTGTGCAGCCCGAAACAGAATGTCCTTGATCATTTTGGGACAGGCGTCGGCGTCGACCCAGATATGCATAGTAAGTTTCCTGTCAGCGGTGAAGAATTGAGCCAGTATGGTCGTCATTATCCGACGTTATCCTGCCTTGGTGGTAGTGCATTTATCCGCTTGATCACCGATCATGGCGTTTTGCTGTAGTCGCTGAGCGGCCGATATATACCCCAAGGAGTTTCTGATGGACGATCTTTTGCCCGAGCTGTGTGACCATTTTGAAGAGCTGGTACAGGTAGTTGAGCCCATGTTCGGCAGCTTTGGCGGCCGTGGTGCCTTCGGTGGCGAGATCGTCACCATCAAGGCGTTTGAGGATAATTCCAGGGTGCGCGAACAGGTTGCGCTGCCCGGGGAGGGCAAGGTGCTGGTTGTCGATGGTGGTGGCTCCATGCGCCGCGCCATGCTGGGCGACATGCTGGCCGAGAAGGCGGCGGATAATGGCTGGGAAGGCATCGTGATATATGGCTGCATCCGCGACGTTAACGCCATCGCCGATCTGGATCTGGGCGTACAGGCGCTTGGCAGTCATCCGCTAAAAACCGAGAAACGGGGGCTGGGGGATGTCAATGTACCGGTCACCTTTGGCGGCGTAACCTTCCGTCCGGGAGAATATGTTTACGGTGACAATAACGGTCTGTTGGTGAGCCCGCAGAAGCTCGAGTTGCCGCAGGACTGATTTTCACCCAGGGCGTCTGCAGCCTGCTGCTGGCGCCCATGCCCTCCGTTTGCGCCTGCTCTCTGCTATGTTCGCCGTCTACGTCTGTCCGCTGTCTACACTGGGGGTGTTCATGCTGAATTCAACAACCGGGTGCATGCTGATGTCTGTGACGGTTTTACCTGGCGCGGGTCTCGCGGTTCGGACAATGGGAGGCATGTGAATGAAAACGGCTGATGTTCTGGTGATAGGTGCGGGCCCCTGCGGTCTGTTTCAGGTGTTCGAGCTGGGCCTGCTGGGGCTCAGCGCCATAGTGGTGGAGGCACTTGAGCAGCCCGGAGGCCAGTGTGCCGAGCTCTATCCTCAAAAACCCATTTTCGATATCCCCGCCATTCCCGAAATCAGCGGTGCCCAGCTGACGCAAAATCTGCTGCGTCAGATCGCACCCTTCAAGGCGCAGTTCTGTTTTGGTGAGCGTATTGAGCAGCTTGAGCCGCGGGGCGAGCGGTTCTGGCTGCGTGGCGACAAAGGCTCCGAGTTTGATGTGGCCGCCGTGGTGATCGCAGCCGGTGCCGGTGCCTTTCAGCCGGTGCGCCTCAAGCTGGAGGGGATCGAGGCGCTCGAAGGTGATCAGCTGTTCTATGCCGTAAAGGATAGGGCCCAGTTTCAGGATAAGGATCTGCTGGTTCTGGGTGGGGGTGACTCGGCGCTGG
This sequence comes from Marinobacterium profundum, assembly GCF_001528745.1. GTDB lineage: Bacteria > Pseudomonadota > Gammaproteobacteria > Pseudomonadales > Balneatricaceae > Marinobacterium_A > Marinobacterium_A profundum. The sequence continues at coordinate 36,321 of NZ_BCNS01000111.1, read as the reverse complement.
ACTGGGTCATGGCACTGGTGCCTGAGGCTCGCTCAGTGGTTCTGGTGCACCGATCCGAGCGCTTTCGGGCCCAGCCTGCACTGGTGGAAAAGATGCAGGCACTGTGCGAGCAGGGGCGCATGCGCTTTGTCGCGGGGCGGGCAAGCGATTATCGCTGCTCTGATGGGCGCCTCACGGCGGTTGAGCTGACCGACAGTGAAGGGTGCACCCATTGGCAGGAAGTTGATTGTCTGCTGGTGTTCTTTGGCATGGTGCCAAACCCTGGGCCTGTAAAAGACTGGGGCCTGGCGATGGATGCCAATCAGCTGCAGGTGGATACCGAGCGCTTTGAAACCTCGCTGCCTGGCGTATTCGCCATCGGTGATATCAACAGCTATCCCGGCAAGAAAAAGCTGATTTTGAGCGGATTTCATGAAGCGGCGCTGGCTGCCTTTGCCATCAAGTCGCGACTGGAGCCCGGCAAGAAGGTACATCTGCAGTACACCACCACCAGTCCGTTGCTGCGTCGGCGCCTGGGCGTGGACACTGATTTTTGACTTAGCCTGTTTTGCTGATCAGTTGTTGCTGCATCTGGGGGCTGTTGAGCATGTCGGCCAGGCTGTATTGGGCCAGGCTTGCCATAAAGGCACGCTGGGCTTCGGCCAGAGCGCTTTGAAGGTTGCAGATGCCCGCCAGGCGGCAAGGCTGCGACTCACAATCAATCAGCGGGCTGGTGCCCTCGCTCTGACCCACAATGGCGCCGAGGTTGATGTCGGCAGGCGCCAAGTTTAGTTTGAGTCCGCCGTTTTTTCCGCGATAGGTTTTAAGGTGTCCGCTTTTGGAGAGCGCATGCACCACCTTGCGCAGGTGTTCCACCGATATCTGGTAGAAGTCTGCAATCTCGTGCAGGGTCGTCAGACGCTCGTTATTGATGGCGACATAAAACAGTACCCGCAGGGTGTAGTCCGTAAAGCGGCTCAGTTGCATGGTGCTATCCTGAAAAATGTTTTCCAAATATACGTTGGGTGACCACTGGGCTGCAACCTTGCGCCGGCCGAAGCATTGCTGCATTCTTTGCCGCCTTGGGACTAGATGGGGTTGCTGTTGTGTATAAACTGCTGATTTTCGATTGGGATGGAACCGTCATCGATTCTGCTGCTCGAATCATCTCGAGCATGCAGCGTTCGGCACTGGATCTTGGGCTGGAGCCACTGGATGCTGAGGCAGTCCGCAATATTATCGGGCTGGGGCTGCCCGAGGCGATACGGGCACTGATACCTGGTATTGATGCTGCGGGCATCGAGGGCATGCGCGAGCGCTATGCCCATTACTATGTCACCGGCGATGATACGCCCACTCATCTGTTTGCCGGCGCCCGCAGCAGTCTGGAAAGCTTGCACCGCAAAGGCTATCGGCTGGCGGTGGCGACTGGCAAGAATCGCCACGGGCTGGATCGGGTATTTGCACAGACCGGGCTCGGCAGTCTGTTCGAGCTGTCGCGCTGCGCTGATGAAACCACCTCCAAGCCAGATCCGCACATGCTGCATGAGATACTGCAGCAAGCGGGGGTTGATGTGTCTGAGGCGCTGATGGTGGGTGATACCGAGTATGATCTGGAAATGGGTCATAGAATCGGTATGGGGACTGTGGCCGTGAGCTATGGCGCTCACCATATAGACCGGCTCAAGCCCTGGCGGCCGGTGCTGGAGATCGACAATTTTCCGGAGCTGGAACGCTGGCTCGACGAACAGACATTATCCTGACAGGAGCACTTTGTGGCCGATAATCCCTGGGACGAAAAAATGGATGACAAGTTGCAAGCGACCGTAGACAAGGCGCAGGACGGCAGCAAGCGTGAATGGCGCCTTATCGAAAAATTGCTGATGGGGCTGCACGCCGAGCAGCGCCGTAGCCGACGCTGGGGTATTTTCTTCAAGCTGCTGACTTTTGGCTACCTGTTCGGAATTCTTGCGATCTTCCTGGTGGGCAAGGATCTGGGGCACGAGGTGCTGACCAAAGAGCACACGGCCATCATTGATGTGCGCGGCCCCATCGCCGATGGTGAAGAGGCCAGTGCCGACAATATAGTCGGGGCTCTGCGTGCGGCCTTCAAGGAGCCGAAGTCCCAGGCTGTGATCATGCGCATTAACAGTCCTGGCGGCAGTCCGGTGCAGTCGGGCTATGTGTATGATGAAATCAAGCGCCTGCGCGGGCTCTATCCGCAGAAGAAACTCTATGCCGTGATCAGCGATATAGGCGCTTCGGGGGCCTACTATATGGCGGCGGCGGCGGATGAGATTTACGCCGACAAGGCGAGTCTGGTCGGCTCCATTGGCGTGACCTCGGCGGGCTTTGGCTTTGTGGAGTTGATTGACAAACTCGGCGTTGAGCGCCGTTCGCTGGTCTCCGGTGAACACAAGGCGTTCCTAGATCCGTTCAGTCCGCTGAAAGACAGCGAACGGCGTTTTTGGGAAGAAGTGCTGGGCACCACTCATCAGCAGTTTATTGATCAGGTGCGTGCGGGGCGCGGTGATCGGCTCAAAGATGATGACCGTCTCTTCAGTGGTCTGATCTGGACCGGTGAGCAGGCGTTGAAGCTGGGGCTCATTGATGGGCTTGGCAACAGCAGCATGGTTGCGCGGGATATTGTCGGGCAGGAGGAGCTGGTTAAATACGGCTCCAAGCTTTCAGCTCTGGAGAAGCTAATCGACCGACTCGGGGTGAGCGTTTCCAGGTCCCTGGCCACAGAGCTCGGCCTGGGGAGTATGGGCACGCTGCGCTAAGCGAATATAGAACGGCATAGATAAGAAAGGGAGGCTTAGGTCTCCCTTTTTGCGTGACGGCGTTTTACAACACCTGAACACCGGCATTTTCCAGCATCCGTACCAGGCGGATTAGCGGCAAGCCGATCAGGCTGTTGGGGTCGTCGCCCTCCAAACGCTCAAAGAGCGCGATGCCAAGCCCTTCGGCCTTGAAACTGCCAGCGCACTGATAGGGCTCTTCTCGATCCAGGTAACGTTCGATCTGTTGCTCGCTGAGAGCGCGAAAATGGACACGAAAGTCGATCGCATCGATCTGACTGTGCTGGCTGTTGCTGTTCAGCAGGCACAGGCCGGTGACAAAGCGCAGGCTGCGACCCGATGCGCGCAGCAGTTGGGCGCGGGCCTTGTCGCGCGTTAGGGGCTTGCCGATAATGTCGCCATCAAGCACGGCGACCTGGTCGGAGCCAATAATGAGGGCATTAGGCGTTGTTCTGGCGATGGCGCGGGCCTTCTCCAGTGCCAGGCGCCGCACCAGGTCTTCGGCATGCTCGCCGGGCTGTGGGCTTTCATCAATATCGGGGCTGATGCATTCATAGGGGAGCTGTAATTTGTCGAGAAGGGCGCGTCTGTAGACGGAACTCGAGGCCAGGATCAGTTTATTCATCAGTGAATGCCATTTCAGCGTTACAGGGGGTTCTATACGTCGTAGAATACCAACCCGAATTAATCATGTGGAAGCCCTCTGTTTTTCTTTGACAGTCAGGGGTTTGCACCCTAGAATTGCGCGCTTATGTCGTACGGACCATTACCGAAAAAAGTTGACCCGCGAAAGCTTGCCGAACGGGAAGTACGTATTCAGGGGCTTGCCAGTCTGAATGGAATGCCACGCTTGTCGTCTTACCTCGTTGAGGAAGAAGGCGATATCATTGTGGATCTTCTGTTTTCACTGGACCCTCAACGAATCCGTACAGTTTCGGGCAATGCACAAGGCAGGGTCCACATGACGTGTCAGCGCTGTCTGGAGTCCGTCGAGATTGATGTTGAGGCCAGCTTTAATCTGGCAGTCGCGCCCAGCGAGGAAGTGGCTAAAACATTGCCACGTCATTATGATCCGCTGATCGTTGAGGACGAAGACATCGAACTCTGGTCTGTCGTGGAGGAGGAGTTGATTCTTAACCTTCCGGTAGTGCCTTTTCATGTCGACTGTAGTATTCAGACCTCTTTCGGGGAAATCGCCCCAGAAGATGGGAAGTCAAAAAAACCTAACCCGTTCAGTGTATTGGCCAAGCTGAAGGCCGACGCTGACAAGAGTTGAACTAGGAGTTATCTCACCATGGCAGTACAGAAGAACAAAAAGTCCCGGTCTAAGCGTGACATGCGTCGTTCCCATGACGCTCTGGGCACCCCGAGTCTTTCTGTTGAAGCCACCACTGGCGAAACTCATATGCGTCACCACGTGAGCGCCGATGGTTTTTACCGTGGTCGTCAGGTTATCAACAAGCAGGACGAAATCTAAGCTTGTCCGGCTTTTGTACCATTGCGATTGATGCGATGGGCGGGGACTTCGGTCCCCGCGTTACGGTTCCCGCCACCGTTGAGGCGCTTGAACGATACCCCGGTCTGACCATTAAGCTGGTTGGCCAGGCTGATACTTTTACCCCCTATTTGCAAAATCTTCCCGCATCCGTGCGCGAGCGGCTGCAGCCTGTTCAGGCTGATGGCGTTATTGCCATGGATGAAAAGCCGTCCCATGCGTTACGCAAAGGTCAGAACAGCTCCCTTAGTGTTGCCCTGCAGCTGGTTGCTGATGGTCAGGCGAATGCCTGTGTCAGTGCCGGCAATACAGGCGCGCTGATGGTGATTGGGCGACATCTGCTGCGGATGCTGGAGGGGATAGATAGGCCGGCTATAGTGACGGCGGTGCCCACGCTTGAGGGGCACTGCTATATGCTCGATCTGGGCGCCAATGTTGACTGCTGTGCCGAGCATTTGCTGCAGTTTGCCATCATGGGCTCTGTCATGACTCAGGCGGTCGATGCTATTGCTGCCCCCCGTGTTGGCTTGCTGAATATTGGTCAGGAAGCGATCAAGGGCAATGAGCAGGTCAAGCTGGCGTCCGCGCTGATCGAGGCGCATGGTCGCCTGAACTATATCGGCTATATCGAGGGCGACGATATTTTCGCAGGCAAGGCCGATGTGGTGGTGTGTGACGGTTTTGTCGGCAATATTGCGCTCAAAAGCAGTGAGGGTGTATCGCGTCTGGTGGCGAGCCGGTTGAGTGCGGCCTTTGGGCGTACCTGGTATAGGCGTCTGCTGGCCTGGCTGGCGCAGCCAATACTGCGTGAGCTTGGGCAGCAGCTGGATCCGTCGCGGCGTAACGGTGCCAGTCTGCTCGGGCTCCAGGGAATAGTGGTCAAGAGCCATGGCGGTGCTGATCGTGCCTGTTTTGGCTTTGCTATTGACGAGGCTGTGGCCGAGATAAAGATGGATGTGCCGCGCCGAATCAGCGAGCAGCTTGCTGCATCCCTGATCTGAGTGCCTATACTGAGTCTCGATACGCCGTTTTAAGGCGCTTTGCAGGGCGGTTCGGCCTGCCAAGGTTCGCGTATTAATGTAAACTACGGCTCCATTATGCCCCTAGGGCGGTCATCGCAATTAGATTGCAAAGATGAGGAATCCATGTCGCAAGCGCTTGCTTTTGTTTTCCCCGGACAGGGTTCCCAGCATCTTGGTATGCTGGCTGAACTTGCCGAACAGTATCCCGTTATTCAGGAGACCTTTGCCGAGGCGTCCGAGGCGCTGGGGTATGACCTCTGGGCGCTGGTGCAGCAGGGCCCTGAAGAAGAATTGAATAATACCGAAGTTACCCAGCCTGCATTGCTCAGTGCTGCTGTGGCGCTGTGGCGCCTGTGGCAGCAGCGTGGCGGTGCTACGCCTGCGCTGATGGCCGGTCATAGCCTGGGTGAGTACAGTGCCCTGGTGTGTGCAGGTGTACTTGGCTTCGCCGATGGCGTGCGTCTGGTGCAGTTGCGTGGTCGCCTGATGCAGCAGGCCGTGCCTGCTGGTACGGGCGCCATGGCGGCCATTCTCGGGCTGGATGATGCGGCTATAGCCGTGGCCTGCGAGAGCGCAGCTCAGGGGCAGGTGGTATCTCCGGTCAATTTCAACTGCCCAGGTCAGGTGGTGATCGCCGGTGAAAAAGCTGCCGTTGAGCGTGCGATGGAAGCCTGTAAGGCTGCTGGCGCCAAACGGGCGATTCCGTTACCGGTGAGTGTGCCATCCCACTGTGCGCTTATGCGCCCGGCGGCAGCAGGTATGGCGCCTGTACTGGCCGATATTGTCCTGCAGGCGCCGCAAATTCCGGTGCTGCAGAATGTGGATGCGGCTGTTCCGGCTACCCTTGAGCAGATCAGGGAGAATTTGCTGGCGCAGCTCTACAGTCCGGTGCTCTGGACGCGCACTGTTCAGGCCATGGTGGATGCCGGTGCTGAAACCGTGGTGGAATGCGGCCCCGGCAAGGTGTTGTCCGGCCTGAACAAGAAGGTGCATAAAGCACTCAATGTGGTTGCGATCAACGAACCTGCAGGCCTTGCCAAGGCGCTGGGCGAATAAATATCGATAAGGGACAGCAGATGAGTATCGAAGGTAAAGTGGCGCTGGTGACCGGTGCTACCCGTGGTATCGGCAAGGCAATTGCTCATGAGTTGGGCGGTCAGGGTGCCATAGTAGTGGGTACGGCAACCAGCGAGTCGGGTGCGCAAACCATTAGCGCCTACCTCGGTGAAGCCGGCTTCAAAGGCGCTGGCATGGTGCTGGATGTCTCCAGTGCTGAGTCCGTTGAGCAGGTGATTAAGCGTATTCAGGAAGAATTTGGCGCTGTGCAAATTCTCGTCAATAATGCTGGTATCACCCGTGATAATATACTGATGCGCATGAAAGAAGACGAGTGGGATTCGGTTTTGAATACCAATCTCACCTCGGTTTATCGTGTCGTCAAGGCGTGCCTGCGTGGCATGACCAAAGCGCGCTGGGGTCGTATCGTCAGTGTCAGTTCAGTGGTCGCGTCCATGGGCAATGCGGGGCAGGTGAACTATGCTGCTGCCAAGTCCGGCATGGAAGGCTTTACCCGCGCCCTGGCGCGTGAGGTAGGTTCACGCAATATTACGGTTAACTGTGTCGCGCCGGGCTTTATCGATACCGACATGACCAGTGGTCTGGCAGATGAGCACAAGGCGCATTTGCAGGCACAAATTCCAATGAATCGTCTCGGTCAGCCCGAGGAGATCGCTGCCGTGGTGGGCTTTCTGGCCGGCCAGGGGGGCGCCTATGTCACAGGCGAGACAATCCAGGTCAATGGCGGGATGTACATGGCCTGATTTCGACTTCTGTCACAAAGAATTGTTTTTTCCGGCAATTTGTTGATAATTGGCCGTCAGTTTACGGTGATAATAAACGCTGTCACGCTTGCTAGGGCATGGCGGTATCTATAAAATCCCGATTCGCATCACAGGGTGCACGGGTTGAAAAGAATATAGGAAGAGTTATGAGCAACATTGAAGAGCGCGTAAAGAAAATCATCGCAGAACAGCTGGGCGTTAAAGGCGACGAAGTGACCAACGAAGCCTCTTTCGTTGAAGATCTTGGCGCTGACTCTCTGGACACGGTAGAGCTGGTTATGGCTCTGGAAGAAGAGTTCGAAACTGAGATTCCTGACGAAGAAGCTGAAAAAATCACCACCGTACAGCTGGCAATCGATTACATCACCACGCACCAGTAATCGATACGTTTAAGAACAAGTGAAAAGCCGCATCTATCGCAGTATAGTGCGGCTTTTCTTTTTTACGGCCAGAGTAACTGGAGGATCGCAATGTCTCGCAGGAGAGTGGTGGTTACCGGCATCGGAATGCTGACACCGGTGGGGAATACGGTTAAAGAAACCTGGGACAACATCCTTGCTGGCAAAAGTGGCGCAGCTCCGATTGACCACTTCGACGCATCTGCGTTTGCGACACGCTTCTCAGCCCCTGTGAAGGGGTTTGATGTTAGCCAGTACATGAGTGTTAAAGACGCCCGCAAAATGGACCTGTTCATCCAGTACGGCATGGCAGCCGCGACTCAGGCGATTGACGACTCTGGTCTGGAAGTGAACGACGAAAATTCACACCGCATCGGATGTGCGGTGGGCTCGGGCATCGGTGGTCTGTCGATGATCGAGAAAAACCACGATATTTTGAACGAAGGCGGCCCGCGCCGCATATCGCCGTTTTTTGTGCCGGGCAGCATTATTAACATGATTGCCGGCAATCTGGCGATCAAGTACGGCCTGCGCGGCCCGAACATTGCCATCACCACGGCCTGCACCACGGGCACGCACAACATTGGTCATGCCATGCGCATGATTCAATACGGCGATGCGGACGTGATGGTTGCCGGTGGTGCCGAAATGGCCAATACCCCGCTGGGTATCGGTGGTTTTGCCGCTGCCCGTGCGCTTTCTACCCGTAATGACGACCCGACGGCGGCAAGCCGTCCCTGGGACCGCGACCGTGACGGCTTCGTGCTGGGCGACGGTGCCGGTATTGTGGTACTGGAAGAGTACGAATACGCCAAGGCTCGCGGGGCGCGGATTTATGCAGAAATCGTGGGCTTTGGCATGAGTGATGATGCCTTCCACATGACTGCGCCGCCAGTGTCCGGTGAGGGCGCCGCCCGTGCGATGGAAAATACTCTGCGTGATGCGGGTATGAATCCGGATGAGCTGCACTACATCAATGCCCACGGTACTTCGACGCCGGCGGGTGATGTGGCGGAATCCAACGCCGCCAAACGCGTGCTCGGCAGTTCAGCTTCTGTCGTGCGCATGAGTTCAACCAAATCGATGGTCGGACATTTGCTGGGTGCGGCTGGTGCGGTAGAGGCAATTTTCTGCCTGTTGGCCATCCGTGACCAAGTGGCGCCGCCCACCATCAACCTGGACAACCCGTCCGAAGGTTGCGATCTCAACTATGTGCCCAATGTGGCCCAGGAATGCCGGATAGACACTGCGCTGTCCAATTCCTTCGGTTTTGGCGGCACGAACGGCACTCTTGCGTTTCGCAAGATTTGATCCGCAGTCGCGCGTTCCTGTCCTGCGGGTCAGGGGCGCCGTCTGTGCCTGTCTATGACTAAGTCCCCCTTCATGCTGATCAACGGCGTTGCCACCGATACAGTCGCGGTAACTGATCGCGGTCTGGCCTATGGCGATGGTCTGTTCGAAACCGTACAGTTGCGTGCGGGGCGTCCGCTGTTACTGGATTTGCACCTTGAACGTCTGCGCAGCGGTTGCGAGCGTCTGGCGATCGATACTCGAACGCTGTTTGTCGATTTGCAGCAGGATCTGCAACGCCTCAAAAGCCTGTGTCCCATGCAGAGTTTCGGTGTGCTCAAAATCTTGGTGACTCGCGGTGCAGGCGGGCGCGGATACCTGCCCCAGGCCGGTATGACGCCGACGCGTATTCTGATGCTCTCCGTTATGCCGGAATATCCGCACAGTCCTGCTCAGGTCGGCGTGCGGGTGCGCTGGTGTGACATGGCCCTGGCGCTAAGCCCGCGGCTGGCGGGTATCAAGCATCTGAACCGGCTGGAGCAGGTGCTGGCGCGCAGTGAGTGGGACGATCCTTATATTCGCGAAGGCTTGTTGTGTGACACTGAGGGTTTTGTGGTGGAAGGCACCATGAGCAACCTGCTCTGGGTCCGCGGTTCACGCCTCTATGCGCCACTGCTGGATCGCTGTGGTGTGGCGGGCGTGGTGCGCGGGCGCCTGTTGCAGCTGGCCGTTGCCGCCGGAATTGAAGTGGTGGAAGGGCGCTTTGGCAAAATTGAATTTGAGCAGGCGGATGAAGTCATGCTGTGTAACAGCCTGATCGATATCTGGCCGGTGGTCACACTGGGCGCGCGGCACTGGTCGGTGGGTCCGGTTACTCGACAGCTGCAATCGCTGCTAGCAAAGGATTATCTTGCGTGTTGAAAAAATCTATAAGCCTGGTGGCCGTCGGCGCCTTTCTGGTTCTGCTGCTGAGCGCCATTGGCTGGCAACGAATCAATGCCTATATTGATAGTCCGCTGCCGGTGGATGAGTCCCGCACGCTGCTGATTGAGCGGGGACAGGGGTTTAATCAGATCGTTGCCGATCTTGAGGCTGCAAGTCTGGTGCAGCGGCCGATATTTCTGCGCATTTATGCTCGTATTAACGGCCTGGCCCACAGTGTCAAAGCCGGTGAATACGAGGTAGAGCCGGGTCTGACCCTGCGCGGTCTAATGCAGAAAATGATCGATGGTGACACCCTGCGTCACTTCTTCACCGTCGTGGAGGGCACCACCTTCGCGCAGTTGCGTGAGCAGTTGGCGGCCAACAGGGTGTTGTTGCAGACTCTGGGCGAACTGGACGACAGCGAAGTCATGGCGCAGCTGGATGAGCCGGATAAGCACCCTGAAGGCATGTTCCTGGCTGAAACCTACCAATTCCTGCGGGGCATGTCGGATCTGGATCTGTTGCGTCGCGCCCGTACCTCGCTGGATGAAGCCCTGGCCCAGGCCTGGGAAGATCGTGCGTCTGAGCTGCCCTATGATTCTGCGTACGAAGCGCTGACCATGGCCTCGATCATCGAAAAGGAAACCGCGGTGGCGCAGGAGCGTCCGCGCATCAGTGGAGTCTTCGTGCGTCGGCTGCAGCAGGGCATGCGGCTGCAAACCGATCCGACGGTGATCTATGGCATGGGGGCTGAGTACAAGGGTAATTTGCGCCGTTCTGATTTGTTGAAAAAAACGCCCTATAACACCTATGCGATCGAAGGGCTGCCGCCCACGCCTATTGCAATGGTGGGAAAGGACGCCATCGAGGCGGCGCTTAACCCGGAAGCGGGCCCCTGGCTGTTTTTTGTGGCAAAGGGAGACGGCAGTCATCATTTCTCGGCCCGTCTGTCCGAGCATAATTCCGCCGTGCGCCGCTATCAGCTGCAGCGGCGCGAAGACTACCGCTCGACGCCGGGAGGCTGAAGCATGACTCTAATGCGAGGACGCTTTATTACCGTTGAGGGCACCGAGGGAGCTGGCAAAAGCAGCAATATCGAGTTTGTTCGCGCTGAGCTTGAGGCTCGCGGTATCGAGGTTGTGGTCAGTCGCGAGCCAGGTGGCACACCGCTGGCCGAAGAAATCCGTTCACTGCTGCTCAGTCCGCGGGATGAGCGCGTTTGTGAGGATGCCGAGCTGTTGCTGATGTTTGCCGCCCGTGCCCAGCATATTGCTGCGCTGATCAAGCCTGCGTTGGCACGCGGTACTTGGGTGCTCTGTGATCGCTTTACCGATGCGACCTTTGCCTATCAGGGCGGCGGTCGCGGTGTTGATGTGCAGCGTATCCGCACGCTGGAATCGCTGGTGCAGGGCGCGCTGCGCCCGGATTGCACCTTCCTGCTGGACTTGCCGGTGGAGCTGGGGCTGGAACGGGCCCGCAAGCGATCACAACCGGATCGGTTTGAACAGGAAAAACAGGCATTTTTCGAGCGCGTGCGCGCAAGCTACCTGCAGCGGGTCGAGGCCGAACCCGAGCGCTTTGCCGTTATCAATGCTGCGCTGGACATGGAGCAGGTGCGCCAGCAGTTATTGCCCCATCTGGACCGTCTGCAGGCGCTTCGCCATGGATGAGGTTGCCGTTCGGCGCAGCGCGGAGATCTACCCCTGGCTGCGGGAGCGCTGGGAGTACTTCACTCGTCTGCACAAACAGCAGCGTCTGCCCCACGCTCTGATGCTCAATGGCCCTGTGGGGATTGGCAAGCGGGACTTTGCCCAGGCGCTGTCACGCTATTTGCTGTGCCAGAGGCCTGGTGATGAGGCCGCCTGTGGTGCTTGTCGCAGCTGCGTGCTGTTTGACAGCGGTGGCCATCCGGACCTGTTCCAGCTCAGCCCGGAGGAGGCCGGCAAGCCCATCAAGGTGCAGCAGGTGCGTGATCTCACCGGCTTTTTGCACAGCACGGCGCAGCAAGGCGGATATCGAGTGGTGATTCTGGAGCCTGCTGAGGCGATGAATGCGTCATCCGCCAATGCCCTGCTTAAAACGCTGGAGGAGCCCGGGCGCGATACCATACTGTTGCTGGTGACGCATCGTTTGGGGCAGGTGATGCCAACGATTCGCAGTCGCTGTCAGCGGGCCGACTGTCATCTGCCGGAGTCGGATCAGGCGCAGGCCTGGTTATGTGCGCAATTGAATATTGAGCCGCAGAAGGCCCAGCAGCTGCTGAGTATCTGTCTGGGGTCGCCGTTGCGCGCTCGCGAGTATATCGAGCAGGACCTGATGGCGCTGCGACGTAAATTTATCGAGGGTCTGGGCGATATTCTAAAACAGCGTCGTTCGGCGCTGGAGGTCGCGCAACAGCTGGCCAAAGAAGATCTGGAGCTTTTGCTGGGATGGTTGTATGGTTGGCTTTTAGATATTGTGCGGGTTCTGGGAACGGGTGATGAAAGTTGTTTACGTCATCTGGACGCAAATAATATGTTGCTGGCTGTATCGCGCAAAGCCGATGCTCAGACCGTATATGCACTTTCTGACCTGGTTCATACCGAACGGGTCAGCCTGATGCAGCGCTTGAACCCCAACCGTCAATTGCTGCTGGAGCGGATATTGTTGCGTTGGTCTGCGCTGGTTAGATGAAACTGAGTAGGAGCTTAGCTCGATGTCCTTAGTGCCGCGCATCAGTCATGGTATTTTATCCTTGGCTATAGAAACCAAGGAAGATCTATACAAGGCCTTTATGCCGTTTGTTACCAATGGCGGCCTGTTTATTCCTACGCCCAGGGCTTATCAGCTCGGCGAGGAAGTCTTCATGCTGTTGAGCCTGATGGAAGAGCCGGACAAGCTGCCGGTCACCGGCAAGGTTATCTGGGTAACGCCCAGGGTTGCTCAGGGCGGCCGTGTACCGGGTATCGGTATACAGCTGTCGCCTGACGATAATACCCTTGTGCGAAAGGTAGAAACCTATCTTGCCGGTACTCTTAATTCCGGGCGCCGCACGCACTCTCTGTAAAATCATTTCTCCCGAGCCTATTTCGTCTGATGTTTATTGATTCACACTGCCATCTCGACAAGATTGACCTTGCGCCCTACGACAACGATTTCGATGCCATGCTGGCGGCCACCCGTGCCAGTCAGGTCGGTACTCTGCTTAGCGTTTCGGTGAGCATGCAGGACTTCCCCGCACTTTATAAAAGTATCGAGCCCTACGAGGGTATATATGCCTCCGTCGGTGTGCATCCGCTGCATTCAGATGAAGGTCTGGTGGAGGTCGAGGCTCTGGTGCGAGAAGCCGCGCGGGACAAGGTCATCGCCATCGGCGAGTCTGGTCTGGATTACTTTTACAGCGCAGAGTCTGCCGAGCTGCAAAAGGCGAGCTTTGTGAAGCATCTGCAGGCGAGCGCTCAGACCGGGCTGCCGCTGATCGTGCATACGAGGGATGCCCGTGCGGACACTCTGGCTCTGATTGAAGAGCACGGTGACCCTGGTGTGGCCGGCGTGCTGCACTGCTTTACTGAAAGCTGGGAAATGGCGGCGGCGGCGATGGAGATGAATTACTTCATTTCGTTTTCGGGCATCGTGACTTTTCGCAATGCTGAAGACCTGCGTGATGTCGTGCGCAAAATGCCCCTGGAGCGACTGCTAATCGAAACCGATTCGCCTTATCTGGCGCCGGTGCCGCACCGTGGCAAAAAAAATGAGCCGCGCTTTGTATGCGAAGTGGCCCGTTGTATTGCCGATATCCGAGGTGTTTCTGTAGAAGAAATTGCCGCCGCCTCGAGTGAGAATTTTTATCGCTTGTTTCGTCGTGCCGCCAGAGTTCCATTATCGAACTGAGCTGTTTTAACGCGTTTTAGCCGCAGTGTATTGCTGATGCCCGTATTGCCGTAGCGGCGAATTGTCTGGGCCTGCCGGGCCCCCAGTTGTGGTTTGTTATAAAAGAGTCGGGTGCGGAACTGTCATTACCCATTCGACTTTGGTATTAGTAGAGCTATATCAGACTTTACTATTCCTGCATTCCAGATTGGAGCTCCAGATGAGAAGACCAGTACGAATTGCCATTACCGGTGCGGCGGGCAGCATTGCGAATAATTTGCTGTTCAAAATTGCCGCCGGTGAAATGATGGGCAAGGATCAGCCGGTAATTTTGCAGTTGATCGAAGTGCCCCAGGCGATGGAAGCGCTGCGCGGTATTGCGATGGAGCTGGAGGATTGCGCCTATTCGCTGCTCCATACCATTACGCTGCATGACAATGTCGAAGATGGCTTCAAGAATACCCATTTTGCGTTGCTCATCGGTGCCAGGCCGCGAGGTCCTGGCATGGAGCGCAGCGACCTGCTGGAAGTCAACGCCGAGATCTTTACCCGCCAGGGGCGGGCGCTGAACAACTTCGCCAACCGCGATGTGAAAGTACTGGTGGTGGGCAATCCTGCCAATACCAATGCCCTGATCGCCAGCCGTAACGCACCGGATCTGAGCCCGTCGCAGTTTACCTCGCTGACACGTCTCGATCAGAACCGTGCCCGCGGCATTCTGGCCAACCATACCGGGGCCAGTCCTCGGGATATCCGTCGTGTCGTGATCTGGGGTAACCATTCCCCGACTCAGTACCCGGATCTGCATCAGGCGACCATTCTGGATCGCGCTGCCATGGATCAAATCAGTTTTGACTGGTATACCAGCGAATACATTCCCAAAATTCAGTTTCGCGGTGGCGAGATCATCAAGGCCCGCGGCCAGTCCAGTGCGGCCTCGGCAGCCCAGGGTGTCGTCGACCATATGCGCGACTGGGTTCTGGGCACCGAAAGCGGCGAGTTTGTCAGCATGGGTATTGTCAGTGATGGCAGTTATGGCATCGAGAAAGGCATTATCTATTCCTTCCCTGTGCGTTGTGACTATGGCCGCTACCAGATAGTGCAGGGGCTCGACATCAGTGAGTTTAGTCGTGAGCGCATGAGTGCCACCGAGGCCGAGTTGCTGGAAGAAAAGGCCATGGTGGAGCATCTTTTGCCCAGGGAAACAGCAGCTTCCCATGAGAATCTGAATATATGCCTGCGCTCGGGCGTGACCCTGTACGCCGACGGCACCGGGCCTGATGGTGCAAGCAAATACCTTACGACCAATAGAATCGGATGATCTAGGAGGCTGTCCGACAGGTTGCTGACGCCAGCGCCCGCCTGATGCTCACAGAGTATGAGGCGGGCGCTTTTTTGTGGGCTGGCACAAGCGATCCTTGAAACAGGGTCAATAGTCAGGGTGACGCAGAAGGAGTACTGTAAGGCCTTAGCGCAGCGCGCAGGATTGCTTCCATGCGGCTGTGCATTTAACAAAATCAGGGACACCTATGTCTGCGTTACGCGTGCGATACCAAACTCTGGAGTTTGGTGGTGTCGATATTCATATCCGTTCCCTGCGAGATAATCAGCAGTTTCTTGATGTTGATCAGATAGCTGAAAAACTGGGTATCTCATCTGCGTCATGGCCATTATTTGGTATCGTCTGGCCGTCCGGCCAGGTACTGGCGCATCTTATGTTTGATTATGACATCGCCGGCAAGCGCATTCTGGAGGTGGGCTGCGGTATCGGGCTGGCCAGTCTGGTGCTGAATCATCGTCAGGCGGATATTACCGCAACCGATTATCATCCCGAAGTGGCTGCTTTTCTCGGTGCTAATGTGTTATTGAATGCAGGGCGTAGCATTCCCTTTGTACGTACCGGGTGGGGTGATCCACAGTCGCTGCTGGGTAAGTTTGACCTTATAGTGGGGAGCGACCTGCTGTATGAGCATGAGCATGTGGATATGCTGGCCGGTTTTATCAATCAGCATGCCGCGCCGAGCTGTGCCGTGGTACTGGTGGATCCTGGCCGTGGCAACCATGCCCGTTTTAGCAAGAAAATGATCAGCCTGGGTTACAGTCACAGTCAGGCGGCACCGGTGACGGTGGATTATCTGCCACAACCGTTTCGTGGTCAGGTATTGAGCTATAGGCGTTAGTTCCACGCGCTTCCTGGTGTGTGCTTTGTGCTTCTGCCTGTTGCGATCGGGCGCTGACGACTAAAGTTGTAGTATTCGACAGCGTTAGCCTTGAGCGGGCGGGAGGCGACTATGATCTTTGAGCAGGTTGCAACGGGGGGCTGTCAGTCCTATCTGGTGGGTTGTAGCGACACTTGTTCGGCGGTGTTAATTGATCCCGAGATTAGCCAGGTCGATCGTTATCTTGCTATCGCTGCCCGGGACGGGCTGCGCATTCATTACGTGATCGACACCCATACCCACGCCGACCACTTCTCTGCCACGCACACAATTGCGCAGCTGCTCAAGGTACCGGTCGTAATGCACCGGGACAGCCCGGCTCCTTTTGCTGACCTGCGGCTGCAGGATGCTGATCTGCTGCGCGTCGGTAATTTGCGTCTGCAAGCGCTGCATACCCCCGGTCATACGGCGGATTCCATGTGCCTGCTGCTGGAAGATCGCATCTTTACCGGGGATACCCTGCTGATTGGCGGAACCGGGCGCACCGATCTGCCCTCGGGTGATCCTTCTGCGCTCTATGACAGCCTGTTTAACGGCATCCTGAAGCTGGATCCGTCGTTGCGCCTGTTCCCGGCCCATGATTACAAGGCGCGCGGCTCAAGTACTATCGCAGAGGAGCTGGCGAACAATCCGCGGTTGCAGCGGACCGAACGAGCGGCCTTTATCGAGATGATGGAACATCTGGATTTGAATGCCCCCACGCACCTCACCGAAGCGCTGCGTACCAATATGAGTGGCGGCAAGAGTGTGGCGCAACTGCTAGCTGAGGCGGCCGCCAAAACGCCATTTGTTTCGCTGCCTGAGCTGCGTGCCCGCATCGTTGCCGGCAGTGCCGATCTGATTGTGCTGGATGTGCGCGAGCGTGATGCCTTTGATGCAGGTCATGTGCCGGGTGCCATGAATCTGCCGCGGGGGCAGCTGGAGTTGCGGGTCAATGATGCGCTGCCAGATCCGACCCGCCGTATCGTGACCCTGTGTCAGTTTGGCAAGATCTCGACGCTGGCGGCAGCGACCCTGCGTGAGCTCGGTTTTTTGCGCACCTCGGCGCTGGATGGCGGCATGGCGGCCTGGAAAGAAGCGGGTTACCCGCTGGAGAAAACGCGCTGAAATTCCGGCTGCGCGATTGTGGTTGCGGCTGGGTAGAAAGTGGTGAGCGGTTGCGGTGCTTGAGGAGGTGGGGGATGAGCATTGTTAGCGGCTGCCTTTGGGTGCTGGCGTTCAGCGGTGCGGTACAGGCTCAAACCTTCGAATCTGACCCGCAGGGCGCCGATGATCTTGTGGAGCTCTATACCTCGGAAGGGTGCAGCAGTTGCCCGCCAGGCCGATGCCTGGTTGAGTTCGCTGGTCGATGACCCCCGGTTGTTTCGCAGCTTGTTCCCGGTGGCTTTCCATGTCGATTACTGGAATCGCCTGGGCTGGCCGGATCGTTTTTCGTCCGCGCGTTTTACCGAGCGTCAGCGCACTTATGTACAGCAGGGTCATGTTATTAACCCGGCGGGTTAATAACATGAAGCAGGGATGCTTCATCATTGGTCGCAGGCCAATGCGAACGCCAGAAAAGCCAGCAAGTCCATGCACTTGCGCTAGTTTTTCTGGCGTGACGGACAAATAGGGAGGGAACCTATTTGTCCACCGGGTTGATAGCCAGGTGTACACACCTGGACTGGTGGTGAATGGGCAGGAGTGGCGCGGCTGGCTGCAGGGGCAGCGCCGCTGGCAGGTGGCGCCGGTGATGGCGGGGGCTTTGGCGCTCGATTATCAGTCGGGTCGGCTGGAGGCACGTTACAGCGCCGGTGTTGCAAAGGTCGGCAATGTGGGTAAAAGCACGCTGCACCTGGCGCGCCTGGGTATGGCATTAGAGGCTGAGGTCGGGGCGGGTGAGAACAGAGGGCGCAGCCTTTCCCATGACTTTGTAGTGCTCGATTATCACCGGCTGGAGTCTGTTGGCGGTGACTGGGCGCTGGATCTGGGGGTCATGCCTGATCAGGGGCAAAGTCGTTCCGTACTGGTCGCCTGGGTAAGTCAGGGCTCTGATCTGCAGCCGCTGCAAATAGCTGGCGGCTATATTGAGCCTGACTTGTAACAGGATTCGGTTTGGATGGGTCTTTTCTTTAAGCAGGAATAAGGATGTGGATTCAGCGTGAAATTCGGCTGCGACCCCGAGAGCGTGGCTTTCATCTGATCACCGACGACATTGTACGTGAGCTACCGGAACTTGGTTGCCTGCAGCTGGGTCTGCTGCATCTGTTCATCAAGCACAGCTCCGCGTCGCTGACGCTCAACGAGAATGCGGACCCCGCGGTACGGCGGGATCTGGAGGCGTATTTTTGCCAGCTGGTGCCGGAAAATGCTGCCTGGTGCACCCATCTGGACGAAGGGCCGGATGACATGCCGGCCCATGTCAAAGCCAGCCTGCTGGGATCCAGTTTGATGATTCCCGTGACTGCGGGGCGCCTAAATCTGGGTATCTGGCAGGGAATCTATTTGTGCGAGCACCGGGCCCGTGGCAGCAGTCGACACCTAGTGCTCACCTTGCAAGGAGAGTGAGCATGGGCCTCTGCCGCCAGGGTCAGGCTTCGGGCGTGCCGTCAGGCTTGGTGGTTTCCCTGTCATTCAGGCGTGCCGGGGTGTTGAGCGCTTCCAGCTGCAACAGGAGTCCGCTGTGATCTACACCCTCAAGGCCGCGTTCAACCAGTTGGCCAAACTGGGCGAAGGCCTGCTCGGTCAAGGGTAATTGCAACCCTTGGGTGCTGGCGGTATCCAGAATGGTCTGCAGGTCCTTGAGTTGCACCCGGGCGGTTCCGCCTGGCATAAAGCTGCGATCAATCATGCGCTGACCATGCAGTTCCAGTATGCGGCTGCCGGCGAAACCGCCCAGCAGGGCTTCACGCACAGCGGCCGGGTCTGCGCCGCCTTGTGCGGCCAGCAGCAGGGCTTCTGCCACGGCGCCGATGGTAATGCCGACAATTGCCTGGTTGGCACACTTTGCCAGCTGACCAGACCCTGCCGGACCTATGTAGGTGGCGGCCTTCCCAAGGCAGGCGAAGAGCGGGCCTGCACGTTCAAAGTCGCCCCTGTCGCCGCCGGCCATAATGGACAGGCTAGCCTGTTCCGCGCCGACGGTACCGCCGGATACGGGGGCGTCAAGATAACCATGGCCGCGTTCGGCCAATTGCGCGCTGTGACGCTTGGCCAGTTCAGGCGGGATTGAGCTCATGTCGATAATTAGCGCGCCAGGCTTGAGTGCCGCCAGTGTCGTATCACTGAAGACGACCGCATCCACGACTGGGCCATTTTCCAGCATGCTGATAACGATATCGGCATCTTTGACCGCTTCATGGGGCTGACTGCAAGGTACCGCGCCCTGGCTGCGCAGCGCGTCGGCCTTGCTGAAGGTGCGATTCCAGGCGTTGAGCGGATAGCCTGCACGCAGCAGGTTGAGGGCCATGGGGTGGCCCATAAGGCCGATTCCAAGAAATGCGATGCGGGGTTTGTTCATTATTGTTGTCACAGGCAGTTGGTTGGCTTGGGTAATCCGGCCAGGCGTGCCGCCAGCTTTGCCGGGCTGTCGGGAAACAGCTTAAGCAAATAGATGCTGCGGCCCTTTTCCGGTCCCAGGCTCAGGCTGACAGCCTTGACCAGTGGGCGCATGGCCGGTGCATGCTCAAAGCGCTGGTAAAAGTCGCGCAGCAGATAGAGTACTTCCCAGTGGGCGTCGCTCAGCGGCAGCGGAATCTCGGCGGCCAGGGCTTCGGCGACCTGTGGCGACCATTGCGAGAGATCGCGCAGGTAGCCTTCGTTATCCAGTTCAATGCGCTGTTCGTTCAGTTGCAGGTGCGTCATGTCAGTACCAGCTGATGACCCGGGTATGTTCGCAGCACAATTGCACGAAGCCGGCATCATCCGCCTGTGCAATGTTACTTGCGAGCCGGCTGTCGAGGCCGCGTGCAGCGACATCGGCGGCAAGTGCGCACAGAGTGACGCCGGCAGGCCATGCAATTGGCTGCCCCGCCAGGGCGCAATAGACGCCGTCTTCGATCAGCAGCAGGGTGTCGCCACTGCTGCAGGCGCGCAGGCAATCGGCTAGCAGAGCGGTATTGGAGGGAGCGCGATTCAAAGTATGCAGGGTCATGGTCAAAAACTCAGTACCACATCGTGGTTGCGAATCAGTTGTGCAATGGCGTTACTGTCGAGCAGCTGGACCGGCAGCAGGCAGTCATCAGGGCCGAGTCCGCGGCTGCGCAGGGCGCTGTCGCAGACATACAGCTGATCAATATCGTACATTGGCAGGGCGCTAAGTGTTGCGCCCAGGTTCTTCTGCTGGATGCCCGCGGGCTGTTGCGCTTGCAGCAGCTGGTAAACACCGTCATCGAGAAACAGCATACTGACGGGCTGCTCGAATACCGCAGTGGTCAGTGCTGTATCCAGCGCATCCCGGGCATGGCTGCTGCCATAGGGTGGGCGGCGACTGATGATGAGAAAACGCTTGTTTGTACTCATGTCAGGCTCCGAAAGTGATCAGTCGATCGGACACTATGGCCGCCTCGGCCAGCTGACCAAGACCCGAAAGCTCAAAGTCTTGCTGCAGGTTGTGGCCAGGCTTTTCATAGCGGCGAGCTTCGTTGGCGTCCAGCAGGCCACGACGCACGGCGGCGGCGATGCACACAACCAAATCAAGCTTGTGGGTCTGCGCCAGTGCCTGCCAGCGGGCGGGCAAGTTGGGTTCGTCCTGTGGCGGTGCCGCCAGAGCTGTGGCGCCATGCACGCCATCGCCATAAAAGAATACGCGGTGAATGCTGTGTCCCTGGGCAAGGCAGGCAACTGCAAAGCGATAAGCCGTTTCTGCGCCCTGATGGCTGTGGGGTGCAGCATAAACCAGCAATGAAAAAATCATTTTCAACCTGTCGGGCAGAGCCTGTTAAATGAAACAGGCGTCAGTTCATGTTCGCAGTGCCAAGGCGTTACTGTTTCGAGCAACTCCCTGATTCAGAATGCAAAAGCCCCGCTATCTTAGCAAAGATAGCGGGGCTTGGCAGTCGCTTTGCCTGTTACCGATCAGTGATCGGTGCCAGGGTTCAGTCGCTGCTGGTAACGCCCAGAATATGCAACAGGCTGAGGAAGATATTGTAGATGGATACGTAAAGCGTAACCGTCGCGGAGATGTAGTTGGTTTCGCCGCCGCGCACGATCGACTGTGTTGTCAGCAGTATGGCACCGGCCGAGAACAGAATGAACATCGCACTAATGGCCAGCGCCAGCGCCGGCATCTGCAGGAAGATGTTGGCGATAACGGCGACGATCAGCACCACAAAGCCTGCCATCATCATGCCGCCAAGGAAGGACAGGTCCCGCTTGGTGGTGAGGGCGTAGGCCGAGGTGGTGAAGAAGGTCAGGGCGGTGCCGCCCAGGGCCATCATGACGATTTCAGAACCGCCGCGGGCCATGACCATGTTGATGATCGGGCCGAGCGTATAGCCCATGAAGCCCGTCAGCAGGAACACGAACAGCAGACCCAGCGAGCTGTTGCGGTTCTTTTCGGTCAGGTACAGCAGGCCGTAAAAGCCCACCAGTGTGATAATCAGGCCCGGACGGGGCAGGGCCATGGCTGCAGCAACACCCGCAATAATGGCAGACCATGCCAGCGTAATACCCAGCAAAAAGTAGGTGTTACGCAAAACCTTGTTGGTTGCCAGAGCGGATGAACTGTATGCATCGTTATTGATGGTACGAACGTTACGCATGGTTTCCCTCGATTGATTTCAGTCCGATTAGGGACATCATGCCCTTTATGTATGAATTTACAAGTCTTTCAACTATTTGACTTACCGATTATTCCACGTACACTATGCGCCGCAAGACTTGGTGGGGTGGCTGAGTGGCCGAAAGCACCGGTTTCGAAAACCGGCGAGTCGTAAGGCTCCCAGGGTTCAAATCCCTGCCCCACCGCCATCTCCTTGTGTTCTGGATCCCGCCTGAGTCTGATAAAACACCATGTCCGAGCTGAAGATCCTGTTTGAGGACGAATACCTCGTCGCTATAGACAAGCCTTCGGGGCTGTTGGTTCACCCGAGTTGGATTGCCCCTGCCTATACCCCCAATGCCGTTGCCCTGTTGCGTGATTACCTGCAGGACACTGTCTACACCATCCATCGTCTGGACCGTGCCACTTCGGGCGTCATCTTGTTTGCCAAGCAAAAGCAGGCTGCCCATGACATGAATCTGGCCTTTGCCGAACGTCAGGTACGCAAAACCTACTTGTGTGTTACCCGTGGCTATACGCCGGAAGAAGGTCTGATCGATTACGCGCTTAAGCCGATTTTCGACAAGAAAGCCGACCCTTTTGCGGATCCGGACAAGCCTGCCAAAGATGCGCAGAGCGAATTTCGCCGCCTGGGGACTATTGAGCTGCCCTTCGCAGTGAGCCGTTATCCCAGTGCCCGCTATTCCCTGGTGGAGGTGAAACCTCGCACCGGGCGCAAGCATCAGATACGGCGCCACATGAAGCATATCTTCCATCCGCTGGTCGGTGATACCGCCCATGGCGATGGCAAGCACAATCGTCTGTTTCGTGAAAAATTCGATCTGCACCGTCTGCTACTGATGGCAACTGAGCTTGAGTTTACCCACCCGGTCAGCGGTGAGGTTGTTAGTCTGCAGTGCCCGGTCGATGCCGCCTGTGATCGATTGTTCCAGCGTTTCGAGTGGGATGGTCTTTATTTACGCTGAGGCAATTGGACGCACTGGTTTGCAGATATCGGTTGTCTTGTCTCTTCTGTCTGGCTTTGCTTCGCCGCACTAAACCTGGGTTTTAAGTTGCTATTTGGCGACAAAAGTCGCAAGTTTGCTGTGTTTGCTTACCGAATTTTCCGAACAGGGCAGAAAAACCCGCACTGGTGCCATTAAAGCGGCCTGCACTATTCTTTCTGCAGGGTAAATTACGTATTCTTGCCCCGCGAAAACATAATTCACAGAGAACGACGGTAGTTACGATAGATGAGCACGCGGCTGGCTGACATACTCAAGCAAAAGAACGGATTACGCATCGGTATTATTGGTGCCATGGATCAGGAGGTCGAGCTGCTGAAGTCGGCCTTGCAGCAGATCGAGGAGCACCAGCATGCGGGCTATTCGTTCTTTACCGGTCAGATGCACGGGCAATCCGTTGTGCTGCTCAAATCGGGTATCGGCAAGGTCAATGCTGCGGTGGGCACGGCGCTGCTACTGCAAGTGTTCAAGCCGGACTGTGTCATTAACACTGGGTCTGCCGGTGGTTTTGATGCCGGGCTTGAGGTCGGTGATATCGTCATTTCGACTGAAGTGCGGCACCACGATGTCGATGTCACGGTGTTCGGTTATGAGCCCGGCCAGGTGCCAGGCTTGCCCGCCGCATTCGAGCCTGATCTGCTTTTGGCGCAGACTGCCGAGCAGTGCATCGGTCAAATGCAGGGCATGAAAACCGTGCGCGGCCTGATCGCAACCGGTGACAGCTTTATGAGTTGTCCCAAGCGGGTGGCCAAAACCCGGGCGCTGTTTCCGACGATGAAAGCAGTTGAAATGGAAGCTGCGGCGATCGCCCAGACCTGCCACTGCTTTGATATTCCCTTTATTGTTATTCGGGCCCTGTCCGATATCGCTGGCAAAGAATCGAACCTGTCGTTTGATCAGTTCCTTGAAACAGCCGCCACCCATTCGGCGCAAATGGTAATGGCTATCGTCAAGAGCCTTTCGGCTCAGGCAGCCAGAGCCTGATTCATAGATTCTGCAAATAGATTTTCAGCTCCACAAACACCACGCCAATGTGCAACAGGCGGTGTTTGTGGAGCTGTTTTCGTTGGGGCGCTGAATATTTAATCAAAGCGCCTCAGTGCTGACTGCCTGTTTCAGGGATGTTGTGAACTGATCAGTTCTGGATCTTGGAAATAGCGCTGCGTTCGCAGCTTGTCCCCTCCCATTTGTGCGCCTCTCAATAGCCCCATTAATACTGAAAATGCCTCTGTTTGGTGCGTTTAGTGTCTGAATGGGTATTGTCACAGTATTCCCTGTATCTTTAATGCAGCATTTGTCTGCGCACAGCGGTCACCGTCGCGCCTGATGATGGTTTGATGTGTCATAATGTCGCTTGCTTGCGACGATATATGTCTATTGAATACAATGCGGCTATATAACAATAACAGCTAAACTTTGGTCAGCTTCTGATTAGGTCAAGAGCACTCGTTCTCAGGGTGCCATGCAAGCCAGTACAGGCAGTTTATTGATCAGAATCTCTTTAGTGATGCGGTATATCAAGAGGCCTGGCTTTGAGTGATTTATTGACGGTAAAGGATCTTCGTGTCTCATTCCGCCTGCCGGAAGGTGTCATCGAGGCGGTCAAGGGTGTGTCATTCAGCGTGGCGCCCGGTGCATCTGTGGCGCTGGTTGGCGAATCGGGCTCCGGCAAGTCGGTGATCAGCCAGGCAATCATGGGGCTGTTGCCAAAAGCCGGTGTCATTGATTCCGGTGAAATTCTGTTTCGCGATCCGGAAACTGGTCAGACGGTCGATATCGCCGCGCTACACCGCGACAGCGCTCATATGCGCTCTATTCGTGGCGGGCGTATTTCGGTTATCTTTCCTGAGCCCAGTACCTCGCTCTCGGCGCTGCACACTATTGGTGATCAGATCAGTGAAGCCCTGCGCTTGCACCGCAGTGTTGGTAATGCCGAAGCGCTTGAGCTGACCCGAGACATTCTGCATCTGGCGGGCTTTGCCGATGCCCGTCGTGCCCTCAAAACCTATCCGTTCGAATTGTCAGGTGGCCTGCGTCAGCGCGCCATGATCGCCATGGCGCTGGTGTGCCATCCGGCGCTGCTGATTGCCGATGAGCCCACCACGGCGCTGGATGTCACCATCCAGGCGCAAATTCTCAAGCAGATCCGCGATCTGCAGCAGGAGCTCAAAATGGCGCTGCTGCTGATCACCCATGATTTGGGCGTGGTTGCCAATATGGCCGAGGAGGTCGTGGTGGTGTATCACGGCGAGCTGATGGAAGCTGGCACCCTGGATCATATATTTCGCCAGCCATCCCATCCGTATCTGCAGGCGCTGCTCAAGGCGGTGCCGCGTTTTGGCATGCGTCCGGATGAGCGTCTGGTACCTATTCGCGAAATTCGCCCCAATACGGACAACCTGCACACCCCCAAGCACCCGTTACCCGCTACTGCGGATTTGGACAAGCCCATCCTGATCGTGCGCAATATTCGCAAGCAGTTCCGCATTCGTTCGGCGTCTGCAGGGTCCGCGTCCAATATTCTCGCGGTGGATAATGTCAGCTTTGATATTAAGCGCGGCGAGTGCCTCGGGCTGGTGGGGGAGAGCGGCTGTGGCAAGACAACGCTAAGCAAAATTCTGATGCGGGCGCTGGATCCGGATGAGGGCAGTGTCAGTTTTTACGACGGGCATCGGGATATGGACCTTGCGTCCCTCAAGGGGCAGGACTTGCTGGATTTTCGCCAGCGCATGCAGTTCGTGTTTCAGGATCCGTTCTCGTCACTCAATCCACGCATGACGATTCTCGATATTATCACCGAGCCTCTGGTTATCCACGGCATTGGTACGCACCAGGAGCGTCAATCACTGGCGCGGGAGCTGATGGAGCTGGTTGGGCTGGATGTGCGCTATCTGCAGCGCTACCCCCACAGTTTTTCGGGTGGGCAACGCCAGCGTATTGGTATCGCCCGCGCTCTGGCACTGAGCCCTGATCTGATTATCTGTGATGAGCCCGTGTCTGCGCTGGATGTTTCGGTGCAGGCGCAGATACTGAATCTGCTGAAAGATCTGCAGGCGCAGCTAGGGCTGACCTACCTCTTTGTCAGCCATAATCTTGCTGTGGTTGACTATATTGCGGATCGTATTGCTGTCATGTGTCGTGGGCAGTTGGTGGAAATTGCCCCCAAAGCGCAGCTATTTAGTCGCCCTTTGCATCCTTATACCCAAACCCTGCTTAGCGCGGTGCCTGATCCCAATCCGGATCACCTGCTAGACTTCGAACGACTGATGCTTGATCGTGCGTCCTGTCCGGAAGACTGGCCCATGCCATTTACCCACCATCCGGATGCCCCCGCATCCCTGATTGAATTTGAGAAAGGTCATTTTGTCCGTGTTGTGGCCGGTACGCGCCCCGAGGAGCTGGTAGCATGAAATTTTTTGACTGGCGTTGTGGTCTGGTTCTGCTGTCGATGCTGGGTGGCAGCTTCGGCGTCATGGCGGCCGGTTATTCCCAGGCGCCTTCGCTGGATGCGCGAGTGGCCAGCGGTGACTTGCCGCCGGTAGAGGCGCGCTTGCCCCAGGTGCCTCTGAAGATGGACTTCGCGGCTAACGGTCAGCAGGTGGGGGAATATGGTGGCCGGTTGTCGATGCTCATGGGCAAGGAAAAAGACACCCGGCGCATGACCGTTTATGGTTATGCGCGCCTGGTACGCTATGACGAAAAGCTTAACCTGGTGCCGGATATCATTGAATCTGTGCATGTGGATCGGGATAGGGTCTTTACCTTCCATCTGCGCCCCGGTCACCGCTGGTCCGATGGCTCACCCTTTACCTCGGACGACTTTCGCTACTGGTGGCAGGATGTCGCCAACAACGATCAGCTCTACCCGGTGGGGCCGCCTGCCGAGCTGATGATCAACGGCAAGTTCCCTGAAGTCAGCTTTCCGGATGCCGTTACGGTGCGCTACGCCTGGAATGACCCTAATCCAGAATTTCTGGCCCATCTGGCGTCTGCCACGCCGCTGTACCTGTATGCACCGGCGCACTACCTGAAGCAGTTTCACATCAAGTACACCGAAGCCTACAAGCTCGCCGAGCGGGTGCTGGATGAAGGCAAGCGTGACTGGGCCGCGCTGCACACCAGCATGGGCCGGCTTTACCGGGCCGACAATCCCGACCTGCCGGTGCTGCAGCCCTGGCATCAGACTACAGCAAGCCCCAGCAGTCGCTACCTGTTTGAGCGCAATCCGTTTTTCCACCGTGTGGACCCAGAAGGCAAGCAGCTGCCCTACATTGATACCGTCATAATGGGGATCACGGAATCCAAGCTGATATCGGCCAAGGCCGCCACCGGAGAAACCGATTTGCAGGCGCAGTATCTGCGCTTCAACGATTTCACGCTGCTAAAGCGCAATGAAAAGGACTACAAGTACCGGGTCACGCTCTGGCCTATTGCCAAGGGTGCGCACCAGGCGCTCTATCCCAACCTGAACCACAACGACCCCGTCTGGCGTGCGCTGTTTCGCGATGTGCGTTTTCGCCGCGCGATATCAATGGGTATAGACCGCCATGAAATCAATCAGGTGATCTACTTCGGTATGGCAGTCGAGGGACAGAACACGCTGCTGGAGCGCTCGCCGCTGTACAAGCCGGAATACCGCACCAGCTGGACTCAGTTTGATATCAAGCAGGCCAATAAGCTGTTGGATGAAATAGGCCTGACCGAGAAAGACATTAGCGGTACACGCAAGCTGCCGGATGGGCGCTTGCTGGAAATCATTGTAGAAACCTTTGATGGCACCAGCGAGCAGGCCGACGTGCTGCAGCTGATTGCCGACAAGTGGCGCCAGTTGGGTATCAAGCTGCATATCAAACCTTCCAATCTCGATAACGTGCGCCGCCGTGTCTATGCCGGTGAAACCCTGATGACGATTTCATCGGGGCTTGAAAACGGTATCGCCACGGCGGCCAATTCGCCCCACGAGCTGGCGCCCGTGCAGCAGGATTATTACCAGTGGCCCAAGTTTGGCCAGTTCAGGGAAACCCATGGCGTGGCGGGGCTTGCGCCCGATTTTCCTGAAGCCCAGCAGCTAATGAGCTTGCTGGACGACTGGTACCGGGTGGACTCTACCGAACAACGCCGTGATATCTGGCAGCAGATGTTGCAGATTAATGCCGACAACCTGTTCAGTATCGGTATTCTGGCCGGCGTCATGCAGCCTGTTACCATTAACAGCCGTCTGCATAATGTGCCGGACAAGGGGATCTGGAACTGGGATCCCGGCGCTCACTTTGGTCTCTATTCGCCCGATACTTTCTGGTTCGAGCAGGGCGCGGCGCACTGATGATGCTGAGATATGTCTTTCGACGAGTGCTGATGATGATTCCGACACTGATCGTGATCAGTGTGCTGGTGTTTACCATCATCCAGTTGCCGCCTGGCGACTATCTGACCACCATGGTCAACGAGCTGCAGGCTCAGGGCGAGAACGTCAATCAGGAACGGGTTGCCTACCTGCGCGAGCAGTACGGTCTTGATCGCTCCGGTGTTGAACAATATTTCCACTGGGTTTGGGGCATGCTGCACGGCGACATGGGGCATTCCTTCGAACATGACAAGCCGGTCAATGAGGTGGTGGGGGACCGCATGTATCTGACCATGCTGGTGGCCTTCGTGACGACACTGTTCGTCTATGTGATGTCGTTCCCCATTGGTGTCTATTCCGCCGTACGCCAGTACAGCATTGGTGATTTCACACTATCGTTTATCGGTTTTATCGGTCTTGCGACCCCCAATTTCCTGCTCGCGCTGGTGCTTATGTATATGGCGAAGGCCTACTTTGGCACCGATATAGGCGGTTTGATGGATGCCCAGT
This sequence comes from Marinobacterium profundum, assembly GCF_001528745.1. GTDB lineage: Bacteria > Pseudomonadota > Gammaproteobacteria > Pseudomonadales > Balneatricaceae > Marinobacterium_A > Marinobacterium_A profundum. The sequence goes on along the minus strand of NZ_BCNS01000111.1, from coordinate 7,884 downwards.
ACATTGATCAACCCTGGACCACGGACAAGGTTATGTCGGTGCTGGCGCATCTCTGGGTGCCGGTGCTGGTAATAGGCACCTCGGGCACCGCTGGGATGATTCGGCGTTTGCGGGCCAACCTGCTGGATGAGCTGCACAAGCAATATGTAGTGACCGCCAAGGCCAAGGGGCTGGGGCCGATCAAGGTACTGGTCAAGTATCCGTTGCGCATGGCGCTGAACCCCTTTATCGCCGATATAGGTAACCTGTTGCCTGAAATGATCTCAGGTGCGGTTATCGTCTCGGTGGTGCTGGGGCTTGAAACCACAGGACCCATGCTGCTCAAGGCGCTGCAGTCGCAGGATATGTATCTGGCGGGTAGCTTTTTGATGTTTATTTCGTTGCTAACGGTTTTTGGCACCCTGATTTCGGACCTTGCGCTGGCGGTACTTGATCCGCGCATTCGGCTCGATGGGGGGCGCAATCGATGAGCCGCGAGCCGTTGGAGCACTACGTAAATCCCGCGCCATTTAATCCCTATGCGGCGCTCGAGCTGACGCCTGAGCAGGAACGTTACTACATGGCGTCGCAGTGGCGCCTGGTCTGGTGGAAGCTCAAGCGCCATCGCCTGGCGGTGATCAGCGGCAGCTTTCTGGCGCTGATGTACTTGATCGTGATCTTTGCCGAAGCCGTAGCGCCTTATCAGCTGGAGGCGCGCCACGTCGATTATCTGTTCGCGCCGCCGCAGGAAGTGCACCTTTTCGATGAGGGCGAGTTCCGCGGGCCCTTTGTCTACGGCATAGACGTAACCCTGGATATGGAGCGCCTGCAGTGGGTCTATCAGGAGGACCGCAGCCAGGTGAATCCGATTCGCTTTTTTTGTGTTGGCAATGACTACCCGGGCGCCGGTTACGAATTCTGGGGTTTGTTTGACGGTAGCTTCCATCTGGTGTGTCCTTCACCGGACGCGCCCATGTTCCTGCTGGGAACCGATCGCATGGGGCGGGACATGCTGTCACGCATTGTCTATGGCGCGCGAATCTCCCTCACCCTGGGGCTGATCGGTATCTCTATCAGCTTTTTCCTTGGCATCACCATTGGCGGTGTGGCGGGCTACTATGGCGGGGTCGTGGATAATATCGTCCAGCGTATCATCGAGGTCATACGTTCGTTCCCGATGCTGCCGCTGTTGATGGCGCTGTCGGCGATACTGCCTGTGACCTGGCCGCCGACGCTTATATTCCTTGGTATTACGGTCTTGCTGGCGTTGCTCGACTGGCCGGGCCTTGCCCGTGCCGTGCGCTCAAAGCTGCTGGCACTGCGAGAAGAGGACTTCTGTGTGGCGGCGCAGCTGATGGGGGCCAAACCCGGGCGAGTCATTATGAAGCATCTGATGCCCAGTTTTCTGAGTCACCTGATCGCCTCGGCCACGCTGTCCATTCCCACCATGATTCTGGGTGAAACCGCACTGAGCTTTCTGGGTTTGGGCTTGCGCCCGCCGGTCACGAGCTGGGGTGTATTGCTGAACGAAGCCCAGAACATCAATTACGTAGTGCTCTATCCCTGGCTGCTGTATCCGGTTATCCCGGTGATTATGGTAGTGCTGGCGTTCCAGTTCCTGGGGGATGGTTTGCTGGACGCCGCTGATCCGTACAAGCATTAATTAGCACGATAGCGGCGTGACTGAGGCTTTGAGTGGGGACGCTCAGGGCTGCAGCCAGGCCTTGATCTGCGCTATGCGCTCCGGCGAGTCCCATTCGTGGCCGCCGGTTACGGTTTCCAGCAGCGCGCCTTCTCGATCATACAGGTAGCTCATCGGCAGTCCGGGAATGCCCAGTTCCTGAAAAGCGCTGCCCGACTCATCCAGCAGTATCTCAAAGGCCAGCGGCGTATCCAGCTTTTGTCTGAAGCTGGCTATCGCCTCGGGGCTTTCGCCGACGTTCACCGCCACGACCGCCAGATCAGTACTGTCGAAGTGCTGTTGCAGTCGTGTCATGGAGGGCATTTCGCGGATGCAGGGTGGGCACCAGGTGGCCCAGAAATTTAGCAGCAGCAGCTTGCCGCGGTACTGCTCCAATGGTGCAGGATTGCGCTGCAGGTCGGCAAAACTCAATTCATAGACCGATTCCGCAGCGTTTGCGGGTGTCAGGCTGGTTATGGCGATTTCAGTGGCAAGGGCGAGGCCCAGCAGGATCGACTTCATGGCAACATCCTCTGTGTCCGGTGGCCCAGCTTAACAGGCCTGTCCTGTGGCGTCACCGCCGTTACCTTGCTGGTCAGGCGGGGTCTAAATATGGCATAACAGGGGCCCACAAACAGTGCATAGGATATGACATGAAGCTGGCATTTCTGGGATTGGGCACCATGGGGTATCCCATGGCGGGCCATCTGCAAAAAGCGGGTCACGACGTTTGCGTTTATAACCGTACAGGGGCCAAGGCGCAGCAATGGGTCGAGCAGTACGGTGGCACCCTGGCTGATACCCCGGCCCAGGCTGCAGCCGGTGCCGACATCGTTTTCTCCTGTGTGGGCAATGATGCAGATCTGCGTCAGGTAGTTACAGGTGAGCAGGGCGCTTTTGCCGGTATGAAAGCCGGTACGCTGCTGGTGGATCACACCACGGCATCGGCGGACGTTGCCCGTGAGCTTGATCTGGCGGCCCAGACGCAGGGTTTGCGCTTTGTTGATGCGCCCGTGTCGGGAGGGCAGGCTGGCGCGCAGAATGGCCAGCTCAGCATTATGTGCGGTGGGGCGGCGGATGCGTTCGCAGAGGCTGAACCGGTGCTGGCGGCCTATGGCAAATCGATTCGACTGCTCGGCGTTGCCGGTAGTGGCCAGCTGGCGAAGATGGTTAACCAGATCTGCGTCGCAGGCGCGGTGCAGGGGCTGGCGGAAGCGGTGCACTTTGCCAAGCGCTCGGGGCTCGATGGCCGTGCGGTATTTGACGTTATTCGTCACGGCGCGGCGGGATCCTGGCAGATGGATAACCGCCATGAGGCCATGCTCGATGGTGAGTTCGACTTTGGCTTTGCGGTCGACTGGATGCGCAAGGATCTGGGTATTACCCTCGATGAGGCGCGCAACAACGGTGCTCGCTTGCCGTTAACCGCCTTGCTGGATCAGTTTTACGGTGATGTTCAGGCGATGGGGGGCGGGCGTTGGGATACCTGCAGCCTGGTGAAGCGGCTGGAGCAGGATTAAGGCGCCGTTGGCACTGGACTTATGCGGTGCTTTCCTTATAATCCGCAGCCAGATTTGTACAAAAAACACACTAAATGAGGATTGGCTCCATGACTCTGATCGACAAATACAGCCTGGTTTCCTTCGCTCCTAGCGTTCTGATCATTGCAGGCTGCGTGGCTTTTGTTGTTGTAGGTATCAATTTCCTGCGCAAGAACATCGCCCGTGATGAGGCTGCGGCCATGACTGGCAACGCTCAGACTCGATAAGAGCTGCCATCTGTTGTTGTCTGGCCTGCTTTCTGCAGGCTGGGCAGGCTTCCCAAGCCAATTGACGCTTCTCTGCTTCCGCCTTCTATTTCACCCCTGTACCTTACTCTCAAAAGCATTCCCAAAAGTATCGCAGGCTTTGTCTGTGTAGCGTCTTAACATCGGTACAAAATACCCTTGCTCAATTCCGAGTGCGTTGTTGCATCAGGCACTGTCTGGTAAGCGATGTGGCGATGCCATTGCTGTGGGTTTTCATAGGTAGCAGGCAGGGTATAAAGGAGTGGAAGATCGTGTTGACTGTGGGGTTGGGGATTGCAGGGAAGGCGACTGGCCCGAAAGACGTTTCGGGCCAGAGCTGGTGCTTCAAGGCTGTCTCTAATGGTTGTATCAGCGGTTGGGCAGGACATCCTTGAGCTGGGCGTGGATTTTCAGCAGGCTCTTCTCGGTGGTGTCCCAGTCGATGCAGGCATCGGTTACGGATACGCCGTATTTGAGTTCGCTCAGATCCGCCGGAATGGACTGGCTGCCCCAGCCAAGGTTCGATTCGATCATCAGGCCGATAAGGGACTTGTTGCCCTCCTGAATCTGATTGGCGACGTTCTCAGCTACCAGGGGTTGCAGGGCCGGATCCTTGTTGGAGTTGGCGTGGCTGCAGTCGACCATGATGTTGCGCGCCAGTTTGTTCTTTTCCAGTGCCTGTTCGCACAGTGTTACGTTGACCGAGTCATAGTTCGGTTTGCCGCTGCCGCCGCGCAGCACCACATGACCGTACTGGTTGCCCTTGGTGCGAATAATGGAGACTTCCCCGCCCGGGCTTATGCCGAGGAAATTGTGCGGGTGACTGACGGACTGCAGGGCGTTGATCGCCACGGCCAGACCACCGTCGGTGCCGTTCTTGAAGCCAACAGCACAGGAGAGACCCGAAGACATTTCGCGGTGTGTCTGGGATTCGGTGGTACGGGCGCCTATGGCGGACCAGGAAATCAGATCCTGCATGTACTGCGGCGAAATCGGATCCAGTGCTTCGGTGGCCAGTGGCAGGCCCATTTCCGACAGATCCAGCAGCAGTTTGCGCGCAATGTGCAGGCCTTCCTCGATGTCGAAGGAGTCATCCATGTGCGGGTCGTTGATCAGACCTTTCCAGCCCACGGTGGTGCGGGGCTTTTCAAAATAGACGCGCATAACCAGATAGAGGCTGTCTTTGACCTGCTCGGCCAGGGCCTTGAGACGCTTGCCATACTCGATGGCCGCGACCGGATCGTGGATGGAGCAAGGGCCTATGACGACAAAGAGGCGGTGGTCCTTTTTGTCGAGAATGTCACGGATAACCTTGCGGCCTTCCATCACGGTTTCGGCCGCAGCATCGCTGATCGGCAGTTTCTGTTTCAGTGCATCGGGTGTGATGAGTACTGATTGGGAGTCAATATTCAGGTCTTCTACGCGGATATCAGTCATGCCCTTTCCCTGCAGCAGTGCTGTGCTGCTTCTTTATTACTTCTTAGCGAATCTTTTTAACACATTAATCAGGCGGTTATAAGCCCAAGCAGCCCCATGTTCCGGGCTGGTGGTACAATTGTGCCTACAGCTAAGCTATTGATAGCGAACTCATAGGCGCCTGTGTGGTCTATTGGCTGCCATTTCGATCAATCTGTGGAAACTGGAATCCTGTGCACTGTTATTTCTCTGTATTAGTACGTCGCTGTCTTGGGTTCATGCTGCTGTTGCCGCTTGCGTTTGTGGCACAGGCAGGTTTGTTTGACAAAAATCCCTTTGCTGCGGCTGATGGCCCCCTGCAGGTTGACGAAGCCTTCAGGCTGGACGTTGAGCCCCTGGAAGATGGCCGCGTCAAGCTGCTCTGGACCATAGCGCCGGATTACTATCTGTACCGCGATCGCATGGAGTTCAGTAGCACCACGCAGCGCTCCGAGGTGGTGCGGCGCGTTAATGCACCGGCACTGGAGAAAGACGACCCGCTGTTTGGCAAGGTGTGGGTCTACCATGAGTTCGCCGAAGTCGATTTGCAGCTGGCAAGCCTGACAGGAGCGACCACCGATGATACCCTGGCCGTGACCTACCAGGGCTGCTGGGAAGGTGGCATCTGTTACCCGCCTGTGACCCAGGATATAGAGGTGGCGGCTATCGCCGTACTGGCCGCGGCTGATGCTGATGGCAGCGCCAATACCAAAGTCGATCTAGCTAAAGTGGCCGAGCCTCTGGCCCCTGCAGGCAGTGCAGTTGCAGCCCCCGCGACAACGAGTTACGCAGCGAGCGCTGTCACAAGCAGTCTCACAAGCACGGCCGTGCTGGCAGGACCCGTCAGCGAGCAGGACCGTTTTGCCGATCTGCTTAGAAACGCCAGTCTTACAGTTACCCTGGGGGCCTTCTTTCTGGCGGGCCTGGCGCTGGCATTCACGCCCTGCGTCTTTCCGATGATTCCCATTATTTCCAGCATCATTGCCGGCCATGGTACGCGCATGACCACGGGGCGGGCCTTCAGTCTGTCGCTGGTGTATGTATTGGCGGTTGCCGCCACCTATACTCTGGCGGGGGTGCTGGCGGGTCTGTTTGGCGCCAATATTCAGGCGGGCTTCCAGAACCCCTGGATCGTAGCCATCTTTGCCGGCATCTTTGTGCTGCTGGCGTTGTCGATGTTTGGTTTTTACGAGCTGCAGCTGCCGGCGAGCTGGCAGAGTCGACTGACCCGGGCGAGCAACCGTGGCAAACCCGGCAGCCTGCGCGGTGTTGCGCTTATGGGTTTGCTGTCGGCACTGATTGTCGGTCCCTGCATGGCGGCGCCCCTGGCCGGTGCCCTGATCTATATAGGCCAGACTGGTGATCCGGTGCTCGGTGGTCTTGGGCTCTTCTTTCTCAGTCTCGGCATGGGGGTTCCATTGCTGCTGGTGGGTGCATCGGCTGGCAAACTACTGCCCAGAGCCGGAGCCTGGATGACATCGGTCAAGGCGGGCTTTGGTGTGCTGATGCTGCTGATGGCCATCTGGATGCTGGATCGCATCATTGCCGATCAGCTGACCATGGCCTTGACGGCAGTGGTACTCGTGGTCTCGGCGGTCTACATGAATGCGCTGGATCGCCTGCCCGATGTGAATGGCGGCTGGCACCGGCTCTGGAAGGGCGTCGGGCTGGTGTTACTGGTGTACGGTGTTGCGCTGATGGTGGGGCTATTTGCTGGCAGTCGCAGCCTGGTGTACCCGCTGCAAGGGCTCTCTGGCGGCCAGAGCGTTGCTGCCCAGGCGCTGCCGTTTCAAAAGGTAACCTCCATGGCGCAGCTGGAACCCCTGCTGGAGCAGGCGCGGCGCAATGCTCAGCCGGTGATGCTGGATTTCTTCGCCGAGTGGTGTGTGTCCTGTTATGAGCTGGAGTATGTGACCTTCAATGACGATGGCGTGCGCCAGGCGTTGTCCGGCTATCAGCTGATCAAGGTGGATGTGACAGCTAATGACGAGGCGGCCAAGGTGCTGAATCGGGAGTATGGCGTTATAGGTCCGCCGGCGTTGCTGTTTTATGGTGCCGATGGCACCTTGCTGCCGCAGCTGACGGTGGTGGGCGTGATGGGTGCCGATGACTTTGTACGTCATGTCGCCCGGGTGCCGGGTTAAGAGGCTGTTCGAGAATACTCAAGTTACTGCGAACCACCTGAGTTTGGCTGTTTTTTGTGCTGATGCATGGGGTGTAATGGGGTTGCGGGACACGTGCTTTTGCAGGGTCTCTCAGGGTGCTGATGAGCGAAGCGAATCGCACCGTTTACCCAAGTGAATTGTTTCGGGGGCGTACCGTCATGTGGCGTGCTGACGGACGCTTCGAGGCGGTTGAATGTCCGTTTTTCGCCTGTCGGCGACATACTTTCTTTGCTCGTGCAAAGAAAGTATGCAAAGAAAGCACGCCACCCATCAGCCGGCCTGCGGCTGCACTGCGCGCCAGAATCATGCCCCGGACGCCGCTAAGAGGGCATCCATGCCCTCAATCGGCGGCTCGACAGTCCCTGTCTCGCCCCTTCGGGTCTGATCGGAGCATAATCCCGGTGCTCGTCGGCTGCTGAAGCGGATGGGAGCCGCTCTGCCATATCGGTGGGATCCCCAAGTCTGGAATTAGACCACGTCAACGAAACACTTATCTGTCGATCGAGGTTGCTTTGAGTGCTGCCTTACTTCGAGGTGGCCGGATATGGGTCGATGTAAGATGAAAGTGCTCTAGGAGGCTGTCCGACAATACTCAACCTACTGCGAGCCACCTGAATTTGGCTGTTTTTTGTGCCGTTTTGCGTTAAATAGAACCACTATTCGCCTTAAAACACCGCAAAAAACCGCTCAAATCAGTCGGCTCTCGCTACGGCCAGCATTCTCGGACAGCCTCCTAGGAGGCTGTTCGACAATACTCAACCTACTGCGAGCCACCTGAGTTTGGCTATTTTTCGTGCTGTTTTGCGTTAAATAGAACC
>NZ_BCNS01000110.1 GCF_001528745.1 Marinobacterium profundum | reverse complement strand
GTGATAGTAGGGTCAAAACGGGACTTGTCGAAGCGCAGCTTTGACCCGGTTTGGCGACCGCAGCATACTTGCCTGCGGGACGGGCCATCGTCAAGCATACCATCCGTTTAGCGCGGTGCCGGCCGAACGCATTCACTGCGAGGGCGCAGTTCCTACGGAGAAGTCTCCATCGTAGCACCTGATCCCATCCGCTTTTTATCCGCCGCGGCGCCCAGTAGTTAAACCCAGTACCTCCAAGGGTAGCGTAGTGTGCTCCATATGAAAGCAGGTCATCGCCAAGCATTTATTCAACGAAACAGCCTCGACCTTCGGTCGGGGCTTTTTCGTTTATATCCATCGGGATCTGCGCTCACATGGGGCAGGTAGACAGCGCCGTTCGCGGCCGCCCTGCCATGTGATAGTAGGGCGACACCGGATAAAGGCGAAGCGCGCTTTGCCCCGGTGGCGCGACCGCGGCTTCTATTTAATGAGTAAATGGGCCTGCGGGACGGCTCGCCTGCGAGGCGCCAAGCATTTATTCAACGAAAACGCCTCAGCCTCTGGTTGGGGCGTTTTTGTATGTGGAATTTAAACAGCACGGCATGAGCCTGATCTTATCCGCTCGTTTCGGTTAACCATGCACAGAGTAAAAGTGCGAAAATGCCACTCTTTAGTGCAGTAAACCAAGGAAATTTTGGATGAAAGGACGTAAAACGCTTGCCGCTGCGGCACTGCTCGCGGTCGCTGCAATTCCGGTTCAGGCGGATACCGTACTGGGGGTCAGAGCCGGTACTCAGGTCTGGAATATGGATGGCGAGAGTATACTGGGGAGCGCGAACCAGTCGTCACGCGCGGATTTTGATTTCAATCGCGAACAGCAGAACAGTTACCATGTCTCGCTTGAGCACCCGGTACCGCTGTTGCCGAACATCAAGCTCAAGCGCACGGAGCTGGCCAGTAAGGGCCAGGCCGAGGTCTCCGGTTTCAACTTCGAAGGGACCAACTTCAATGGCAATGTCGATACCGATGTGGACTTCGGTCACAATGATCTGACGCTGTACTACGAGCTGCTCGACAACTGGGTCAGCCTGGATCTGGGCGTGACTGTCATGCAGATGGACGGCCATGTCGAAGTCAGTCAGGGCAGTCAGACAGAACGCGTCGATTTCGATGGCTATGTGCCGACGCTGTATGTTGCTGCCGAATTCGAGCTGCCGTTGACAGGCCTGAGCCTTGGGGCGGAAGCCAACGGTCTGGCGGCTGGCGAGCACCACTTCTACGATGCGCAGGCACAACTGCAGTACAAACTGATCGACAACCTGGCAGTGGATGTCGCGCTGCAGGTCGGCTATCGCCAGTCGGCTCTGAAGCTCGACGATATTGACAATCTGGATACCGATCTGGAGTTCTCGGGCGCCTTTGCCGGCGTGCAGGTTCACTTCTGATATATGCGTGGCGATGAATCAGCCGCCGTTTGATGGGTTTCGCTGCGCTGCACCGCATCCTACGGGGTGGCATTGGCGGGTGGCCTTGATGTCAGGCTGGAGTGTAGGTGGGTGCAGCCCCGAAGGGGCGTAACCCAACGATGGGTGTAACCCAACAATAAATGGTGTCGCTGTTAACTCAGCGGCGCCCAGTAACTTTGCTGCCATTCGTCCTGTAGCTCGGGAGTGAGAAAGCTCCAGGCGATAAAGCGGCTGATCTTTTGGCCCTGCGCCATTTCCACTACGCGCACCTGCTGGGCACCGGCATGGCTCAGCTCTCGCCGGATCGCGGCAAGGCTGGATTGCTTCGCGACCAGGGACGTAAACCAGTAGCACTGTTCGCCATAGGCTTTGCTCTCTTTCACCATGCGGCAGATAAAGCCTTCCTCACCACCGTCGCACCAGAGCTCGTCCGGCTGGCCGCCGAAGTTCAGCTTGGGTGTGGCGGCGGGCTGCGGGGCCTTTTTAAGGCCGCGCCACTTGCGCTCGGATTCCGCTGTCATGGCGGCTTCCGATGTATGGAAGGGCGGGTTGCACAGGGTGACGTCAAAATGGTCGTCGGCTTTCCAGATGCCGTTAAAAATCTGATTCTGCTGTTTCTGCAGGCGGGCCTCAATCTTGCCGGACAGGCAGCGGTTGGAGCGCACAATGCCCTGTACCGTGCCCACGGCCATGGCGTTGATGTCGGAGCCGACAAACTGCCAGCCGTATTCGCGGTTGCCAATAATGGGATAGACGCAGTTCGCACCTATGCCGACATCCAGTGCTCGCACCATGCGGCCGCGGGGAATCACGCCGTTATTCGAGTCGGCCAGCAGGTCTGCCAGGTAATGCACGTAGTCGGCTCTGCCGGGGATAGGTGGGCACAGAAAACCGGGCGGGATATCCCAAAAGTCGATGCCGTAAAAATGACTCAGAAGGGCCTGGTTCAGCGCCTTAACTGCCTGCGGATCGGCAAAGTCGATAGACTCGTTACCGTAGCGGTTCAGCTGCACAAACCCCGCCAGTGCAGGACTCGCCTTGGTCAGCACGGCAAAGTCATAGCGCCCCCGGTGCGGATTGCGACTGTGCAATTCGGCCTTGTTGGTGCGTACAGCGTCAGTTTTTTTCATGGCATCATCGGTGTTCTATAGGTAGGCGGGCAGTATACCTGACAACGACTGCAAGCTTGATATTTGGGTCTTTCTCCGTTGTGTCACAGGTGTGTTTATGGCTTGAATTACAGCAGTGGATGTGGCCTTTCGCCTGCATGTGGCATAGAGGTGGTGGCTGATATGTTGTGTGAACGGGAGTGAGATGATAAGTGATAAGCGTTTTTCAGGGCCGGTTGTCCCCATTGTTTGCGCAAGGTATTTCTTCGTACGGAATATCGAGGTTTTTGATTGTATGGATAAGGTGCTCCAGGGTAGCGGCTGGCTGCGCACGGAGCCCGCATTCCCAGACAATGAGTACACGCCAGCCTAGCTCAAGCAGTTGCTGAGTGACCTGCTTGTCGCGGTCAATTGTGTTACGAAATTTTAGCTCCCAAAATGCCGAACGAGTCGCGGGGGTGCTGCAGTTTCTGCAGCCTTGATGTCGATGCCAGAAGCAGCCGTGCACGTTGACTACTGCACCATACTTGGGGAGCACGATATCCGGCTTTCCGGGCAGGCCCTTAACATGCAGCCGGTATCGGAAACCGGCTGCATGGAGGTAGCGGCGAGCGGCTAGCTCCGGCTTGGTATTTTTGCTCCGTATACCTGACATCATCCTTGATCGTGTTTGTCTATCGACTATGTCAGTCATGCGCCAAAGCTACCAATTAATAATGGTATGATAACCGGCTGTCAGTTTTGTACTTTGAAGAAGATTCATGAGCATCCAAATTGTTGACCTTTTTGCCGGCCCTGGCGGATTAGGGGAAGGATTCTCCTTTCTGGACGATACCTTTAAAATTCTGATCTCTGCAGAGATGGATCCTGCTGCGCATGGAACTCTTCGGCTGAGGGCCTTCTATCGAATGTTACGTAGCGAGTGCCCCGAATTTCTCGATGACTACTATGGTTTCTGCAATGGCACGCGGGGTCAGCCTTGGTCTGAACGTTCAGAGGATGTTTGGGAAGCCGCTGGGCGAGAAGCCAGGCGGCTAACCCTTGGCACAGAGGAAAGCAATGCGATTCTGGACGAAGTAATAGAGTCCGGCTTGGACAGGTCGAAGCCATGGGTACTCATTGGTGGGCCGCCATGCCAGGCATACTCGCTTGTAGGCCGGGCCCGTAACAAGGGAAATGCTCATTACAAGGCTGAAGAAGACCACAGGCACTTTCTCTACAAGGAATACCTGCGGATAATTCAGCAATACAAGCCTTCTGTTTTTGTCATGGAGAATGTTAAGGGCATACTGTCTGCCAAGGTCGGAGGAAGAACCATTTTTCACGACATCCTGCGCGATCTGGCAGATCCTGAAGGGGCCTTGGGCTTTTCCGTATCCGGCGAGAAGTACGTGATCTGCTCACTTGCCAGTGATGCTGTTTACCGACACGGTGATGACCCTGCTGCTTTTGATGCCAGCAAGTTCGTAATTCGTGCAGAGGGATACGGAATTCCACAGGCCCGGCACAGGGTCATCCTGCTTGGTGTCAAGGAGAGTCTGTTCCAATCTGTGGAGCTCCTTCATCCCCAAAGTCCGGTGCCGGTCGGAGCTGTGATTGGTACATTGCCCAAGCTGCGCAGCAAGTTGAGCAAGCAAGCTGATAATTCTGAAGACTGGTGGCACCTTGTAAAGGGTCATCTACAGGGTCTTGAAGCTTCGATTGTCAAAGCGCCAGAGTATGGTGATCTTCAAGCAGTCCTCGCTGAGGCTCGAGACTCTTTGAGCTGGAGTCTGGATAGCGGTGCGCTCAGATATGCTAAAAAACTGGAAGGGAAGACTGACTGCAATGTTCTGAACAAGTGGTACCTGGATGACAAGCTGGAGGTCTGGCTTAACCATGAGTCCCGCGGACATATGTCGGAAGATCTGCGGCGCTATGTTTACGCTGCTTCGTTCGCCAAGGCCAGAAAGCGTTCCCCAAAGGGGCCTTCCGAGTTTACGTTACCTGGTCTTCGGCCGGAGCATCGCAACTGGGAGTCGGGCAAGTTTTCAGACCGTTTTCGAGTACAGCTGGAAGGTACTCCCGCGACAACAGTAACCAGTCATATCTCCAAGGACGGTCACTACTTTATACACCCAGATCCGTCACAGTGCCGCAGTCTTACGGTGCGGGAAGCCGCGCGTCTTCAGACGTTCCCGGATAACTATTTCTTCCAAGGCAACCGGACGCAGCAATTTCATCAGGTTGGAAATGCAGTCCCACCGTTGCTCGCATATAAAATTGCAAAAATTGTTAAGAGTGCTATAGATAAGCCTGAGAGTAGAAGCTAGACTGTCGTTTAATGAGGACAGTTTTTCGATTGAATAGGTAAGTTAAAGAAGTGGCCTTTTCGACGAGGTACATATCGGCTTATTATTTCACGATAGGAAGTAACCCAGTTCGGATATTTGGTTTTGAATGGATGTGAAATTAAGGGAGCGAATTGGTGAGCAGTAGACGCGAGAAAATAGCCCCAAGAGCTTCAGTTCTCATTGAAAGTATGCGGGATATTGGATATTCGCTACAGACTGCAGTAGCTGATGTGATTGATAATTCAATCACAGCCGGTGCCCGAAGCATCTGTTTACTTGCCAATACGCATTCTATTGAACCTGCTTTTGCTGTTCTTGATAATGGATCTGGGATGACAGAGATAGAACTTATCGAAGCTATGCGCCCAGGTTCTAAAAGCCCTCTAAGTGGGCGAAGTTTAAATGATCTCGGTCGATTCGGCCTCGGATTAAAGACAGCATCCTTCTCCCAATGTCGACGGCTGACGGTTTTAACGAGAAAGAATGGACAGACGTCATGTGCTATCTGGGATCTTGATGTTGTCGCAAAAACGGACGAGTGGTACGTCGATTTAGTCTCAGATTACAATGATATTCCTTGGTCTGATGAGTTAAAAGAGACAGGAACGCTCGTTATTTGGCAGAAAATTGACCGATTAGTAGATCCGAAATGTCCAAATGATCGTCAGAATTTTATTCGAGAGCTTGACGAAGCAGCATCTCATGTTGAACTTGTATACCATCGTTTTCTCGCAGGCGAGGCTGGTCTGAAGAAAATTTCAATGTCTTTGAATGGCCGGAAGCTAAATTCTGTCGACCCATTTAATTCAAAAAATCCTGCAACGATTTTTGGGCCTGAGGATGTTTTTAGGTTGGGTAATCAAGAAATAAAAATTCAGCCCGTAACACTTCCTCATCATAAAAAGGTTACGGCTGAAGAATGGAATCGCTATGCTGGCTCAGAAGGATATATTAAAAATCAAGGATTCTATCTGTATAGAGGTAAACGGCTAATTATTTATGGTACATGGTTTAATCTTGCACGGCAGACTGAGTTAACAAAACTTGCGCGAGTAAGGATAGATATGCCGAATAGCATGGATTTTGACTGGAAAATTGATGTTAAGAAGGCTTCAGCGCAGCCACCAGCTCCGGTTCGTGAGCGACTGAGGCGGATTATTGATGTTATTGGTGCAGGATCAAAACGCACGTATACCGAACGCGGAAAAAGACTTATAAGTGCTAATCGATTACCAGTTTGGAATCGTATTCAAGATAAAAATAAGGTGTTCTATGGTCTTAACGCTGAGCATCCTGCATTCACATGTTTTTCCAGTGGGCTTTCTGTTGAAAAAAAAAGAGAGTTTGGAAAGCTTCTAGAGCTCGTTGGATCGACGATTCCTATCGATACAATTTTCGCAGATATCAGCTCGAACCCTGAGGCGATAGACAATCGAGGGATGGATGAAGAATCCTTTTTAGAAGTCACACGAATGACATACCTAACACTAAAATCTGGAGAGGTTGAGGACGAAGATATTGCACTAATTATGTCTTCTGCTGAACCATTTAAGTCAATGTGGAAAAAAACTGCAAAGATAATTGACTCGATTAAAAAGGACTGTGTAAATGAGGGAAGAAGTTCAAGACCTTAAAGACATGATTAGTGCTTTGCTTGCCAAACGCCTGCCCACACCAGAAATGATTCGGGAGCATATTCAACGCGTTCGGGCAGTCTATCCTAGTGTTACTGACGAGGAAGCTGAGAAGTTAGCATTAGATTTTGAAACTGTCCACGGCGTAACTATGAACATAGGAGCCACTTTAGAAAACACTGGGTTTGAGAAGTGGCTGGACGAAGCTCGATCAGATATTGATTTTTATTTTTGGAATAGATACCGGCGATTACTTGGCGAGAAGGGTTTTTCTGCACATGTCTTGGCTACACTTGACAATATTACGGATCGGATACTTGGGCTTCTTCAGCGTCCGTTAAAAGAAGGAAAATGGGATCGGCGAGGCATGGTCGTGGGCCATGTTCAGTCTGGGAAGACTGCAAACTATACAGGGCTGATTTGTAAGGCGGCAGATGCTGGATATGAGGTGATCATAGTAATTGCCGGTCTCCATAATAACCTTCGTAGTCAGACTCAAATGAGGCTTGATGAAGGTTTTATAGGTTTTGATAGTGCGAAGTTGCAATCGAATAAGCAGGGAGCGGACAGTGTGATTGGTGTAGGGCGGTACGACTCAACGCGACGTCCCAATGCATTCACTAACACCTTTAGAGATTTCAATAAGGCCACGGCCACTAGCATCGGTATTCCTTTGGAAAACCTCAAGCAGCCGGCAGTTTTTGTAATCAAAAAGAATACTAGCACGCTTAAAAATCTTCTTGAATGGTTGAAGGAGCACAATGCTCGCCGTGGGGCTTCTTCAATTAGTGCTCCTATGCTTTTGATAGATGATGAAGCTGATAATGCGTCAATTAATATTAAAAAAGGTGGTGAAGAGGTTTCCCGGATTAATGGTCAAATTCGCCAACTTTTGGATATCTTCGATCGAAGCTGTTATATAGGATACACTGCAACACCATTTGCCAATATTTTTATAGATCCTGCCAATGATGATGAAATGTTTGGAGCAGATCTTTTTCCCCGTGATTTTATAGTAAGTCTTGATCCTCCGGATAATTATTTTGGCGCTTCTCGAGTTTTCCTCAATGATATAGACGATGAGGGCGGGAACCCTATTGTGCGTCATATTGATGATAACGGAGACCTTTTACCACTCAAGCATCTAAAGGGACATGTAGTTCACGGGTTGCCGGCTAGTCTTCAGCGTGCAGTCAGGGCATTCATTTTGGCACGGGCTATCAGACTCGTACGTGGCCAAGTAGGAAAGCACAACTCGATGTTAGTGAACGCGTCTCGCTTCACTGATGTTCAAAAGCAGTTGCGAAATGAAATTCATGTTTTCGTCGATCGAATCAGAGGCAATATCCGCGTAAACGGCCTAAAGCCTGAAAAAGAAGCATTACTTGATATTGAGATTGCAGCTCTTCATGACGTTTTCCTCCAAGAGTATCAAGAAGAGTGCGGATTTTCTTGGCTTGTTGTGCAAGAAATGCTTTGGGAGAGTGTTAGTCCTATCAATGTAGTTGAAGTAAATAGCAGGTCTTCAGGTTCACTTGACTACGCGGAGAATGAAAAGTCTGGGCTCAATCTGATAGCCGTTGGCGGATTTTCATTGTCGCGAGGGTTGACGCTTGAGGGGCTGATGGTAAGTTACTTTCTTCGAAACTCGATGATGTATGACACACTCATGCAAATGGGAAGGTGGTTCGGATATCGACCTGGTTATGATGACCTCTGTCGAGTATGGATGCCAGAAGAAGCTGAGGGTTGGTATGCACATATAGCAGAGTCAATCGAGGAGCTTAGAGACGAGCTGCGCAGCATGGAAGTAGCTAATGCGACGCCAGAGCAATTCGGCCTTAAAGTTAGAAGCCATCCAGATACGCTCATTGTCACCGCGCGTAATAAGATGGGTTCTAGTGAGCGTTTGGTTGTTTCTGTTGGGCTAGCAAACCAATTTGTAGAAACCGCAGTTTTGCGTCGAGACACTGAAAGTATTCTCTCCAATCGTAAGGCTGCAGTTTCGTTGGTGGAAAATTTACGTTCGTCGAACTTGGCACCTGAGAATAGTACAGTAGTTGGAGGCGGTAGGCTTGTTAACTGTGTTCCTGTATCCCATATTCTTGAGTTTCTAGAGTCGTTCAGAAATCATCCAGGTTCTTACTTAACAGAGACCGACCCTGTTAGAAAGTATATTGAAGATAGAATGTACAATGAGTTATCTAATTGGGATTTTTACATTCCAGGCGTAAAAAATATGTCAGATAAATCGTGCATTTATGAGGGGTTTGGCTTTGAATTTGTTTGCCAACGTCGTAGAGAAGGTCGGCCGAGAGAAGGAAAGGTTATCGATGAAAAGACCTTGTTTATTAGTGATAAACAGCGTGTATCGTCTCGGGGAATAGAGAGCATAGGTTTGTCTCCAGAGGAAATAGAGAGTGCCAAGGCCTCATATCGTAACGATATTGTCTGGACAGGTAAAAATGAGACTCTGAATTATCCAGACCGAATATTTCGACGGATTCGGAAGCGACCGCTTCTGGTATTACATATGCTTGCAATTGGGGCAAAGGAGGATGACCTAAGTCACCAAGAGCCAACTGTTGCGTGGAGCATAAGTTTTCCAAAAACAGAATATGAGGAGAAAAAAGTCGAATACGTTGTCAACACGACTTGGTTCCGTGAGCGCTATCAAGAAGAGGCTGACGAAGATGAAGAGGAAGGTGATAATGACTGAGTACACTGATCCTTGGAAACTGATGTCTCCTCCAGACCAAGCGGCTAACGTAAATGGCCGAAGAGTTGATCAGGATTTTCCATGGAGTCTATTCTGGGCAGTCGATGTAGATAGTAAATGTCTCCTCATCTTTCAACATGACCGCTTGAATAGACCTAGTAGTCGACTGCCTAAGCTCCACGGGGTAGAGTTTGAAACACGTACTCCTGATTCTGGCTCTCGCGACATTCTGGTGATCCGGCTAGTTGATAACGAACAACGTGAAATTTTTCATCGGCTGTGCCTAGATATTATTTCTGCAACGAAAATGGCAAGGACGGAACAGGAAGCTATAGAGTGTTTTATTTCTAGAACTTGGCGTTGGCACAGATTATTGCGTGGTGGTCGTAATGACCGCCTATCTGATGAAGAGCAAAAGGGTTTAATAGGAGAGCTGTTAGTCCTTCAGAATGTTCTCTTCCCATTGGTTGGCGTTAAGGCTTCGGTTCAAGGTTGGACTGGGCCACTGAATGCGCCAAAAGATTTCGAAATAGGTCGACTTTGCATCGAGGCAAAGGCGCGTCGTGGGGCAGCGAAGCCCTTCATTAGTATTTCCAGCGAACACCAGCTTGATAGTGAGGGTGTTGATGCTCTTTTTATACATGTTTCTGAGATCTCGGCAGCCTCGGAAGATGACCTGCAATCTATCACGGTTACCGAGCTTGCGCGTAATATTTTTGAAAAGATAGAAGCGCTAGATATATATACGGTTGAGATTTTTGAAGAAAGGTTGATAGCCGCAGGGTTTGATTGGGCTGATAATTATACTGATAAAAAATGGAAATCTGGCGCATTTAGTTTGTTTGAAGTCAAGGGGTGTTTTCCTAGGGTTACTCCATCAATGTATCCATCAGGTGTTAGTAATCTTAGATACGCTATTTCTCTACAGGATTGTGAACCTTTTCGTTCGAGTGAAGAGAAATTAAAGGAACTTATATTAGGAGCTTTGGATGGCCATCAGCATTGAGGAGTTCAGTAAGGAATTTTTCCAAGAAATAATCATGGAAGCCGACGCAAGTGGTTGTTTAACAGAGGATGTTTTTTTCGATAAGTTCTGCGAGCATCTGACTGATTCAGGTGATCTCGAGACTGCCGATAGGGCTGACTATCGAGGGCAACCGGGTAGTGGTATCCGTGTAGATGGATATGGAGGGGATCCTATAAACTCCTCCGGAACTCTAAGCCTAATTATTGTCGACTATAACCATAGTGCTGAGGTCAGTCGTCTAATTGGTAGTGAAATGAATACATTATTTCAGCGGCTTTCGAAATTTCTTAAGAAAGCATTAGATAGCAAATGGAGAAACTCTCTCGAAGAAACTAGCCCTGCATTCGGGCTGGCTGATCTTATTTCGCAGCGTTGGAACGGTGTGAGTCGAGTTCGAATGTTCCTGATTAGTAATCGGGAATTAAGCGAGCGTGTCGACGGACGTGAGGCTAATGAGTTCGATGGTCGCCCTGTTACTTATAGTGTTTGGGACATAAAACGCTTACACCGTTTTGCGACAGTTTCTCATGGGCATGAAGATATTGAGATTGATCTAGTGGATGGCTTTGGTACAGCATTGCCTTTGCTTCCAGCGCATTTGTCAGCTGATTACGAGGCGTATCTTGCCGTACTTCCAGGATCAATGCTTGGTGCAATATACGATTACTGGGGCGCGCGCCTACTTGAACAGAATGTACGTGTATTTCTACAGGCGCGTGGAAACGTGAATAAAGGAATAAAGGGTACGCTTGAAAATTCCCCGTCGATGTTTTTTGCTTATAACAACGGGATAACGGCAACTGCTGAGTCAGTGACAATAGAAGAGAGAAACGGCCAACCGTTCCTAACGGCTCTTAAGAATTTTCAGATCGTTAATGGAGGGCAGACAACTGCTTCTGTACATGTAGCATATATGAATAAAGTGGATCTCTCGAAAGTTTTTGTGCAAATGAAGCTATCTATTGTTGACCCTGTACGGTCTGAAGACGTAGTCCCTAAAATTTCAGAGTACGCAAATAGTCAGAACCGAGTCAATGCTGCGGATTTCTTTGCAAACCACCCGTTCCACGTAAGGATGGAAGCGTTCTCTCGCCGTATGTATGCACCATCACCGGATGGAACGTTCAGGGAAACAAAGTGGTTCTATGAGCGGGCGAGAGGGCAATATGCTGATGCACGGTCGCTACTGACACCGGCGCAAAGAAAGAAATTTGATCTTGAAAACCCTCGGTCTCAACTTATTTCCAAAACCGACCTAGCCAAGTATCTTCATGTCTGGGATCAACACCCTGACAAGGTAAGTTTAGGTGCGCAGAAAAATTTCGCACATTTTGCTCAAAGTGTGGGCGTTGCTTGGAAAAATAGCGATGAGATCTTTAACGAGTCTTATTATCGTGAAGCGGTGGCAAAGGCCATTTTTTTTAAAGCGGCAGAAAAAATAGTTTCGAATCAACCTTGGTATCAAGGTGGGTATCGAGCTAACATTGTTGCTTATTCAATATCAAAGATGGCTTATGATGTTTTAGATATGAAACGTGCCATGGACTTTTCACTTATTTGGAAAGCACAGTCGATTAGTGAACCGATAGAAAAAACGCTTGCTCATGTTGCCAAAAGCGTTTGTGATGTTTTGGTTGATACGCCTCCGGGTATTAGTAATGTGACGGAGTGGGCCAAAAAACAGGCATGCTGGGCTCGAATTAAAGAGCTAAAAATCCACTGGCCAAAATACTTCATAAATATTCTAATATCTCAAGAGGAAAATAATTCTACAAAAAAAAGTGCACGTAAGGAGCAGAAGATTTTAAATGGTATCGAGGCTCAAACTGCTGTTTTTACTGCAGGTCCTGCTTTTTGGCGGGAGGCCTTGGCATGGGGTCAAGAAAAGAATATATTATCGGCAACAGAGGCTGGAGTCCTATCTGTCGCGTGTAATATTCCAAACAAAATACCAACTGAGAGGCAGGCTATCAAAACTGTTGAAACTGTAGCTAAACTTAAGAGGGAAGGCTTTGTTTGTGACTTTATTACGTAAATGATTATCTGTATAAAATATATTTAAATGTAAAGATTTTTATTTTTAGCTTTTGTCGCTCTCTTAATTAATTGTGGGGGAGTGGGTCATGAATGATAGATGACGTATTCCGACAGCTTAGATTCTGATGTGTCCTTAAAAGTCAGTGCAGGCAGTTACGGAGGTAAGCATGGAACCACTCCCGATCCCCCGCGATGTTGATAGTCGCGGCCCGGACCATCGCACCGCAGAGCCCATCACCTTTGTGCATATCCGGCGCAGGTTCGATTTTCGCTCGATACAGATCGGGCGCTGGGTGACGCGGGATGAGCAGGTGCGGGCGGCGGGGCTGTTTTACGGTGCCCTGGTGGATTTGATGCACATTCTGCAGGGGCCTGAAACGCTTATTTCCCTGCGCGGCGCGTTGTCGCTGCAATACGGCATTGGCGGCCGTCCCGGTGTGGCTGCGCACTACGACCCTGCGCAGCGCAGCTTTGCACTGGCCAAGAACGCAGGTCCCGGCAGTATTGCTCATGAGTGGTTTCATGCGCTGGATCATTACCTGGGGGACAAAGCCTTCAGTGATGTGCCCTCCAGCATGTTTGCCTCCAAAGCCTGGCTCAGTGATGCAACCCCGGTTGCCCATCCGCTGAATGATCGGCTGTCGGAGTGCTTTCGCTGCATTCTACTGGATGAGCTAGGGGACGGGCCGAGTGAACTCTTCAGGGTGTCGGCACTGGAAGACAAGGCACGGGGCACGGTTTATTACAGCCAGCCGGAAGAGCTCTGTGCCAGAGCCTTCGAGGCCTTTGTGCAGGACTCAGCCATTCGCAATAACTTCCTGGTGAAAGGTACCCGCGTCTCGGCTGAGGCGAAGCGTGGCCTCTATCCTCAGGGCGAGCAGCGCGAACGCATCAATGCCGCCTTCGGCCGTTACTTCAGCCATCTGGGGGCGGCGTTGAGTCGGTAGCGGGCTTAGCCATTATTGCCAAGGGAAGGGCAAGAGCGGCGTTATTATAGTCGCCGAATTGGATGCAAATGGATGACCGGCCGTATTATTTTGGCGCCGCAGTTGTGTAGGTCTTTAGGCAAGCAGGTAGCTGATGACTGAACAGATTTTTAGACCCCATTGGCTGGTGCGCCAGGTCGGCGTGTCGTGGCGCAACGCCACTCTGTGCGATGCCGGTCTTGTGCTTGTGGGAGCCCGTGGAGCGCAACCTGAAACGGTTAGCTGGGAACAGTTGCTCAGAGTGCCCGCGCTGCAAAAGGGAGTTCTGTTTCACAGCGTTGTCTTAACAACAGCGCAGGGAGATCGTATTCTCAGCTGGCTTTCTCGTAGTCGTGCCGCAGCACTGCAAGGTACGCTTGAAGCGAACTGGTATCTGCATCATGCCAGTGCTGCCAGCGAGCGGGTGAATGAGTTACGCAGATTGCTTGGCCGTCCTGGGTATTTGCGTACCGGGCGCTGGCTTGAGGTTAAGCGTCGTGCGGCCAAAGCGCTGGCATCGGTGACGGCGCTGCCTGCACAGGGTGTTGTTGATGACAAAGCCCGTGCGCCTTATTTGCAGTTAAAGCGCTGGGCAGACTGGGATGAATCCCAGGTGCAGCTGATTCGAGACCGCTATGTTGCCCGGCAGAAAGAGCGTTTTCAGGCATTGTTTGATGGCATCGAGTCTAACCCGCTGACCGAGCGTCAGCGTGAAGCCTGCATTATCGATGATGACAACAATCTTGTGCTGGCGGGGGCTGGTACCGGCAAAACCAGTACGCTGGTGGGGCGTGCGGTCTATCTGATTAAAAGCGCTCAAGCCAGGCCTGCGGATATATTGCTGCTGGCCTATGGCAGCAAGGCGGCGCAGGAAATGCGCGAAAGGCTGCATGTCCGTTTGGATAATGATGGCGTTGCGGCAAAAACTTTTCATGCGCTGGGCCAGCTTATCATCACTGAGGTTGAAGGCGCCAAACCCCGTATCAGCGCCTTGGCGGAGGATGCCAAGGCGCTGGCCAGCCAAGTGGACAGCTGGTTTCAGCAGTTGTTGCAGCAAGATAGCTACCGTCGCCTGGCCCTCACCTATTTTCAGTACTACCTGTACCCCGCAAAGAACCCCTTTGATTTTAAAAGCGAAGGCGAGTACTTCGAATATCTGACGGCCAATGAAATACGTACCTTTAAGGGTGAAGCGGTTAAAAGTTATGAAGAATGCCTGATTGCCAACTGGCTATTTCGCATGGGGGTAGGCTACGTATACGAAGATATTTACCATGAAGCCCAAACTAAAAGTCCTGATTTTCGTACCTATCAGCCCGATTTTTACCTGCCCGATTATGGGATTTATATCGAACACTTTGGTATTGATCGCCAGGGTAATACAGCACCCTATATTGACCGGGAGCAGTACCTTGCGTCCATGCAGTGGAAGCGTGAACTGCACGAAACCCATCAGACCACGATGATCGAAACTTTCCACTACGAGCGTCGCGAGGGTCGGTTGCTAGAAAACCTGCAGGCCAAGCTGGAAGCGCAGCAGGTGGCATTTTCCCCCTTGCCTGATGCGGCAGTGCTGGAAACTCTGCGTGAATTCGGCGCTATCAGCCGTTTTTCCGAGCTGTTAAGCCAGTTGCTGGGGCGTTACAAAAATGGCTGTTTTAATGCCGCCAAACTGCAGCAGATCATTGCGGGCTCGGCTGAGCGCAAACAGCTGCAGGCGGCGATGACGTTGCTGCAACCGGTGCTGGAACTTTATCAGGATTTGCTGAGTTCGCGGGATGAAATTGATTTTGATGACATGATCGGCCGCGCTCTTGCCTATGTACAGGATGGCCGTTTCAAGCCGCGCTGGCGTTTTATTCTGGTGGATGAATTTCAGGATATCTCGGAGCCCAGGGCGCGGCTGGTCAAGGCTCTGCACGAGGCTCACAGCGACTGCTCGCTGTTTTGTGTGGGTGATGACTGGCAGGCCATCTACCGTTTTTCCGGCAGCGATGTCGGCCTGACGTCCGGGTTCAATCATTACTTTGGGCCCGGCGCGACCACTGTGCTGGACAAAACCTTTCGCTTTAACAGCAGCATTGGTGAGGTGGCGTCACGCTTTGTGATGCGGAACCCGGCGCAGGTGCCAAAACAATTAAAAGCTCACGAGCAGGTTAACCAGCCTGCGGTGTCGCTTATGCGCCGTAGTCGGGATCCTGCGCAGCCCTGGCGTGCGCTAGAGGATGTCCTGCGTGAGCTGGCCCAGCATGCCAAACCCGGCAGTAGCGTCTATCTGCTGGCACGTTTCTGGTTTCGGCTGCCCGATAGCACTGCATTAAGGGCGCTAAATCGGGACTGGCCAAAGCTCAATATTGAAGCGCTGAGCCTTCATGCCGCCAAGGGCAAGGAGGCTGACTATGTGATTATCCTGGGGCTGGAATCTGGCAAGCATGGCTTTCCGTCCGAGAAACTGACACATCCGCTGCTTGAAGCATTACTGCCAGCGGCAGAACCCTATGAATTTGCAGAAGAGCGGCGGCTGTTTTATGTGTCTCTGACCCGTGCCCGCCACCGGGTTTTTCTGGTGTGTGATATGGTGACGGCGTCGAAATTTGTTATTGAGCTACAGCGGGATCAATACCCCATAGAGCTCAATGAGTTTGAAACCTCCCTGGCACAGCGGTTGTACGAGGCAATCAAGTGCAGTCGCTGTGAAACGGGATCTATGGTGGCCAGGCGTAGCACATTCGGTGATTTTTTTGGCTGCAGTAATTACCCGCGTTGTGACCATCGCGAGAAAGGCTGTCCTGAGTGCGGCCTGGCCATGAAAAAATCGGGGCGTTTCAAAGTCTGTATTGATGACAGTTGTAGCGCTTGGGTGCCGCTGTGCCCGTTGTGCGGTGCTGATATGGCCCAAAGGTCGGGGCGCTTTGGAACCTTTTGGGGCTGTGGAAACTACCGCGGGAAAGAGAACCCCAGCAGCGGCCACACAGAGAACGAGATCAGTACGCCGCTAATAGAAAACTGATCTGGGGCCATGTGCTGTCTTGCTGGGGTTAATAACCATCTTGCTGGCGGTACTGCAGTTCGCGTTTCAGATCCTTGAGGGTACGCAGTTCGTCGAGGACGCCGGGGATCTGCAGGCGCATCAGGCGGATGCGATCCAGCAGGCGATCGAGGTTTTGTACCTGTTTGCGGCGGCTGTCAGCGTAGAGGTGATAGTGCACGAAGGCGCGCTGCGGATCTGATTGTATGTAGTCGTTTTTTTCCAGCTGTACGCGCTGAATTTGCGCCTGCACCGAAAGGCACAGTGCCTCGAAGGCGGATTCCGGAATCTGCAGCGCGTCTGTTGCCACGTGCTGCTGGTACAGCGTCATGACAGCCATCATGTCGTTGTTGTCACGTGCGTTCAGCAGCTCGGTCATCAGCTGCTCCTTGTGCTCCCGCTGTGCAGGGTCTTGCTCCCGGTCTGGATGCAGCGCCTGGGCGGCACGTCTGAACAGCTGCCGGAGCCATTTGTCATCCACGGCTGGAACCTGCTCCGTGTCTTGGCGCTCTGCTGCATCGTCGCTAGCACCGGGTTCGGCTGCATCATCCTCAGGCGTTGCGTGGTCTGTGGCTTTGCTTTTGTCCGATTCAGGGGCTGCATGATGGCTATCGTCATCATTTGCCTCGGCGTCTGCCTGGGTCGAGTGCGGCTGCGGGATATGACTCGAGGTACCAAAGATTTCCAGCTGGGTGCGCATGTACTGCTGGGCGATGGCGGCGGCTTCCTTGCGGTCGTATAGCGCGACCTGTTCCAGCAGTTCGTACACCCAGGCTTCCAGAGTCTCGCGGTGGCCCTGGCGCAGGTTTTTACGTTCTGAAAAGTCGATCAGGCGTTGCAGCAGGGTTTTCAGCATGCGGTGATTGTTTTTCAGTCGCGGCAACACCTGCTTGGCATAAATATGACCGAGTTCATCCAGCTCGCGCACGAGCTTCTGGCGCCTTTTCTCTTCGCGTTCCAGGTTCTTGCGCAGGCGGTCAAAGCGTTTCTGCAGTGCGGAGGTCGGCGCCGCAGCGCTGGCGGGCTGCTCGGGCAGGGTGTCAATATTCATGGCTGCTTTGGCCGGACTCGGGGCTGCTGAGAAGGGGCGCATACTACAGGGCTAACGCCTGAATTGGGATAGCAGACGTTACCCCCGCAGCAGTGGGGGGAAAGCGCAGCAATATACCGGCGCCTTGCAGATTCGCATCGACGGGGCAGTGCCGCAATGCGAATCAGTAAAAATCTACCATCTGCTCGGTCATGAAATAATAGCGCTCTTCCTGCCGGTTACGCAGTTCGCGCTTCAGGTCATTCATGTTGCGTAGCTCATCGATGATTTCCGGGATCTGCTGTCCTATCAGCTGGATCGCTTCCAGCACCTCTCTGAGGTTTTGCTGCTGTTTCTTGCGGGTGCCGGCATAGAGAAGATCATGTACACGGGCCCGGTGTGGATCTGAATAGATGTAAATCATTTTCTCTTGCTGCAGCCCTTGTATCTGATTTTGCAAGGACGCACACAGGGCCTCGAAGGCGGATTCCGGAATCTGCAGGCTGTCATCGTTGACGTGCTGCTGATACAGCGTCATGACGGTCATCATGTCGTTGTTGTCACGTGCATGCAGCAACTCCGTCATCAGCTGCTCCTTTTGTAATCGCCGCGCGGGATCGCGCTCCCTGTCTGGATGCAGGGCCTGAGCGGCGCGGCGAAACAACTGTTTGAACCATTTTTCGTCGAGCACTGCTGCAGCCGGTTGTACCGGCGGATCAGCGTCGAAATCATCGAAATAGCGGGAATTTTTCTGTGAATCAGAGTCCGGAATGTCGTCAAAGCCGAAAAAATCTGACTGCGTCTCGTTATCCGGTGCCGTTTGATATGTCTGTTCCGATGCCCCGCTGGTGAAAGGCTCATCGGGGCCAAACGGATCGAATTCATCGAACTCACCGGGGTCAGGAACCTGTGTTCGCTTGCCAAACGCCTCATACTGGCTATCCATGTAGAGTTCGGCAATGGCTGTGGCTTCGATGGGGTCGTATTCGGCAACCTGTGCCAGTAGCTGATGGATCCAGGCCTCCAGTTCTTCCCGGTGCCATTGACTGAGACTCTTGCGCGTAGAGAAATCGATCAGCCGATGCATGAGGAGTTTTAGTATCCCATGATTGTTTTTCATCTCAGGCACCACCTGCTCAGCATAGGTGTGACAGAGCGCGTCCAACTCCTGAACAAATTTTTGCTGTTTTTTTTCTTCCTTCGCCAGCTTTTTGCGCAGTTGGTTAAAGTGCCGCTGCATCGCAGGAATGTCGGCTGCGGCGTTGTCGGGGTGTGCGTGCAGTATTTCTATGTTCATGGTCTGAATGGCTGCGCTCATGTGCTGGGTTGGACGGTGAATTCTACCGGGGGCTGCCCTGAATTGTGAAGATTGATGGTGGTTATGCCTGCCTGCCGAGGTTGTTAATCCCAGCCTCCTATAGGGAGATCAGCTCGCGCAGTTGCTGATCCGATAGCTCGGTGATCCATTGTTCGCCGCTGGCGACGCTGAGATCCGCCAGTTCTTTTTTGCTCTGGATCATGGCGTCGATTTTTTCCTCGAAGGTGTTTTCCGTGATCAGGCGGTGTACCAGTACTTTGCGCTGCTGGCCGATACGATAGGCACGGTCTGTGGCCTGGGCTTCCACGGCCGGGTTCCACCACAGATCGTAATGGATAACCTGGCTGGCGGCGGTGAGGTTGAGACCGGTGCCGCCGGCCTTGAGTGACAGGATCATGGCGCGCACACCGCGCTCGTTCTGAAAGCTTTCGACCATCTCGTCACGCTGCTTGCGGGATAGCCCGCCGTGCAGGAAGGGGACTTCCCAGCCGAATTGCCGGCGCAGGCTGTCGGCCAAAAGGTCGCCCATGCGTGTGTACTGGGTGAAAATCAGCGCCTTCTCGCCGGAGCCATCCAGCTCGGTCATGATTTCCATAAAGGCCGCCAGCTTGCCGGAGTCTTCCACTAGGGCCTGGTCCTGGCTGAGGAACTGCGCCGGGCTGTTGCAGATTTGCTTCAGGGCATTAAGCAGCTTGAAAATAATGCCGCGCCGCTCGATCCCCTCGCTGGCCTGCAGATCTTGCATGATCGCATCCAGGGTGCTCTGGTACAGGGCCGCCTGTTGGGTGCTGAGGGCGCAGTAGCGGTTGCTTTCGATCTTGTCCGGCAGGTCGCTGATAATCTGTTTATCGCTTTTAAGCCGCCGCAGAATAAAGGGCGCGGTAATTTTGCGAAAACGCTCCAGCCGGCCCTGATCGCGATCGCGCTCAATCGGGTTGGCGAACTCGGCCTGAAAATGCTTTTGGGTGCCCAGATAACCGCGATTACTGAAGTCGAACAGGCTCCAGTATTCCAGCAGCCGGTTTTCCACCGGGGTGCCGCTCATGCCGATGCGGATATCCGCCCGTATTTTCTTGATGGCCTTGGTCTGGGCGCTGCCCGGGTTCTTGATGTTCTGGGCTTCATCAATCACCAGTGCGCGCCAGTCGTGCTTGCCCAGCGCCTTGGCGTCTGTACGCACCAGACCATAACTGGTGAGGATAATATCGTGTTCAGCCAGTGCCAGGCTGCGCGCACCGCCGTGGTAAATCTGCACGCGCAATCCGGGGGCAAAGCGCGTGATCTCGCGGCTCCAGTTGGTTAGCAGGGACGTAGGCGCCACCACCAGTGCCTTGCGGCTGTCGAGCTGGCCGGTCTCCTTCAGATACAGCAGGGCGGCGATGACCTGCAGCGTCTTGCCCAGGCCCATATCATCGGCGAGCAGCGAGCCAAAGCCGATGCGTGCGTTTTGCACCAGCCATTCATATCCGCGCAGCTGGTAGGGGCGCAGGCTTGCATTAAGGCCTGCGGGTAGCGGGGCGGGTTGGCGCTGCAGTAGTTGATCAAACAGTGACTGGGCACCGCCCACCAGGTCCACCCGGGTATCATCCAGTTCTTCGGCCAGCCCGGCCTTTAGCAGCTCGAAACGCGACAGCGATTCGGGCAGCGCATCCAGGCGGGTCATCAGACGCTGCAGTTCGGTATCGTCGACCAATACATACTGATCCAGCAGCCGCACTATGCCGGAGGAGGCCTGCACCAGCTGCCGGAATTCACTCACCGCCAGGCGCTGATCACCGATGGCGATCTGCCAGTCGAACTGCAATAGCTGATCCAGATTCAGATAGTTGACGGCGGCTTCGGTACCCTCGCCGGACAGCGCCAGGCTGAGGCGAGGCTGGGCCAGATCGCGCAGGGCCTTGGGCAAAATAACCTGAATGCCGAGCATGCGCAGCGCTGGCAGGGTCTGGCGGAAGATGGGGGTGAATTCCGCCAGGCTGAAATCGAGCTCGGCAAGCCGACCCTGCTGGCGGTAAAGCTGCTCGATCTGCGGCAGGTAGTCTGCCAGTACCGCAAGGTCGGCCAGTACCTGTATACGGGTTTGCGACAACTCAGGCGCGGCCAGCAGGCTGTCCAGAGATTGCAGAGGACCGTCCGCAGCGGTCGCCGTGGGCTGAGCGCCGTTGCTGCGCTGCTCAATGCGGATATCCACACTGAGGCGATCATCGAGGCGCTCTTCAACCTGCAGGAACAGCTTGTGGCTGCGCTCGTTCAGGGACAGGCGGTTGAGCCAGTGGCGGATAACGCGGGGGGCTTCGGCGCTTTCAAAGCGCTCGAATCGTTGCGCTTTACCGCCGAAAAACAGCTGCTCGATGGGCTCGCAGGCGGCAGTCGCCGACGCTGGGCTATAACCCCGGGCTATAAAATGGGAAAGGATCAGCTGCAGTGCCGCCTGAATCTGTGTCTGTGTATCGCCATATAACTGTATAGCGGCGCGGCGCCCTTTGGGCTTGTGCTGCAGCAGTACCAGGTTGGGTGGGCAAAGCGCCTGCAGAGCCGTCATCAGCGCCTGCACCGGGGCGCTGCTGGTGGCGGGGCGCCAGTGTATCAGGGTCTCATCAGCACTATTATTCAGCACCGCCGGAACATAGGCACGCTGTTCAATCAGCTTCAGTGCGACGCGTAGCAGCAGGCGCCAGAGCAACAGCGGGTGGGCCAGATAGGGTTCAAGACCCGGCGGCACGGCATTCAGACGCTGCAGCCAGGTATCCAGCGATGTATCTATCGTATCGGGTGCGGTGGCCGTTGGGCGCTGGGTCTCATCGTTGTGGTTGAGCGCGTGCAGGAAGTGGCCGTTTTCATCAATGATGAATGTTAGCCCCCGCAACTGATCCGCCGCCATCCAGGGTTCCTGAGCTTCGTCGTCAAAGCGGCTGGCTTCGCGGGCCGTGCGCTTGTATTGGCTGGCGAGGGTGGCGCGAAAATCTTTCGGGTAAAACAGGGGCTTGCCGGACAGTATGGTCAGGAGCTTGTCCTGCAACGGCGGTATTCCGGTCAGGTCGATGGCGTCAAACTGACTGATCTCGGCCGGTGACCAGCCCTCAACAACCGGTGCCTGAGCCCAGAATGTTAGCGGTGTGGGTAATGCCTCCAGGGTTTCCAGGCGCATGCCCACTCGGGCTTCCAGCTCCGCGGCCAGATCCAGCCCGTGAAGCTCAAACACCCGGAAGGGGTTCTTGTCGATTTCATTGGCAATCAGGTAAATCACGGCGGCGATATGCTTGCAGGGCACGGCCCAGTCCGGGCATGAGCAGTTGGCCCTGATATCATGCCAGCGCCTGGGAAACAGCTGAATATCGAGCGCGCTGGCAATATCCAGCACCTGGTGCGGCAATTGCCGGTTCAGCAGCCGAGACAGTATCGCAGGGTCATCACTGATCGCCGCTAGCAGTTGCTGGCGTTGTGTCGCGTCAAAGGCATCCAGGCTGATGGCAACTCTGTAGGGTGTGCGCTGGCTGCCCCGTACCCTCGCATCCACGCGGGTGCCCTGGATCTCAATGCGCAGCACTGAGCCGTTGGCGGCATAGCGTCGGCCGCGGGGCAGTCGGTTAGTATCATCGATACCATTGAAGGCGCTGAGCCATTGCTCGCCCCACCAGGTGTGGCCGAATGTTGCCATGCGTGGAAGCTCGGTCGGTAAAAATGAGACAAGGCTAAAAGGTGTCAACCCGAAAAGCCAGAGCGTTTTGGCCGGTCCAGACCAGATAGCCGCTTTTGCAGGTTGGAGTGAGCTTGCGAATTCCGACAAGCATCGCGCAGCGATAGCGCTATTGACTTGGGTCTCGCCGCCGCGATGCAATTCGCCTGAAGCTCATTGGCTCCCTACAGGTTAAGGTGCCGCAGCCACATCTGCAGTGCGGCGAGGGTTCAACCGGGCGGGGTACAGCCAGGCTCAGCCAGAGTTTTCAGAGACAGCAGCCAGGCGAGTACGAGACCGACGAGGGCCCCCAGGAGTATGCGCTGAAAGCTGATATCCCAGTCGATTAGAAAGCCCAGCAGCGCCGGAGCGATACCGGTGGCGAAGACCATGCAGGCACTGAGGGTGGAGCGCACGCGGCCGAGGTTTTCGCCGCCCCAGAGGCTGACCAGCAGGCTGTTGACCACAGGTTCCTGCATGCCCATGGTCAGGCCGCCGCCAATCAGCAGCAGCCAGATGCCCAGATCGCCGCCGACCAGCAGCGCGAGTACCAGCGCCAGCGCAAAGGGCAGAATATAGAGCCGGGCGATACGCTGCGGGCCTATCTGATCCACCCAGCGCCCCGCCAGCAGTGCCCCTGGCAGTCGTGCTGCGCCCATGGCGGTCAGGGCCAGGGCATAGGTGGCGAGGGAGGCGCCAAAGTCGCTGGTCATCTGGGCCTGGTAGATGAAAATGCCGGTCATGGTGATGGGCAGCGTCATCAGCAGCGGTAGCATTCGCCAGAAACGCCGCTCGCGCAGGGGTCTGGGACCCTTGTCACTCTGGCTGCGATCAGGCCGAGCTGCCGGGGCGCTGGGCCAGGGCAGCAGCGTCATTAGCATCAGCCAGACCAGCAGCAGGACGCCGATAAAGCTCCACCAGAGCGCCTGCCAGCCAAGCACCAGCAGTACCAGCGCCACCAGCGGCGGCAGCAGCATTTCCCCCATGGGCACACCCAGACTCACCAGCCCCAGGGCCCTGCCGCGGGCGATGGTGAATTCGCGCCCGGCCAGCGTATTGCCCAGGTGCGTAAAAAGTCCCTGGCCACAAAGGCGTACCAGCCCCAGCCCCAGCAACGCCGGCAGAAACCAGGGCGACAATGTTAGCAGCAGGATTCCGCTGGTCATGCCAGCCAGCACCATCAGGGCAAAGCGTCTGGGAGGAATCCAGTCCAGGGTCGGACCTATATTGAGCACCAGGAAGCCGGCGCAGAGGGTAACAGCCGCATAGGCGCTGCCAAATTCACCGGCGCTCAGGCCGAGCTTTTCAGCCAGTGGAGCCTGAAACAAACCGATAAAAAAGCTTTGCCCCAAGTTACCGGAGAACACAGCCAGCAAGGCAATGCCCAGCAAACCCTTTTGATTTTGCAGCAGATATCCGTATCCCGGCGTACTCATGCAGCTTCCCTGTGACGGCTGAACATTATTAGTGTGGCAAATTGGGCGCCCGGCCATTGTGATGCTGCATCTTTGATGCCGGGGCGGGTACTATTCTATGCCAAGCGACCGGTTGCAGTGATCGCTTTTTGCATTCGCTGTGTTAAATGTCGCTGGATGTGCAGGAGAGTTCTGACAAAAGGGTTGCTTGAGGTCGAACGGAGGATACCGGCGGCGATCAGGCCACCGGTATGTGCTGGAGGCTAAGCGCAGAAGGTCAGATAGGATAATGACGGGGTCCGAGTTGTACCGTCATCCAGCGCAGTTCGGTGAATTCCTCAATCCCGGCCTTGCCACCAAAGCGGCCGTAACCACTGGATTTGACGCCGCCAAAGGGCATTTGGGGTTCATCATGCACGGTGGGCCCGTTGATATGACAGATGCCCGATTCGATCTGGCCGGCAACTTTCATGGCACGGGCGATGTTCTGGCTGAACACCGCAGCCGAAAGTCCATAGTCGCTGTCATTGGCCACCCGAATCGCCTCGGCTTCGTCCTTGACGCGGATCAGCGCGAGCATTGGACCAAATGACTCTTCACGGTACAGCCGCATATGCTCCTGCACGCCGTCAATCAGTGTTGCTTGCATTATCACGCCATCCGCCTTGCCGCCTGACAGCAGGCGCCCGCCCTTGCCAAGGGCATCGTCCAGCAGGGCATTGAGTTTGAGGCCTGCTTCCTGGCTGACCAGGGTACCGAGCATGTTTGTTGTGTCGTTCGGATCACCCGCCTTGAGGGAGCGGGCTTTTTTCGCCAACTTTTCCGCAAAGGCATCAGCCACGGTGTCTATGACTATCAGGCGCTCGGTCGACATGCAGATCTGGCCCTGATTGAAAAAAGCGCCAAAGGCGGCGGCATCAACGGCGGCATCCAGGTCCGCATCCTCCAGGACCAGCAGTGGAGCCTTGCCGCCCAATTCCAGCAGCACCGGTTTCAGCAGACGTGCGGCTTTTTCCGCAATAATGCGGCCCACCTGGGTAGAACCGGTAAAGTTAATGCGCCGTATCGCCGGATGTTCAATCAGTGCTTCGACTACCTCGGCTGCCTGTTCCGGCGCGTTGGTAATGACATTGACGATCCCGTCACCCAGGCCCGCCTTGTTTAGCACCTCGCCGATCAGCAGGTGGGTTGCTGGGCATTGCTCTGAGGCTTTCAGTATCACAGTGTTGCCGCAGGCCAGCGGGGTGGCGATGGCACGGGTACCCAGAATGATGGGCGCGTTCCAGGGGGCGATTCCCAGCACCACGCCACAGGGAACACGAATGCCCATGGCCAGGTTGTCGGGCACGTTGGAAGGGATTATATCGCCGCCGATCTGGGTCGTCAGCGACGCCGCCTCGCGCAGTACTGAGGCTGCGATCATGACATTGAACCCGGCCCAGCCGGGGGTAGCACCGGTTTCGGCGACCATAGCCTCGATGAATTCAGCCTGGTGAGCTTCCATCAGATCGGCAGCTTTTAGCAGCTTGGTTCGGCGCACCCCCGGGCTGGTGCTTGACCAGGCAGGGAAGGCCGCTGAGGCGGCATCGGCCGCAGCTTTGGCGTCAGCCACACTGGCGGCAGCGGCCAGGGTTGTGGCTTCACCGTTAAACGGGTTATGGCGCACGAAAGTGGCGTTGTCCTGTGCCTGGCAGTGTTGGCCGGCGATCAGCAGTGACAATTTATTCATGACATCCTCGCAATTGGGCTTGGTTATTATGGTTGCGGTCTGGATCAGGTGTCAGCTTGCGCAGCTTTGGCGCAGGTCCAGTGCGGACTGGTATACATCCTGGGCTGTTTCAAGGCCCCGCTGCTGCAGTGTGTTCAGGTAATTTTTGGTGCCCTGCTTGAGCGGTACTGACCATTGCGCATCGTTTAGCGGATCGTCCATCACGCGAATGGTGTGCCCAAGGTCAATGGCTTCCTGACGGCCTTCTTCATCCAGTCGATTGAAGACATTGCCGGCGGTCATGGCCCATTTCATACCACTGTTGTTATCGATAACCGTCTTCATTTCGGGCGACAGGCTCTGGTAAACCCCCTTGTTCATGGTCGCCACTATGATGCCGGTGTAGTAGGGCACCTGCATGTGATAGTTTGCCAGCTCGTTGATGCGGAAAACCTTCATGGCCTCCCAGGGGAAGCTAAGACCGTCGACCACGCCACGCTGCATGGCGGAGTAGATTTCGGGTGCCGGCATGCCAACAGGCTGGGCTCCCATGCTGCTCAGCATCTCGCCAGCCACTTCGCTGGGGCGGCGTATGCGCAAGCCTTCCAGGTCTTTGGGTGACTGGATATCGGTGTCGCGTGTATGCAGGTAGCCAGGACCCGTGGTGAACATAAAGAGGACATGGGTATCGCTGTATTCCTGCGCAATGGCCCCGTTATCGTATAACGACTGAAGAATACAGGCGCCCTGGGGAGCATTGTGGGCAACGCCCGGTAGCTGCACGATTTCCGACAGCGGGAAGCGGCCTGCGGTATACCCCTGCAGTGTCACGCTGATATCAGCGATGCCGTTGACCACGGCATCGTAGGCCTTGTTGGACTTGCTTAACGTCTGCGAGGGGTAAATCTCCACCTGCAGTTCGCCGGCCGAAGCCTCCTGTACGCTTTGTGCCCAAGTTTCGAAAATTTCTTTTTGTACGGCTGAGGTCGCCGGCCACAGGTGCGCCAGACGCAACGTGGTATCGGCCGTGGCGGTGATGCTCAGGCCCGTGATGGAGGCGGCGAGCAGGTAGCGGGAAAGGAGCTTCTTCATGCTGTTATCCTTGCTTTTGTTGTTGGACAGGATGGGTGATTTAGTGAGATCTATTGGTGTGCTATGGCTCGATGGTGGTGGTGGCGACTTCGATCAGCACCGGTTCCTGCATGCCAAGGGCCTGTGAAAACGCTGTTGTGAATGCTTCAGGCGAGCTGGCCTCGAGCGCTCGAACACCGTAGCCCCTGGCCAGGGCGCAAAAATCCAGCCCCGGAACATCCAGCCCGGGGGAGTTTTCGGCAGCCAGCAAGCGCGAAAACCAGCGCAGTGCAGCGTAAGTACCGTTTTTCAGAATGATAAAAATGACCGGGACGCGGTACTGGGCGGCACTCCACAGAGCGGAGATGGCATAGTTGGCTGAGCCGTCGCCGATGATGCCTATCACGCGTCGACCGGGCTGTGCCAGTTGCACGCCTACCGCAGCGGGCAGGCCAAAGCCAAGGCCGCCTGCGGCGGGGAAGTAGTAGCTGCCAGGGTGGCGCATTTCGACACGCTGCCAGAAAGCGCTGACAGTGGAGGTGGACTCCTTGACGTAAATGGCATCCTCGGGCGCCAGGGCATTGATCAGATCAAACAGAGTCTGCGGTGCCATCCAGTCGGCGCCACTTGCTTGGGGCTCAGGCTGAGAAACCGGCTGTGGGCTGGGCAGGGCCTTTGGCTGCGGCCGCTGCTGCTGGTCAACCAGGGGGAGAAGCGACTCCAGCATGGCATGAATGTCGCCGATCCAGGCATCGCCCATGGGAGCGCGGGCTGCTTCCTGAGCATCGCAGGTTAAATGAATCAATTGGGCGCCTGCGGGCAGGTAGGTACCCGGGGCGTACTGGTGATAGCGGAATACCGGTGCGCCAACAACCAGAATCAGGTCATGCCCCTCCAGCTGCGCCGAAATCCCCGCAATTGCCGCCGGAAGTACGCCGCGGAATGATGGGTGGCGGGTCGGGAACGGGCACCGCGACGCCGAAGGTGCAACCCAGGCAGGCATGCACAGGCGCTCTGCCAGGGTAACGGCCAGCGCGTTGGCCTGATAAGCATCGACATCCGGCCCCAGTACCAGTACCGGGTTTTTCGCGCCATTAAGACGCCCAGCCAGTCGAGCAAGCTGTTGGGCTGAGGGCAGTCCGTTACTGCAGACTTCCCTTTCTACTAACAGTGCCGAGTCGTCACTGACTTCGCGTGCCCAGTCGTCATGGGGAATGGAGAGATACACAGGTCCGCGAGCCGGCAGGTTGGCGGTATGAATCGCCTGACTCAGGGCGCGTGGCACATCTTCGGCGCAGGCCGGCTCGTAGCTCCATTTCACCAGTGGGCGGGGCAGTTGCACGGCGTCGACGTTAGTCAGCATTGATTCTACGCCCACCATGGCGCGTGCCTGCTGGCCTGCGGTCAGCACCAGTGGAGAGTGGGAATACCAGGCGTTGGTCAGCGCCCCCATGGCATTGCCGGTACCGGCTGCGGCGTGCAAATTGACCAGGGTCGCTTTGCCGCTGGCAAGGGCAAAGCCATCCGCCATACCGAGTACTACACCTTCATGCAGCCCCAGAACATAGTTAAAGTCTTCCGGAAAGTTGCGCAGAAAAGGCAGTTCGTTGGAACCTGGGTTACCGAAGACGGTGGTCAGTCCCTGGCTGCGCAGTAAGTCGTAGGTGGCAGAATGAACGGTAGCCATGTGTGTATCTCCGGGATATCAATTCTGGTACCTAAACTAGCGAGCCTGTTAAAATAGATCAAATTGATAGTATTTCTTATTAAAATAGATGGTATCTATTAATGGCCCGATTTGATCTCAACCTGATACGCACTTTGGTCAAACTGTATGAAACGCGCAGTGTGACCCTTACCGCCGAGCAGTTGTATGTCACCCAGCCAACGGTGAGTTACTCGCTGGCACGTTTGCGGGAGTTGTGTGCGGACCGGCTCTTTGTGCGCACGCGTGAGGGGATGGAGCCGACGGTGATTGCCGAGCAGCTGTATGTCACTTTTCAGCAATCATTAATCCAGATTGATGGGGCTATCAGTAGCCGTCGACACTTCGATCCGGCACTGTCGGAGCAGCGATTTCGCCTGGCAATGACGGATTTGGGGGAGATGGCGCTGTTGCCGGTGATACTTAGACACTTGCATGCCCAGGCGCCGGGCGTCGAGCTGGAAGTGGTGCCGCTGGAGATCGACAAGGTCGATGAGTGGCTGATAACGGGCAAGGTCAGCGCCGCAATCTGCAGCCGCCCGCTCAGCACACCGGGTATTGAGCGGCAGTTTATTGTTGCCGAACGCTATGTTTGTGTAATCAATGAGCGTTACGCGCCTTCCCCGGATAACTTGACGCTGGATGAATTTCTCCGTCAGCGTCATGCCGTAATTCCCCGATTTTCCGGTCATGGGATGGCTGAGGACGTACTGGACTCACTGGGGATCCGCCGCAAGATCAGTTTGGTCGTGCCGCATTTTTCCATTCTGCCGGCTTTGTTGCAGGGCAGCGATCTGATGGTGGTGCTGCCGTATCAGATCGCCTGCACCTTTGCGGCAAGCGTGCCGCTTAAAGTGTACGAACTGCCCTTCAAGGTGGCGCCCTTTGATGTGGCGATACACTGGCAGAGTCGCAGCGCGGCATCGCCCGCAGAGTGCTGGCTACGAACGGCGATTATTGAGGCAGTGGGGGCTGGTGGCGATGATGGCCCTGCCCGGGCGATGCTGAGCACTGGGAAAACTGTGTAAAGTGCCGCCTAATGGCATGCATCTATAGCCTTTGCTTCAAAGGCAGGTAGTATTTCATGCTACAGGCCAAAGCCTTCGCTAAAGTCGCTTTTGCCCAAAAATCAAGCGCCCTCAGTCAGTTGCGCCCGCCCGCAAGAATGGAGTCACCACATGGAAACCACGGCGATCCTCACTATTGTTCTGCCGATCTTGGCGTTTATCGCCGCTTGGGCCCTCGCCCACTGGCGTGCCCAGGGTGACACTCAGCAGCTGCACAGGGATCTGGAAATGGCGCAGGCCGAGCTTGCCCGCGTGCAGCGGGTGCAGAGCGAACAGCAGACCGCGCTGGCCGCCTTGACCCAGGCCAAGGCGGCGCGGGACATGGACGCCGTGAGGCTGGAGTCGGAGCGCGACAGTGCCCTGAAACAGATGGCGACTCAGGAGCGGATCAGCGCTGAGCAAAAAGCGGAGATCGGCCAGCTGCGACAGTCCGAGCACCAGGCGCGGGAAGCACTCAAGGGCGCCCAGATCCAGGTGCAGGAAAAACAGCAGGCGCAGGAAAATTATCAGCGCTGGTGGGAAGAGGCCAAGGCGGAGCTCAAAGCGCTGGAGGCGCACTACGGTCAGCTGTCGAATCAGCACAGTGAGCTGAAGTCTTCGCAGGAGGAAAAACAGCAGGCGCAGGATAACTACCAGCGCTGGTGGGAAGAGGCCAAGGCAGAGCTCAAAGCGCTGGAGGCACGCTATGGTGACTTGTCTAATCAGCACAGCGAGCTTAAAACCTCGCTGGATGAAAAACAGAAGAACTTCGCCGAGCAGCTCAAGTTGCTGCAGGACAGTCGTGAGTCGCTGAAAAAGGAATTTGAGCACCTGGCCAGCGAAATACTGGAGCGCAAGGGCAAGGCCTTCAAGGAGCTGAACCAGGAAAGCATCAGCAATCTGCTAAGTCCGCTGCATACCGAGATGAAGGGCTTCAAGGCCAAGGTGGAGGATATCCACGCCCGGGATGCAGAACAACGCGTGCAGCTGCGCACCGAGTTGCAGAACATGCAAAAGCTCAACCGGGAAATCACTGATCAGGCCGACAAGCTGACCACTGCGCTGCGCGGGCAGAAGAAGGTGCAGGGCAACTGGGGTGAGCTGATGCTGGAGAACGTGCTGGATAACTCAGGCCTGCGCCTTGGCATCGATTACAGACGCGAAGTCAGCTTCAACACCGAAGAGGGCCGGCAGCGCCCCGATGCCATCGTTTATCTGCCCCAGAACAAGCATCTGATTATCGACGCCAAGACATCGCTGCTGGCTTACACCGAGTACGTCAACGCCGACTCTGACCTGGTGCGCAACCAGGCAATTGCTGCCCATGCCCAGGCCGTGGGCGATCGCATCTCCGAGCTGGCCGATCGGGATTACTTCAAGCTGCCAGGGCTGAATTCACCGGAAGTGGTGGTCATGTTTATTCCCATCGAGTCCGCCTATGTCGAGGCGCTGAAGTACGATGACACCCTGTTTCAGCGCGCCATCGAGCGCAACGTACTGGTGGCCACCCCGACCACCCTGCTTACCAGCCTGAATATAGTGCGCCAGCTGTGGCGCTTTGAAGATCAGAACAAGCACACCGCGGAGCTGGCGAGCCGGGCGGAAAAGTTCTACAGCAAGCTTAATGGCTTTCTGACCAGCATGCAGGGGGTCGGCAATCAGCTCGACCGCGCCCGGGCCAGCTACGACAAGGCCTTTGGCCAGCTCTACAGCGGCAAGGCGAACCTGATCAAGCAGGCGTCGGAGTTCAAGGACCTGGGGGTCTCGGTACAAAAAGAGCTGCCGGCCGAGCTGGTGGAGCGGGCCAACCTGGAACTGGGTGAGGAGTTGCAGGAATTACAGGGCGTGCAGGTGTTGGAGTAGGCGGAAAATCGGCGCCGATACAGTGGCTGTATCGGTATGTAGGTTGGGTGCAGGCCCGAAGGGGCCTAACCCAACGATGGGCGTAACCCAACAATGCGCCATCGACTGATGGGTTTCGCTTCGCTGCACCACATCCTACTGGGTGGGTGTACTCCGTTCGGGGCTGGGCGCAGTATTTCAACGGCCGCGTTTACCCAAAGGAGCTTATTTCGTCGGCGCTAAGGTAGCGCCATTGCCCCACGGCAACATCCAGGCCTATCTGGCCGATTCTTTCACGATGTAACGACAGCACGCGATTGCCCACGGCGGCAAACATGCGCTTTACCTGGTGGAATCTGCCTTCGGTGATGGTCAGCAGCACTTCCTTTGGGGTTACCAATTCCAGCACCGCAGGTCGGGTCAGCTTCTGTTCGCCCTGTAACTGCAGGCCATCGGCAAATCTTTGGACAACATCATCGGCAATGGGGTAGGTCAGCCCCACGCGGTACACCTTGCTGCAGGCCTTGTCTGGCCGGATGATCTCGAAGGACCAGCGGCCATCGTCGGTGACCAGCACCAACCCGGTAGTATCGGCATCCAGGCGCCCGGCCACATGCAGCTCTGCGGGGTTATCAACGTCTATATGCTTGAAGACGGATGGATAGACTTCATCCACATTCGAACAAATGGTATCAGCAGGTTTGTGAAACAGAATATAGCGAAAGCCCCGCGCCTTCAGAATCTGGCCATTGAGGCTGATGCTGTTGTTTTCATGCACCTGAGTGGCGGCGTCCAGAACAATGCTGCCATTGACGCTCAGCTCCCCAGCATTGATAGCCTGGGTGGCTTCGCTTCTGGTCAAGGCGGTACTTTTACAGACAAATTTATCCAGACGCATGGCAGGCAGCATTTCAGGGTGTGAGGGCGGAGGCTCATTATCCCTGGCTTGCGGCTGGAAACAAGGGTTGGGTATACCCGGATGAAATCGATCCGTTTAGCGAGAGCTCGCTTTGCGCTGAATGTTGGCGAGAGGCTATAGCAGCGCAGCTATTTGGGCATCTTGACCCATCAGGGTGCATTGTTTCGCCAGTGTCTGACAGGCGCTGGCGAGCCGGGTGTCGCAGATCAGTTACCCAGATACCACTCTGGCGGGCTCCTTTCGGGCTTGCTTTGGCATTGCAGGCCCCGCTGGCCTGCGTTTTGCTGCCTTTTTCAGGCGATGGCGCGGCTTGGGTGAGTCTGACTATGGCCGTCATAATAGTGGCCGCATAGGTGATTGATAATCAAATCTCAACGCATTGAGTCTGTTTGGGTACAATGTGCGCCCTCGGTGCCCGGGATTTGAACATTAACAGGAGCTTGGAATGACTTTTAATCTGACAATGATGCCGACCACTCTGGATGCGGGGCACCTTGGCCTTGCGGTGCTGGCATTGATATTACTGCTTCTGTGGCTGGCGAAGGGCACCAGCGGAGGCGCTGCGGATTCAGGTACAGAGCAGGCTGCTGCGCCTGTGGTCGCACCCAGGGCCGAAGTTACACCCGCGCCCCAGGCGCCGGTGCAGAGCAAGCCCGTGGTTCAGGCGGCGGTACAGCTGAAGGAAATAACCCCGGATACGGCGTTGCAGCTGCTGTCCCTGTTGCAGCAGGAAGCGCGCTTTGTGGATTTCGTGCGTGAAGATCTTGGCAGCTTCTCCGATGCCGATATTGGCGCCGCCGCCCGCGTGGTGCATGAAGGCAGCCAGAAAGCGCTGAACAGCTACTTTACGCTGGAGCCGGTGCGTACTGAGGACGAAGAGACTCGCGTTACCCTGGCCGAAGGCTTTAATGCCCAGGAAGTGCGCCTGACTGGCAATGTTGTGGGTACGGCGCCTTTTACCGGCACCCTGGTGCACCGTGGCTGGAAAGTGACCGAGGTTAAATTGCCCAAGCTGGCGTCCGGTCATGATACCCGTGTTATTGCTCCGGCAGAGGTTGAACTATGACTACTGAACAGAATTCAGGTGGCAGCCGCTATGCCGTAGGTATCGACCTTGGCACCACCCACTGTGTGCTGTCCTATGCCGATCTGCAGTCCGCTGCGGCGGAGCCCGATGCCGCGCCGCGTATCGAAGTTATGCCAATTCCGCAGCTCACGGCCCCCGGCACCATAGATGAGAAATGGCAGCTGCCATCCTTTCTGTATCAGGCCCATGAGTCCGAACTGTCCGTCGACGAGATTCGCCTGCCCTGGGCGCAGGCACCGGTGATCGTGGGTACCCTGGCGCGGGAACTGGGCAGCAAGACGTCGATCCGGCTGGTCGCCAGCGCCAAGAGCTGGCTGTGCCACGGTGATGTCGATCGCCATTCCGCCTTCCTGCCGCTGAACAGCCCGGAAGAAGTGCCACGCGTATCGCCGCTGGATGCCACAGGTCTCTACCTTGAGCACCTGCGCGAGGCCTGGGACTACTGGTATCCAGAGACGCCGCTGAGCGAGCAGGATGTCACTCTTACCGTACCTGCGTCCTTCGACCCGGCCGCCCGGGAGTTGACCGCCAAGGCTGCCAGCAAGGTCGGTTTCAAAAACCTGACCTTGCTCGAAGAGCCCCAGGCGGCAGTCTACAGCTGGATTGAAGCCAGCAACGGTAGCTGGCGCGATCAGGTGGGCGTGGGCGATATCATTCTGGTAGTGGATGTCGGTGGGGGTACTTCTGACTTTTCCCTGGTGGCGGTGACCGAAGACGACGGCAACCTGGTGCTGAACCGCGTGGCGGTGGGGGATCATATTCTGCTCGGCGGTGACAACATGGATCTGGCGCTGGCCTATCGCCTCAAGGCGAAGCTGGCCCAGCAGGGCACTCAGCTGCAGCCCTGGCAGGTTCTGGGCATTACCCAGGCGTGCCGCGATGCCAAGGAAGCGCTGCTGGCTGACCCCGAGCTTGCCTCGGTTGCCATATCAGTGCCGAGCCGTGGCTCCAAATTGCTCGGTGGCACCCTGCGTACCGAACTGACCCAGGAAGAAGTGCAGCAGACACTGGTGGACGGATTTTTCCCCCAGGTGTCTATCGCTGAGCACCCGGCACAGCAGACCCGCAGTGCCCTGACCCGCATGGGCTTGCCCTATGCACAGGATGCCGGTATCTCGCGCCATCTGGCGGCTTTCCTGAGTCGTCAGCACGCTGCGGCCGATGAGCTGTTCGAGGCGGTAGACACCGCTGAACAGAGCGACGACTTTATCCGCCCCACCCGGGTGTTGTTCAACGGCGGTGTGCTCAAGGCGCCACTGCTGGCCGATCGCATGATGGGCATTATCAACAGCTGGCTGGATGACGCCGCTGCCCCCAGGGCGACCTTGCTGCCGGGGCTGGATCTGGATCTGGCAGTGGCGCGTGGTTCGGCCTATTACGGTGCGGTACGCCGTGGCCAGGGCGTACGTATTCGTGGCGGTATCGCCAGCGCCTTCTACGTGGGTATCGAGAGCTCGATGCCGGCCATTCCGGGTATGGAACCGCCGTTGCAGGCGCTTTGCGTGGCACCCTTTGGCATGGAAGAGGGTACTGAAGTGAGTGTGCCTGGGCTGGAGTTTGGTCTGGTTGTGGGGGCGCCGGTGCGTTTTCGCTTCTTTGGTTCCACCACCAGGCGTGACGACGACGCCGGCATGCTGCTGGAGTACTGGGAGCCGCAGGAACTGGAAGAGCTGCCCGAGGTGCAGGCGGAGCTGCCGGTGGAAGGGCGCAAGCCAGGAGAGGTGGTCGCAGTGTCTGTAGCCTCAAGGGTCACGGAACTTGGCACCCTGCGCCTGGAAGCTATAGCGCTTGACGGTGGTCAGCGCTGGCAGGTTGAACTGGATGTAAGGGAAGGGTAATCACACGGATGCAGTCTCCCCGCTTTATCGTTGGCATTGACCTTGGTACCACCCACACAGCAGTGGCGTTTGCGGATATCAGCCAGGGTGCCGCAGCGGCGCGCTCTGCGATCTTCGAAATCGAACAGCTGGTGGCACCCGGAGAGGTGGCGAAAAAGCCACTGTTGCCGTCGTTTCGTTACCACCCCACCGAGGGTGAACTGGTGGCCGAAGACCTGTTGCTGCCCTGGCCCAAACCGGCATTGCCGGGCGAGTTGGGTCAGGTCGTAGTGGGGGAGTGGGCGCGGGAGCTGGGTTCAAGGGTGGAAGGTCGGCTGGTCAGCAGTGCCAAGAGCTGGCTGTCCCATACCCAGGTCGATCAGAGTGCGGCCATTCTGCCCTGGGCGGCGGCCGAGGGCGTGGCGCGGGTTTCACCGGTACTGGCCAGTGCCAGTTACCTGAGCCATGTCCGCCAGGCCTGGAACCATGAATATCCCACTGATCTGCTGGAGCAGCAGGAGGTTGTTATCACTGTGCCGGCGTCCTTCGACGAAGGGGCGCGGGCGCTGACAGTCGAGGCCGCGACACTGGCGGGCCTGCCAGACGTACTGCTGGTGGAGGAACCCCAGGCGGCCTGTTACGACTGGCACGCGCAGAATCAGCAGCAGGCGGTTACGCTGCTGGAAAAGGTGCGCCTGCTGCTGGTGTGTGATGTCGGCGGTGGCACCACCGATCTCAGCCTGATCAAGGTGGCGGTAAAAGAGGGTGCGCTGACACTGGACCGGGTCGGGGTGGGGGACCACCTGATGCTGGGCGGCGACAATATCGATCTGACGCTGGCCCATAGGGCCGAGCAGCGCATTAGCCGCGGTGGCAAGAAGCTGCGCGCCGCCAGCCTGTCGCAGCTGATCCAGCAGACCCGCAAGGCCAAGGAACGCCTGCTGCAGGAAAATGCCCCCGACAGCGCCGCCGTGACGGTACTGGGTGCCGGCGCCTCCCTGATTGGCGGTGCCAAAAGCTGCGAGCTGAGCCGGGACGAAGTACGCGCGATTGCCCTTGATGGCTTTTTTCCTGTCGAAGATTTCAGCGCCCGGCCGCAGCAGCGGCGCAACGCTGTAGTGGAGTTTGGGTTGCCCTATGCGGCGGACGCCGCCATCAGCAAGCATATCGCCGAGTTTCTGGGGCGCCACGACTCGGCCTGTCGCGATGCCCTGGGGCTGAG
Source organism: Marinobacterium profundum (assembly GCF_001528745.1). Taxonomy (GTDB): domain Bacteria; phylum Pseudomonadota; class Gammaproteobacteria; order Pseudomonadales; family Balneatricaceae; genus Marinobacterium_A; species Marinobacterium_A profundum. Next base: position 1,970 of record NZ_BCNS01000110.1, on the reverse strand, counting down.
TGATGTTAATGCAGCGGCGGTGCCCGATGCCGTGCTCTTTAACGGCGGTGTTTTTAACAGCGAGGCCATCAGCACGCGGTTGCTCGAAACGCTGAATCTGTGGCGTGGTGAGGCCGTGCAGCAGCTGCATAACAGTCAGCCTGATCTGGCGGTGGCCTGCGGTTCCGTGGCTTATGGCCTGGCGCGGCGCGGCGCGACGCTGCGCATTGGTGGCGGTTCGGCACGCAGTTATTTTCTGCGCCTCGACGGCACCCAGGATGGCGCTGACGAGGCGCCTCAGGGCGTCTGTCTGTTGCCCAGGGGCGCCGAAGAGGGGCAGGAAATTGTGCTCAGCGAGCGTCGATTTGCGCTGCGCCTTGGCCAACCTGTACGCTTTCACCTGCTCTCGTCCAGTGCCGATAGCGCATTTAAAGCGGGCGAGCTGGTCTGGCTTGCGGATGACAGCTTCGTTGATCTGCCGCCGCTGATGGCAGCACTTGAGAACGACAAAACCGCGGGGGCTCAGGCGGTCGACGAGGTCGAAGTCGAACTGGTTACACGCCTGACCGAGGTTGGCACCTTGAAGATAGAGTGCGTCGCCCTGGCCGACAGTCGCCAGCGCTGGAATGTCGAATTCCAGATCAGACGCGACCTTGCACGCAAGCGTGCTGGCAAGAGCGCGCTGGCCGAGCTGCCGGCGGGCTTTGAGGCGGCAAAGGCGCTGATCGAGGGCGTATTCGGCCAGAGTAACAAGCAGTTCGATCCCAAGGCGGTCAAAACCCTGCGCAACGATCTGGACAAGTTGCTCGGCAAGCGCGACGGCTGGAGCACGGCGCTGCTGCGCGCCCTGTTTGATACTGTGCTTGAAGGCCAGAGCAAGCGTCGTCGCTCCGAAGCCCACGAACGCGTCTGGTTTAATCTGGCTGGTTACGGCCTGCGGCCGGGGTTCGGTTACCCGCTGGATGACTGGCGTATTCAGCAGGCCTGGCAGCTGTATGACCAGGGCCTGCAGTTCGACAAGGGCAACCCGGCCTGGAGCAACTGGTGGGTGTTCTGGCGCCGCGCCGCCGGTGGCCTGGATCAGCAGCAGCAACAGCAGCTGTTCGATGACATGGCCCGTTACCTTGATCCTGCGGTGCTGCGCAACCGCAAGTTGCTGGCCGAACTCCAGACCCGCGCCTATGACGATATGGTACAGCTGGTGGCTGGGCTTGAGCGCCTGCCGGTGGACACTAAAATCCAGATCGGCAACTGGCTGCTCAAACGGCTGGAGAAAAAAGGTGAACCTGCAACCAGCTGGTGGGCGTTGGGGCGTATAGGTGCGCGGGTGCTGTTTCACCGCAGTGCCCATAGCGTTATCCCGGCGGACGTGGCGAATACCTGGCTGCAACGGCTGTTGAAAGAGGACTGGAAGAAAAACCAGCAGATCGCCTTTGCCGCCGTGATGCTGGCGCGCATGAGCGGTGATCGCAGCCGCGATCTGGAGCCGGAAGACCGGCAAAGGGTGATCGCAAAACTGCAGGATGCCAAAGCCCCTGCGCTCTGGGTCGAGCTGGTGGCCGAGGCCCGTGAACTTAATGATGCCGAAACTCAGCTTATCTTCGGCGAAAAACTGCCGTCCGGGCTCAAACTGATCGACTGAGGTGCATAAGCGACAGGAAGGCCCTAGGAGGCTGTCCGACAATACTCAACCTACTGCGAGCCACCTGAGTTTGGCTGTTTTTTGTGCTGTTTTGCGTTAAATAGAACCACTATTCGCCTTAAAACACCGCAAAAACCCACTCAAATCAGTCGGCTCTCGCTACGGCCAGCATTCTCGGACAGCCTCCTAGACGCTCGATCACAATGACCTTCCTGGGGCTCTCGCCATGACCACGCGCAACCGCAGTACCTCCCTGTTCGACTTCTACGGCCGGCCGCCGATCCTCAAGGCCCTGCCGCTCTCCCTTCAGCCTATTCTGGCGCTGATGATGGGGACGGCAACAGTGCCA